>PLYR01000145.1:111499-114412 GCA_003153435.1 Bacteroidota bacterium
GTGTTAATGGATATCATGATGCCAGAAATGGATGGATATGAAACAATGAAAAGGATTCGTCAAGTCATTAAAAACAAGGACTTAACAATTATTGCCGTGACTGCAAAGGCCATGAAAGGTGACAGACAAAAATGCATTGAATCTGGCGCCTCTGATTATATCACGAAGCCTGTGAATGTGGCCCAATTGTCATCACTCATGCGGGTCTGGCTTAAATGAGATAAAGATGGCAGGTATTGAAGCTCAGGAAGAAAAGGAAAAAACCTCAATTCAGATTCTTATGAGAAAGGAAGGAAGCAGCGAAATAAAGATTCTCTTGGTTGATGACAGAGTAGAGAATTTACTTGCCCTGGAAGTAATCCTGTCTACAGGGGAATATTTATGCGTGAAAGCAAATTCGGGCAGGGAGGCACTAAAAATTCTGTTAAGGGACCAAGGTTTTGCTATCATTCTAATGGACGTGCAAATGCCCATGATGGATGGCTTTGAGACTGCAGAACTAATCCGACAAAGTGAAAAACTTAAACATGTCCCGATTGTTTTCTTAACTGCCAATATGAACTCCAATGAATCTATTTTCAAAGGATATAGAGCAGGCGCTCTTGATTATATGATTAAACCCCTTTCGCCTGAAATATTGAAAGCCAAGGTTGCAACTTTTGTTGATCTGTATAGGAAGACACAAGAGCTATTGGTTCAGGAGGAGCACTTGAAATCGCTGAATACTCAGCTTCAGAAACAATCGCAATATGTCCGGAGCCTGATAGAGGCTAGTCTTGACCCATTAATTACCATTGGCCTGGATGGAAAGATCACAGACATGAATGAGGCATTGGTTTCCATCACAGGGCTGACTCGCGGGCAACTTATTGATACTTCTTTCAGTGATTATTTTAGAAACCCTCGAAGAGCTCGCGAGGTATATGAAGAAATATTGGATGAAGGATCAATAAGCGATTCTCCACTTACAATTTGCACTAAAGCCGGTAAATTTATTGAAATGCTTTGCAATGGTTCCATTTACAGAGATGAAACAGGCAAAGTAATGGGTGTTGTCATTGTAGCCCGGGAGAAATTGCTCTCCAAATATTCCCGAAGCCTGATTGAGGCAAGTCTGGATCCGCTCGTTACAATAAATGCTGAGGGTATGATTACAGATATGAATCAAGCCACAGTAGATATTACAGGAATGACTCGCGAAAAAATAAAAGACACTCATTTCTTTGACTATTTCACTGAACAGCAAAAAGCACGCGAAGTCTACCAGGAGGTCTTTGAGAAAGGGTTTGTTATAGACTATCCGCTTACGCTCAAGCATAGAGAGGGAAAGCTAACGGAGGTTTTATTTAATGGATCAGTGTATAAAGATGACAAAGGGAATGTGCTGGGTGTTGTAATTGTTGCGCGCGATGTTACAGCACAGAAGAAATTTGAAAAAGAGTTACAGGAAGCTAAAGAGATTGCGGAAAAAGAAAGGCAAGTTGCAGTACGAGCAGTTAAGTCAAAGCAACAGTTTTTGGCTAACATGAGCCATGAGATCAGAACGCCTATGAATGCAATCATCGGGTTTACCAAGGTAATAGCACGAACAGAATTAGATACAAAGCAGAAAGAGTATTTATCTGCTATCAAAACATCCGGTGATGCTTTGATTGTATTGATAAACGACATCCTTGATCTTGCAAAGGTGGACTCTGGAAAGATGACTTTTAGTCATATCCCGTTTAAGCTATCCGCTTCGGTTTCGGCAATGCTTCATTTATTTGAAACGAAAATTGAAGAAAAGAACTTAGAGTTGACTTCAAGCTTTGATGAATCTATCCCAGAAGTTATAGCTGGCGACCCGGTGCGTTTGAATCAGATCATCCTGAATCTGGTTAGCAATGCAATTAAATTTACATCGGAGGGGAAAATAACAATGAATGTTAAGTTGTTGAAACAAGATGCTGAAAATGTTTCGATTGGATTTGATGTTTCAGATACAGGGATTGGCATTCCAAATAGTAAACTTGAACATATTTTCGAAGATTTTCAGCAGGCATCAAGCGAAACGGCCAGGCTATTCGGTGGGACAGGCTTAGGGCTGGCCATTGTGAAACAACTCGTCACTGCTCAAGGTGGAACAGTTACTGTAAAAAGTGAGGTAGGCAAAGGGTCGATCTTTAGTTTTGCTCTGAGCTTTAAGAAAACTGACGAAAGAGCAGAAAACGAAACAGATCTAGGAGTTGATAAAAAAACAGAAGCTATGGGTAGTAAAATATTGGTAGTCGAAGATGTAGAATTAAATCAGCTATTAATGAAAACGATCCTTGACGAATTTGGATTTGAATCTGAAATAGCTGAGAATGGAAAAATTGCAATAGACAAATTGCAGAAAAGAGCGTTTGATGTTATCTTGATGGATTTACAAATGCCTGAAATGAATGGCTTTGTTGCTACGGAGTACATTCGTGAAAAAATGAAATCCTCCACCCCGATTATCGCTCTTACAGCAGACGTCACTACCGTTGATGTTGAAAAATGCAAAGCTGTGGGCATGAATGATTACATCTCGAAGCCTGTCGATGACAAATTATTATATCGCAAAATCCTCAAACAGTTGAATAAGCCAATCAATGGAAAAATGGCACCTGTAAAAGAGGAGAGCGTCAAGAATAGTTCCCCGGAAAAAAGTACCAATTTGGATTATTTAAAGCTGGCAACAAAAAATAACGCTGTCGCGATCAGGGAGATCATTACAGTTTATCTTAAAGAAACCCCCAAACTGATCGATCGGATGAAAGAATCCATTGATACCGAAAACTGGGAACAGCTTCGGGCAACCGCCCATTCAATGGTACCCTCATTTACAACAATGGGAATACGTCCAGAATTCGAAAAGGCAATACGAAAAATGGAGGAGAATGCCATCAG
>PLYR01000145.1:114442-116079 GCA_003153435.1 Bacteroidota bacterium
CGTTTGAAAATAAAACAGAAAAGCCCGACTAATGTCGGGCTTTCTTTGTAGACGAATGGTCAGAATTATCGAACTTTTTCGAAGGTTTTGCTAGACTCAAGGAATTCATGAACTACTACTCACTGAGGGGTAAAATTTAAGCTTTGGACAATAACGGTAAATTTCTTTGCGATGTAGGAGGCGAATCAATTCCACTTCAAAAGCCTGACTAACTCAGAGGCGTGGATATTCATTTGGAATAAACTTATTCGTTGAAAATCTTGTCAGATGAATTGTTACTCTCCAAATAAAAGCATTATTCCCAACCTAGCACCAAACGCTGTTGTTGTTGAGGGTTTATAAGATTGGCTCTGCCCAAGGTAATTTACATAATTAGTCCCTTTTTCAGAATCATTAATATCACCCAATGCCCTTGTATAGAAAACAGAAGCGGTAAAGTGGGTACGGTTATCTATAGGCATAGCAACACCTCCCTGAGCATAAAATGACAGGCTTCTTGTTTGGCACCTGTAATCATTGGTTGAACTTACCTGGGAGGTCTGGTCATTAGTTGATGTCTGATTCCAAACAAGGTATCCCGCGTTGGGATAATTAGGGTCGGGATAAAGGGCCATTGTTGTAATCGTGCCGGTAGCGACGAGATTTGAAGAAACCGCAGAGCAAATCTTAAAGCCTATATCTCCGAAAAAGCTTGTTTTGTTTGAAACTGGCGACTCCAACCTCAGACAAATAGGGATCTCTATATTCCCAATACTTCGGTTATAAGAATAGTCGGCCTGTGTAATTGTATAATATTGTTGTCCTAACCCATCAGTTTGCAGATTGGTTCCCTTATTGTACTGAGCGCAGCGATAGTTTGTGTTATAAGTAGCGTATTCAAGTCCAAGTGTGATTCCCAGCCAGTTTGTGAAATACTTTGTATAGGAAACACCTGCATTAATGCCCATCGGGTTATGAATTTCGTTGCTTTTGTCATTTGTCCAGTTGTCATTAACGATTTTTGACGATGCCAATCCAAAGTAAAAACTCACGGTCTTCGTTTTTTTAGCGCTCCGGGGTGCCGTTTCCTGCGAAAATGAACTAAATGATATTAGAAACATTTGAAGAAGGAGGTGAATTCTATTCATAAAGTCTAATTTTTATTTGTAGATTATTTACACAAATGGGCTGTTGTTAGATCGGCTAATATAGTTTATTATATAGCTTATTCAAGTTCGGAAATAATAAATTCAGATAGTGATAAGGACACTACTCATGGCTATGATGCTGTGTGTATCCGTGCCTTTTCTTGCAATAGTTTTAACTGTTCCATCAGCTATTGGTCTCGATTGCTTTCTAGATCAGTCCATACTGCCATCCGGCATGGATTTGTTAGCACACAGCCGATGACCTAAATTCACGAGATCGGGGTGTTTACAACTCTTTGTTTTATAGCTACTTCCAAGGCCAAAACTTGTTAATAAGATTAATGGGGCTATGAAGCTACTTATTAGCTATATTTGCAACGCGTTAAAAAAAAGAAAGAACACTTACCAAGATATATTGCGGGGTGGAGCAGTTGGTAGCTCGTTGGGCTCATAACCCAAAGGTCATCGGTTCGAGTCCGGTCCCCGCTACTAAGCCGGATCTTTCGAGAT
>PLYR01000062.1 GCA_003153435.1 Bacteroidota bacterium
GTCCCTTTCTTATGCAGGCTGATTTTGATAGCAGTTCCAGGAGCAGAATATTTCACTGCATTCTCATATAGGTTGAGGAGAATGGAAGGAAAGCTGAAGCGATCGATGGAAGCCTGAATATTAGGTTGCAGGTCTAACTCTATTTTACGATTATCCCGTTGTTCAAACCGGGCTTTGTCAATCGTCTGAATTACAAAAGCGCTGAGGTCGGTCCTTTCCAGGCAGATTTTGAAATTGCTCTCTTCAATGCGTGCAGAAAGGAGAATATTCTCTACCAGCACATTTAACCTATCAATATCGTTCATGGCGCTCCGGACGAGGTCCTGCTGCTTTTCTCTACTCAGATCACGCAGTGCAATTGTTTCCATTTGAAGCCTTGCGGATGCAAGGGGAGAACGAAGTTCATGGGTGATGCTCAGAATGAAATTTTTCTGCTGACGATTCAGCTTGTTTTCTTTCCGGAAGGACGAGCGGGTAATGAAAATGCCGGATAAGAGTAATACAAAGAATACAGTGCCTTCACCTATAATCATCCCCCACCTGGCATGCAATTTTGTCTGGAGCTCATTGCCCAGGGTGGTCGCCTCCTGCAGGCTCGATGCCTTGATAATGTTCAGCTCCGTCTTGAGATGGTAAATTTCATTGTTCAGAGAAAAGAGGAGATAAGACCACCAGGAAAACTGAATGACGACATAGATGACCAGCACATAAAATCCAAGGAGGGGCCGATTTTTTTTGCCGGAGGAGGTGGTCATAAAAGTAAAGGTAGCAGTTTGGACGGAGAAATGATAAAATCAGGGCCCTGTCAGTGCTTCACCTACGGTGTAATAAGAAAGTCTTTTGTCCTGAAAGTGAAAGCGGATCAACCATTTACGGGCGATGAGAAAGCGAGCTCTGGATTCCGGGGAAGTGAAATCGATGCAGGAATCAGCAAGGATATGAAGATAAGCAGGTTTCTCCTGCTCCAGTCTGGCATACACCTCCGGGAGAGAGGCCTTTTGTGGGATTCGTGCATCCAGAGCCGTTTGAACATCCGATATGGTCTTCATTTTTTTCCATTCAATGGTGTCCCTGCCGGGTGAGGCAGCGGTTAAGGTAACTAGAACCAGGAAACAAAAGAATAGGAATTTCGGCATCTTATTCATCGGATAAGGGCTGTAAACTTTTACTCATCCGCTTGTAAAAAGTTTTGAGCGATCCTGCATTGCGCTGAAAAATAGCGGAGAGCAGATCCAGATCGTTTGTGAGTTTCACGGCCTGTTCAAAAAGCAATACTTCTTCCTGTTCCCAGGGTTCATACGCTCTGGGATATACTTTGCGTTGTTCGTGGATATAATCATTCGTGATCTCTTCACTCATCCGGAGAATAGGAAGCGCACCTGCCTTAGCGGATAATAATTCCCTGGTTTTCTGATCCATATTATTGAACAGGGGTTGTGTAAAAAACGAATCTGCTTCCACCGGGTTTTTTATTCTTTTGGCCGGTTTTTGCACTTCCATCGGTTCTGCTGCTGCTTCCTCTTCTGTCACTGCACCGGCAAAATCAATAATGACGGAAAGAAATTCAGTACCATACTTTTCAAATTTACTCTCCGACACTCCGGGAATTTTCAGCATCTGAGTCCTGTTCCGGGGCAGCAATGCGCACATCTCCCTAAGTGATTTATCATGAAAGATAACATAAGGAGGGAGGCTGGCACTTTCTGCAATTAACTTACGGAGTTTACGCAAGTCTTCAAATAAAGATTTCGATACCGTACCTGGTTCGGAAGTAACCTTTTTCTTTTTCTGTTTCGTTTCCTCAGGCGCCGGTATGTTCACAAGCTGTATTTTTTCATGCCCTTTCAGGACGAGCTTTCCATATTCTGTTATCCGGAGTGTGAAATTTTCATCGTAGGCAATCTCGATCAGTCCCAGCTGCAGGAACTGGAGCATATAATGTGTCCAGGAATCATAACTCAGGTCCTTACCAGCACCGTACGTTTTGATATGCTGATATCCGAGCTCCAGCAGCTCCCCGTTCTGAGAGCCTCTGAGTACATGAATGAGCATGGTGGTACCTACTTTTTCACCCAGACGTGCCAGCGCTGAAAGAGCTTTTTGGGCAAGTATGGTCCCATCGGTCGTGTGAGGAGGATTTTTACAAACATCGCAGTTCCCGCAGTCGGTCAGGCATGTTTCTCCGAAGTAGCTCAGCAGGATCTTTCTTCTGCAAACGCGTGCTTCCGCATATTGCTGGATCCTCCGGAGCTTCTCCATACTCAATTCCGACTGACCACTCTCTTTCGCAAATTTTGTAAGAAGGATGATATCTTTCAGGTTGTAGTAAAGCAATGTATCACTGGGAAGGCCATCACGCCCGGCTCTTCCGATTTCCTGATAGTACCCTTCCAAATTCCGCGGTAGATTATTATGGATCACCCATCGTACATTGGACTTGTCAATCCCCATCCCAAAAGCAACAGTAGCGCAGATGATGGGTACTTCATCATTGATGAATGCTTCCTGTGCATTGGATCGCTCTTCACTGCTCATTCCGGCATGATAAAAGGAAGTGTGAAACCCTTTTGCCTTCAGTTTCGCGGCAAGGTCTTCGGTACCTTTACGACTCAGACAATAGATGATGCCGGATTCGTTTTTTCTTGAACTCAGAAAATCCTCAATCTCCTGTAGCTTATCTTTTTCCTTTCTTCCGCTGTGAACTTTAAGAGACAGGTTTGGACGATCGAAGGAAGAAACAAAAATCAGTGGATCGATCAAACCCAGTTGGGAGATAATATCCTTTCGGGTTGTTTTATCCGCAGTAGCCGTAAGTGCAATAAAGGGTGTTTCCGGAAACTGCATCCGAAGGGTTTTCAGCCGGGTATATTCAGGTCTGAAATCATGTCCCCATTGAGATATGCAATGAGCCTCGTCAATGGCAAAAGAAGATATCGGAAAGGAACGGAGAAAACTGTCACTCAGCTGGATCGCTTTCTCCGGACTCATATAGAGTAGCTTCAATTTTCCATCGGTACAATCCTTTTCGACTTTCCGTTCCTCTTCTGCCGAAATGCTGCTGTTCAGAAACGCTGCCGAAACGCCGTTGGCCCTGAGACCTTCAACCTGGTCTTTCATGAGTGCGATCAGAGGGGAGACCACTACACAGGTTCCTTCTGAGACAAGTGCCGGAATCTGAAAACATACCGACTTTCCACCCCCGGTGGGCATAAGGACTAGTATGTCGCTCTTATCCAGTACATTAAGTATGATTTCTTCCTGCATGGGGCGGAAGCTGTCATAGCCAAAGTACTTTTTTAAAATATGTAAAGGTGTACTCATAGGTTCCGAAACGAAGGTATTGCTTTTCAATCCTTCCTTCCAAAGCAGAATCAGACAACCTTATGCAAGTTATTAGCATAAACGACTGAAAAGCGGTGAAAAACGAAGGGCGGATTCCAGGTTTCGAATAAATTATTTACTTTAGGACCCTCGTGCTGAATCCCCTTTCACGGGAAACAACAACCTAAATAGCCCATAACGATGAAAAAAATTCTTACTCTCTTTGCTTGCTTGTCATTTACCTTCTGCCTGAGTATTCAGGAAGCCAGAGCTCAATCTGGAATGGTCACTCCTACAACTCAGTTCTGGAATACAGATGTCACGGTTGAAGTCAATACCATGGCTAACCAACGGCACGTAAGAATTGCTGCCGGATACAACGGATGGGTTTACGCAGCCTATATTGTGAATGATTCGGTCTCCCATAAAGGGGGGGTAGTAGTGAGATATTCCAAAGACGGAGGGGTTACCTGGATGCCTTTCAATAACTATCCTTATTATGACCACTCTTTCTACAATGCCTGTGATATTGTTGCAGAAGGACTGGATAGCGCTCATTCCAACGTGTTTGTAGCGATGTCTCGCAAGGATCTGATCACCAAAAAATTTGAAGTGGAAGTGCTGCGTTTCAATCCATATCACATCGCTTACCCTTCTGTACCGGTTTTCTTCAAGCAACTTGATTCCAACCAGGTTTTTAATCTGGCTCTGGCTTCCGATTTCAGAAACCCCGTAGCACGCGATTCTGTTTATAGCATGGGTTTACTTTATAACCATCACGGACCAATGATGGATTCCTTGTTTTTTGCTACTACTGAGAAAAAGCTGGATTCTGTAAACGTTCATGGAAGTGTATCTAAGGGAGGAAATTTTTTCCGGGCACCAAGATTGATTTCTACTGCTAAACATTTACGTGGACTGGGACTTTCCTATTCATACAGTGCCACTTCTGTACGTGGAACTTTTCACGCGGTTTGGGAGTCGCTGGATACGACCACCAGTAAATTCGGCCATGTCCTTGCTTCCCGCACGGCTCTGAGAACGGACTCCGCATGGACAAAGCCTGTTTATATCGATTCGATGAACGTAGCATTCAGAGATGGAATACGTAACCCTACGATTGCCAGTCAGTCTTCAATCCTCGATAACGACAGTACAAATGCAACCACCCTTGTTGCCTTTGAATGGGCCAAAGGTGGAAATCCGGATTCATTGGATCTTTATGGATTCATTAACAAAAGAGCAGATACAACGGAATACTGGAACCAATACGGCATTGCAGGGTCGGTGCATAAGGAAATGCAACCTGATCTGAGTTTCGATCCTTTCAACAAGCAGTTCCTGCTGACTTATTTTGACTCTACCGCACAAAGCCTGATTTATGAAACGCTTCCAATGGCTGCCCCAGCTCCCTTTGGTTTTAGCGTGGTAAGCGGGCAATACAATGTAACCACCTCTAATCTTGTTGCTCCATGGCCTCAGGTGATTATCAATCCTAAATTATACGCTCCATCCCCTGCTGTTCAGCAGCCTTTCTTCGCCTGGGTCTCTGATCCGGCTAACAAAAATGGAGTTGTGAAATGCAACGGTCAGTATCTGAATGTAGGTATTCAAGAAATAGAACTAGCGGGTATGCAGGTTCTGAACCCTTTCCCGAACCCGGCTTCTGATCAGGTTTCACTACCTGTAGTATCTAATCGTGAAACAGATCTTAACCTGAGCATCCTGAATCTTCTCGGTGAAAATGTAATCGTCTCCCGGCAAATCCACCTCACTGAGGGAATGCAGATGATTGATTTAAATGTTGCAAACCTGTCTTCAGGATTATATTTCTGTCGCCTTGAATCAGGAAAATCAAGCAAGACCGTAAGGATCGTTGTGCAACACTGATCGCAGTTATCTTTCCTTCTAGAGATAAGATCTGTTCCTTTAAAGAAAAGCATCCTCCATTTAAGGGTGCTTTTCTTATTCCGTAATAAATGAATCACCTTTAAATGAACAATAACAGTCTCTCTGAAGAGTAGTATCTTCCTTTTAGAGATGAAAAAGATCTTTAGATGAAGAGAAGGCTTCTCTTTAAGGATTCATATCCTCTCTTTAAGAAGAAAATTATTTTCAGTTGCAATGCAAATCATCCTTAAAAGGATCGTGTTCATCCTTCTGGTGATGATTGTAGTATCTAAATGAAAGATACCAGTCCTTAAAGGAACAGTCTTAACGCTTAACAGCAGAGGTTTTTTCTCAGAAGGATCAGTGACGAATAACCACTTTCCGGCAACCGTGGAAGTTTCCATCAGCATCATTCACAGACAGGAAATAGATCCCATCCGGGAAATTGCCAAGGTTCAGATGGAGAGTCTGATCAGGCATTGGCAAGAACAATTCTTTCATCAGTTCACGGCCACAGACATCATGGATCCTGATAACAGATCCCTTTGCAGGGATACCGGAAGTAACTGAAACAAAGAGATCTCCTGATGAAGGATTGGGTGAAAAAGAAAAATAATTTAATTCTTCCGCATAATTTTCAATCCCGGCAGAGGTAAGCGTATAGGGTGCTGAAACACTAATACACGGAGGTGTTCCTGCATAAACGGTATACACTCCGTTTACGGAAGGATGAAAAAGAGAATCCGTAACTCCGGCGATAGGAACACCCAGCAGCATCCATTGGCAGGGAGGTGCGACATTACAGACCAGACTTGCTCCTACCAGTGTAATGACCGGAACCGGAGGAGGGATCGGTACGATTACGGAAATAGTATCGGTATGGAAGCAGGTACTCGTGTCAGTCACAATAACGGTATAGGTTCCGGATGTATTGACCACAATGGAAGAAGTAGTTTGAGAAGGACTGGTACTCCAGGACCAGGAATAAGGACCATGACTGAGAGAATCGTGAGTGGTCAGTTTTTTGTTGCAACCTACATCTGAAACAGTAATATACCCTCCGGGCTGGATAATCAGCACAGAAGTATCTTTGGAACAGGCATTGGAATCACTTACGGTCAGGGAGTAGTTACCGGCCTTCAATCCATTAATAGAAGGGGTCGATTGGACCGGATAAGTACCCCATGCATAGGTGTAAGGTACGGTCCCCCCGCTGACTGTGACACTGGCCGTCCCATTGGAATCGCCGGGGCAGTGAAGGCGGGAGCGGGAGAGCATAACAGAAAGCCGGCGAGGCTGGTTTATATAAACAAAGGCAGTATCACTGTTAATCGTATCCCGGGCAATAACATAATAATTTCCAGAGTCAAGCCCTGTTGCGGTGGCAGAATAAATGGCCACATTCGGACCCCATGAAAAAGTAACCGGTCCGGCGTTATTGGATACTGAAGCGGAAGCAGTTCCATTGGCAAGCCCGTGGCAGGTGACATTGGTAAAACCGGTGATGGTCACTTCCAGGGTAGTCTGGGCATTCAAAGGACTACTGATCCACAGGAAGATGCAGGCAGTAAACACAAAGGAATAAAACAGTCGTAAGCGGTAATTCATACTTGCAAAAGTATCTGTTTTCCGGGGGAAATCACAGATTTATCGTAAATTTGATCTTCCTTTGGAAAGCACACAGACACACCTACTATGAGCGAAGAGATAAAACATGAGTGTGGCATCGCATTAATCCGTCTTCTCAAGCCTCTTCCATATTACCAGGAAAAATACGGAACCAGTCTCTATGGCCTTAACAAACTGTATCTCTGTATGGAGAAGCAGCATAACCGTGGGCAGGATGGGGCAGGGGTGGCGAATATCAAATTTGATGTGGAGCCTGGAAGCCGTTATATAAGCCGTTCCCGGGCCAATGGAAGCAATGCCATCAAGGAAATATTCGGAAAGATCCACTCCCGTTTTGAAGAAGTAAGGCAACGCAAGCCTGAAAAGATGAAGGATCCCGAATGGCTGAAAAAACATGTGGCCTTTTCAGGAGAACTGTTTCTCGGACACCTGCGTTACGGCACGCATGGAGTGAATAGCATTGAGAATTGCCATCCTTTTCTTCGACAGAATAACTGGATGACCCGCAATCTGGTTGTGGCCGGAAATTTTAACCTGACCAATGTAGATGAGTTGTTTGCCCACCTCGTGGAGCTCGGCCAGCATCCCAAGGAAAAAACAGATACCATTACCGTAATGGAAAAGATCGGTCATTTTCTGGATGAGGAAAATGAACGCTTATTCAGACATTTCAAGAGCAAGGATTTCTCTAACGCAGAAATATCTTCCAAAATAGCGGAGAATCTGGATATCCCACGCATCCTGAAAGATGCCAGTAAATACTGGGACGGAGGATATACCATGGCCGGCCTTTTCGGGCATGGTGATGCATTCGTGCTCCGCGATCCGAATGGGATCCGTCCGGCATTTTATTATAAAGATGAGGAGGTAGTCGTAGTCACATCTGAACGCCCGGTCATTCAAACGGCTTTCAACGTACCCATAGATCAGATTAAAGAAATACCTCCCGGAAACGCATTGCTGATCAGAAAGAACGGGGAAGTGAACATACACCAGATCAACACCCCAGGAGAAAGGCGATCCTGCTCTTTCGAAAGAATCTATTTCTCCAGAGGAAGCGATGCCGATATCTATCAGGAACGTAAAAACCTCGGAAGCCAGTTATGCTCTTCCGTTTTGAAATCAGTTGATTATGACCTGAAGAATACCGTGTTCTCCTACATACCAAACACTGCGGAAGTTGCATTCGGAGGACTTGTCGATTCCCTTCATCACTATATGAACGTGGTCAAACGTCATGAGATTATGAAGATGGGAAACAATGTGACTGAACCCCGTCTGAGTGAGATTCTGTTTCAGCACCCGCGTATTGAAAAGATTGCTATCAAAGATGCAAAGCTTCGTACCTTCATTACCAACGACAGCAGCAGGGATGAGATGGTGGCCCATGTGTATGATACCGCTTATGGAGTCGTCAATAAAGGTATTGATAGCCTGGTGATACTCGATGATTCCATCGTAAGAGGAACGACCCTGAAACAAAGTATTCTGAAAATACTCGACAGGCTCGGACCTAAAAAAATTGTCGTCGTTTCTTCTGCTCCCCAGATCCGATATCCCGATTGCTATGGTATTGACATGGCTAAACTGGGAGACTTCATTGCATTCCAGGCCGCAGTGAGTCTTCTGAAAGATAATTTTCAGGAAGACCTGCTGGAAGAGATCTATGAGAAAGCCAAAGCCATGGAAGAATTACCACGGAATGAAATCAGGAATGTGGTGAAAGAAATTTATAAACCTTTTACTGCTGAACAGATCTCCACCAGAATTGCCGAGCTCCTTCGGCCGGACACTATTCATGCCGAAGTACAGGTGATCTATCAAAGTATCGAGGGATTGCATAATGCCTGCCCTGATAATCTGGGTGATTGGTACTTCACCGGAAACTATCCTACTCCGGGAGGGAACAAAGTGGTGAACCGGTCGTTTATTAATTATATGGAGGGGAAAAACGTGCGGGCCTACTAAAAAGATAGAGCGGAGAAAGAGAAACAGAAACAGGAAAACAGAGACGTTCACTCTTTCTGTTTCTCTTTCTCTTTCTTGTAGAGCGGAACAGTCGAGCAGGGTTCCCCATACATAATGCTCTTCGCAACAGGTCTAAGTATCCGCATGATTTCCACATAAGCCGAAACAGGTACTGGAATATCCCCGCAACCTTTGATAACCAAACGGACATCTCTGAATTTTTCTGCATCGATTTTAGAAAGAGCTTCCGCAAACAATACAGTTTCCAGAGTTTCTAAATTTCCGAAAACGAATTTCCTGGCAAAAGGGGTGAGTGCTGCTGAAAGCAACATATAGGCCCAAGTCGGGACAATAGCGTCGGAGGTGCAGGTGATCGCTACGAACTTGCCCGAATATTTACTCCAGTCTTCCTGTTTGATAAATTCACGGAAGTCTTTTTCACGAAGCAGGAGTTCCTGGAAGAGATGAGTTTTTATATCCAAAACAACTCTTTCGCCCTTGGGATAATACTCCTCCAGATTGAATTCAACCAATCCGCTCTGCGCTACTTTATTGATGATTTCATCTGACATTCTGGCTCTGTATAAAGATTTTATATTTACATAAATCCTAACTCGAGCTGGGCCACTTCACTCATCATTTCTTTATCCCAGGGTGGTTCGAACGTAAGGTTGATCTTGGCAGACTTAATGCCTGCAATATCCCGAAGCTTTTGTTCCACTTCGGGAGGAAGTGTTTCCGCAACCGGACAAGAGGGTGAAGTCAGAGTCATCACCACCGTCAGGTTATTTTCGGGGTCGAGTGTTATTTCGTAGATCAGTCCCAGCTCCCAGATATCCACAGGAATTTCAGGGTCATAACAGGTCTTGATCATGTCGATGACGAGTTGGGTAAGCTCCGTATTCTGTGTAGTGATAATGGGGGGCATCTTCTTTATACTTTTAATTGGAATGCCAATGCATCCAGTTTCATCTGTTTAATCATACTTACCAAGCCATTGGCTCTGGTCGGACTGAGGTGTTCTTTCAGTCCAATCTGATCAATGAATTCGAGCGGTGCATTTATTATTTCTTCAGGACGATGCCCGGAGAGTACACGAATCATTAATCCAACAATTCCTTTGGTAATAATGGCATCACTATCAGCCGTAAAAAGCACTTTCCCGTTTTCAAGCCTGGAGTGAAGCCATACTTTACTCTGACATCCCCGGATGAGGCGGTCGTCCGTTTTAAATTGAGGGTCGATTTTCGGGAGTGATTTTCCAAGATCAATAAGATGCTCGTATTTTCCTTCCCAGTCATCTCCGAACAAAGCAAACTCTTCTTTTACTTCCGTTTCTATTTCTTCAATACTCATAAAAGCATTTTTACAGCTTTGTGCATGGCGGCTTCCAGTTTGTCCACTTCTTCCATGGTATTATAGAAAGCGAAAGATGCACGGACGGTTCCCGGAATGCCGAATTGTGCCATGAGCGGTTGGGTGCAATGATGACCTGTCCTTACCGCAATTCCTTGCTGATCGAGCAACGTGCCGATATCCATTGGATGGGTGCCGTCCACCACAAAAGATAATACAGCGGCTTTCTCTTTGGCAGTGCCGATAATACGAAGTCCTGGTATCACAGAGAGCTTGTCGGTAGCGTATTCGAGCAGGTCGTGTTCATAGGCTGCAATCTGATCGAGCCCTATTTTATTTATATAATCAAGTGCAGCAGCCATTCCAAGGCCACCTTCAATATGCGGGGTGCCTGCTTCAAAACGAAGGGGGAGATCGGCATAAATTGTTTTTTGAAATGAAACAGTTTTGATAGTCCCGCCTCCAACCTGATAAGGTGGCATCACACTTAACCACTTTTCTTTACCATACAAGATTCCAACTCCGGTGGGGCCGAATGTTTTATGTGCACTGAAACAATAAAAGTCTGCATCCAGATCCTGCACATCCACTTTACCATGGGGTACCGCTTGTGCCCCGTCTAGCAGCACAGGAATATCCTTTGCATGTGCCATCCGGATAATCTCTTTCACCGGGTTAATAGTGCCCAGCGTATTGGATACATGAGTGAGTGCAAAAATCTTTGTCTGCTTGTTCAGCAACCGGTCACATGCTTCCAGGTCAAGCTCTCCCTGATTATTGACAGGAACAACTTTTAATACCGCTCCATGCTCTTCACAGAATAACTGCCAGGGAAGGATATTGCTGTGATGCTCCATACCGGTCACCAGAATCTCATCACCCTGTTTTATATATTTTTTCCCGAAAGAGTTTGCCACCAGGCAAATTGAATCGGTAGTTCCTTTCGTAAAAATGATTTCATAATCATGAGCCGCATTCAGATGTTTCTGAACAGTCTTCCGGGCCAGCTCATATTCCGTAGTGATTTCCTGGCTCAGGGCATGAATGCCCCGGTGAATATTACTATTTTGAAACTTGTAATAATGCTCGAGTACATCAATGACCACTTGTGGCTTCTGAGAGGTTGCTCCATTATCCAGATAAACCAAATCTTTTCCTCCGGAACCATTCTTTCCGGCATGAATCTTCCTGGAGAGTATGGGAAAATCCTTCCGGATATTTTCCAGTACTGCAGGCGTGATTGGTTTGGAGACCGTTTGCATTTATTTTGTAAGTCGTTTTTCTATGAGTCTTTCAACTTCGGTGCGTAAGGCATCAATACGGATGGTATTCACTACATCGCGTGCAAAAGCCAGCATGAGCAATGCTCTGGCGCTGTCAATGCTCAGGCCTCTGGCGCGGAGGTAAAACAAAGCATCCTCATCAATCTGTCCGGTTGAAGAGCCATGCGAACATTTTACATCATCTGCATAAATTTCAAGCTGAGGTTTGGTATTCATGGAGGCCTCATCACTTAAGAGCATGTTTTTCGAGCTTTGGTAAGCATTGGTCTTTTGAGCATCGGGGCGTACATAAATTTTCCCGTTGAAAACACCAGTCGATTTGTCATCCAGTATTCCCCGATAGAGCTGGTTGCTTTCACAGTTCGGTTTGCGATGATCCACAAGCGTATGGTTATCTGTATGCTGAGCTCCGTTCAGGATGAACAGGCCGTTGAGATGTGTTTCGCAATGTTCTCCATCGGGAACAATGTTGAGGTTGTTCCTGATCCATTTTCCACTCAGTGTAACCGTATGTGTATCGAAATGTGAGCCGGTTTTCTGAAGCACCTGTGTGGTGCTGATTAGATTTAGATCTGTACAATGATCCTGAATTTTATAGAAGAGCGCCCTGGAGCCTTCCTCCACCACTATTTCAGTTAAGGCATTGCTCACCACCTGACTGGATTTGCCGGTGTAAATATAGTTTTCAATAATCTGAACGGATGCTCCTTTGCCCACATGAATCAAAATACGCGGGGAGATCAATACAGGGCTATCTGCATGAATAATATTCAGAATCTGAATCGGTTTGTCGAGTAGTTTTTTTTCAGGGATACTGATGAAAAGCACATCCGCGAACACGGCAGTGTTCAGTGCGGTAAACGGGTCTGCATGGATGCTTGCATAGTTTCCGAAATGTTTGGTGAACAGCGGAACTAGAGGAGCAGGAATAGTACTCAGGCTGCTGACGCTTATCATTCCGTCTTCGAGCTGAAGAGCAGAGAGTTCCGGACTGAAGAAGCCATTAACAAGTGTAATCTGATAGGCATCCAGTTGGGGGATGCGGTAAGAATCGATATCCCTGGTCTTGAGGACTGGACTTTGTATCGGAGCACGCAAGGCCAATTCAGGCTTAAACAGCAACGACACGGGAGAATACTTATACTCTTCGCTTTTACGGGCAGGAAGGCCTTGTTTCGAAAAACTATCCACCCCTTTCCTGCGGATGACTCTGATGGCTTCACTACCGGACAGCAAATCCTGTTCCTTTTCAAGCGATGGGAGAAGCTTTTCCCCGGTGTTTATTTTTTCAGCAATGGTGCTCATAATCTTATTAGTTCATCAGGATACTCAGGCTTCGATCTTTTCTCCTTGTTCTTTGCGGATCCAGTCGTATCCTTTTTCTTCAAGTTCCAGTGCAAGTTCTTTTGTTCCTGACTTTACGATTTTACCATCAAACATCACATGCACAAAATCAGGAACGATATAATCCAGCAATCGCTGGTAATGTGTAATAACTACAAAAGAGCGGTCTTTGGAACGAAGCTTGTTCACTCCGTTTGCCACAATCCGCAGAGCATCAATGTCCAGACCGCTATCGGTCTCGTCGAGTATGGAAAGTGTTGGCTCCAGCACGGCCATCTGGAAAATCTCATTTCGTTTTTTCTCACCTCCTGAGAATCCTTCATTCACACTGCGATTGGCAAGCGTGCCCTGTAATTCAACGAGGGCCTGTTTTTCTTTGATCAGTTTAAGGAAATCTTTTGCTTCCATAGGTGCAAGACCCCGGTATTGACGAATCTCTGCAAGTGCTGTTTTCAGAAAATTGATATTGCTTACTCCCGGAATTTCCACCGGGTATTGGAAAGCAAGAAACAGACCTTCTCTGGCACGGTCTTCGGGCGACAGCTCCAGCAAATCTTTTCCATTGAATTTCACTTCTCCGTCGGTTACCGAATAATCACTTCTTCCGGCAAGGACATTGGCTAAGGTGCTTTTCCCGGATCCATTGGGGCCCATTATGGCATGAACTTCTCCAGGCTTAACCTCCAGATTAAAACCTTTGAGGATTTCCTTGTCGGCAATACCTGCTCGTAAATTTTTGATAGATAACATATGCATTGTTCCTGTTACTGGTTTGTTTTATCCTACCGAGCCTTCGAGGCTGACCGTTAATAATTTCTGAGCTTCCACTGCAAATTCCATAGGCAGCTGATTCAATACTTCTTTGCAATACCCGTTGACGATCAGGGCCACTGCTTTTTCTGTGGGGATTCCACGTTGGTTGCAATAGAAAATCTGATCCTCTCCGATTTTGGAAGTGGTGGCTTCGTGTTCTACAATAGCCGATTTATCTTTTATCTCTATATAAGGGAAGGTATGTGCCCCACATTTGTCGCCCATCAATAAGGAGTCGCACTGACTGTGATTCCTCGCCCCGGTAGCTCCTTTTGCAATACGTACCAATCCCCTGTAACTGTTATTGCTGAACCCTGCCGAAATGCCTTTGGAAACAATGGTGCTCCGGGTATTTTTTCCCAGATGCGTCATCTTGGTTCCGGTATCTGCCTGCTGGTAATTATTGGTTACGGCAACGGAATAGAATTCTCCGACAGAATTATTTCCTTTCAGAATGACTGAAGGGTATTTCCAGGTGATGGCAGAGCCTGTTTCGACCTGAGTCCAGGAGATCTTTGAATTATCGCCCAGGCAGATTCCTCGCTTGGTCACAAAGTTATAGATCCCTCCTTTGCCTTGCTTGTCGCCCGGATACCAGTTCTGTACTGTACTGTATTTCACTTCTCCGTTCTTGTGGGCTATAATCTCAACCACTGCAGCATGCAGCTGATTTTCATCGCGCATCGGAGCGGTACATCCTTCGAGGTAGCTAACATAAGCACCTTCATCAGCAATGATCAGGGTTCGTTCAAATTGCCCGGTGCCGGAAGTATTAATCCTGAAATAGGTGCTGAGTTCCATCGGGCAGCGCACGCCTTTAGGTATGTAACAAAAAGATCCGTCACTGAACACAGCCGCATTTAATGCTGCATAATAGTTATCCGTATAGGGCACAACAGAACCCATGTATTGCTTAACAAGTTCGGGATGCTCCTGTACTGCTTCGCTGAACGAACAGAATATTATTCCTTTTTCAGCAAGGGTTTCTTTAAAGGTGGTCTTAACGGAGACACTGTCGATCACTGCATCAATGGCAATTGTACTTTGTACCCCGCTTAATCTTTTTTGTTCTTCCAGAGAAATACCCAGTTTTTCGAATGTGCGGAGGAGTTCCGGATCAACTTCATCGAGGCTCTTCAGTTCCTTAGGTCTCTTCGGTGCTGCATAATAAATGATATCCTGAAAATCTATTACAGGGTATTGAATATGTGCCCAATGACGGGGTTCTTCGAGTGTAAGCCAGTAACGGAATGCTTTAAGACGCGAAGCGAGCATCCACTCTGGTTCATTCTTTTTAGCTGAGATAAACCGAACGGTATCTTCATTCAACCCTTTGGGAGCTGTTTCTGTCTCAATATCAGAACTGAAGCCGTATTTGTATTCACTGCCTGTAATCTCTTCTAATAATTGATTCTCTTTTGCCATCGATCGGTAGTGTCTAAATAGTTACTAGTCTTTATACTGAAAAACTCTCTCCGCAACCGCATGTTCTGGAAGCATTCGGATTGATGAATACAAATCCTTTTCCATTCAGCCCACCGGAATAATCCAGCTCGGTACCAACCAGATAAAGAAAGCTTTTTTTGTCCACTACTATTTTGATGCCTTTATCTTCAAAGACCTGGTCACCGGTCTTGATTATATTGTCGAATTCAAGCTTATAGGAAAGACCGGAGCAACCTCCTCCTTCCACACCCACACGTATAAATGAATCCTCTGGTTTGTGCTCATCCCGGATGAGGTCAAGCGCCCTCTGTTTAGCGTTATCTGATACTGTTATCATTGTTATATCTGTTTGAAGTTCAGAATGTTATTTCCTTATTCTTATTTAGAATAAATCTAAATCACATACAAAATTACCTAAAAATCGGTAGCTGGGCAAATTATTTGGAGTCAAATAAGGAGAGGGCAGGAAGCTGGAATAATAGGGGGGCTTCGCCTGCTTTTTCCGGTTTCCCTGGAAATGCTAATTTTGCCATTCAGAAATTTTATGGCAAAAGCTAAAAAGGAGGAAAAGAAATCGGTTAAGGCCAGCCTGAAAGCTGCTCCTTTATCCGTCTTTGAGCAGCTGGAAAACTGGTTTGAAAGGAACGACAAGGGTGTTTTCGTTGGCTTCGGTATTATTTCCGTTTTTGTCTCCCTGATCCTCTTCAATGCTAGAATCAGTGAAGGTGGAGATGATTCTACCTATATACAGGCAGGATGGGAGTACAGCAAAGCCTTCTTCCATTATTATTACAATTTCAACGCACCGTTCTATCCCATGTTTCTGAGTTTGCCTATCAAACTCTTTGGGATAAACCTGCTGCT
>PLYR01000026.1 GCA_003153435.1 Bacteroidota bacterium
GCCCGGATGCAAAATCACAGGTAACTATTCAATATAGCGATAAAGGCAAACCAGAAAAAGTGGAGACCATCGTTCTCTCTACCCAGCATGATGATTTTGACACTGAAAAAGCCATGCAGGACAAAATCCGGGAAGATGTGATCCATATTCTTCTTCCTAGGGTAAAGAAACTCCTCCCATTGCGTGTTCGCAAGCTTTTCGGAGAGGATATTAAATACCATGTTAACCCAACCGGTAAATTCGTTATCGGAGGACCCCACGGAGACACTGGCCTTACCGGAAGAAAGATCATCGTGGATACCTACGGCGNNATTGCCAAGAATCTGGTAGCTGCCGGAGTTGCTGATGAGTGCCTGGTACAGGTTGCTTATGCAATCGGAGTTGCTCAGCCTGTTGGACTTTATGTCACTACCAACGGAACCTGCAGAGCACGTAACGCCGAAGGAAAAAAACTTTCTGACGGTGAGATCGCAGCGCGTGTAGCTAAACTTGTTGACATGCGCCCAAGCGCCATCGTTAAACGTTTTGGCCTGAAGAACCCTATTTACAGTGAGACAGCTGCATACGGACATATGGGTCGTAAACCTGGAACGATTGAAGTGAACGGAAAGAAATACGATACTTTTGGCTGGGAAAAGCTGGATATGGTAGACACCTTCCGCAAGGAGTTTCATATCGTTGGAAAAGAAGAAGCCATCGAAGCATAATCTTTTAATTTTCTGCATTAAAAAACCCTGTTCCATCGGAGCAGGGTTTTTTGTTGGGGTCCAGAAATCTTCTCTAATTCTTCGCTTTAAAGATCAGCTCAATAGGAACTCCTTTAAAGTTAAAATGTTCTCTCAGCTTATTTTCAATAAATCGTTTATAAGACTCCCCAATATACTGAGGCAAGTTGCACCAAAAAGCAAAATTAGGATTCTTGGTAGGAAGCTGGGAAATAAATTTGATGACTACGGCCTTTCCTTTTGAGTTGGGAGGAGGGCTGAGTTCAATGATCGGCAGCATGATATCATTCAGTTTACGGGTAGGAATTCTCCTCATCTTGTTTTCGTAAACTTCATTCGCAGCTTCGAGCGCTTTGAGAACACGTTGCTTGGTAAGTGCTGACATGAAAATGATCGGTACATCCCTGAAGGGGGCCAGTTTCTCCCGGAGTTTTTCTTCATATTCTTTCATAGTCTGGGTTTCCTTTTCAACCAGGTCCCATTTATTCACCAGTACAATTACCCCTTTGCGGTTTTTTTCCGCCAGGTGAAATATGTTTTTGTCCTGCGAATCGAAGCTTTGTGTGGCATCGATAAGAAGAAGGCATATATCACATTCTTCAAGTGCCTTAATGGTACGCATAACCGAATAGAATTCGATGTCTTCGTTCACCTTTGCTTTTTTACGAAGGCCTGCTGTGTCGATGAGGATGAATTCATGACCAAAGCGATTATAAGGGGAATGTAAGGCATCACGGGTTGTTCCGGCTATGGGAGTAACCATATTGCGTTCTTCATCCAAAAGTGCATTCACGAACGATGATTTACCTACATTCGGTCTTCCGACAATCGCTAGTTTCGGAATATGGATCTCCTCCACCACATCATCCGTCTTTTCAAGATGTTCGGCCAGGGCATCCAGAAGCTCACCAGTACCTGCACCACTAACAGAAGAAATCGGGAAAGGCTCCCCCATTCCGAATTTATAGAACTCGGCAGCCAGAGCAATCCGTTCGTTGTTGTCAACTTTATTGGCAACGATCAATACTTTTTTCTTGGCTTTTCTCAAGATCCTGACAACTTCTTCATCCAGAGCTGTGATTCCTTCGGTTACATCAACCACAAAGAGCAGGATATCGGCCTCCTTTATAGCAATCTTCACCTGCTTACGGATCTCCCCTTCAAACTCATCTTCAGAACCTGATATATAACCACCCGTATCAATAATGGTGTATTCCTTGCCATTCCAGTCGGCTTTCCCGTAATGACGATCGCGGGTAACACCCGATACCTCATCTACGATAGCTTTACGCGATTCTGTAAGACGGTTAAAAAGGGTGGATTTTCCGACGTTGGGACGTCCGACTATGGCTACTAGATTGGGCATATTTGATTTTCAGCTGCAAAGGTAGTCAAAAAGGAGCCTACTCATAACCATATCTCCTGAGCTTGTTGGCATTATCTCTCCAGTCTTCATCCACTTTGACGAAGAGTTCGATATGAATCTGTTTGCCAAAGAAGGCTTCGAGGTCTTTACGGCTCTGAATACCTACTTTCTTTATGCTTCCACCCTGATGGCCTATGATGATGGCTTTTTGAGATTCACGGGAGACATATATCTCAGCCCTGATCCGGATAATTTTTTCATCTTCCTTAAAGGATTCCACAATCACTTCAACAGAATAAGGTATCTCCTGGTGATAGTTACTAAGGATTTTTTCCCGGATCGTCTCGGAAACAAAGAAGGTCTCTGGTTTATCAGTGAGCTCATCTTTCGGATAAAAGGGTTCTCCTTCCGGGAGGATTTCCAGGATTCGTTTGAAAACCTTATCTGTATTGAATTCCTGCAAGGCAGAGAGAGAGATGATTTCTGCATTCGGCACCTCTTTCTCCCACTTTTCAACAATCTCCTTGAGTTGCTCTTCTGTTTTAATCAGGTCTATTTTATTGATGAGGAGGAGGACGGGTACTTTAGAGTTCTTGATTCTTTCCAATACCTTCTCTTCAATCGGCTGATCTTCAAAAATATCGGTCATGAACAAAATCACATCCGCATCAACCAGGGCCGTGCCGACGAATTTCATCATGCTCTCGTGGAGTTTATACTTTGGCTTGAGTACACCAGGAGTATCCGAGTAAACGATCTGAAAATCCTCCCCACTCACAATACCCATAATCCGATGCCGGGTGGTCTGTGCCTTGGAGGTGATGATGGAAATCTTTTCACCGACCAAGGCGTTCATCAATGTGCTTTTACCCACGTTCGGGCAGCCTATTATATTAACGAAACCGGATTTATGCTTGTTCATGGGAAATAATTCCTGCAAAAATAGGAATTTGCAGCCCTGGAAAGCTGGTTTTGATAATTTCATTTTTTTTTATACATTCGCTTAGATTATACATCCGGGGATCCTTTCAAAGGATAGGCTGAAATCCTCCAGTTGAATCAGGACCGCATTTATGACAGATCGGTCTTATAAGAAAACAAAACTATTTCTTGTTAAACTAAAAAACAGATTGAAAATGAAAACGATTAGAATTGCCATGCTTTTACTGATCCTTGTATCAGCACCTGCTGTTTCATTCGCCCAGGCATTTGCAGATGGAACTAATCTGATTTTTGTAGGCTTTGGTCTGCCCCCTGGCACTAAACTAACTGCACAAACCGAAACGGTAAGTCCACTCTACTCCGTTCACACCCTCCATAATTATGGAACCGCTATACTACGTTATGAGCATGGAATGCATAAATACTTTGGGATCGGACTCAATCTTGAATATTCTGCTTCCTCTGATGTATATACCGACGGAACGACCAGTTCTCAGACCTACAACACCACCATTAACCGGAGCGTTATAGGGGGATATCTAAGAATGAACGGGCATTATCCGGCCACAGATAAACTTGATTTTTACGCTGGCGTAGGCTTAGGATATCTCTACACACTGGATCACACCGATGCTACCTACCCGGTCACCAGTCAAAATAACAGCACGACCACCAAAACCCTGAACTTTGATTGGCAAGCTTCTGTCGGCGCACGATTTATGGTGAAGCAAGGATTCGGAGTCTTTGCAGAAGTCGGATATGCAACTACTGCCTGTCAGGTAGGTTTCGTACTGAAGTTCTAAATATCTTATTTCAATATTTACTTTAACATAACGGACTTCGGTCCGTTTTGTTTTTTTAGGTTCCATCAGATTTTCATACCTTCGGTTCTGGTCACAGTCATTTAAATTTTTGACTTTAAAACCTCTCCTTATGAATAGAAGATATACTCTTGCAACCTCCATACTGAGCCTGTTTATACTCCTTCTCTCAACTTCTGTTGGTACTGCCCAGGATTTCTGGGGACTGACCGCCAATGGTGGACCGGAAGGTAACGGAACCTTGTTTAAAACAGATACCGGAGGAATCAATTTACAGGTAAAATATACTTTTCCCTGTACCTCCAATCCAGGAGGAACACCCTTTGGTGATCTGCTTCAGGCAAGCGACGGAAAATTATATGGTTTAACATTCAGTGATCAGGCAAATAATATGGGTGTACTTTTCAAGTATGACCCGGTAACTGCCACTTATACCAAACTCGTAAATTTTCTGGGGGCTAGCAACGGAGCTAATCCTTATGGATCACTAATTCAGGCAACCAATGGAAAACTCTATGGAATGACTTCAGCGGGAGGCACGGCCTCAGCCGGAACAATTTTCGAGTTTGATCCGACTGGACTTACACTGACCAAGCTCCATGATTTTGACGGCGGTGCCAATGGCAACAAACCCTATGGTTCACTCATCCAGTTAGCAAACGGAAAAATGTATGGGATGACTTATCAGGGAGGGGCCAACACTTATGGAATCATTTTCGAATTTGATCCTGCAGGACCCACGTTCACTACTAAATACAGCTTTGATGGTGCCGCCAACGGAGGAAATTGTGTCGGTTCACTTGTGCTGGCTTCCAATAAGCTTTACGGTATGACTTTCGAAGGTGGAAGTAATAGCGGAGGAGTTATTTTTTCCTACGACCCTGTAACAGCAACCTTTGCAAAAAAAACAGATCTGCCACTCGGCGCTACCCCTTACGGAAATCTTATTAATGGGCTCAACGGTAAGCTTTATGGAATGACCTATTCAGATGGGTCCGGACTAGCCGGCACCATTATTCAGTATGATACTGTTTCATCAGTTGCAAAATCTATTTATGATTTTACCGGAGGAGCCACCGGAAGTAGGCCGCAGGGATCACTCTGCACAGCAAATAATGGAAAGCTTTATGGAATGACCAACCTCGGTGGTACGCCGGGCTCCGGAATCATTTTTGAATTCGATACCGTAACTAAAGCCTTTGTAAAAAGATTTGATTTTGGCGGGGCCTTCACCGCAGCTGTACTTGGCAGTTCTCCAAACGGCTCTGTGATTCAGGCCACCAACGGAAAACTGTACGGTCTTACCAACAATGGAGGGATTTCTAACAGCGGAGTTCTCTTTGAATATGACCTCACAGGTCCCGGGATCTATGCCGACAAAGTAGATTTCAACATTGCACTCAACGGTGCTTCACCAACCGGTTCTCTGGTGCGTGCTGCAAATGGAAAATTTTATGGCTTGACAACCGTAGGTGGAGCACATGGTATAGGAGTGCTGTTCGAGTATGATTCTGTTTCCAATACATTCACAAAGAAAGTTGATTTTGATGATGTCAATAATGGATTCAGTCCACAAGGAAGTCTCCTCCTCTCTTCTACCGGCAAGCTATATGGAATGACGATTTCAGGAGGTTCAAACGGACAAGGTGTCTTGTTTGATTATAACCCTAATACATCCATCATGACCAAACGACTTGATTTTGGAGGTGGTGGAGTTGCTGGTCAACAGCCTCTGGGAACATTGATCGAAGCTGCAAATGGAGAACTATATGGGCTTACATCCCTGGGAGGATTATTCGGATCAGGTGCCATTTTTCAATACGATACCGCCACAGTAACCTATACGAACCTCTATGATTTTGACGGCACGCTCAGCGGAGGAAGTCCAAACGGATCTCTCCTTCAGGCCACCACCGGGAAACTTTACGGACTTACTTTTAACGGGGGAGCGAATTCTGCAGGAACTCTCTTCTCCTATGATTATAAAACATCCACATTCTCGTCTAAGTTCAGCTTCGACGGAGCCGCTCATGGTTCTGCTCCAAATGGCTCACTGGTGGAAGGAGCCAACGGAAAACTCTATGGCATGACCTCCACAGGAGGGGCAAATAATGACGGTGTGGTTTTTGAATATGATACAGCAGCCAATACGCTCAGCAAGAAGGTGGATTTTCTGAAAGCGACAGACGGAAGCAGTTCTGAAGGATCCTTTATACGCATCCAGAATAATAGACTCTATGGCATGTCCACTTTTGGAGGCAGCACCGGGGATGGCTCTTTTCTTGAGTTCGATCCAGCCAGTGGAAATGTCAGGGAAGATTTCTTTTTCAACGGAGCTTCGCAGGGACAACACCCTTATGGTGATCTGCTGTTTCTCTGCAACCCTGCGGTACTAGGCAGTCCATCTACTCCATCTGCAATGTCGGTTTGTGCGGGACAACCGGCAACCTTTAATGCCAGCGGATCCGGCACACGGATTTCCTATCAGTGGTATAAAAACGGAATTATTATCCCCGGTGCTAACACCCCCTCTTATACAAATCCTGGTGTTAGTTCAGGTGATGCCGGTCCTTATACCTGTATCATTTCAAACGGATGCAGCAGTGTGACTTCCGCAACTATTACACTTACGGTATTCCCTTTACCTGCGGTAACGTTTACGCGTCCTTCCTCTCTGGATACGCTATGCTCTAACGGAACAACTACGGCCTTAAGCGGAGGATCTCCAGCAGGAGGGTCTTACTCCGGTACGGGTGTCTCCGGCGGGAACATCGATCCTTCAGTCCCTCCAACTGGAAACACTGCAGTTACTTATTCTTACACCGACGGAAACGGTTGCATCAACACCGCGAGCACGCAAATTTATATCAAGAACTGCACAGTAACCGGAATAGCTGACCTTCATTCAGCTGAAACCTTTAACCTTTATCCGAATCCAAGCAATGGCAGTCTGGAGCTCCGGGCTATCACTGAACAGAGCCGAATTGAAATCTATGATGCAAGTGGAAAGATTGTTTATCACAGCCAGGTGAATGCAGGGACTACCAACCTGGATCTTCATTCGCTGAGTAACGGCATTTATTTGATGAGGGTTACAGGGGAAACAGGTGCGTCCGCTTTGCGCTTTGTCATTAATAAATAGGTTGGGGCTCTATCTTAAAAGCAGAGTTCTGTTCCTGCTATTTCCGCTAGGGATTCAGCATGATATGAAAATTGTACATTACCGAACTCCGAAAGTGAATTCTATACTTTGAGGTAATATCTTACCTTCTATCCAACTCAGTTAATGAAAAAAGCCGGACTTTCGATTTTTATCTCGAAAGATCCGGCTTAGTAGC
>PLYR01000118.1 GCA_003153435.1 Bacteroidota bacterium
TTCGTCAACCCATCGTTCGTTCCCAGCCACAGATTTCCTTCTTTATCACAAAGGGTAGACCAGATAATATTGTTGGAAATACCATCAGCCTGGTCAAGCAGGATGAAGCGATCGCCCCGGTATTGATTGAGCCCGATGTCTGTTCCAATCCAAACATTGTTTTCCCGATCCTGAAATATTGCATTTACATTAAAGTAATTAAGTCCTTGTTTGGTTCCGTAGGTTTTCATGATCGCTTTTCTCAGGGCTTCCATGCGGTTAGCGGATTTAAACGGAGATATTTTAGTGGCTCCTCCCGAAATGGTTCCCAGCCAGATATTATGCAAATTATCTTCATAGACCACATTCACGAAGTTGGCTGCCAGTCCCCGGGATGTAGAGAATGTCATTGTTTTACCACGAATGGAGGCCGAAGGTGATTTTTGGGAGAAATCAGCAGAGACCTGAATCATCATTGCACCTGCATCGGCTGTTCCAATCCACATTTCATTTCCATTTACACAGGTGAGTCTGACAATCTTGTCGCTGATCAAACCATTGGAACTGTTCAAGAGACTGAATGAAGATTTAGAAAAATTTTCAAGTTTCGGATCGTAAATAGTGATTCCCATATCTGTGGCTATCCATATATTTCCCAGGTGGTCTGTCACAACCTGGTAGATGTAGTCACTCACCAGACCATCCTTTTTAGAAAGGGCGAACATCTTGTTTTTCACCGGGTCATAAATAAAAACTCCGGAGCCTTCCGTTCCGATCCAGAAATAACCCTTAGCATCTTCCATGATGGTGGTTACGGTTTTGAAACGGGTATAATCCTCGAGGTGCATATCTTCAAAAGCCTTGTTTTTGCTGTTGTACCTGGTCACCCCCCCGGCCCAATGCCCAAACCACAAATCACCATTTTTATCTTTGTAGGAGGAGGTTACCCAGTCTTCCGCCATCCCGTTCTTTTTGGAATAGGTAGAGAATGTTCGTCCATTATATCGTGTAAGGCCAGCAAGAGTACCAATCCAGAGATTACCTTCTCCGTCCTGGATGATGGTTTGAACGGTAGACTGTGAGAGACCTTGTTCTACGCCGTAGTTTATGAAACTGGTAGTCTGGGCCAGCGACTGAACCGAAAGAAAGACAAACAAAAAAAGCAGCTGGGGTAGCTTAAAAGCCCTGCTGGTTTTTCCGAAGATAGTTAGGTGCATCATTTTTTATTTCTTTATGTATTTGGCCAACTCTGCGGCATATGTTTTTTCATCGATTTCTTTTCCATCTTTGTAGTAATAGGTACTCCCCCAGATATAATTTTCCTTCTTATAATTCACCCTGAAATTTCCATTTGAAATGATAGTCATACGGATATCCGAAAGCATTCCTTCAGTCACAGATACAACAATATTGGGCACAGACTCATGGGAGTAAGTGCTTGGGTCTTTAGCCGGAGAGCTTTCGATTCGGATTGTTCTCTCGGTTAGTGCTGCAGCTTCCACCAGCCTTTTTACCTGGGTTACTTTTATCTGTTTATTAACGAGCGTATGTTCTTCCTTCTCTTTTTCCTTACGCCGGAGGGCTTCTGTCGCTCCTTTCAGCTCCGCACTCTGACGCATGCTCTGAATAACCGAGTTTGCTTCCGATTCATTTTTCATATTGTTAAACTTCTGAAGGTTTGCCTTTTTTTCACTTTCAGCAACCATCTTCAGCAGTTCATTTTCATAACGATTCTTAATTCCCCGGTTTTTCTTTTCAAGCAATGCTTTCTCCTGTCGTTCCTTTTCAAGTCTCATGGCATCAGTTTCCATGGTCTCCTCTTTCTTAGCCTGAAGTGCTTCTTCAGCCTTCCTCCGGCTCTCTTCATCTTTTGCTCTGGAGACAGCCTCTTCGAGGGCTTTCTCTTCTGCCGCAGCCTTAGCTTTCCTGGCTTCTTCCGCTAATGCAGACTCTCTTGCTTTTCTTTCCGCCTCTTCTTTTGCTTTTTGCTCAGCAGCAGCTATAAGAGCAGCTTGCTTCTTTGCCTCTTCAGCCGGATCAACCACAATTTTTTCCACAAATTTATATGTAGGGTCATCTTCGAACCCGTCTTTCCCGTTATAAACAAGTTTAACAAATGGCTGATCCTTATACAGTTCAGTATGAACTGTTTTGTTCCCAGGTTCGAAGAAAGGAATGTCAATCTTATAGGCCGGAAACATACTCATTTTATCGGGTGGAACACGGAGATCCAGAATCATGAACATATCTACACATCCTGGGTAGGAGTAGTTCATCCGGTATTGGTGGCCCATATCAAGATCAAATTTGAAATTTCCTAGCCGCCCGGTAGTAATGGTTGTAAATGGTTTCCCATCCATGAGGATGGCAACGGTGGCTCCAGCCAAAGGTTTGTTATCCTTGGTTGTTTTGCCGATAAAACGCATATCTCCCTGCGCTAAAAGGGAAGAGGTGGCAAAAAGAGAAAGAAACACAATAAGGAGAAAGGCCGTGAAACGATGGTTCACAGGGTTAGCATCATCCGTTTTGGTAAGCAGGAAGTTCATCAAATCTGTCGAAAGATAGAGAATATAGTTGAATTAGCCTCCCCGATTGGAGGCGTTTAGATGTTCCACCAACCTCCTGCAATTAATGTCATAACGCAGAAACCACAACGTTATATCCAAATGAAATCTTTGTACTTTTGAGGAAAGAGGGTAACCTATGAAGTTTGATTTTCAACAGATTATTACAGCCACAATGATCCTTTTTGCTGTGGTCGATGTAATTGGATCTCTTCCGGTATTGCTCGACCTGAAGCAGAAGGTCGGTATAATTGACTCCGGGAAAGTAACCCTTGCTTCCGGCGGAATTATGATTGGGTTCCTTTTTATTGGTGAACCTCTTCTCCATCTTATTGGGATTGATGTAAGATCATTCGCCATTGCCGGCTCCTTTATTATTTTTTTCCTGGCTCTCGAAATGATCCTTGGAATCCGTTTCTATAAAGACGACAGCGCCGCCACCGTTTCTATTGTTCCAATTGCATTCCCTTTAATAGCCGGAACAGGAACGCTTACCACCTTACTTTCGATGCGGGCTGCCTTTGAAATGAGCAACCTAATCGTTGCTATTCTGATCAATCTTGTTTTTGTGTATTTCGTACTTAAGAATATTTTTCGCATTGAAAAGATACTTGGACCGGGGGGGATAAATATTCTGCGTAAGGTTTTTGGCATCATCCTGCTGGCCATTGCAGTCAAACTCTTTACAACCAATGCTGGAATAATTTTACCAAAGTAACATGATCTCAATTTATACTGACGGAGCCGCCCGAGGAAACCCAGGACCAGGAGGATATGGGATTGTTATGATTTCCGGGCCTCACCGTAAAGAGCTTTCCGAAGGCTTCCGGATGACCACAAACAACCGAATGGAATTGCTTAGTGTGATTATTGCTTTGGAAACATTAAAAAACCCAGGAAGTCTTGTAACGATTTATTCCGACAGTAAATATGTAGTAGACTCTGTTGAAAAAGGATGGGTCTTTAACTGGGAGAAGAAGTACTTCAATGGCAAGAAGAATATCGATCTCTGGCAGCGTTTTCTCCGTATCTATCCTAAGCACAAAATTAAATTTCACTGGGTCAAAGGCCATGCCAGCAATGCCGAGAACAACCGTTGTGATGAACTGGCTGTTGCTGCATCTTACGCAACTGCTCAGAGGATAGACTCGGGATATGAAAATGAAGCGGCTAAACTTAAGTAGACTGTTGCAGCTAAGCTCCTCTTTTGAAAAGCAATTGTAATTTCTTGAAATCCGATCCATGGTCTTTAAACTCCAAAAAGAACTTATTTTCCCGGATCCTGAATTGGCAGAAGAGGACGGGCTGTTGGCGGTAGGAGGAGATCTGAGTACTGAACGATTAATGCTTGCTTACTCCAACAGTATTTTTCCCTGGCCTTCTGAAGGGCAACCCATCACCTGGTTCTCCCCTCCTGAACGGTTTGTTCTCTTCCCTGAAAAATTAAGGATATCATCCAGTATGAGTAAATTTCTGAAACACAAGTCCTTTGAAATGACTCTGAATAAAGCTTTTCCGGAAGTCATTGCTTCCTGTGCTGCCATGAAACGGGTGGGGCAACGGGGAACCTGGATCACCAAGGCAATGAAAGAGGCCTATATTAAACTCCATGAGGAAGGTCATGCTTGGTCAGTAGAAACCTGGTCGGAAGGTGTCTTAGTCGGGGGAATTTACGGGGTCCTTGTTGCGAATGTTTTTTGCGGAGAGAGTATGTTCAGTAAGAAAAATAATGCTTCCAAAGCGGCTTTAATACATCTTATACAAAACCACTCCTTCAGCCTTATCGATTGCCAGGTACATACAAACCACCTCGAAAGTCTTGGTGCTGAAATGATTTCAAGAGAGAAATACCGATCGTATTTAAGATGATTTCTTTCAACTCAGAATGAGGATTGGTACGTTCAGATTTACTCTGCCCCTTCATCGCTCTTCTCTACATTCGCAATACTTGCATTTATTTTGGTGCCGATCTCTTTGTACTTCGCCAGCTGATCCTCCAAAGGCTGGATTCCAGCCTGAGTTGTATTCGCTGTTTTCAAGTCTGCAATCTTCTTTTGGGTTTTTTCCTGAAGATCCTGATAATGGTTCAGCAGTTCTTTCAGGGAACTCATACCGTAATACCTTACATATTTATTAGCCGATCCTTTCAGAGACTCTTCCAGTATTGCAGTGCCCTGAAGTACAGTTTCATCTTTACAACGATTTTTCAGGAACGCACCCAGATTAAGCATAAAACCAATCTGTTCCCAGCTTTTGAACTTTGGTGCCGCATTTCGGAAGAACTCCAGGTTTTCATCCGATCCATAGTTGGCATAAATGGAACAAACAGAACGAAGCACATGGGGATTTGTTTCATTGTTAAATGCCGCTGCTTCTTTCAGACCTTCTGCCGGATTGGCCTTGCCAATAGCTCCAAGGCTTTCTCCGATCACTCCGTACGACTGATCTTTAAGTGCGTTTTCATAAATCTGTACCAGGGTCACATCTTTAGGGAAATTTTTGGAGAGCATCTCTATTGCAGCACTTCGCACAAGAGCTTTTTCATCTTTTTCTGCCAGCCCCTTCAGCATCTGTTTCTCTGCATCGTTATTATCCATCTTTCCATCCAGATCCCTGACGGCTGTTTCTCTGATTTTCCAGTATTTATCCTGCAAGGCCTTTTCAAAGGTCTCTCTGGAGCCAGGGGCGTCAATAGCTTTATTCATTGCCTGTAATGCTTCAAGCCGGTCGAGATAAAGGGGACCATGGTTGTACATAAAAACCCATTCATCCTGGCTATGATTATCCTTTTTGGAACACAGAAGCATTTTTTCTGCGTCAACATTAACGAGATTTGGCTTCGTTTCTGAATCGAAAATGAAATCTTCCGAAGCCTTGGTGATTATGATGTTTTTGTGCTCAACCTTCCCTCCTGCATAAATATCAACGATAAGAGGTAACCGGAAGAGCTGAGTTTTGGAGAAGTCCTGGGTCTGTGCAATGGAAACAGTTTCTTTCCGGGAGGCTGCATCATATGCATATTTAATATCCAGATCCGGTTTCCCCGGACTAAGAAACCATTCGTTAAAAAACCAGTTGAGGTCTTCTCCGGTAACCTGTTCAAAGGCGAGACGAAGGTTGTGAATTTCAACCGAGTTGAATTTGTTGGTTTCGAGATACAGTTTGAGAGAGGCAAAAAAAGCATCGTCACCAACATATTTGCGGAGCATGTGCAGTACGGCGCCGCCTTTGTTGTAAGAGTGTCCGTCAAACATATCCTCTTTGTCATCATATTGAAAACGGATTAGGTTTACATCTTTACCCGATTTAAGTTCCCGCATATAACCCATCATGGATTCATATCCATGTTGATCTGCTGCTTCTCTTCCGTATTTATATTCCTCCCAGAGGTACTCACCATAAGTTGCGAACGATTCATTCAACGGCACATTCGACCAGGACTCACAGGTCACAAGGTCGCCGAACCATTGGTGGAATAGTTCATGCGAAATAACCGATTCATTATCGTGATCAAGCATCTCCCGGTCTGTCTGTTGAAGAAATTCTCCATGAAGAGTCGCACTGGTGTTCTCCATCGCTCCCGACACATAATCTCTCACTACGATTTGAGAATATTTAGGCCAGGCGTAGTCTACTCCTAGTTTCTTAGAAAAGAAGTCAATCATCTCAGGGGTGTTTCCAAAAATCATTTTTGCATACCGGGCGTATTCCGGCTCCACATAATAATTGACTTCCCGGTCTCTCCATTTATCTTTTATAATCGAAAAATCACCCACTGCCATCATTACCAGGTAGGGTGCATGAGGCAGCTTCATATTCCAATAATCGGTACGGGTTCCGTCCGCATTCTCTGTGGAGGAGATCAGATCTCCATTAGAAAGCGTGACATATTTTTTAGGAACGGTCATAAAAATTTCATCAGACATACGCTGGTTTGTCCGGTCAATTGTTGGAAACCAGGCTGAATTACTTTGTGTTTCCCCTTGAGTCCAGATCTGAATAGGTTTATTGGGGTCCTTGCCCAGCGGGTTAATGAAATAAAGACCTTTGTCTGAGTTTATGGCATTGCTGCCTCCTTTTTTGAGATCATTCGGCTTGGCCGTATAATCTATAAAGACCGTAAAATGTTGTTCTTTACGGTATTCCTTATCCAACTGAATGGTCAGTACGTCTCCAGCGTAGGTATAATTCAGCTTTTTGTGTTCATTTCCTTCGACCAGAGCCACTTCGTGGATTTCCATTCCCCGGGCATCGAGGATCAGGGTATTTTGGGGATAAAAATGAGGATGCGCTGTAATCGTAGCTTTGCCGTAAAGCCAGGCCTTTTCATAGTCAAACCTAACATCCAGTTTGGTGTGTACCAAGTCATTATACCTTGTTGCGGAAGCCCTGTAAACGATTGGTTCCGGCACCTTTTGCTTAGGTCTGGAGGTATCGGCAGCAGCAACAGTAACGGGGGTTACAGGAGTTGTCTTACCTGATTTTTTTAAGGAGTTACAGGAGTTCAGCCAGAGGACTGAAGAAGCCAGAAGCAGGAGAATTCTCGTTTTCACAGGACAATAAATTAGGGCATGCCTTCAATGGCTGCAGGACTAAAGATGCAGAAAAACAAGAGAATAAAAAACACCGTATGGACGAGCGGTTGCCGGCAATTATTTACGGGATAAATTGATGATCAGTGCCGGGTATCTTCCTTACGAATAGTTATATTTGCAATCCAACCAAAAGGGAATAAATGGGTTTATCAGAATATAAAGTCACCGTAAACGGGAAAAAAGAACATACCATCGTTCTGGAAGATGATTCTAAAGGCAGTATTGATAATGTCGCCTTTGAGCTTGATCAGATCCGGATTAAGGATGGGAGTTTCCATGTGCTCCGGAACAACCGCTCTTATTCGGTGGAAGTTCTGAAAGCCGATGCGGAAACCAAAAGTTTCTTGCTTACTGTGAACGGAACCAAATACAATCTCCAGGTAAAAGACAAATACGATGTGCTGCTTCACAGCTTGGGCCTTGACAACCTTAACCAGAAGAAAGTGAATGACCTCAAAGCTCCAATGCCAGGTCTTGTACTCTCTTTAACCGTGTCAGAGGGTGCTGAAGTTAAAAAAGGTGACCCCTTGCTTGTGCTCGAAGCCATGAAGATGGAAAATATTCTTAAATCCCCCGCTGATCTCGTGATCAAAAAAATACTTGCTAAAAAAGGGCTGGCCGTAGAAAAAAACCAGGTACTCATTCAATTTCATTAATCCATTTAATCAAAAAATTCAAATGAGCGAAGAAAACAATAATATGGAGAGACGGGAATTTCTCAGGAAAAGTGCGGTCTTAGGTTTAGGAGGACTTGCATTATCCAGTCTCCCGGGTATAATCACAGATGCCAGTGCAGCATCCATTGGCGCGGGAGATTACTTTACACTTCCTGCTTTACCTTACGCTTATGATGCTCTGGAGCCATTCATTGACAAGATGACCATGGAGATTCATCATACCAAACATCACCAGGCCTATATCACTAACTTGAATAAAGCACTTGCCAATGATAAAGCTGCCCCGACCGATATTACGGAGTTATGCAGAACTATCCATGATGGTAATTTTGCGCTTCGGAATAACGGAGGTGGTCATTTCAACCATAGCTTCTTTTGGAAACTCCTCAAACCACCTGTTGGGAAAGACCCCTTGCAGGCATGCCCACCCCCTCCTGCAGGAAAACTTTCGGAGGCGATTGTCAGCACTTTTGGAACCGTAGATGCTTTCAAACTTAAATTTGAAGACAGGGCTAAAAGTGTATTCGGTTCAGGTTGGTGCTGGCTAATTGTTAACGATGTATACAAGCTGGAAATAACTACTTCCTCTAATCAGGACAATCCACTCATGCTTTTCTCCCCGAGCAAGGGAGTTCCGGTACTTGCACTGGATGTATGGGAACATGCATATTATCTTAAACATCAAAATCTTCGCATGGATTATGTGAAAGACTGGTGGCAAGTGGTTAACTGGGAGGAAGCTGAAAAACTCTATGTGGCAGGGAAACAAAAATAATCTTAAATTAGAAGCCTAAACCCCCTCTTTCACATCAATATAAAGTGCATTAAGGATGGAATTTACAGCAAAACAAGTAGCCGAATTACTCAAAGGATCCGTTGAAGGAGATGCGACTGTAGTTGTTTCTAATTTATCAAAAATTGAGGAGGGGAAACCAGGCACCTTGTCGTTCCTTGCAAACCCTGCATATACGCCATTTATTTATGAAACAGATGCGTCTATCGTGATCCTGAATCATACGGTTGAACTTTCCAAACCGGTAAAAAAGACCTGTACCCTCATCCGCGTTGACGATGCTTACGGAAGCTTCGCTAAGCTTCTCGAAATATATCAGCAGTTCAGCCAAAATAAGCAAGGTGTGGAGCAACCTTCCTTCATCACACCGGGATCTACTTACGGAAAAGACTGTTACATCGGGGCCTTCTCCTATGTTGGAGGAAATGTGCGGATCGGTGACAACGTGAAAATTTATCCTCAGTGTTATATTGGTGACAATTGCACCATTGGTGACAACACGGTGCTCTTTGCCGGCGTAAAAATTTATCATGATTGTGTGGTTGGAAAAGAATGTACCATTCATGCCAGCACCGTAATAGGGAGTGATGGATTCGGATTCGCTCCTAATTCAGAGAATAACTACAAAAAAGTTCCACAGATCGGCAATGTGGTGATAGAGGATTATGTTGAAATTGGTTCCAACACCTCGATTGACCGTGCAACTCTTGGATCCACAATAATCCACAAGGGAGTAAAGCTGGATAATCTGATACAGATTGCACACAATGTAGAGATCGGAGAAAATACAGTGATGGCTGGAGGGGTGTTTATCGCCGGATCCACAAAAATTGGAAAGAACGTAATGATTGGGGGACAAGCTGGAGTCATTGGTCACCTGAAAGTAGCAGACGGAGTTAAAATTGCCGGACAATCAGGTGTTGGTTCCGATATAGACAAAGAAGGAGAAATTGTCCAGGGCTCACCCGCTTTTCCGATAGGAGAATACAAGCGGAGCTATGTACTCTTCAGAGGATTGCAAAAGCTAAACTCCCGAATTCGTGATCTTGAAACAGAAATTAAGAAAAATATCCCCTCCTGATTAAGAGTGAGCATGCCTTAAGTATGACTGAGAAGAAATTTATTGATGTAGGGAAAGTACTGGGAGAAAAAGCTCCTACTTTGAAAAAATGGATGCCCGGATTTATCTTCCGCTGGCTCAAACGCAAACTTCATGAAGATGAGATCAACCATATGCTTCATGAGTTGAAGGATTATTATGGGCTGGAATTCAACCGCGAAGGCCTGAATAGATTCGGGGTGAAAGTTGAATCTGTTAATCCCCACCATGTACCTCATACCGGAGGAATTATTGTTGCAGCCAACCATCCCCTCGGGGGGCTTGATGGAATGGCTTTGATCAAGGCGGTTGGAGAGATCAGGCCGGATGTGAGGTTCTTTGTGAATGATGTGCTTAAAAACCTGACCAACTTCGGTGAAGTATTTCAGGGGATCAATAAAGTTGGCTCCACCTCCGCTTCTTCACTCCGGGTCATGGAAAACATCTTTATGTCTCCCGATGCAGTATTGTTCTTCCCGGCAGGTCTTGTTTCCCGTAAACAGCATGGAATGATCCGAGATCTGGAATGGAAGAAGAGCTTTGTAACACAAGCCCTGGACCATAAACGTATAATAGTTCCCGTATTCATAGAAGGGGAAAACTCCAATGCATTTTATCGCTTCGCTAATTTTAGGAAATTCATTGGTATAAAGGCGAACATAGAGATGCTTCTTCTTCCCGATGAGATGTTCAAACAGAAAGGGCACACGGTGAAGATCCATTTCGGAAAACCATTTGATGCTGCAGTCATGGATTCCCGTAAAAACCACAGGGCATGGGCTGCCACCATAAAAGAATACATCTATTCTGCCGATTTCAAAAACGGCCTTTCTTTCGAAGAGTTTATCAAAGAAAGTAATTAAGCACTCAGATAAGAATCTAGTTTTTCAACTGTTTCTTTCCAGATTGTATTCCGGAATGATTTCTTGAAAAAACCCATGTGATCAATTTTTCTGGCCTTAAGCTGGGCAGGCGTTACTTTCTGAATAGTTATACCCTTACTACTCTTCACATTTTTCCAATACTGCGGAACAGAACCCTTGTTTGCAATTGAATCATCGGTAGTCCAGAAAGCGTGCACCGGAAAATCATATTGTTGAAACGTGCCTTCCGGCACCGTCTTTCCCATAAATTTTCGGTTGAAAAAATAATCCTTCTTCCAGCACCAGCTCCGCCATTCCCTGACGACATTCCTGGGAAGATCCTCCATATAGTTGAAGCGCTTTGAAGCCATATAACCGGTAAGTGCAATACTCAAGGGAGCAAAAAGGTAGAAAAAATAAGCACTCAGAAGCCTGAACCTCCAGGGCATATGCCCGAAATAGCCTGTTGAAACAGCAAAGGTGACCATCCCCTTAATACCACTCAGGTCCTTCATAAATCCGATCTGCTGACCCCCTACACTATGAGCTACAATCAAAAAAGGTAAATCCGGGAAACGCGCGAGTAGATATTGCTTAATGGCTGGCATATCTTTTACGCCGTAATCACTAAAGGTATAATCACATCTTTTCAGCGTTGCAGGAGCAGACTCACCACTACCCCGATAATCCCAAAGACAACAGAGATATCCATGACCAGCTAGGAAATCAAGAAAAGGAAGGTAGTACTCCTTTCTCAATGCAGTTCCTCCATTAAACTGAATCACTGCCCGGATATTCTCCGGGATCAGCAGCATTCCTTTGAGTATGACACCATCATCACATTTGACGCTGATCGGCTCCCGTTTTATGGTTTGGTTCATAATCGTCTTTTTGACCGGAGTGAAATAATCTGTATATTTCGCTTCATGGCCCTAGTAATGATAAGCCTGTAAAGATAGATGAAATACCATTTTTTGAGTTGTATTATTTTGTTATTCCTTGAACTGTTTTGCGTTTCTATTCCGGCCCAACAAACCGCAACCGGAGATCAACCGGCAGACCCCTCCTCACAACTGAGTAAAAAGCGGAAATATTCTTATTTTGTTTCAGACCGGTCGAGTGAAACAGGCAAAACGGATATATATAAAGTTATACCTACAGACAAAGAACCTTCGCTGATCCTGATCCGGGGACATATTGATGTAGCAGAAAATCCATCCATTAAGAAAGCTAAAATTGTGGTTTACAATGCTTCCAACGAAGAAAAGGTTGGAATCTTCAATTCTTCCAATGATGAGCGGGTTGGGGTATACAACACCAACCCCCTCACAGGTAATTACCTGCTGATACTGGTTCCCAATGTTAAGTATGTTTTCCAGGTGGATGTAGAAGGCTATGAAACTGCCAGACAACTCGTGGATGTTCCACTAAGAATTGATTATGAGATATGCAGGCAGGAAATAAAACTGAAAAAAAATGAGCAGCGGAAATCCACCCTCCTCATTCACAATTTTTTTTCAGACGAAAACGAAAAAGTATTTTTATTACGAGCGATTCCCGATTCACTTAACCATGACCTGGAATACCCAGCTCCCATAGCTGCTCCCAATAAATTCAACAAAAAGACAGAAAAGGAAAAAGCCTACATGACCATTGACGAGCTGGTAAAGAAGCAGGTTGAAGAAGAAAAAAAGAAACCGCTGGAGGCACTTAAAGCATTTAAAGCTGCAGATTACGAAACAGCTCTTCCACTCTATGCGTATCTCATTAAAAACGACCAGACAGACCCTTTCATTAATTACTATTACGGGGTATGTCTTTTTCATTCGAATCAAAACAAAGCCAGGGCCATCAATTATCTGGAACTCGCCTCTCATTCTCCGAAAATTCCATACGATGTCTTTCTTTATTTAGCAAAGGCATATCACGTTTCCTATATGTTTCAGGATGGTTTGAAGGCGCTTGAATGGTACAAAAAGAAAGCGAAGCCGGATGAAGTGATTAAGAACAGGGTTGCTGAACTGATCAACAATTGTAATAGCGGTAACACACTCATGTCCGAACAAGTGAATGTAGAGGTCATCAAACGGACTCCCATTGATGAAAAAAACATTCTCAGTTATTACAACTCAGATCTAATAAACGAAAAGCTACAGTACAAAACCGATTTCTTCAACTCACCCATTGATAAAAAACTGCATGCCAAACTCCTCATGTGCAAATCAGGAAACAGTGAAATCATTCAGGTGAGCTATGGTCTTCAGGAACAAAATGGAAAAGATCTGTACAGGAATACTGTTTCTGCCAAAGGAGTAAGAGGGCAAAGCCAGACATTGGGCCCTGATATCAATACACCCTATGATGACGATTATCCCTATGTGACGAAGGACCGTAAAACTCTTTACTTTTCATCCAAAGGGCATAACAGCATGGGGGGATTTGACATCTTTAAATGCACCCGGGCCGATACACTAAGCCCTTGGTCCAAACCGGTGAACATGGGTTACCCGATCAATTCTCCCTACGACGACATTCTGTATATCCCGGAAAATGAAGATGAATCAGCCTCATATTGTTCTAACCGTAAAAACGGAAAGTTTGAATATATCCAGATCAAGACCCCACAGAAAGAGCTTTCTTATTCCATTATCAAAGGACGTTTTTCCACAATGGATTCTTCCAACAACAAGAATGCAATCCTCACTGTTTCTAATGCAGAGAATGAAGAAATAGCCGGAGTATACAAAACTAATGCAGAGAACGGACGCTACCTGATGGTGCTCTTATCCGGCACGTCATATCACCTAACGATTGAGTGTGATGGATTTCCTGAAATCAAAAGAAATTTTACCGTCCCGGAAAAAAAGGGTGACTTCATTCTCCGGCAGGAGATGCTCCTGAAAAACGATGGAGCCTTTCATGTGCTCACCCTTAATAATTATTTTTCTGAAGAGGAGTCGCAGAAGGCTGGTGCGCTTCAGGATGCTGAGTTAACAAAAGCTGATGCCGGGACTAAAGACAAAGCAAAAAAAGAAGCTCCTCAAATCAGCATGCTGAAATCAGGCAAATCAAAACGGTCGGAAGAGCAACTTGTAAAAGACGGAGAAATGATGAAACAGGCTAAAAGCATGTATGATCAGGAAAAATATAAAGAGTGTGTGGAAATCTATCAGAGGCTTGAAATCGAGATCGATCTCGATCCTATCAGCTCCTATTATCTGGGGCTTGGACTTTACTATTCAGCCAGGGATAAGTCTGATTGTCTGGAAGACCTTGAATTTGCTTCTACCTCTAAAACAGTGCCAGTGGATGTTTTTTATTTTCTTGGCAAAGCAAATCAGCTCAGCTACCGGTTCAGCAGGGCTATCAAATCATTTGAAAAATTCAAGCTCCTGGCCAGGCCGGCTGACCTCGGCAAATATGATGTGGATAAGGAAATTCAATTCTGCAAGAACGGGATCCGTCTGGTCAATAACCCTGTAGTGTTGGAAGTCTACGACATGAAACAGGTTGAAAAAGAATCTGTACATCTCTCCTTCACTCAACTCGAATCGGGAGCAAAGCTGCTGATAACGCCGGATGATCTGCGCTCTGAGATTGACAAAAAGAAAAATTACAAGCCTATCCTCTTTCTTTCGGCCGACAAATCAACCATCTTGTTTTCAAGCTACGGAACAGATGAATCAAACGGCAAAGACATTTACAAGCTGAACCAATTTTCAAATGGCAAATGGAGCCCCCTGCCACAGAATCTGAGTACCATTAATAGTCCCTTGGACGAAGAGTTCCCCACCCTTTCTGCTGATGGAAAAACTCTTTACTTTGCATCGAAAGGCTTCGACTCCATGGGAGGATATGATCTTTTCAAAAGTAGTTGGGACGAAACGACCATGAACTGGTCTCCTCCTGTTAATTTAGGTGCTCCAATCAACTCCCCTTTTGATGACATTTATTTTCTTGAATAAATACTTGTTGCTGAACCCATCTTGTCAAAGGGTCTTTTTGACTCTTTTTGATTTGCAAAACGAGACATCCTAACGCACCTTTGGCCGGTAATTCAGGTATATGCTTTTCTGAACCGAATTTTCAGCATATCAACTACATTCTATTACATCCCTCCTTCAAAGATCGGGCGCGCCCCCCGGTCTTTTTCTTTTACCTTCTCTTATCAAAGCTCCTCCCTAAGAGGTATTACCAGGCCAAACCTGTTCGAAATCAAGTATTTTACCCGAAATCCTACATTATTGTATCTGTTTTTCGTAAACCAATTTTGTTTTCGTAACTTGGTGTCATCTCAGCTTTCTCAACGCTATGCCCCAAAAGAGATTCACTCTCATTATTTTTTGTTTCCTGTCTACTTCCGGCCTCTTTGCTTCCGGTAATGACAGTACAAAAATGAGTCTTCCTTCCGTACGACTCGGCGCGGGGATGATGAGTTATTTTGGAAATGTAGGAACCCCTACACGGGTGGTTCCAAACAGCTTTGCAGACACACGGGCAGGCTTCAATCTAAACATTGAAGAGAGACTCAGCAATATCTTTGCTGTTTCTATTGATGGACTCTATGGGCACCTCTCCGGAAATGAACATAGTGCTACTGATAATCTTAATTTTGAAACAAAAGTGATACATGCCGGAATCAACTTGGTGCTTCCTTTTGATAATGGCATCATCATGAAGCAGGGTAAGTACAACCTCATTCCATTTGTTTCCATTGGCTTGGGTTATATGACTTTTCAACCGTACGGGGACCTCACAGACAGTCAGGGGCGGCCTTATTATTACTGGACAGACGGTACCATCCGCAGTGTTCCACAAACCTCTCCCAAAGCAACGACTGCGGTTATGCTTCACCGCGATTATGTTTACAACACCCCGCTGGCAGCTTCTCAGTCGTCACTCACTATTCCTCTTGGCGTTGGGTTCAAGATTAATTTCACTGAGAGTTTCGGATCCGACATTGGGTTTACTTATCATTATACGCTCACTAACCGTATAGATAATGCCAATACGGGCCCGACAGATAAATTTTTGTACACCTATGTTTCCCTTCATTATCGTTTCGGAGCAAAGAACAGCAATGATTACACTACCGAAGTTGACAATACCGATTCTGATGCCGACGGTGTGATTGATTTGAATGACCAATGTCCAGGCACTCCAAAAGGAGTTAAGGTGGATGCTAAAGGCTGCCCTATCGATTCAGACAATGATGGAATTCCCGATTACCTTGATCAGGAGCCAAACTCTAAAGACGGCGCGGTGGTTGATGAACATGGGGTGACCATTAATTACAAGGAAGTAGCTGCCAAACACAAGGAAGAATTAAAGATGTCTGCGAAAATGGATTCTGTGAATGATGCCATGAGTAAATACTTCAACAACAGACCCCGTAAGGAAGTGCTTGACTCTATGGAAAGAAACCATGTCATCGTTAAAGGAAAAGCTGGATCCAAAAAAATCCCGGCTGAATTCCAGGCTGTAGATAAAAATGGAGATGGCCTCATATCTGTTTCTGAGCTTACCTCCGCCATTGATGCATTCTTCTCCGGTGAGATGCCAGACATGAATGTTCAGAAGATCAATCGTCTGATTGATTATTTCTTTGAACAACTCTGATGAGGAAGTACCTGGCTTTCATGCTGTCCCTTTTTATTGAAGAATCTCTCCAAATCATTTAACAACATGAAAAGAATTTACCTGCTCATCGTGGCTTTTACATTCGGCTCTGTTTCATTGGTCAATGCTCAAGATTGGGTTGGCATGATGCGCAACCCGAAGATTCCGGTTCAGGAAGTACAGAAAGCTTTTTACAAATGGTATACTGAAAACCGGAGGACAGAAAAAGAAACGACCGGAGAAGATGGATTAGTAGAATCTTTCAAGCGCTGGGAGAATTACATGGTACCCCGTAGCTATCCAGGTGGTGTGCGGCCCGAACCGGTAATCGTTGCTCAGGGTCTTGAGCAGTTCAGGAAAAAACATGAAAGCACTTCGATAACCCTGAATCAACCCAACTGGAGCTATGCAGGTAACCTCAGTGTGCCTACCGGTGGTGGAGACGGAAGGATCAATCATCTTCGCTTTTATCCAGGAAGCACCACGAAGATGTATGCCTGTTCCCCCGGAGGTGGATTATGGAAAACAACCAATGGAGGAACAAGCTGGAGCACCAACACCGATACTCTCCAAGATCTTACCATTTCAGATATTGCAATCAATCCGGTCAACCCTCAGATCATGTACCTGGGAACGGGTGACAATGCCTCGCCCTGGTCGGGTCAAACTACCATCGGTGTTCTTAAATCTACGGATGGTGGAACTACCTGGAAAGCTACCGGGTTCAAGTACACCCTTCAGGCTACAGGCCCTTATTATATGGTGGTGAATGAACTGCAGATCAATCCCTCCAATCCGAATATGATTTGGGCCGCTACCAGTTTCGGATTATTCAGAACAACTGATGCCGGCGTTACCTGGACCAACATACTCAACGACAATATTCAAAGTCTGGAACTGGAACCTCTGCACTCTTCTACGATTTATGCAGCTACCTATTCAGGACAGTTTTATCGTTCGGTGAATGACGGAACCACTTTCGCTCATGTCCAGAATGGCCTACCTCCCTTTGGAACAGGGATGACCATTGGTGTTTCTCCTGCAGATTCTAACCGCGTCTATATACTTGCGTTGGATTCGGCAAAAGGTTATTTCCATAGCTTGTATATGTCAACTGACCGTGGACAACACTTCACTTTAAAATCAAGCCGTGCCACCGGGGCACCCAATATTCTCGGAAGCACAGCAGCAGGTACCGACTCCAGCGGAAATGGATGGTATTCTTTTACTATTGCTGTCTCACAAACCAATGCAGATACGGTATTTGTCGGTGGAATTGATCTCTGGCTTTCGGGAGATAAAGGCGTGACCTGGGGTTGCAAATCACAATGGTATGGGTCGGGAGCGCCTTATGTTCATGCCGATCAGCATCATCTGACCTTTGTTCCCGGAAGCGGAAACACCGTGTTTGCAGCTTGCGACGGTGGACTCTTCAAGACTACTGATCTCGGTACTACCTGGACCGACTACAGCAATAACCTTGAAATTGGTCAGCTCTACAGTGTGGGTGTTTCCACTTTAACACCCGGTCTTTACATCAGCGGATGGCAGGATAACGGCACCAACTATCCACTCCCTTCCTGGAATCAGCTTTATGGGGGTGATGGAGAAGTTTGTTTCATTGATCGTACCAACAATTCCAATCTGTTTGTTTCCTGGCAGAACGGAAATTTACTTTACTCCAACAACGGAGGCTCTTCTTTTAACAGTGCAACAACAGGTATTACAGAAACCGGACCGTGGACTACCCGTTGGCTGCAGGATCCTCAGAACCCAATCCTATTGTATGCCGGTTTTGTCAATGTATGGCAGTCGGGAGATTTAGGAAATTCCTGGGCTTCTTTAAGTAACTGGGGGACCTCCTCTATTGTTGCTCTGGAGGTAGCACCTTCCAACAATCAATACATCTATGCAGCACAGTATGATTCTATTTTTATGAGCAATAATCAGGGCTCTACGTGGACCAATATAAACGGCAATTTACCTTTAAGTCAGGCGTATCTCACCGATATTGCCGTGGATGCATCCAACCCCTTAAAAGCTTTTGTGACCTTCTCAGGTTACACCGCCTCTGCCAAAGTTTTTGAAACAAAGAATGGAGGACATAGCTGGATTAATCTTTCTGTTGGATTACCCAACCTCCCGGTGAATACGATTGTGTATCATGCGAATAGTCCGGATGGAATATATGTTGGAACAGATAAAGGAATTTATTACCGCGACAGTACCATGAATACCTGGGCAAGTTATAACACAGGACTCCCCAATGTGATGGTGAATGACCTGGCTATGTTCACACCTAACAATACTGTCGTTGCAGGAACGTGGGGAAGAGGTACCTGGGAATCACCGGCAGCATTTTCGGCAGGTATTTCAGAATTCCATTCTACAGCAGGAATAAATGTATATCCTAACCCGGGAAATGGGAAAATGACGGTACAGGCAAGTGGACTTGAAGAGGGAGAATATGTTTTGGAAGTTGTTGACTTACTCGGACAGACCATTCTCCATCATAAGCTTTCCATTGATGGTAATCTTCAGAAAACAATCGATTTATCTACTCAATCTCCCGGAGTTTACATTCTGTCTTTTAGAGGATTGCATCTACAGATGGAAAAAAAGGTGATTGTAAACTAGGATTAAATCCTCTCCTCTTTACATTTCCACTGTTTTCCTAATTTTTCTTAAAATGCGAGTTGCTAAACCTACGATCTGTGAAAATCAGATTGAAAGTCCTGTTTCCATGCATGGAAAAGTGTAAACTATGTAATGTATTTCGATTAGTGTATAAAACTTTAAAGGCCTGATTCAGCCACCTTTGTTATAGAAATAGGACTTAAAAGACTTCTATGAAAACGACATTAGCTGTATTCGACAATCACGAACTTGCTCTTCATGCCATTCAGGAATTGGGCAAAAGCGGGTTTCCACTCACGAAAGTTTCGTTGGTAGGTAAGGCTTGCCTGGTGGAAGATAACATAAAGGTCAAAGACACCGAGCCTGCTAAGAATGCACCGTTGGTGGTGGGGGCTGCACTAGGGCCTATTATTGGTCTGCTTACCGGAATTGGAATATTTGCCATTCCTGGTTTTGGCTTCCTATTTGGTGCCGGAGCCGTTATTGGCATTCTAGGAGGGCTAGATCTGGGAATCCTTACCGGAGGTTTTATCACCCTCCTGGCCACATTGGGCGTTTCCGAAGAACATCATATTAAGTTTAAGGAACATATCGAAACAGGAAAATTTCTGATGATTGTAGAAGGAAACGAACGCGAAATAGAACATGCCAAAGAACTCTTGCTTGCTGAACCCAGGCATCTTGAATTGGTTTGATAACCACGCAATACTCAACACATGAAATCTATCATTCTTATAATTCTGTTTACAGGTACCTTGCCGGGAATGATGCCCCAGCATAATCCACACGGTCCTCACCAGGGGACAGTAAAACCCTTAGGTGACCAGTATCAGCTGGAAGTGTTAGGTTGTATGGATCATTTGGAGCTATATGTACTCGACAAAAAGCTCCAGTCAACCAGCAACTTCGAAATGAATGGAACCGTTACCTTTTATTATGCCGGAACAAGTGAAAAACCTAAACAAAGGGAAATAACAACTCCATTAGTTGCTTATGGAAGAGACGGGTTCTCCGCTAAACTTCCGGAAGAAAATTTCTCTTATTCAATTGTAACTATAACCATCTTCGACAAAACTCTGGTCTCTCCCAAATTCCCGAACGAGTGTACTAAAATTTCTGTGACTAAGTAAGATTCATTGCAAAATTCACTCTTCGATGAGAATACTAGTCAAGATCCTGATCTGGAGTTCAAGCATTTTTGTTGCCCTTATATTACTCTTGTTGTTGACCTTGTCATTACCCCAAACACAGCGTTTCCTTACACATAAAGCCGAAACCTATCTGGGAGACAAGATTAAAAGCAAGGTGCGGATTGAAGAGATCGGTGTCTCTTTTCCGAAATTTATTCATCTGAAAAATATTTATCTGGAAGACCGGCATCAAGACACGCTGTTCTCCTGCAGTTCCCTGAAAATCGATATCAGCTTGTGGGGCCTCTTATCAAAGGAAGTTAACATCAGCGCTATTGAGATAGAAGGCAGCACTGCTCATGTAAAAAGAGCTAAAGGGGATAGTGCTTTCAACTATAGTTTCATTCCACAGGCCTTTAGCTCCCCTGCTGCTCCAAAAAAAACGACCTCCTCTGTATCCAAACCCTGGATTATCTTTTTGGGCAGTGTTCACTTAAAAGATGTTTTTCTAACCTGGCATGATGAACAAGGAGGACTAAAAGCGGACCTTCACCTTGGAAAGCTGGAGGCAGATTTAGAAACCTTGAATCTTCCGGATAGGAAGCTCCAGTTCAGGAACATCCTGCTCGCAGAAACCCGAGTTGCCATTATACAAACCCCTTCAAGGATTGTTGCCAAAGACACCAGCCGTTCAGCCCCATTCGACATAGGTCTTTCAGGGCTGGAACTCTCAAAGGTTAATTTTTCATTCCTCGACAGCTCCAAAGGAGTAAACCTCGATTTAAGCCTTGGCAAGCTCTCCGCACTGGTTAACAAGATTGATTTATTGAAACAGATCGGAGACCTGAATTCAGTGATTCTTTCTGATACAAAATTCGCGCTTCGTACCCGTAAAGTGTCAGATAAATCCGATGCTGTTTCATCTGGTGGACCAGGATGGGTTTTTTCTTTAAAGAAACTTGAACTTTCAGGTAATACATTTTCATTTGATGAGACAGACAAAAAACCAAAAGAACAGGGAATAGACTATTCACACCTTTTAATTTCAAACATTACCGCAGGCGCCAAAAACATCTATGTAGGAGGAAAGCTTATAAAGGTGGAGCTTGATCAGTTAGCGCTAAAAGAAAAGTGCGGCCTGGATCTGGAAAAACTTAAAACGCGATTTACCTATGATTCTACACTTCTGGAACTGGCCGGCCTCGATCTGAAAACCAGCCGAAGTCATATATCTGATTTTCTATCACTCTCTTTCCCCTCTCAGCAGGCGCTCCGGGATTCTATTTCGAGTCTATTATTCAAAGCTGATTTAAAGAATACACTCATCGGCTTGAATGATATCCTGCTTTTTAAACCAGATTTATTAGACAGCAGTATTTTCAAAAAGAACACTCCTGCTCAAATCAGATTGAATGCCCTGGTAAATGGGACCTTAGCAGAATTGCAAGTCCACCGCTTCGACTTCTCCACCGAGCAACATACAAGAGTGCACTTCCAGGGAGTACTAAAAAACGTGCTAAGCTCCTCTTCATTTTATGCAGATATCCGTCTCCAGGAATTCTCCACTGCAAGGAATGATTTACAGGCATTATTTAAGCCCGCAGCCTTTCCGAAATCCCTGCAACTTCCCGCATTATTAAATCTTTCCGGTAACTTCAAGGGGAGCCTGAAGGAATTCGTTGCAAATGCTGACCTCCATTCTTCCTCCGGCTCCCTTTCAGCAGATTTGATATTAGACACCCTCTCAGGCAATGGTCAAACTCATTATGATTTAAATGCGAGAGCCACCTCCCTCGACCTGGGAGCAATACTGAAGCAGCCAGGTATTCTGGGACCCGTCACCTTCACCGCTACAGCAGTAGGACAGGGTTTGGATACGAACACCTTAAAAGCCACCTTATCTGTTTGTGCTGACAGTGCATTTTTCAAAGGTTATGTATACAACAACCTGACACTGGATGGGCAGTTGGAAAAGCAATCATTCGCAGGAAATGTAAACCTGGACGATAAAAATATGGTGTTTAACCTAACTGGAAATATCGACGTCGGCCAACATCCACATTATCTCTGCACCCTCGATTTAAAAGGAGCTGAGCTCGGTGCCTTAGGATTCACCAAGGATGGAATTCGCATTAGTGCCTTGCTTACATCCGACTTAAACAGTGCTCGTGGCAAAAACATGACCGGCAAAGTTCGATTGGTCAAGGGCTTGATGATCAAAAATAATACCCCGTACCCGATCGATTCCATGGTCTTGCAATCAAAATATACCGAGGAAGGAGCAGATATCAGTCTCCGGTCTGACTTCCTGACCGGTGATTTTAAAGGCAACCTCCTGCTCTCTGAATTGCCTGCCTCTTTCTCGAAACTAATAAAAACATATTTTAATCCGGGTGAGACACCCTCCACAGATCATTTACAGCCTCAGGATTTCCAATTCACTCTGAATCTGCTCCATCAGGATCCTTTTTCTGCTTTATTCGTTCCGGGTCTTACCAAACTAAAATCAGCCTATATCAAAGGGTCCTTTGACAGTGAAGCGAAAAAGCTCTCTCTCGATGCTGGTGTTCCACAATTTGCTTATCAAGGTATTCTGGTTGATAGCTTAAAATTAAAATTCGATTCCGATCCCGGGCAAATGAATTACGCCATCCGGCTGATTCAGCTTTCTGACTCTTTAATGAAAATAGAAAATATGGTCCTTCAGGGAAACATCAAGCAGAACAATATTGCATTTGGTCTCCAAACATCAAAGCGGGATCATAGTGAAATGATTTCTCTTGCAGGGAATCTGAAAACAAAAGGAAATGATTATGAGCTTCGATTCGACCCTGAACTTGTTCTTAACAAGAAGAGGTGGGTTATGAATCAGAGTAACTATCTCCTTTGGGGAACTAGGGAATTCAATGCACATCAAATAGTGCTCAGCGAAGGGAACCAGGAAATTTCTTTATCAAGCGAGGACAGCAGTGGTCACTCTCCTTTGAAAATAAAATTTAAAGATTTTGACATTTCAACATTTTCACAGATAATTGAAAACGATAGAACCCTTGTAACAGGAGTGCTGGAAGGAGAGGTCATTATTAAAGATCAGAACAAACGAGCAGCATTTACTTCAGACATTTCTCTCAAAGACTTTGCTTATTTGGAAAGACCTATAGGCACCATTACCCTTCATAGTGACAATGAAATATCGGCCGACCAGTTTACTTTAAAATTATTACTGAACGGGAACGAAAATGACCTTAGTCTGGATGGAAACTACACGGCAGGATCCAAAACTAACAACCTCAATTTCAAACTTGATATTCGAAACCTAAACCCCGCATCAGCAGAACCTTTTATTTCAGGCAATGTGACCCGTCTTTCAGGAGGTGTGAGTGGCTCTATGGCTATCACCGGAAATGCAGAATCGCCCAACATGCAAGGTTCATTGAAACTCACCCAATGCACTCTTAAACCGGCTATCCTAAATTCACTGCTGATGATCCCCGAAGGGAAGCTGCTCTTTACTCCCGGGCGTGTGCAGTTTAGCTCCTTTACCCTACTCGATTCACTTAACCATAAAGCAGTTCTTAGCGGTTATGCCGACTTGCATGATTTCTCAAATATTCCTTTTGACCTGAAGTTGAAAACGAACAATTTCCTGGCACTGAATACGACGGCAAAAGACAATCCTCTGTATTTCGGAACCGTGTATCTCGACAGTGATATACATCTGCATGGTACACCTGATGCACCCGTAGCTGATGTTATTATGCGACTCAATAAAGGCACCTCTATTACTTATATGAACCCTGTCGATGCAGGTGTATCGGAAGAAAGTAAAGGAGTGGTAGAATTCGTTGATACCGCAAATTCATTCTTTCTCCAGAAAAATATAATGGCCCGACAGGATGTTGCAGTGGAGAAAAAAAAGAACATAACTGGAATCCAGCTGAACGCGGTCATAGCAGTGGATAAGTCCACTAAACTAAAAATCATTCTTGATCCTTCATCCGGAGATTCGCTCGTCGCCATTGGCTCCGCACAATTAACATTTACACTCGACCCCAATGGAAGGACGAGTCTTAACGGCCGCTATAAACTTAGTGATGGAAGTTATCACCTGGCGATTGATGAAGTGATCCGCAGGAATTTTAAAATCGAATCGGGGGGTACCATCACCTGGTCGGGAGATCTTATGGATGCAGATATAGAACTCAGTGCGGTTTATAAAGTGCATACCTCACCGCTTGATCTTGTACAGAGTCAGTTAGCAGGAATGAGTGAAGCCCAAAAGAATACGTTCAGGCAAAATCTGAATTTCCTGGTTTATCTGAAGATGAGCGGACCGATCGCTCGGCCGGACCTCAGCTTCGACATTAAGCTTCCGACAGACCAGGTAAGCTCGTTAAACGGGACTATCACATCTAAACTGGAACAATTAAGAGCTGATGAAACGGAAATGAATAAACAAGTATTCGCCCTCCTGGCCTTAAATCGATTTCTTGCAGAAGATCCACTGGATAACTCCGGAGGAAACAATGCTCTTTCTTCCACGGCGCGATCGAGTGCCGGCAAATTACTTTCCGATCAACTGAATACACTTTCCGGAAAGTATGTTAAAGGAGTTGACCTCAACCTGGGTGTAGAATCTTACGAAGATTACTCAACCGGACAGGGCCAGGAAAGAACCCAGGTTCAAATGGCCCTCTCTAAAAGTCTGTTCAATTCTAAGGTGACCGTAAAAGTTGGGGGGAATGTAGATGTAGAAGGCGACCGGGCCAAACAGAATAACGCCAGTGATGTAGCTGGCAATGTTGATATACAGTATAAGCTGACAAACGACGGAACCTATAAGTTGAAAGGGTTTCGGCAAAATGACTACCTGAACCCGATTGAAGGAGAAGTAACTAAAACAGGTTTCGGGGTCATCTTCACAAAAGATTTTAACAGAATAAAGGAGTTATTCCGGAAATCAGAATCATCGGTTGAATAATTACAAAAACAGATTTGTTTAAACAGGCTCTACATATTTCTTTTCTGTTGTTCATCCTTGTGATTTCAGGGTGCCGGAACACCCGTTATCTTAAATCAGATGAGAGCCTCTATACGGGAGCTAAAGTCATTATACGTTCTGACCTCCCAGTTAAAAAGAGGTCTTTAAAAAACGAACTTGAAAAGATCGCTTTTCCAAGACCGAATACTGCGTTTCTGGGTATTCGCTACAAATTATGGTTCTATAATGTTGGGAATAAGGGCAAACAAACAAAAATAAGACGTTGGATTAAGGAAAAGGCCGGGCAGCCTCCCGTGCTGGCTTCCCAGCTTCACCCCGATAAAACAGTTTCCGTTATGCGAAGCCGATTAAACAGCAGGGGATATCTCCATGCTCAGGTCTCCTCCGAGGTAACTTTGCGCAAAGGGAAAACAACGGTTATCTATACTGCTGAGATAGGCACACCTTTCTTATTGGGTAAAGTACTCTTTCCCTCTGGCAGCGATACCCTGAGTCTTAAGGTACGTGCAACTGAGAAAGAGAGTCTTCTAAAAGAAGGGATGCAATACGATCTTGGAGTGTTGAAGAATGAACGAGTCAGGATTGATGGGATATTAAAAGATTCAGGCTATTATTATTTTAATCCCGATTATCTCCTATTCAAAGCAGATACCAGCAATGTAAACAAAAGAGTAAATATCACCATTGCTCTAAAGCAGGATATACCGGACAAAGCTAGACAGGCGTATCATATTGGTAAGATCTTTTTCAATATCAGATCTCGACTCATAACCGACAGCTCAACCAGTAGTCGTTGCATAGTTCTAAGCGGATGTTGCTACTACCAGGATCAGGATAGTGCTTTCAGGCCGGAGCCGATCCTTCGATCGGTGTTTCTTAAAAGTGGGAATCTGTATAGTCATAAGGATCATAGGTTAACCATTAGCCGCCTAGTTGGAATGGGTGTATTTAGTTATGTAGGGGTAAAATTCAAAGAACCTGACTTTCACAATACCCCAATTCTGGATGTCTATATTGATTTAACTCCAATGCCCGGAAAATCTGTTACTGCAGAGCTGGAGGCCGTCACTAAATCAGATAACTATACTGGACCGGAGCTTACGATTAGTTATAAGAACAGAAATTTATGGAGAGGTGCGGAGTTGCTTGCTGTGAACATGAACGGAAGCTTTGAGACCCAGCTAACAGGGAACTCCGCAGGATATAGCTCTTACGAGGTTGGGTCTAATGTTCAATTATTCATTCCCCATTTTATTACCCCGTTTCCAATGAAACATGTTTCCGGCCTCTATGTCCCTAAAACAAAGATCGATCTGGGTATAAGTCTGCTCCAGCGAGTGAATTATTTCAGCATGGATGTGATACATACGTCTTTTGGGTACCAATGGAAAGAGTCACTGCAAAAAGATCATTTGTTGGACCTGTTTTCGGTAAGCTTTGCCAAACTATTAAGTACCACTCCATCCTTCAATAACCTGTTAATTGAAAACCCATTTCTTAAAAAAAGTTTCCAGGAGCAGTTTATTATCGGATCTGACTACACGTTCACCTATAATTCTCAGCTTGGGGTTCCTCATGCCAACCAATTTTATTTTAGCGGAAACCTCAACCCTGCTGGCAATGCAATCTTTGGAATCCAATCGCTGATGAGTTCCAGATCAGCTACAGATGCCAATCCATACCTAATCGGAGGTTATCCTTATGCACAGTACACAAGAATCACGACAGACACCCGTTATTTTCACACGTTTAATTCAAAGCACAAAATTGCTACCCGGTTAATTGTCGCTGCTGGTGTTCCATACGGAAATTCCAGTACTATGCCTTACACAAAGCAATTCTTCAGCGGGGGTCCGAACAGTCTCCGTGCATTTCCTGCACGCTCCGTTGGGCCGGGCTCTTACGTGATACCTTCGAATCAGACGGGGGCCTCTTTTCTCGATCAATCAGGTGACATTAAACTGGAAGGCAATCTGGAATATCGTTTCCAGATTATCGGGCTTTTGAAGGGAGCTGCTTTCCTGGATGCGGGGAATGTATGGCTCGCGAGAAAAAACCCGCTAATGCCAGGAGGGGAGTTCAACATCGATACCTTCGAAAGCCAGCTGGCGGTTGGCACCGGTATTGGCTTAAGGGCTGATCTGAGCTTCTTCATCCTCCGTTTCGATTTGGGAATTCCCTTGCGTCGCCCAAACCTTCCTGAAAGTGATCGTTGGGTCGGAAACCGAATCAACTTTGAGAATCCGAACTGGAGAAGCAATAACCTGGTACTGAATATTGCAATCGGCTATCCATTCTAACTTACTTAACATATGAAAAAGCTCAGATTGAAAGATTGGCTAAGTATCTTAAAAACAACCCTTCAAAAATGGTGGAGTGATGATCCGTTCCGGCAAAGTGCGGTAATTGCCTATTATGCTATCTTCTCTTTACCTGCATTGTTGGTGATCGCCATATATCTTGCTGGTGCAGCCTTTGGGGAGGATGCTGTAAACGGCAAAGTCGCTGACAGCATTTCATCAGCCCTTGGTCATGAATCAGCTGTTCAAATACAGGATATGCTCGTTAAAGCCTCCCATCTTCAAAATTCTTTGCTGACAGCAGTTGTAGGAGTCATCACGCTTCTGTTTGGCGCTACGGGCGTTTTTATAGAACTTCAGAAGTCGCTCAATTTTATATGGCAAGTAGAACCAAAAGTAGGTCAAGGAGTTGTCAAGTTGCTTAAGGACCGGTTATTCTCTTTCGGCCTGGTGGTATCGATCGGGTTCTTGTTAACGATTTCACTCATCATCACTTCTTTACTTACCTTTTTAAGCGGATGGATTACGGTACGCTTCTCTTTGCTGGCTAGCCTTTTGATTCATACAATCAGCTTAGTCCTTTCTCTGACCACCATTTCTTCCCTTTTCGCTTTGATGTTCAAGATTCTTCCGGATGTCAAAACTCAATGGAGATATATCTGGCCTGGAGCCATATTAACAGGTCTTCTTTTTCTGCTTGGGAAGTTCGCGCTTGGATTTTATTTTGGAACGTTTCACCCTGCTTCTATTTACGGAGCTGCAGGTACGGTTGTCCTGGTGTTGCTCTGGGTTTCTTATTCCTGTATGATTTTATTTTATGGGGCTGAGTTTACCAAGCAATTTTCTCAGAAGCTGGAAGGGAATGTTTTACCTAAATCGAATGCGGTCATCAAGAAATCCACCTAGGAGTTTACAGCATGGTCTCTTCTTCTCTTTCTATCAATTCACCATCAAGGTTAAATTTAAGGTGATACAGGCAATTTGTATCACTTAATTCGACTTTGTAAACAAACTGACCGGAATGATCAATGGAGGTATTGATACCCCAGATAAACGCTCTGTGAAAATGCTCATTTATATAACCTGAGAACAATGCCGGGAGCTGAGGAATGCTCTGGGGATACTTAGACTTGCTGCTGATCGTTTCCATGGTTCTATATTTTAAGTAAAAATAAACCCGATAAGCAAAGGTGGCACAGTCTCTCTCATTAACATTACATTAAATGCTTGTAATTTTACATTTAACACAGGTTGAGTGCCCATCCAGGCTTTTACCGTTTATCCTTGTCTTTATCCTTCTTTTTGTCCTTCAGAAACCCTCTCAGCAGAAAGCTATGTTTAGCCGCATCCATATTTTGCTTAAATCCACCTGTGCCTTGCCGGAGGTTAATAAGAGTTTGGTTCATGTTATCTGCAAATGAGGTATCCATAAAGAGTTTACCTACTGTTCCTTTACCCGAGTGAATATTTTCCATAATATCAGACAGGTTCGTGGTAATACTCGCTGCATTATCTGCCGTTACCTTGAGCTTTTTGAAGATATCATCCATATTGATTGGGTTACTGCTTTCTAATACATCATTGTTTTGCACTTCCTTTCCACCCGGAGGGCCAGGAGTGACGATGACGATTTTATTCCCCATCAAGCCTTCAGATCCTATACTGGCCGTAGCGCCTTTATGGATGAACTTTCTGACTCCTTCATCCAGCATCATATCCACCCTGGCAGAAGTGTCGGAAATGAGGGTAATGCTTTCAATAGTTCCGAAATTAATTCCCGAAAAACGGACATTATTTCCAACTTGCAGTCCGCTAACATCTTTAAAGGAGCTTCGCAGCCTGAATGTTGTGCTAAACATATGTTGTTTTTGCCCAACAAAATAGATACTGGAGATAAAAAGGAGGATGCCTGCGATAACAAATACTCCTAGTGTGATTTTTTTTCCTGGCTCTTTTTTCATAAGTTTTATTTTAATACTTCTGTATTTATTATTCAAAAAATGAATGAACCCACGGGTCTTCAGATTTTTTTAGTTCTTCAAAAGTGCCTTCCGCGGAAAAGACACCATCTTTTATAATTAGAATTCTGTTACCCGTTATCCTTGCACATTCCATATCATGGGTAATGATGATAGAAGAGGTTTTGTTTTTCGTTTGCATTTCAAGGATCAGCTTACTGATTTCTCTCGATGTAATCGGGTCTAATCCTGTAGTGGGCTCATCATAAAGCATAATCTCAGGTTTGAGGATCAGCGTTCTTGCCAAGCCTATCCGCTTTCGCATTCCTCCTGAAAGTTCAGAAGGCATTTTACCTGCGGTATCGGGAAGCCCCACATTCTGCAGAGCTTCCATGACTAATGTTTCCGTTTCCTCTTCCGTCCTTGCTTCTGTTCCCTCCAGCGGAAACTCCAGATTTTCCCTAACGGTCATGGAATCATATAAAGCCGCACTTTGAAACAGAAAACCTATTTTTTTTCTCAAGGTTTCCAGATCCCTTTCTTTCATTCGGGCTGTATCCGATCCCTGAATAACGATTTCTCCTTCATCCGGCTCAATCAACCCTACCAGGCATTTTATCAACACCGACTTACCACTGCCTGATTTGCCGAGCACAACCAGGTTCTCACCTTTTTTAAGAAGCAGGTTGATATCTTTCAGAACTACCTTGGTTCCAAATGAAACTTTTAATTTTTTTATTTCCAGAGCAAAGTTGCCCGTTTCTTCTTTTCCTATGTCTTCCATATCATGAGAACAGGCTGGTTAACTGAACTGCGATCATATCGATCAGAAACACCAGCAATGAGCCTATAACAACCGCAGAATTGGCTGATCTTCCAACACCTTCAGTTCCCTTATCGGAGTTAAATCCTTTGTAACAGGCAATCAATCCGATTCCGAAGCCAAAAAATATTGTTTTGATAAAAGCCGGCATGATATCCATGAAGTCGAGCTTTTCAAAGACCTGTGAAAAAAACAAGTGAACGCTGATATCCCCTTTCAGATTGCATCCGAAGAAAGACCCGAGCAAAGAAATAGTGTCTGAGAAAACAACCAGAAGAGGTACCATTAAAGTAGTAGCGATCATTCTTGTTACCGCAAGATATTTAAATGGTCTCCGGCCCGATACCTGCATGGCGTCAATCTGTTCCGTCACCTTCATGGATGCAAGCTCCGCCCCAATTCCAGACCCTACCTTACCTGCACAGATAAGAGCAGTAATCACAGGGCCAATCTCCCGGATTATGGAAACGGCTACCATAGCCGGCAGCCACGATTCTGCACCAAACTCAGCCAGAGTGGGTCTGGATTGTATGGTAAGGACTAATCCCATAATAAAACCTGTAATCCCAACCAACGGCAGGGTGCGGCAGCCGATGATATAGCATTGCCTGGCAATTTCATTAAATTCAAATGGTCTTTTAAAAAGTTCCTTGAAGAATTTCCACATAAAAGCGGATAGAAGTGCCATCTCTATAAAAAAGCTTTTTACTTTTTTCATAAATGAAGGCCCTTCTTCAGCAAGATCATCTCGAGTAGTTGTTTGAGCGATTTCACCTGTTTTCATTTCAAAGTGTTTTGGTTTTTATGAAAGAAAATTTTGTAGCCGTTGGAACAATATTGCCCAGCAAGAATCCCCAGGCCTTCAATGGCTCTATATGGTCGAATACAACTTTGAGGATTGCAGTGAGAGGGATTGAAAGAAACATACCGGGGACACCCCATAACATACCGCCTATGAGCACAACAACCACGGAAACCAATGCGTTAATTTTTACTTTGGAGGCAACAACCCTTGGAATGATGTAGTGATTGTCAATAAACTGTATGAGTGTATAGACTGCAAGCACCAGCAATGGATAGGAAATGGAGTCTTTGGTTACAAAAGCAATAATCATTGGAAGCGCGATCGCAATTACTCCTCCGATATAGGGTATGACATTCAGAATGGCTCCTGTTATTCCAAGAATAATGGCGTAATCAATACCCAGGATTAATAACCCTACTGAATTCAGGATTGCGATAACCAGCGCTTCAACTGACAGGCCAATCAAGTAACCATGAATAATTCCCTTTGTCCGGTCGAGCACCTCCACAACCGTTGCATGATGTTCGGTACGAAAGAGTTTACGAACAAACTCAAGGAGCAGTGTTTTGTAAAACAGAATCATAAATAAGTAGACTGGAAGGAGCATCATGATAACCACCGTTCCACTCAGATTAAGTAAGGTTTTACCCACTACTATTCCGGCATCGCTGAACGCAAGATCTTCGGTACTTTGAATCCAGGCTTTAATCTTGGTAAGTTTTATATTAAAATGCGTAGATATCCATGTGATGAATTCATTACTGGTGACTTCCGTTTTCGCCTTGAGTTGAGGATAGGTGTCTGAAAACATGGAAACCTGTGTGGAAACAAAATATACCAGACAAGCAATCATTATAAAGACAAGGGCCACAGCCATGGAAATGGCGATAATTTTGGGCACCCTACGATTTATCAGAAAGTTTACAAAGGGATTTAGCAGGATAGCGAGAAGAGTAGCATAAACAATCGGGACAATAATCGTCTGGCCAATATACAGCGCATACACGAAAGCGTATACCCCAATAAAGATGAGGGCAACTTTTGCATAAAAAGGCATTCTTTCGGCTTCCATGGTCAGGAACAAATTGAATTGCAAATGAAATGAAGAGCAACCCGGAAGTCGCTCTCCAAATCGGTTAACCAACGAAAATTTATAATTAAGATGCTTACTTCTTCGTCAGGCATTCTCATCCTTCTAAGTTCAGAATTTTTTTATTTTGGAAAGTATTCCAGATTCTGATACAAAGGTGCGTGAAAGAATAACCGAATGTGTTGCATAAAATCGGTCATCTCTTACATAATTCACGTGTTTTGAAGGGGATTCAGAACATCTCACCAAGTCCGAAATAGAGGCCCTGTGAGCCATCAATACCAAAGCCATAGTCGATGGCCATATTGGTATTGGAATGTTTATTCACTTTTATTCGAAGGCCCGCACCCATTCCAGGCCAGATCGTGTCATACTTATCGCCTGGCCAGTTGGAGACACATTGGGCATTGACAAATACAACTCCCCCCAATAGCCCGTTTTTTGTAATATGAAACCGGTATTCCGATTCGAGATAAACCAGGTTTCGTCCGCGGAAACGACTTTGTATATATCCTCTTCCAACATTATTATATTCATCCCATCCGGTACTTGGCAAATCCAGATAGGGCGCATTACCACCCAATGTAAACACGTTATAACTCCAGAATGCAAGGATATTTTTAGAGGTCCCAGGCATAAGGATATATTTCCGAAACTCCACCAGGAGTGATTGCCAATCATGATCACTTCCCATAACCATCAGGTTCGGACGAAAAACGATATTTCCAAACGTGCCAGGGACTGGGTTAATAGGGTTTCTCCGGGAATCATAAAGGAGCTTAAGAGAAAAACCGGTAGAAACAGACTTGTTCGTTTTCCCATATTTTTCAAAATCCGTAACCACCCCTGTGCCTAAACCCACTTCCGTGATATCGGCGTGGTAGTCCATATTATAACCCACACCCACAAAAAGATCGGGCACAATCATTTTTTGAATGGTCTCCCGGATGGCCATATAGGTATAGTTAAGTTGATCCCCGTTCAACCTGGAGGTATGTCCACCTAGACCATAAGTATCCTGAGGATAGCGATAGAATCTCCAGTCGCCCAATAAATTGTATTTATTTCCTTTTGACCAGAAACTCGTATGAATAGGGAAGATGATCTGGTGATTCTGGGTATAGGTAAGGCTTGAATTGATAGTCGACAAGTTAGCTTTGGGTCCATCATCCGTATAGAAGGCGGCATTAGCAGCAATGGCAATAGCAGCTCTTGTAGTCACGGTATAGGCAGCGGCAGGAATAAATGAAAAGTGAATTTTCCCTTTGGGAACCTTCTCCTCTTCAGCCATCAGATCTTTGTGTGTTATCTTTTTCAACACGTCAATAAGATCTTTTTGTTTGACTGGTTTGGGTTTTTCTTGTGCCGTAGCCTGCAGAGTGATAAGCACCATGCAGGCAAGGCCAATAAAATTAGGGAAAAGGCTCCTCAGCGGAAGAATCATTTGGGGCACCTGTTTCATCATATACTCTGAATGCTTTTAAAAGATATGAGCTTCCCCTTTTAATTCTTTATTACTTGAGTGGATAAAAATCCAAAGGTAGCAAACTCAAAACAGCAAATGCTTTCAGTTACATCAAAGGTCTCTCTTTGCGGTGGTAAATTTGTTACAGGTATTAGAAAGTATATTACACAATTAACAGTGTTGAACATTTCTGCTGAACAGCTCAGAAGGTAAAATGAAATACCTCTTCGGCCCTGCCCCCTACATCAGTGTAGAACTTTAAAGCATGTTGGTCTTCCGCATGGGCTGCAACAAATAATTCCGGAGCTCCGATCTGTTTACCATAAGTTCTCATATTTTCCATGAGTTCCTTTCCTATTCCTTGACGTTGAAATGATTTCTTAACGGCCAGATCATAGAGGAATAATTCCGATGATTCAGAATAGTATTTAGGTAATACATAGGCGGTAGCTCCTCCAACCAGTTCTTCTCCACTAAAAGCTACGAATGCAACAAAGTGAGAGTTGTTAAGTAATGATTGAAGCCGTTCATCACTGCTCATCTCTTTTTCTTTCATTTCGAATACTTCCTGAAAAAGAAGAATCATATCCTTCAGCTTAACAAGATCCTCCTTATGAAGTTTGTCAATGAGTATCGGTTTGGCTCTGGTATTCATAGGAAAACATATTGATTTTATAAGATTACCCTCTTTTTACCCCATAATATTAGGAATTTCAAAGAGAATGATGTATAATTATAATCAGTTTAAAGGGGAGACCCAATAACACTACAGCATAACACCTCATTTTAAGATCAAAACAATTCAAGAATGAAGAAATCATCCTTTTTTCTGACTATTGCTTTCTGCCTGCAATATTTTGCACACGCACAGCAAGTTGCGTCCTCCGCTCTTAAAGCCGGATACTCTGTTACCGAACTCACCAAGACAGCATGGAACACTCCCGATGGTTTCCCATATCAACAAGTTGCAGGAGCTAACCTTGGGGTGACATCTTTTGAGATCATCGATAACAATCGCATTGCCTTCTTATCTGATGCAAGCAATGAAATTCTGGTCATTTATAAATCAACCGGAAAAACCAACGTAAAATTTTCAGTTCCTCAGGCTCCCCGGGATTTTGTGTATGATCAGGGATTATTTTATGTGCTTGGAGATGGAATGGTTTCGATCTACGACCTAACCGGCAAAGCTGTAAGTTCCACTACTCTTCCGGAGTCCCTGGTAGGAGTTGGAAGAATTACCCGATATAATAATGCGACCTATCTGCTGCTTCCCTCTGGAAATAGTGTTCTGCTGGGGGCTTCAGCCCTTCAGGGTTTTAAAGGCTGGATGACCGGGTCCGGAAATTTTATTTACACCGCCATCCTGAATTCTAATTCCTACGCTGTTCAGGTAACTAATGCCGATGGAAAAGTCTTTAACGCAAATTTCAATAGCGACAAAAAAGTTGCCGGAGTATACGTTGTTGGATCTACCATCGACCGGATCATGCTGGATGTCCAGACTTATGTGACTGAAAGTCCAATCAGCGTTGAACGCCATCTCATCACGATTTCCCTTAGCCCCGTAGGCATCGGTGCGGTGGTGAGTGATAAAAAGATTCCTGACTTATATTATGTACTATCTGATAAGGAATTATCCGTTTTGCCAAATGGGGCGGTATTGAATATGGTGAGTGCTCCGGACGGGGTCCATCTCTTTACACTCACGGAAACTGAAATGACAAAAACAAATGATTATCCGAGTGCAATTCTGGCCACTAAATATCATTTTAATGACCACCTGATCCAATTGAATGAATCTAAATAAATTTTGAACACTTAATCATTGTATTCATGAAACTCATTTCAAACCGCCTGGTTCTTTTCTGTAGTCTTCTGTTGGCTTTCACAGCCTCCCTCTCTGCACAGACTATCACCCGGACTCAGATACATAACAATGCCCGGCCATTTACTACTTACCATTTTACCGCCTCCTCCTCTAATATTCAACCTGCAACAAGTTGTCCATCAGCAGGAGGAAATGTGACCACCCCTTCCTGGGTAACCGTAGGGAGCAGCAACGTAGGTATGGCTTATTGCTGGGGTGGTTTTTCATCTCTTACCTCCTTTACTTCAGGACTTTCAAACGGCAAATCAGCCGGAGATAATGACTGTTCAACAAACGGTGATTGCTGCGAAACATGTGCTCTTGGAGTAGATTGCTCCGGCTTTGTTTCTCATGCCTGGGGACTTACCACCAAATACAGCACGACTACCATACCCAACATTTCAACTGCTTACAATAGTGCGTCGCAGGTTAAACAGGGAGATTGCTTTAACCTGTCGGGATCGCATGTGAGGCTTGTAGATACCAATTATGTAAACGGAAGCTTCCTGCTTATGGAATCGTCCGCGGTCGACTGGAAAGTTTCCTACCGTACCTATTCTGCTTCCCAACTTACTTCTTATACACCCCGCTGGTATGTGCATGTAGATACTTCTGGAAACACTCCCATCTGTAACCGGTATTATGCTACCCTGCCTTACTCGAATTCTTTCGAACCAGCATGGGAAACGGATTCTTGCAATAGCGGACCACAACGGTCGCCTGATAAATACTGGAAAGGATATACCGGGGGCACCTCTCCCGATGGAGATGATAACTGGCACCGCGACGATTATACAGGAGGTGAATGGACTTCTCCAACGAGTGGTCAATACACCCCTGCGGCTTCGAATGGCAGTTATAGTGCCCGTTTTCATAACGCACCACCTCCTGCTGGTTCGATCGGTGCACTTGACCTCTACCTGGATCTTTCAGGGGCAGGTTCCAAGACGATCAAGTTCGATTATATCCACAATGAAGCATCACCTGCTCCGTTCGCGTTCAATGTTGAGCTATCTACCGATGGAGGTATAAACTTCTCGAATGCTCTTTTGACTATAACGTCGGCTCAGGTTTCTACCTGGACCACACAAACGGTAAACACCACAGCAACGTCGTCCACCTGTGTGCTGAGGTTTGTTGTTTCTGACAAAGGAAATCAGGATGTAGGAATAGACAATTTGAGTGTGACACCAACAGTGGTGACCGGCATTAATTCCCCGGATGCCCCGGATCTCTTTTCACTCTACCCGAATCCAACAGACGGCACGATACTCAATGGAACCTTACCAGAAACCGGGTGTCCGACGATGGACATTCACATTTATAGCATACTTGGCAGTGAAGTAACTTCCAGTCAGGTAAATATAAGCGGGAATAGTTTCTTCCTTCATTTCACGAATGGGGAACTTGCTTCCGGAGTATACCTATTTGTAGGAACCTCCGGCAATAAAAAATTCATTAAGAAGATTGTTGTCAACTAGGTTGAGTAATTGCTCTCCTTCTTTTTTGTACCCTTCCTTCATTTTATTGCAACAGTCAATATATTTTATTGCAAATTTCACTGATTCAGATGAAATTTAACCTTGACCTGACTCGGGTCATTCTATAAATCTGTATTTTACGGATACGACTACAACTTGCGAGCTTAAGGAAGAGCGGACCGGCGGGGGATAACTTACATGTTATGTTTATCTAATCCTGAAACCCAAACTACTTCTGTTCGTAAGATAGGTAAATCTCCAGTTAACACCCTGTGAATGAATTGAAATTACATGAAACGAATCATACAAAGCTGGTATATTTCGGTGGGTCGGGGATTCCTGGTTTTCATATTGCTGTTTGCTTCAGTCCAGTCTAAGGCTCAGGTAGTGATCAATGAGTTGGGCATCGCGCCAACCTGTTTAAACTGTAATGATGGTCAGGGGGGTGAATTTATTGAGCTCTTTAACGCGGGTCCTTGTCCGGTTGATTTGAGTTGCGACGTAATTGTCTTTGCTGGACTCTCCCCAGGTCCTGGCTCAGAAGGTTGGACCCTTACTATTCCCTCAGGAACTATTCTAGCCCCTTGCTCTTATTATTTAATTGGAGGAGGCGGAACCGCTTCTGCCGGAGGAGGATGGACCACACTGCCTGCAGGAGGGGCTTCCTGGAACAACCCGGGTGCAGCAACCGTTAATCTTCAAGTTAATTCTTGCAGTACGAGTGGATTAAATACAATAATCCCGGGACTACTGGATGATGCACAAGGGCAGGTATCGTTATTAAATTCTTCCGGTTCCGTAATCTCTTCTGTTTCTTATAATTCAGGAAACAATGCCGGGTGTTATCCCGGAGCATCCAATGCACCGGCGGGCTGCACCGCTATTGGTTCATTCACCATCCCTGATTCGCCCAATAATGTAAATGATACCTGGACCCCGACTACGAACAGTCACGGACTGGCGTTACGTAGTGACGGCACTTACATTGCCATTGCCACTGGAGGAACACCCGGAGCAGCCAATACACCGGATGTAGCCCAAACGGCCTGCACCAATTCTTCCATCACTGCGGAATCAACCACTCGCACGGTAGCCAGTTGCGGATTGAATAATGGAAGTGTTACGTTTGGCACCCCAACCGGAGGAACCGCGCCCTATCTGTACAATTTCAACGGAGGAGGTTTTTCTGCCACAACGTTTTATTCAGGACTTGCCCCAGGACCTTATTCACTGATTGTGCAAGATGCAAATGGATGCACTTTTTCAAGGACTGTCAACATAGGAAATGATCCTGGCCCTTCAGCGTTAGTTTCAACACCGGTGAATGCTAACTGTAGCGGCAGTAATGGATCTATAACGCTCGGCGCCGGCACTGGCGGGGTAGGCCCGTTTACCTATAATTTTAATAGTGCAGGAAGTTTTTCTGCTACTACTGTGTACAATGGTCTTGCGCCGGGAACTTACCCGGTTATTGTTCAGGATGTGAATGGATGTACTTTCCCAACTACAGTTACCATTGGCAATAACCCCGCGCCTACAGCTTTGGCAACGACCCCGGTTAATTCCAACTGCGGAGCCAGTAATGGATCTGTGACTATTGGTGCTGTTACTGGAGGCACAGGACCCTTTACCTACAACTTCAACAATCTGGGTTTTTCAGCAACTACCTCTTTCAATTCATTACTTGCAGGAACCTATCCGGTTGTGGTGCTTGATGCTAATGGTTGTAATTTTCCAACGACGGTAACCGTAGGGAACAACTCCAGTCCCACTGCAATAGCCACTACTACCGTCAACGCCCATTGCGGAAGCAATAATGGATCTGTGACGATGGGCGCTGTAACCGGGGGAACCGCACCCTATGTATATAATTTTAACAGCCTTGGGTTTTCGTCAACCACTGTTTATAGCGGTCTGGCTCCGGGCTCTTATCCGCTTACGGTGAAAGGATCTTTTGGATGCACCTTTTCAACAACCATTGTTATCAGTAATAATCCCGGCCCAACCGGCCTGGCAGTAACTCCGGCCAATTCAACCTGTGGTAACGCAAATGGTTCTGTTACCCTTGGAGCAGTAACCGGTGGGACCGGACCTTTTACCTATAATTTCAATTTTGCCGGGTTTGCATCTACTACCTTCTTTAATGGCTTGAGTGCAGGAACCTATCCTGTTACGGTACGGGATGCAAATGGTTGTTCTTATTCATTGATCGTAACCATCTCTGATAATCCAGGACCTACTGCGCTTGCTACTACTGCCGGAAACACCAGTTGTGGTAACACCAATGGCACCGTTACGATTGGAGCAGTCACAGGAGGAATTGGCCCCTTCACCTATAACTTCAACAATACCGGATTTGCTTCCACTACTTTTTTCAGCGGACTTTCCACCGGATCGTATCCAATCATTGTTCAGGATGCCAATGGCTGTACATTTCCTACAACGGTAACGATCAACAACAATCCGGGGCCCACCGGCCTGGCCACCACTTCAACACTTTCCAGCTGTGGGGGCTCCAATGGAAGTGTTACGATGGGTGCTGTCACCGGAGGAACAGGCCCTTTCAGTTACAATTTCAACGGACTGGGATTTTCAGCTGCGACTGTTTATAATGGACTCGGCCAGGGTACTTATCCCGTCATCGTAAAAGACGCAAATGGTTGCACGTTCCCTACTACTGCAACAGTGAATAACACAGCAGGCCCAACAGCTCTTTCGACTACCTCTGTCAATTCAACCTGTGGCAACCCAAACGGGGCCGTAAATATTGGAGCGGTGACCGGCGGAGTGGGGCCTTATGTTTATAATTTCAACAGTGCCGGGTTTTCTGCAAGTACTGTTTACCCCGGGCTTACACCCGGAATTTATCCTGTGATCGTACAGGATGCCAATAACTGTACTTTCCCGACAACAGTAACAGTCTCAAATACGGCAGGACCCTCTGCCATTGCTGTAACGCTTACGAATGCAAACTGCGGGTCTAGTGATGGAACCGCTACACTGGGTTCTGTTACCGGAGGAACTGGGCCTTTTACCTATAATTTTAATTCTTTAGGTTATTCGAGCACGCTCTTTTATGGCTCTTTAGCGGTGAACACTTATCCGCTTCTTGTAAAGGATGCAAATGGATGTGTATATACCACAACTGTTAGCGTTAGTAACAACGGTGGCCCCACGGCCCTGTCTACTACTCCCGTCAGTGCTACCTGCGGAGCCAGTAATGGATCTGTTACACTCGGAACGGTTACCGGAGGAGCGGGTCCTTACTCGTACAACTTCAACAGCCTTGGGTTTTCAGGAACTACGTCATTTAACAGTCTTGCGCAAGGAACCTATTCTGTAATTGTGAAAGATGCAAATACATGTACCTATACAACAACGATTGTCATTAACAATATTCCTGGTCCAACCGCACAAGCTTCCACACCGGTCTCTGCTACCTGTGGTGGAGGTAATGGAACTGTAACCATCGGGGCCACAACAGGTGGAACAAGTCCGTATACATTTAACTTCAATGGCCTCGGATATTCAGCAACCACAGTATTCAACGGACTTACTCCCGGTTCTTATCCTTTGATCACCAAAGATGCAAATGCATGTACTTTTGCAAGCTCTGTAGTGGTCGGGAATATTCCAGGTGCGACTGCTATTTCCACATCCGATGTAAATGCAAATTGCGGAGGGAATAGTGGCTCTGTAACACTAGGAGCCGTCACCGGAGGCACAGCGCCTTATACCTATAACTTTAACGGATCAGGGTTCTCTGCTACTACGGTATTTAGCGGCCTTGCTCCAGGTCCTTATTCAATTGTTGTACAAGATGCTAATGGTTGTATTTATAATACATCCACCACGGTAGGTAATAACGCAGGGCCTACTGCTTTAGCCATGACCCCGGTCAGCGCCCACTGCACCGGGCCCAACGGGAAAGTTACTTTAGGGGCAGTCACCGGAGGAACCGGGCCTTTTACCTATAATTTTAACAGCCTTGGTTTTTCAGCAAGTACCGTATACAACGGGTTAACTCCAGGAACCTATCCTGTGATTATTCAGGATGCCAATGGTTGTACTTATTCTACCACTGCCACAGTAGGTGATAATCCAGGCCCAACGGCATTGGCTACCACACCTGTCAATTCTAACTGTGGAGGAAATAACGGAAGTGTAACCATCGGCGCTCCAACGGGAGGAACAGGACCTTTCACTTATAATTTCAACGGCTCAGGGTTTTCAGCCACGCTCCTTTACAACAATCTCATTGCAGGAACATATCCTATCGTAGTAAAAGATGCGAATGGATGTCTTTTCCCCACGAACACTACCGTTGGAGATAATCCCGGTCCAACAGCAGTAGCCTCTACACCGTCTGACGCTAACTGCGGAGTGAGTAATGGTTCTGCTACTATCGGGGCTATAACAGGAGGCACCGGTCCGTTTACAATTAATTTCAACGGCTCAGGCTATTCCGGCACCGTGACCTATAATGGTTTAGCAGCAGGGCTCTATGCGTTTACCATAAAAGATGCGAACGGATGTTTGCTTCCTTCGACCGTTAACATCGCTAATATAGGCGGACCCACTGCACAGGCTACCACCCCTACCTCTGCTACCTGCAGCGCAGCGAATGGAAATTTAACCATAGGAGCAACCACTGCCGGGACCGGGCCTTATCTATACGATTTCAACAATTTAGGATATTCTGCTACAACCAGTTTCAGTAACCTTTCCCCCGGCACTTATACTGTAATTGTTCAGGATGCGAATGGCTGCATTCTTGCCAATGCTGTTGTAGTCCCGGATCAGCCTGGTCCTACTGCAATTGCAATTACTCCGGTAAATGCGCATTGCGGATTAAATAACGGAAGTCTTACGCTCGGTGCCGTGACCAGCGGAACAGCTCCATTCCAATATAATTTTAATGGACTTGGATTCTCAGCCACCACCTCATTCACCAATCTGAGTCCGGGTTCCTATCCGCTTATTGTGCAAGATGTAAATGGATGTACTTATACTACTTCAGCCAATGTTGGAAACAATGCCGGTCCTACTGCAATCGTGAGCACCTCAGTAAATGCTAACTGCAGCGGGAACAACGGAAGTGATACCCTTGGAACCCCGGTGGGGGGTACAGGACCCTTTACTTTTAATTTCAATAACCTTGGATTTTCAGCTACCGCTATTTACAACGGCCTTAGTCCGGGAAGATATCCGGTGGTAGTCCAAGACGCCAACGGTTGTACTTTCTCAGATTCCATAACGGTAGGAAATAATGCAGCCCCTACAGCACTTGCCACGACTCCTGTCAATTCTAATTGTGGAGCCGGCAATGGATCGGTTACACTCGGTTCACCTACAGGGGGTGCCGCTCCTTTTACTTTTAATTTTAATAGTCTGGGCTTTTCATCCGTTCTCGTCTATAACGGGTTACTCTCCGGAAGTTACCCTGTTATAGTTATGGATGCCAATGGATGTACTTACTCCACATCCATCATCATCGGTGACAATGCAGGTCCTACTGCACTTTCAACCACCTCCACGAATTCTACCTGCGGAGGAGCTAATGGAACTGTTAACATCGGTTCAGCAACCGGTGGTATCGGGCCGTTCACTTATAACTTCAATAGCCTAGGATTTTCAGCAAGCACTGTATATAATGGACTCTCTGCCGGTATTTACCCTTTAATTATTCAGGATGCGCACGGATGTACTTATACAACTTCAGCAACTGTCAATAACTCTGGCGGCCCCACAGCCCTCGCCATCGGCTCAACGCCCGTCTTTTGTGGAGCAGGGAATGGAACGGTAACACTCGGAGCTACCACTGCCGGGACCGGCCCTTACCAATATAACTTTAACAATATGGGATACTCCGCGTCAACTACATTTAGCAGTCTCAATCCGGGTGTTTATACAGTTTCCGTGAAAGATGCAAACGGGTGTATCTTCTCCACAACCGATACCGTTGCAAACATCAGTGCACCGATCGCATCACTGGC
>PLYR01000063.1 GCA_003153435.1 Bacteroidota bacterium
GCACCTTTATATTGCCCTCGGAGTTTGAAGCGATTCTTTTTCTGATTTTGTTGTGCAGCCGTTCGTGTAGAATCGTAGAGATCATAGAAGGCATATTTATCAGCGAGTGCCGGGTTATTCGGGTCGTAAATCTTGGCGGCCAGGTAGTCACCAAAAGGCTCTACCTCTGGTAAAATGATCCTTCCCTTGGCAGCATCAATGGTCACTCCATCCACGAAGTCATAAATTCCATCAGGGACTGGATCGAGGTTGGCATTAAGCCGATCGGCGTTTAATACCTGAATAAGAGGCTTACCACTTATTACACCTTCAGGAATGTAACGGATGTCTGTGCTTGTTGCCGGATTATTATAGATTACATCGCATCGGAAATCCTGCTGATTTACCTGATAAGCGCCGATAGAATAAATATTCTTCATCATCAGATTCCAAAGCAATGTATCTGCCTTGGGACTTACGTTGGTGCTCTTGAGCATTTTTACGAAGAGTACATTGTCACCGGAAATTCCATCATCGGAAAATTCACCAACCTGATAAATGGAGTTTCCAATAGTGTATTGATAGGCTACGGCAAGTACCTCATCATAGTTGAGGGCGGCATTCAGGGAGATAAATCCTAATCGTTTATTGACAGTGAATTCGGTAGAAGCTAACTTTTTGGAGTATTGCACTTTTTCATAATCGGAGACTGGCTGGAAATTTGGACAGGTTGGTGTGGTACAACCAAGGGAGGCCAGGGTGTTGGTAATATTGTTGATGTTACGCAAGGTGTTTCCAGCATTCAGCGGAGGAAGAGGATAAGCCTGGTTTGCCAGTTTAAAATAAAGGGAGTTGGCATTGTTCGAAGGATTGGTTCCGGCAGGCTGGCTCAATGTTACGAATGATTTGTTCGGTTGGTGCAGACGGGTTTCCCCCAGATCTGTTAAGGCAAGGATGTTCCTTGTATTATCCGTTGTACTCGTTTTATTTGTTACCCAAACTTCAATACGGGTAATCTGGACCTGGGAGTTTACTATCGGGAGATTTGCAAGTGCATTGTTGTACTGTTCCCTAAAATAGGTGGAGAGGAAGAAGTGCTTATTCGCATCGTAGTTATCGCCTGTTACTTCGAAGTTGGTTATCTGCGCTCCTCCGGTAACGTTCACCTCAGATTTTTTACCTTTCTCCTGAGAGAATACGGTTGTTGCGGTAAGTCTTCCAAACTGAAGAACTGCCTTCACACCAAAAAGAGTCTGGCTACCCGTGATCAAAGAGCTGTTCAGAGGGAGGCTTACGTTTCCGGCTTCTATTTTCTTAATAATTTCATCTTCATATCCGGTATACTCCAGCTTCATCTGATTTTCAAAATCGAAAGTGGCTTCAGTATTATAGTTGGTGGTCAGTTTAAGTTTATCCCCGATTTTTCCAACCACGTTAAGCTGGATCTTTTCGTTAAAGTCAAAGGTGGTGATCCTTCGTTGCTTAACAGGGAGAGCAGGATTTTCTGTTCGGTTAATATTAGCCCCGAAAATGAGTTCTGCGGAACCTTGTGGGCGGATATCTACCGTATTCCCTCCGAAAATCCGATCGAAGAAAATATTATTGATTTTAATAGGAGGTATGATGTTTCCTTTCTGAGTCTTCTGGTTCAGGCTTTCTGCATGCACGCGCTGTTTCCAGTAATCTTTAAGCGATTTATGCATACTATAATCCACATATTCATCGTAAGTCATGTAGGTAGGTTCCCGATATTGAAGATCCCCTATTTTCTGATTCACCTGAAACTGGTTTGAATCAGGGTCGTAGACTACAGTCGTTTTAATATTTGAAGGATCATGCAGCTTCAGACCTTTGTTATTATTAAAGTACATGGGGTCTTTTCCGCTTTGGTCATCGTAAGGATAGGGAAGTTTAACGGCAGGGGTGTCCGGGCCAGGGTTGACAGGGGAGAAGGAAGAATCGTATGCATGTACGGGACTCACTTTTGCAGCTGTCAGAAAGACAACAGACAGCAAGGCGAGGGAAATCGCTCCCAGGAAAGTGTATTTAAATGCCTTATACAAGAATAAAATCTATAATTGTTTGAGAGCCTGCTTTATCAGGTGTTCTACAGAAACCACATTTCCTTCCGTTTGGTATACTTTATCCACAGCTTTTTCGGCTGAGGCCTTTGCAAAGCCCAGCATGACCAGTGCAGATAACGCCTCGTTTTTGGTTTTATTGTCCGAAATAGAGGTTTTATCAGTTCCTCCGTCCGTTTTAACGACTTTTCCTTTCAAATCAACGATAATCCGCTGTGCAGTCTTCTCTCCAATCCCTTTTACGCTTTTTAAAAGTGCCACATTTCCTGTTGCAATAGCACTCTGGATGTCGTCTGACGAAAGTGAAGATAACATGAGCATGGCACTGTTTCCTCCGACTCCTGAGACAGAAATGAGCAGGCGAAAGAGGGCCCGTTCTGCTTTATCATGAAATCCGTAAAAACGGGGAAGATCATCCCGAACATAGGTTTGCTCTACAAATAGTTTGCAAGCTGAAGAGTCTTTCAAACGGGAAGAAGAGTTAAGTGAGATTTGCATAACATAACCAATCCCCCCGCAATCAATAACGACATACGTAGGTGTTTTCTCTACCAGTTTTCCTTCAATATAATCAATCATAAAATTTATTTTCTGGACTGAGCATCCACTACTGCTATGGTAATCATATTCACAATTTCCCTTACGGAACTTCCCAGCTGCAAAATGTGCACCGGCTTTTTCATGCCGATTAGCACTGGGCCGATGGCTTCTGCACCCCCCATTTCCTGCATCAGTTTATAGGCGATGTTTCCCGAGGCCAGGTTAGGGAAAATGAGCGTATTCACTCTTTTATCAACGAGATCACTAAAGGGAAATTGTTCTTTCAATAAGCTGTTGTTGAGAGCAAAATTGGCTTGCATATCCCCATCTACAATCATTCCAGGAAAGTCCCGGTGAAGAATGGTTACCGCTTCCATAACTTTATCAGGCAATGGGCCCGGTGCCGATCCAAAATTGGAATAGGATAGTAATGCAATTCTTGGAACGATATTGAACTGTTTGATGGTGTTTGCGGTAAGCACGGTAATGTCTACCAGGTCTTGCGCAGTCGGGTCTACATTCATTGTGGTATCGGCAAAGAAATAAGGCCCTTGTTTCGTAACCATAATGTACATGCCGGCTACTCGTCTGACACCTTCCTGCACACCGATGATTTCTAGGGCAGGTTTTATCGGAGCTGCATATCTGCGGGTAAGCCCTGAGATCATGGCATCTGCTGCTCCTGTTTCCACCATCATGGTTCCGAAATAATTTCGTTCACGCATTATTTTGCGTGCTTCATAGAGGGTGTATCCCCGACGTTTGCGTTTGTTGAAGAGGATATCTCCGAATGAATTTCGTCTTTCTTCCTCTTCCTTGCTACGAGGATCGATAATCGGAATATCCTGAAGGTCGAGGTGGTTTTCTTCGATCAGACGGAGGATCTTTTCGCGGTCTCCCAGTAAAATGGGTTTAGCAATACCCTCTTCCTTCACCTGCATAGCTGCCTTCAGGATTTTGTAATGATCAGCCTCTGCAAATACTATTCGTTTAGGGTTGGATTTGGCTTTGTTTGTAATGCCACGGATAAGCTTGTTATCAAGGCCCAGGCGGTTTGTCAGTTCGTTTTTATAGGCATCCCAATCCGTAATCGATTTCATGGCCACTCCCGAATCTATAGCTGCTTTTGCAACGGCCGGAGATACAGTACTTATAAGCCTTGAATCGATTGGTTTTGGTATGATATATTCCGGACCGAAGCTTATGTTCTTGGTTGCATATGCAAGGTTCACCGAATCAGGAACCGGTTCTTTGGCAAGGCCGGCAATGGCATATACAGCTGCCAGCTTCATGGCTTCGTTAATCTGAGTTGCACGAACATCAAGAGCTCCACGGAAAATGAAAGGGAAACCGAGCACATTATTTACCTGGTTAGGATGATCAGACCTTCCTGTAGCCATAATGATATCCGCTCTTGCAGCCATAGCCTCTTCATAAGGAATTTCAGGGTCAGGATTTGCGAGCGCAAATACAATAGGATTCTTGGCCATGGATTTGACCATTGCCTGGTTCACCACATTCCCCTTAGAAAGACCAACAAATACATCTGCACCCTTCATAGCTTCTTCAAGTGTAGTGATGCCTTTGACTTTAGAAGTAAAGAATTTTTTGTACTCATCGAGGTCCGTGCGGTCATTTGTCAAAACACCTTTGCTGTCTAGCATAAGGATATTTTCCTTTTTGGCACCTACGGCAATGTATAATTTGGCACAACTCTGGGCAGAAGCACCAGCTCCGTTTACTACGATCTTTACCTTGGAAATATCTTTCCCAGCAACCTCACAAGCATTTATAAGCGCAGCAGAGGAGATGATGGCTGTTCCATGTTGGTCATCATGCATGAGCGGGATATTGAGCTCTTCCTTGAGCCGGCGCTCTATTTCGAAACATTCAGGAGCCTTGATATCTTCCAGGTTAATTCCCCCGAAGGTAGGGGCGATGGCCTTCACTGTATTTACAAAAAGGTCTACGTCTTTCGCATCAACTTCTATATCGAACACATCGATGTCGGCAAAAATTTTGAAAAGCAGTCCTTTCCCTTCCATCACAGGCTTTCCAGCCAAAGGGCCGATATCACCTAATCCCAGAACAGCGGTGCCGTTAGAGATTACGGCTACAAGATTTCCCTTGGCAGTGTATTTATAAACGTCTTCCGGATTTGCTTCAATCTTCAGGCAGGGCTCAGCGACACCTGGTGAATACGCAAGGCTCAGATCACGCTGGGAACTATAAGGTTTTGTAGGTACAACTTCAATCTTCCCAGGTCGTCCCTGGGAATGATAATCCAATGCATCTTGTTTTCTGAACTTAGCCATCCCGGTGTCTTTTGATAGGAAGGCGAAGATAATAATTTTTAAGAGGGTAAAATATCAGCAAAATTTCCCTTTTTTGGGGGTAGGGTCCAATAAAAGGATTAATTTATCGCCTCTCCATGAATGTCTTATGAACCTAACTGATATTTAATTGCGAACCGGCTGAAACCTCTTTCTTTGAAATGCGTTTCAATACTAAGAAGCTCAGGATGCATACAGGGCTTTCTTCTTTAAACAACCAACACCAATTTTAATTGTTCTGATGCTTAGTAACCCTGCAAAAATGTGCAGCCTGGAAATGCTTTGCCCAATTTGGAAAAAGTTCATAAAACACAAACCTAAAACCTCTCATATGATTTACTCAGCACTCAAAAACCCACAAATCCTTGGAATACGAATAATCACAGATATTCCAAAATAATATTGCTATTAATTGCTCATTGTCAGTACTTTATGCCCCTTATCCAGCACATTTTTGCTGTATAAGGGGCATCTATTTTCAATGAAGTATGATTTGTAAAAGGTACCGTCCATGATGAGAATTTCCAATTTTGGAAGAAGGAAATCCGATTCATCTCTTCAATACAGCCCCTCATCTAAATTCACCCCGAAGCCTATGACTTTAAAGAAATTATCTGTAAAATTGCAGGCTTTTTAATCCCTTTTTCACGCATTGCAGGCAGAACAGATACATATTATTGAAGAACAGGTGCATACACCAGGTAAAATCAGGGATTATGCTGCTTTTATCAAACTACGCCTCTCCGCGCTCGTAGTTTTTTCTGCCGCCATTTCTTTTCTGATTGCTTATGAAGGTCCTGTTAACTGGATGAAGCTGCTATGGTTGATTATTGGAGGTTTTTTTGTTACCGGGGCCTCTAATGGTTTTAACCAGATCATAGAAAGAGATCTGGATAAACTTATGACCAGGACTCTGAACCGCCCACTCCCCAAAAACAGGATGAGTGTTCTTGAAGCGGCACTACTTGCTTCGTTTATAGGGATATCGGGTGTTGCCATCCTCTGGGTTTTTATAAATCCTCTATGTGGTTTACTGGGTTTTGTGGCTCTTCTTCTTTATACCTTGGTTTATACTCCTTTAAAACAAAAGACTCCTTTTGCAGTCTTTGTAGGAGCTTTTCCAGGAGCTATCCCACCTTTGCTAGGGTATGTGGCTGCTTCTGCAAGTCCAGGGCACTTTAGCACCCAGGCATTTGTGCTTTTTGCGATTCAATTCATCTGGCAGTTTCCTCATTTCTGGGCCATTGCATGGGTATCCGACGAGGACTATCGTAAGGCTGGTTTCCGGATGCTCCCTTCCGGTGAGAGGGATAAGAGCACTGCGTTTCAAATACTTGTTTACACCTTGTTTTTAATACCAATCAGCCTTTTCCCTGTTCTCTGTCAGATGTGCGGGAAGATCTCGGCCTTTGTAATCCTTGCAGCAGGCGCTGCGTTTTGTTACCAGGCCTATGCACTGTATAAGGATTGCTCAGTGAAAGCCGCCCGACAGCTCATGTTTGGGTCATTCTTCTACCTGCCGGTAGTTCAGCTGGCAATTTTAATGGGGAAATAATATGCTTGTAATGACAAAGGACAGCGGAATATTGGAAGAACAACTGAACAAGGATAAAGCTTCCCGAATGCTTATGTGGCTTGGGATTGCTTCCATGGTGATTTTTTTTGGAGGACTGACCAGCGCTTATATTGTAAGGATGAATGGTGGGAACTGGAAAGATCTCCGTCTTCCGGCTGAGTTTTATGTGAGTACAGCCTTGATCATATTTAGCAGTGTAACGATGAACGCGGCAATGTCGGCAGTGCGTAAAGGAAAGTCCCCGGCCACGTTCACTTCTATCACCCTTTTATTAGGTATTGGTTTTGCCATATTCCAGTTCCTGGGGTGGAGGGCCCTTAACCATTCCGGAATTTATTTTACCGGTAAGCAAAGTATCCCTTCTGGTCAATACCTATACGTGCTTACCTGGGCCCACCTGATGCATCTTTTTGGCGGATTAATCTCGATGACTTTTGTAAGTATTAAATCAGGCAGAGGAGGGTATGGTCCTTTAAATTATAACGGATTGCATATCGCTGCAATCTTCTGGCATTTTCTGGATATTCTTTGGGTCTATCTGTTTCTCTTTCTGCTGTTTATCAGATATATTGTATAAAATGTTCTGAAATTAAATTATTTTTGTTAAAATTGCTGGCCAGTAGTAGTAGGTCAGATCCAAATTAAAACCAAATAAATTCTATTCTTATGTCAGATCATGCATCGACAGATTATCCGGCAAATTGGGGCGGCGGGGTATCACCACTTAAAGTAAGCTACGGAAAGATGTTTATGTGGTTTTTCCTTATTTCGGATGCACTTACATTTTCTGCATTCCTAAGCGCATATGGTTTCATGCGTCACAAATTTGCAGGATACTGGCCAGAGCCTTCCAAAGTGTTCCATCACTTCCCATTTGTTACTAAAGAACTTCCTCTGGCTTATGTGGGTCTGATGACATTTATTCTGATCATGTCTTCAGTTACCATGGTACTTGCTGTGGAGGCAGGTCACCGGAAAGATAAAAAGAGTGTGATGATCTGGATGCTTCTTACCATAGTAGGAGGTTTTGCTTTCGTTGGTTCACAGGCATGGGAATGGTTCCATTTCATCACTGGTACAGAACAAGGAGCATGGAAAGATGTAATTGTGGATGGTAAACTCGTTCACAAAATTGTTCACGGCGCCAACCTCACTTTTAATGAATATGGTAACTCACTCTTCGGAGCATTCTTCTTCTTTATTACAGGTTTTCACGGCTTTCACGTATTCAGCGGGGTCTTGATTAACATAACCATCTTTATCATGGTGGCAAGAGGAGTAATGGAGAAACGCGGACATTATGAGATGGTTGAGAAAGTAGGACTATACTGGCACTTCGTTGACTTGGTATGGGTATTTGTCTTTACTTTCTTTTATCTGCTTTAATTAAGAATGCATTTTAAAACAACACACTATGGAATTCCACGACGATTTTCCTCAATACGAATTCAGGGACCAACACGGAGAAGCTGAAGGCAAAATTCAACGCAAGAGACTTTGGAGAGTTTTCTGGTACATGCTCGGTATTACTATATTCGAACTTGCACTGGGTTCCTATGCTGCAAGCAAAGGGTTTAATAAAACTGCTCTGATCTGTATCTTCATCAGCTTAACAATTGTGAAGGCTTATTTCATCGTGTATTCTTTTATGCACCTTGGACATGAAGTGAAATCTATGAAATGGATCATTATCGGTCCATATACTACCTTCATTCTGTATCTGGTATTTATGGCCACGGTAACGGAAGGAAATTATTCCGCAATCCACAAGGTATCACCTCCGGATAAAGCATACGCAAAGCCAACGGAAGCTGAGACCAAGAAAGCTGAAGCTGAAGAAAATGAAGAGCATGCCCCGGCAACAACCACAAAGTCAGCTGAAGGAGCCAAGCACGAATAATTCCTACATTACAATTGCGTGTAAACTGAAATGAGAAAAGGGATCACGCTTCTTACTGTATTATTATTGCCGATCACCATTTATCTGATCTTCGCAGTAAGTACTATCCACTATGTAAGAGTTCCTCATTACGGCCCACGCAATATCCGAATCATCCAGATTAAAGGCAAGGATAAAGTGGATACGCTTTATCACACCATTGGTGCTTATGCTTACGAAAGTTCAAAGGGCCTGATAAAATCAGATACCTTCAAGGCACATATGTATCTGGCCTCTATCATTAAAAAAGATTCGGAGAAAAACGGTTATAACCTCGCTGCCCTCAAAGCCTATTACAAAGTGAACACGGGAGAACTCGACACCCTCCGTTTCATTTTCTATTACATGCATGGTGCGAACGATAAACTCACTCCCAATTTCGGCGACAGTCTTGAACTAAAAAAAGGAAATTCCATCACCTTTTATCCTGACAGTAACGATGTGAACTATCTGCTCCGGGATAATTATTTTATTGCCGATCCTCAATTCCCCAGAGCTGCGTGGAAATCGACGGCTGATTTAGTGTTAATTGATAGCAAGGGAACTATTCGTGGTTACTATGATGGACGCTATGCCCCGGAGATTACACGAATGATAGAGGATATCAAGCACATCAAGTTTCATGACGAGGCAGAGGGAATGGAGAAGAAATATACTCCCGTTAAAAAAGGTTCTGAATAACCTCAGCTCTTCCTTTTAAAAGACCAGGTAAACACAAAAGAAGCAACTACATCTCCGGCTTCATCCACTCCAACTGAACGTACTTCAGTAATCACCCCTTCCCCACTTTTTTGCGTAGAAATGATGGCATCCTCCAATTTTTTTCCATCCTTGCAGGTAAAGCAGATCCGGCCCGTTGCTTTTTTTGTGAATTCCGCCTTCATTCCTGTCACCAGCATAGAAACTCCGGGTTTCGCTCCTTTTACATACATCATAGCAATGACTCCGGAACTGAGTTCCGCTGCCATGCCGAGGCAGGCGAAGTACACAGAACGAAACGGGTTCTTCGTCAAGTAGCTGTATTTAATAGTCGTTATGGAGTGTTCCTTGGTTAGTTCCTTTACTCTAATACCAGCGAGGAAAACCATAGGAAGCTCCTTCAGAGCAAACAAACGAAACAGGAAGGGGGATGTTACTTGACGGATATATTTTTCCATAATATTTTAGAGTTTATAAAGGCGAAGATAACAAGTTAAAAAGATTCTTATTTTTGTATTCCAATAAATTTCAAAAGAGACTATGCTGTTTGTAAAACGATCAACATTGCCAGGGTCCGGAAAGGGACTATTCACGAAGGTTCCAATAAAGAAGGGGCAAGTGGTGATAGAGTATCTGGGTGAGACTATTCCGTGGTCTGAATGTCTTAAACGGGAAGAGCAGGGTAAAGGAGGTTATTTTATGTATGTAACCAGCAAGCATTGCATTGATGCCAGGCCAACGAAAGATAAAGTGGCCCGCTATGCAAACGATGCCAAAGGGTGGGGAAAGGTGTCTGGAGTCAAGAACAATTCATTCTATGAGATGCGGGGTAAAAGGGTTTTTATTGTTGCTCGGAAAGGAATTTCTGCGGGCTCGGAAATTTTTGTCGGCTACGGGAAAGAATACTGGGATACAATGAAAATGGAGGTTCGAAAAACAAATAATAGAGTGACGTCCGCAAAAAGGAAGTAGTTATTGGTAAACTCTTGTAAACCTGATCCAACAAAATTGGTTTCCTTCCTTTGTTCGTATTATAAATTCCATCTCGCTAGATAACACCAGTAGCTTTGTTTTATCCAAACAAAAGGCCGAATACTTCCTCTATTTTTCCAACCATATTGACTTTGATATTGTATTGTTTTAGATCAAGCCCCTTTTGATTGTATTTTGAAATAAAGATTTGTTCATAGCCCAGCTTTTCGGCTTCCGATATTCTCTGATCTATACGATTAACAGGTCGTATTTCTCCGGAAAGTCCAATCTCCCCCGCAAAGCATACTTTGTTAGGAATGGGAATGTCGGCATTGGAGGAAAGTACCGCACAAACAACAGCGAGGTCAATAGCCGGGTCTTCGACTTTTATTCCACCGGTGATATTCAGAAAAACGTCTTTGGCCGCAAGACGAAACCCACATCTTTTTTCGAGCACAGCAAGGAGCATGCTTAGCCTACGAAGGTCAAACCCTGTCGACGACCGTTGAGGCGTTCCATAAGCCGCACTGCTTATTAGTGCTTGAGTTTCAATCAGCATCGGGCGCATTCCTTCCATGGTTGCCGAGATGGCTATTCCGCTCACTGGTTCCTCCCGAGTGGTGATGAGTACTTCGGAAGGGTTGCTCACTTCCCTCAGACCGCTTCCGTGCATTTCGTAAATACCTAGCTCATTGGTGGAGCCAAAACGATTCTTTGTGGTACGAAGCAAACGGTACACATGATTACGATCTCCTTCAAACTGCAGAACGGTATCTACCATGTGTTCAAGCACCTTCGGTCCGGCTAAACTTCCATCTTTAGTAATATGCCCAATCAGAAATACAGGTGTTGAACTTTCTTTGGCATAACGCATGATTTCTGCTGCACATTCCCTTATCTGGGAGACACTACCAGGAGAAGATTCGATATGCGAAGTATGAAGAGTTTGTATGGAATCGATGATCAGCAGATTAGGTTGAAGGGTTTCAATCTGCTGGAAAATATTCTGAGTATTTGTTTCAGTGAGAATAAAACAGTCGGCGTTATTAAGTCCGATACGTTCGGCTCTCATTCGGATTTGCTGCTCACTCTCTTCTCCTGAAACATAGAGAATTTTCATCTTCTTTGCATTGAGAGCGACCTGCAGCATAAGGGTGGATTTGCCGATTCCGGGTTCCCCCCCAAAGAGAACCAGTGAGCCAGGCACAATGCCGCCACCAAGCACGCGGTTTAGTTCCTGGTCTCCAATATCATATCTACGTTCCGTGTTGAGGTTGATTTCTCCTACTGGCTGAGGTTTGGGTACTCTTCTCGACGGACTACTCATGCCAGGCGTTTTGGCATCGGCCGCTTTTTGGACGATTTCTTCTACATAGGTGTTCCATTCTCCACAGGAAGGACAATGTCCAATCCATTTAGGAGATTGGGCCCCACAGCTTTGACAAAAAAATGTAGTCCTGGTTTTTGACATGGGAAAGATTTTTGGATTTAGGATATTTGGATTTTGGGATTTTAATGTAAGATTTTAAAAATTCAATAATTCTTAAATCCAAAAATCCCTAATCCAAAAATCCTAAAATCGTTTTTTAGTTATCCGATAGATATAACAATTCTGGCTCTTATTGACCGGGTTCAGAAAATGAAGAATAGCATCCAGCATTCCCTGATGGATGACTGTTTCGGGTACGATTTCTCCGTAACATTCCCTGAATTTCCGAATGCGTTCATCGAGCCGATCGTCTTCCTGAAAGAGCACATAATTCGGCTGAAGATTCACCGGGTTGTTGCGGGTATATTTGTTCAGAGAGTCGCAGGTATACACGGTGGTCATATTCAGTACCGTCCGGGGCCAGTGGCCAAGATAGTAGAGCGGGGGCATTACAAAGTCATCGTGATTCGTGGCTTCCACGACGAAGAGGGTTAAATCGGGCTTATTGCTGAGATAGACCATCGCTTCTACCCGGTCGCGTTTAGAATAAGAGCAGGAGATAAAGATCATCGGAATGGTATTGATGATCCAGAAAAAAATCCAGAACCTCTTCAACAAAAGAGGATGTTTAGACCAATAGACCGACCTATCAATAAATTCCTGCCATCCAATCATTCCTCCAATGATTACAAATGGAATGATCGGAAGAATAAATCGTTCCTGTTTGTTCGGAAAATAAGAATGAAAGGCAAAGAAAAGCAGGGAAGGCAGAAAAAGAAGGAGGTGAGATTTCCATTTTCTCACAAAACCGAAAAGAAGAAAAAAGCTGATAGGAGGGATCAGCATACCCGACAGGGTTAGAAAGTACATGTACCAGGCTTGCGTTTCAAAATTATACTTATTCGCCAGATTGTACTTTATGTAGGCCACAAATTCAGCAAAGGGATAACCCCAGACTTCATAATCAATAAGCCCCTGGGTTGCCAATGCAGAAATAACTGCGCCTGCCGCAAAAAGGACAGCGCCAAGCCATTTCCTTTGGAGCAGAAGGACGAGCCCGAATCCACCGATAAAAAAAAGCGATTGAAAGCGTATGGCAAAAGCAATTCCTGCTGAGGTGCCGGCAAGGAGATAAAAGATTTTGCGGTCTTCTTTCTCCGACCGGAGTATGAGGAGTGTGGTCCACATAAGGAAAGGAATGCAAACCATTTCAACCAAGTTGCGAACACTCAGCATAGGCATGAACCAAAGAAGAGATAAAAGGAGTGCAACGTTGCGAGCCACTTTTTTTCCTGCGTAAATGAAAGAGATTTTATATCCGATAGAAATTATCAGAAGGGAGAAAACCGCGTGAATGAAACGCACCACATACATTTTGCCCTGGGGATCGTTGAAATGCAGGTAGGAGCATAATTTAAAGAAGATAAAGTGAGCACCGGTATAAAACAGATTGTGCCCACCTGGACCGGTGGCCCCTGAGCGGGGAAGCCAGTTGTTGTAATCTCTCCCATCAACCCAACTCTGTGCTGCTTCGATGATCAGGAAGTGGTCGTCAAAGAAACCAAAACCCTTCGAAAAGATTACGGCAAGCAAACGGAAGAAACCGCCTGCCAGAAGTATCAAAAGCAGAGGTTTTGCTTCCCAGTATTGTTGAATAAACTTTTTCATTTTAAAGGGAGATCACTAGCTCTGTCTGATTTTCTTTTCTATTGCTGAGGTGGAATAACCGTCCAGATAATCAATCAGTTTAACTTCTCCTCCTTTTGCAAGGACAATATCATGACCTGCTATTTGTTCCACCTTATAATCGCTACCCTTGACAAGGACATCGGGTTGGATCATTTTAATGAGATCATAAGGGGTGTCCTCATTAAAAATGACAACTGCTGAAACGAAATGTAAAGATGCAAGGATAAGGGCTCGTGAATTCTCATCTTGGATAGGGCGTGAAGCTCCTTTGCTCAACTTTTTTACAGAAGCATCGGAATTCACGCCGATAATCAAAACGGTGCCGCAATCGGCAGCTTTGCTGAGATAATCAATATGTCCCTGGTGTATGATGTCAAAGCACCCGTTGGTGAATACAATTTTATAGTCCTTGAAGCGCCAGGAATAGATAGCGCTTTGAAGTGTGTCGAAGGTGAAAATCCTTGAGCGTATAACGTCCAGGTTTGTTTTATATGGGTTGTGCATCGGCGCTCATATCTTTATTAAGGAGTGGTAATAGAACCAAGGAGAGAAGCCCGACCAAAAGGATGAGTAGGAAGGAAGAGGTCCAGACAATCCAAGGGAAAGCAATCGAAACGGATTCGGAAACCGCAAACAAAAGCAATACATTTTTTACGATAACCTGGAAAGCCCCAATTCCTCCTGGGGTGAATACCACTCCGAGTGTTCCGAATGCAAAAATTGTAATGCCTTCTGAAAATCCAAGTTTTGAAGTTTCGGGCAAGGAGTAAAAACAGACATGCAGGGTTAGGTAATAAATAACCCAGATGAGGATGGTGTGTCCGAGGAACTGCCAGGGCTTATGGATGTGTTTGACCGTCTTTATTCCTTCAACAAAGCCAGCCAGAAATTTTAAACCCCTCTGAATAATTCCAGAACCTTCTTTCTGCTTATTAGTGAATCTGATCATAAAATAAAGCCCGGTCAATCCGGAAGCAATGACTATAATCGTAAGAAGGGGGTGAGCTCCAATAAGAACAAATTTCTTTAAAAGGGGGTCAAGAATATATTGATGAGCAAGTCCGTTTATCTTTTCAAATTCAACGAGCAGCGTGATAAAGAAAACGAGCAGGAGACAAAGTACGTCTATGAGACGTTCAGCAATTACGGTACCGAATGATTCTGTAAATGGGATTTTTTCGTAACGGGTAAGAACTCCACAGCGAGATGCTTCACCTAGACGGGGAATCGGGGCGTAGTTTGCCATATACCCAATCATTACCGCAAAAAAGGTATTACTTAATTTAGGGTCATGACCAAGTGTCTGAAGCATTAGATTCCATCTCATGGCACGGCTGATAAGGCTTACCAGGGCTAAGATCAGAGAGAGGCCTACCCAATAATAATTGGCGTTCCGGAAGGCATCCTTGATTTGAATCTGTTGTTCAGGAGTAACTCCTCTAATTGCGAACCACACAAGGAACAACCCGAGAGAAAGAAATAATAGAACTTTCAACAACTTAATCAGTCGGTTCTTCAAGGTTCAGGCTTTTAACTGATTGGTTTCCGAATCAGGGAAGATAATATGAGGGCGGAATGTTTTGGCAGTCTCGAACTCCATTTGTGCGAAGGAGAGGATGATGACCATATCGCCAATACTTACTTTAAGCGCGGCAGGTCCGTTTAAACAGATCACCCCGGAACCTCTTTTTCCTTTAATCACATAAGTGATGAAACGTTCTCCATTTCTGTAGTTTAAAATATGTACCTGTTCGTTTTCGATCAGGTTTGCACCGTCCATAAGATTTTCATCAATCGTAACACTGCCTATGTAATCCAGATTGGCCTCTGTGACTTTTACCCGGTGAATTTTTGATTTTAAAACAGAGATTTCCATGAGCAGCAAAGTTAAAAATTATTGCCCAGCCCGAAGACCAAAATTTATTTGAGGAAGATATTGTCGATCAGTCTGACCTTTCCCATCCACACAGCAACACATGCGATCACAGAATCAGCATCATTCATTGAATTTACGGAGAGGAGGGTGCTTGAATCTGCAATTTCAAAATATTCACAGCTCAAACCTTCAATAGAAGCCAGTCTTTCTACAGCAAGATCAAGCAACTCTTTAACTGGTGTTGTGCTGCTAAGTTTTTTAACCTCTAGAAGAGTGACATAAATACCTGCAGCGCGTTCTCGTTCGTGGGGGGAGAGCAAAATATTTCGGGAACTCATTGCCAGACCGTTTTTTCCCCGGATAATAGGGCAGCCAATGACCTGAACATGATATCCGAGCTTTCTTACCATTTCACGGATTACGGCAAGTTGCTGGAAGTCTTTTTGCCCAAAATAGGAACGGTCTGGTTCAACGACATCAAAAAGGCGGCTAACAATCTGGATAACTCCCTGAAAATGACCAGGTCTGTGTTTTCCTTCCATGACTTGATCAAGCTTTCCGAGGTTCAGAACAGGAGTTTGGGGGTCACCCGGAGGATACATTTCATCAATATTTGGAAGGAAAAGCAGGTCGCATCCGGCTTCTATCAGCATTTTTTGGTCTTTTTCCGGGGTTTTAGGGTATCGTTCGAGATCAGCCGGATTATTGAACTGTGTGGGATTTACAAAAATGCTACAAACAACGATATTATTCTCAGACTTGGCACGTTCTATGAGCGATATATGGCCTGGATGCAGGGCACCCATGGTGGGTACAAATCCAATCTTAGAACCCTTCTTACGGGCAGAATTAAGGTAAATCCTCAGTTCCGATCTGGTTTTGATAAGCTCCATGCTTGAGAGTGGCTCTTTTAGGGTGTTTTTATTCGCCGAAAATACATATTTGGGAGATCAAACGCGGAAAAAAAATGATTAGTATGAACAAAGCAATTGTTAAAAACTTGAATTTTCGCTAAAGAATGCGTACTTTTGTATTCGATTTAAAAATCTTATAATCCCGTCCATGAAATTAACCCGGCCAATTATCAGTTCTACCCCTTAGCCGGACAAATTTCTGGAAATTCTAACCTAATCTAACTCTTATGAAAAAAGCAAGAATTCTATTTGTTTCGCAGGAGATTACTCCATATCTCGAAGAATCGCCAATGGGTCACATCGGTCGTTTTCTTCCGCAGGGAATACAAGAGAGAGGAAAAGAGATCAGGACTTTTATGCCCCGTTATGGTTGCATTAATGAGCGTCGTAATCAGCTTCATGAAGTAATCAGACTTTCCGGGATGAATTTGATCATCAGTGATACAGATCACCCGTTGATCATTAAGGTTGCTTCGATTCAAAGTGCCAGGATGCAGGTTTACTTTATTGATAATGAGGAATACTTTCAAAGGAAATTTATCCTGACCGATAAGAACGGCAAACATTTTGAAGACAATGATGAAAGAGCAATTTTCTTCTGTCGTGGTGTTATTGAAACCGTGAAAAAACTTGGTTGGGCTCCGGACATCGTTCATTGCCATGGTTGGATGTCTTCACTGATGCCAATATACCTCAAACGCTGCTTCCGTGATAACCCTCTTTTTGCAGATACAAAGGTTGTTTACTCTGTTTATGAAGATGAATTTCCAACGGCATTTGACAAGGATTTCTCCAAGAAAATGATGTTTGATGGAATTGAAAAAGGAGACCTGGACCATCTGAAAATACCTTCTTTTGTAAACCTGACCAAACACGCGATCCAATTTTCGGATGCAGTAATCATTGGTAGTGCTAAGGTTAATCCTGAAATTACGAAGTATCTGAAAAAACTGGATAAACCAGTACTTGCCTTCCATGATAAGGATAATTATATGGATGCTTACAATGAATTTTACGAAGAGGTTCTTGAGTTGGAACCTATTCTGGCTGATTGATAAATATTACCATGACTTAAAAGGGTAAATCGTGCCAGTTATGCACGGTTTACCCTTTAAGTACAAAAATGTTCTTACCTGCAGGAGACCTGGATCATCAGGCATTTGCCGATGAAGAAAAGGGTTCATTTGATTGATTCGTATGAGAAAAATAAGTTTGATTCCTGAATTGTTGCGGGTATCTTCCCCCGCAAATTTTTTTTTAGGTGCAGCCACCATTGCCTTGCTCACCTTTTCCTCCTGCAAGAAAGATACAGCTGGCGGAATAACCGTTCAGCCCAATTCCGACCTCCTCCATGTGAAGGTTTCTGATACAACCTCAATGGTAACCTGGGTAAAAAAGGAAGATTCACTTAATACCTCCCAGGCTCTATCTCAATACGTTTTCGGTAGCTATTGGGATCCAATTTTCGGAAAAACGAATTCATCCATCTACACGCAGTTTACATTTCCGACCAATGATATCAACCTTGATTTCGCTTCAGGAGGAAATGAACTGCTCCTGAGTTGCGACTCTATAGTGCTTAGTCTGGGCTATCTGAGTACCTACTATGGAGATACCACCGCTGCGCAAACAGTTAAGGTGTACCAGATGAATAGCGCAATGAGTATCAGCGGTCTCTATAAATCAGATACTAGTTTTTCTTATTATCCAGTTCCCGTTGGTATGAAGACTTTTCATCCTACCCCTACTACACAGGTAAGGATCTTTGGCCAGCCGAGAGGGACTCAGCTCCGAATTCCGCTTGACAGGAGTATCGGTCAACTGATCCTGGATCAATCAGGAAAGCCGAGCCTGGCGAATAACTCAACTTTCCTGCAACTGCTTAAAGGTTTTTACATACACTCTGAAGGTCCATTGAATAGTCCCGGTGATGGATGTATGCTGTACATGCCATTAACTGACACCTTGACCAAGCTGACGGTTTATTACAAAAATGGAAACATCCCGGTAGGTCCAGGTGATACCCTTTCATTTAGTTTTGCAATTGACGCGAACGCGGCCCGCTTTGCACATTTTGATCATGATTATCATACGGCAGATCCACTTATCCAAAGTGAATTGGTTAAGGCTTCCGGAACAACTCACGCCAGTGAACAGACGGTATTTGTTTCCTCGCTCTCCGGGCTGAAGACCAAAATCGAATTCCCTTATGCCTCTAACTGGGTAAAAAATGGACAGATTGCGGTTAACTGGGCGGAGATGACCATAAAGGCTATTCCTTCAACACCAGGAAGCAATCCTAGCTACCCTCCAATCGGAAGATTAGCATTGGTTAATATTGACTCCCTCGGTCATGAAGCTATTATGATTGATAACCTGGAAGGAAGTGATTACTTTAACGGCTATTGGGATCCGGTCAATAGTCTTTATACATTCCATATCGATAGGTATTTCCAACAACTCCTCACTGGAAAACAAAAGAATAATGGATTATACCTTGTTGCCACAGGATCAGCCGCGAACGCCAATCGCGTAGTGCTTGGCGGTGCCAATAATACATCCGGCTACAAGATGAAACTCAGACTAAGCTATACCAAACTTCACTAATAAAATCAGCCCCCATGTGTGGAATTGTTGGTTACATTGGAAATAAAGAAGCATACCCGATCCTGATCAAAGGATTACACAGACTTGAATATCGTGGTTATGACAGCGCGGGTGTTGCATTGCTCAACGGAACACTGAACGTATATAAATGCAAGGGGAAAGTTTCTGACCTTGAAAAATTTAATGAAGGAAAGGATCTTCATGGTAATATCGGTATCGGTCATACCCGCTGGGCTACTCATGGTGAACCGAATGATATTAACGCCCACCCTCACTACTCGGAATCCAGAAACCTGGTGATGATCCACAATGGGATCATTGAAAATTATTCCGCCATTAAACAGGAATTGAAAAAACGAGGTCACCATTTCGAAAGTGATACGGATACTGAAGTTCTCATCCATCTTATCGAAGAAATTCAGGTAAAAGATAATCTGAAACTTGCTGAGGCCGTAAGGCTTGCATTGAATGAAGTAGTTGGCGCTTATGCAATTCTCATTCTGGCGAAAGCGGATACGAACGAACTGATTGCAGCCAAAAAAGGAAGCCCACTTGTGATAGGGATAGGTAAGGATGAATTTTATATTGCCTCCGATGCAACCCCTATTGTAGAATATACCAAAGATGTTGTATACCTCGAAGACGAAGAAATTGCAATTATACCACGTCACGGAGAGCTGAAAATAAAAACCATCAAGAACAAGCCTAAAACACCTCATGTTTCCCAGTTAGAAATAAATTTGGAGACTATTGAAAAAGGAGGGTTTGAACATTTCATGCTGAAAGAGATCTACGAACAGCCACGTTCTGTACGTGATTGTATGAGAGGTCGGCTGAACATGACCAAAGGGATGGTGCAATTGGGAGGAATTGCTGATTACGAACAAAAATTTCTTAACGCCAAGAGAATCGTTTTTCTGGCTTGTGGTACTTCCTGGCATGCGGGCCTTGTCGGTGAATATTTATTCGAAGACCTCACCCGCATCCCGGTTGAAGTGGAGTACGCGTCTGAATTCAGATATCGGAATCCGATTATCTACGAAGATGATGTGGTCATTGCAATTTCTCAATCAGGTGAAACAGCCGATACGCTTGCTGCCATAGAGCTTGCCAAATCAAAAGGTGCTACCATTATTGGAATCTGTAATGTAGTAGGTTCATCCATACCCAGACATACGCATGCCGGTGTATACACCCACGCAGGTCCGGAAATTGGTGTGGCTTCCACAAAGGCGTTTACAGCTCAGGTGACTGTGCTCACTTTAATGGCGCTTCGGATCGGCTTGAGAAAAGGAACCATACCGGCATCCCGTTTCCATCAGATCCTAACGGAACTTGATGCGATACCTAACAAGATTACGGAAGTACTTGAAAAAAACGATCAGATTAAATACATTGCCGATATCTATAAGGATGCCAACAATGCCTTGTACTTAGGACGTGGAGTTACATTCCCGGTGGCCCTTGAAGGTGCTCTTAAACTCAAGGAGATTTCATACATTCATGCAGAAGGATACCCTGCTGCTGAAATGAAACACGGCCCTATTGCACTCATCGACGAAGAAATGCCGGTAGTGGTAATAGCTACCAGAGGACCGAATTATGAAAAGGTGGTAAGCAATATCCAGGAGGTCAAAGCCCGTAAAGGAAAGCTCATTGCCATTGTGACTGAAGGGGACGAGATTGTGAAAGACCTTGCTCACCACATCATTGAGATTCCGGCTACGGATGAGATACTTGCTCCACTTCTTGCCGTCATCCCTCTACAGCTGCTTTCCTATCATATTGCAGTCATGCGAGGATGCAATGTGGATCAGCCACGTAACCTTGCCAAATCGGTAACGGTAGAATAAGCTAACTAAGAATCTTCAGTTTTTTTCCACTGTATTCTTTCCCTGGGTTCCATTCATTCGCTGCCTGTAACTTTGGCGTTCCTCAATGGGAATAAAAAAGGGATTTACACATTTATTGGAATCGATTGCCGGGTTGCAGGTATATTGACTGGAGATAGAGTCGGAAATAACCGGAAGGAAATAAATTTCTTCTGTAAACTTCTTTTTCGAAAAGCGATAGAGCATAGCACACTGAAAAGGGTCTGAAGCAAGGGCGATTGTTTTGAAGCCGTTTTTATGCGCAAGCTTATATCCCTGATACAGATTTTCTGTACTGTGTTCAGCCAAGGTATCTACAAATATATTTTCCGGTTTCACTCCTAACAATAGAGCGTATTGGGCCATGGCTTTTCCTTCTACCCATTTGGTGTATACCGAATTTCCGGAATAGATGAGGTTCTTCACATATCCTTTCTTGTAAAGAAATACGGACCAAAGCACTCTCGTTTTTAACAAGGTATCCCACTGACCTTTTACTAAGGGAAGGCCTGGAATAATAGCCACATCAATTGGGCGGATGGAAGAGGTGTGTAAAAGCCTTTTACGAGGGGAAGGACCAAGAAAAAAACAAGAGGGGAAAAACAGAAGAAGTATTCCCAGCGTGCTAATTTTTCGAAACATCGCCTCTGCTTTTTAGTTTCATTGTGTACTGAATCCCTGCACTGAAAATAATACCCGGAGAGAAAACGGTGTTACGAATATCAATTTGTCCCGAATAAGGAAAAAAGGCTTGAGCCTGAAGAACGATTGAAAGGTTCTTGATACCTACTTTGTTGGTGATGCACGGTTCCAGAAGATACATAAAGCTGTTATGATAGGCTATATTGTATATGTAAACAGGTGCTCCGCTGGTTTGAGTGGCCTGATCATCCAGTTCCTTGAAACTGTAAACTTTGAAATATTCAGCAGAAAATCTGGAGGAGAAGGAGAAGGAATATTTTATCTTATACATCTTCATTTCACCGAAATATCCGAAAGATGATTGCAAAAAATATTTATGATAAAGAGATTGAACTTCATAATCCTTCACAGAGGTATTGGTAAGCGCATTGTAATTGGCGGTCTGATAAGCAAAATTGGTATTATAGCCATACCCGGTAAAAGCTTCCCACCTCCACCGGGTGTTGGCACTATAACGGTAAATTCCCACAGCTGCTTCATAAATAGAAATTCCTGAACCGTAATTCAAATTCCCAATCAGGGCAAGATTTTTAACCGGGGTAAGCGCTCCCTGAAGTTCTATATGGTTCGCTCCAACATAGGCTACAGCCTGAAGCTCCTTTTCAGGCCCAAAGAGTGGACAGTTCTGGCTAACGGGGATATATACCGATCGAACTGCACAGCCGGAAAATAAAAACAAAACTGCAAGGAGGGGTCCAAACCTATTCCTGATTAACAGTCTAAGAATTGAAGGCATGGAACAAATATACGTTATCAGGCAGGATGTTTCACCCACATAAACAAATGCGGGTTGTTTATGAATGGCTCAAGGTCTTTACTGAAAAGGATGAAGAAAAAATCAACCAGAGGTACCGCACCGAGGCAACCTCCTAATGTGGCAATATAAACAACGGGTATATATGGACCTGTTCCCAGGAAGATTCGGTGTGCGCCCAGGAAGCCTGTGGGTAATGGAAAGGCCAGGCAAGCAGCGATGAGCCTTCGGTGATCCTCCATTTTTTTCAGGAATGAATTTTGTAAAGGCAACGGGTTAGTAAAATGCACGGAGCAGGCCGTGGCTTTGGTTCCTGAATAAGAAAGGAGTATGATCAGTAACCCGGATCTGAGAAGAAAGCGTTTCAAAGCCCTGAGCGCATTAGGTTTAACACAAACATCTGATATACATAACGGGTGTGCTTGTACGGCCTCAATTCGTAAATTTCAGATTGAGACCCAGCATCAGTGCATAAGGGGGGCCAATTCCAAGCTCAGCGTTCAGTCCAACATAGTCTGAAAAATAATATCTGAACCCCAAAACGGATTGAATCGAAACAGGCATTAAAAATATTTTTGAATATTCATCATACAGGGAATAGCTGTAGGATGGATCGTTATTAGTTGTTTTCCGGTCCCACCAGGTATAACCTATTCTCACTCCCAGATACATGTCGAGTTCTTTCTCCCTTATAAAGTGATACAGTGCCCTTCCGGAAACATTAAACCGGTCATAAGTATCTACCCAGGTCTGAGGAGGGGAAGGGGTCTGATAATAAGAATATCCATAAGGGTAAGGAACGTTTTTGAAATTAAAGCCTATGGTTTGCCAGCTGAAAGCTGCACCTAAGCTAAGACGGTCTGTAATTCCAACATCTCCATTCAAAACAAAGGCTGGATAGCTCCAACGGCTCAGGTTTCCGGAATAAAAATTTCCAGTAAGACCACCATTGAATACATCTGTTCCAAACTGGGTGTAGCTCAATGCAGCGCCTCCCGTAAAGACAACCTCATTCGGTTTAATCTGTGCCCTGATCATTGTGGACTGGGAGCAAAGAAAGGCCAGGGCCATTAGCATATTGAAAGCAAATGAACCCAGCCAATTCTTCTTTATCATTCAGAATTTATTTCGCTTGTTTAAGTCGGTTATTCACTTCATCCCAGTTTACCAGGTTCCAGAAGGCTGCAATATAATCCGGACGTCGGTTTTGATAGTGGAGGTAATACGCATGTTCCCAAACATCCAGACCAAGAATTGGAGTGCCTTTTGTTTCGGCAATATCCATGAGCGGGTTATCCTGATTGGGAGTGGAAGAAATACTCAGCTTTCCGCCGGCAACGCTTAACCAAGCCCATCCGGAGCCAAATCGGGTCGTTCCGGCTGCTGCGAATTGTGTTTTGAAAGCATCGAAAGAACCAAAAGCAGTGTTGATGGCATTTGCGACGTCTCCTGTTGGCGCCCCTCCTCCATTTTGCTTAAGCACAGTCCAAAACAGGCTGTGATTGAAATGCCCTCCTCCATTATTGCGAACAGGCATAGGGAATTTTGAAATGGATTTACAAATATCTTCAATGCTCATTTTTTCAGCATCGGTACCTGTAATGGCATTATTTAAGTTCGTTACATAAGCCTGATGGTGCTTGGTATGGTGGATCTCCATCGTACGGGCATCAATATGTGGCTCTAATGCTTTATAATCGTATGGTAGTTTTGGTAATTCGAAGGCCATGATTTGGTGTTTTAAATGATTGTTTATTTTCGATTCAAAGATAAAACTAACTTCCGTTAAAACAGAAAAATTCGACGAAGAATTGGAGGCCCAGAAATCGCCTATTTCTATGAACAGGAACCCAAGAAATTCGTGAGATTTGGCTAAGTGATTATTTTAACTACCTTTACCTCAAGTAAATAAAAAAATAACTATAATTTCTTCCTTACATGAAAAAATTAATTGGAATATTAAGCCTTTGTGCCATGTTTAGTGTTGTAGCCTGCGGACCATCTGCAAAAGAACAAAAAGCGATAGATGAAAAAGTAAGAAAGGAGTCCGATTCCATTGCGGATGTCCTGACCAAACAAATGTATGGCCCATCTGACAAGAAAGACACTACCAAGAAAGATGCTTCTGCCGTGGCAGATACTACTAAGAAAAAGTAAGCCTTTCGATTTTATATTAGCCTGAAACAAACTCACTGAAAAGTGATTATGTTTCAGGCTTTTTTATGGGTTGGAAGCTAGTTGCTCTTCGAAGTTTCAAGTAAGGCTCTGGCAATGGTCTTATCCTTCTGATTATAAATTTCATAAAAGGATTCTTCGTTCCAGACAACCCGGGCAATGGTGGCTTTGAGATAATTTGCAAGAAAAGCTTCCGGGTCTTTTGCCAGTTTCGTTCCTTTCCAATGTCCTTGCTTTGAAGCATAATCAAGAAGAGGCGGGAGCAGAGCAAATCCATCGAACGTGTCCCTGAAATGGGGAAATCCTTTTTTCTGAAATTCTTCCCTTTTGGAGTCGGCGTATTCCAGAGCAAAGTCTTTCACGAGATTGTGAAAGAGGAGCTCATTTACATCATGATTACGTTCTGTTGTATCCAATGGGACAAAGATATCGGGCATGATTCCTCCCCCTCCATACACCACTTTCCCTTTCGGAGTGGTGAATTTTTGTGAGGCCAAAAACTTAATACTGTCTGCATTCTCGAGTTCTCCTTTTTTGAACCGATCGTATTCCTCCTGGAAATATTCTTCAGAACCCTTGTCATACGGCCTCTGTATACAACGGCCACTGGGAGTATAGTATCGGGCTATGGTTAGACGGAATGCTGATCCGTCGGGAAGCTCACGTTCCTGCTGTACGAGTCCCTTACCAAAGGAACGCCGGCCGATGATGAGTCCCCGGTCATTGTCTTGAATAGCACCTGCGATAATCTCGCTCGCTGAAGCTGAATTTTCATCGATAAGCACCATGAGGGGGTTGTTTTCAAACTCTCCGGTGGTGCTTGCAATAAATTTTTCTCCTCCATGTCTGACCGAACGCCCTTTGGTATAAACGATCATCTGCCCTTTGGTTAAAAATTCATCAGCCAGGGAAACCGCAATATTCAGGTATCCTCCTCCATTGCCACGGAGGTCCAGAATCAATTTTTTCATTCCATTCGCTTTCAGCTTTTTGAATGATTGGAGGTACTCATCAAAAGAGGTAGCTGCAAACCTGCTGAGTTTGATATACCCTACATCCCCTTTTAGCATATATGCTGCATCAATACTGTAAATTGGAACAGTGCCCCTGGTTATCTCAAAAGTTGCAAGATCTTTGGTGCCGGGTCTTTTCACGCTGATTTTAACTTTGGTCCCGCCTTTTCCTCTCAAAGTTTTCATAACTGTGGAATTATCGATATGCTTACCTGTAAAAGGCTTTCCATCAACAAAGACAATCCGGTCGCCAGCATGCAGACCTGTATTTTCGGATGGACCTCCGGTGATTACGTTCATAACCCGGATTGTGTCACTAAGGATATTGAATTCAACACCAATCCCCTCAAAATTACCTTCCAGAGGTTCGTTCATCCGTTTCCGTTCTTCGGCAGTCATGTAAGCTGAATGAGGGTCCAGTTCCTGGAGCATGTCCGCAATAGTCTTATCTACGAGTTTTTCCCGATTTACAGTATCTACATATTGATCCTGTACATAATCAATAATTCCATTGATTTTATCGGTTCGGGATGCAAAACTTCGGTGGATATTGTTACGCCCAATAAACTTGCCTATCCAGATCCCGGATATGAAAATCAAAGCAAAAGCGATTGGAAGGTATATAAAAGCTCCGGAACGTTTCAAATGTCAGATCTATTAGGCATAAATCGAGTAACCTTTACTCCAAACTTCATTAAAAAATCAACCCCTTCATCGGTTGGAAGGCCTTTGAATTCGGCATATGAATTCAGATAGAAAACATGACGGATGCCGGTGGTGTAGATTACCCTTGCGCAAGCAATACAAGGAGAAAGAGTCACATACAAGGTGGAACCTTCAATAGTCCCTGAGTTTTTTGCGGCATAAAGGATCGCATTTTGTTCGGCATGTAATGCAAGGGAACAGCTGCCTTTACTATCTCTGGGGCATCCTGTTTCCGGCCATTCCAAATCACAATTATGGGTTCCTGAAGGGGGACCGTTATAACCGAGGGAAATGATACGTGTGTCTTTAGTTAAGACAGCACCTACCTGGGCCTTTACACAATGTGAACGTTTGGCTAGATTTTTGGCCAGGTCCATATAAATTTCATCGAAACTTGGTTTTGCCATACGGGTTTTGTGCAATTTTCTGAAGGCTTTCTTTGCCTAAGATACGAGGTATTGCTGCCAAAATTGTAAGGGGCAAAGATAGGCTATTTTAAGTGGAATAGGAAGTTCTGCAAAACGTGGATTGGAGTAACAAAGAACTCCTGTAGGCCACTACAGGAGTTCTCTAATCATAAATACATCACATTTTCCGTTGTGAAACCGGGACACTACCGAACCTAACAGCTCGGAAAGGTTAACTAAGACATCGTCTTTATACACATGGCAGCTTTTGCGCCATTCAGTGTACCCATTTTGTTTGGTAATTCGTTGCTAAATAATACATGCTCTTTTGTGTTTAAATAAGGAATTAATTACGGGAGCTAAATTACAACATGGTAAGAGGGAGCGCATCAGTATAAATACGTATTTTGATATAGATTGTAAACATCCTGTTCATCCTCAAAGTTCCAGGTGAGAATGCTGAAGAATTTAAAATCAAAAACGGACCTGTTTGGACAGATCCGTTTTTGATTTTTAATGAAGGCACTTATAGGGGTTACCTGGAAATCAAAACCTTACTGGTTGAAACCGACCCTGCGGAAACGATTTGCAGAAAATAAATGCCGGGAGGGGAGTTGCTTAGATCCACCTCCGTTTGCACCTCATTGAATTGGGTAGTATATATTTTCTCGCCCAGAGCGTTATATACGGTTAATTGACAGGCTCCGTTTGTCATCATACCATTATTCGTCCTTAAGGTAATCAGCCCGGTTGATGGGTTTGGTGAAAGAATAAATTCGTTGGCACTTTTGAGTTCCTGAATACCCAATGGTAATGCAATACTTACATCATCAACCCAGAAAACACTTCCTGGTTTAGGTTTGCTATCGAGCGATGATGCACTGAACAATACATACATGGTGTCTGGAGTAAAGGTATCCAGATAGGTCAGGTTGATAGTCGTCTGCTGCCAGGTTGAACCTGTTGCCGTGCTGGTTTTGAATGAACCACCGGCAACGATACTCCGGTTTTTTACGATGGAGACCCTGCACTCGGCAGTATCCACTCCCTTAGGAGCATACTGATACCAGAAGCTGAAGGAGGTGATTTTTTTTGTGCATGGAATACCTGGTTTATAAGTGGCAGTGGTCTCATTCAGATTACCGTTAAACAAAATGCCAAGAGTGTCGGAATAATCATGTCCAATGAAAGGAACTCCGATTGATTTGTAAATATTCCAGGACGTAGGAGTATAAACAACTGTTTGTATCCGGGCAGAATA
>PLYR01000027.1 GCA_003153435.1 Bacteroidota bacterium
CTTTACAATACCTTAAAATTCAATATGATGAATATCTCAATATTCTGAACTATATTGCTGTCCGGTAAGCAGTGAATACCCTACAGAATCACACTCAAGTGGTGATGTTCTGAACCACTCCCCTTAATCTTAAATTACTGACATGAAAAAATTGAAATTGGCCTTTATGGCTTTGCAGAAATGGAATGCATCATCCTCTGGATTGAGCAAAACAGTAGCAAGAAAAACGATGCTTCACCTGGGTCTCTTGCTTTGTCCCCTGTTGATTTTTGGGCAGAATCCAAATATCAGAGTGTATTTCAACCGGACCGTAAACCATAACGTAAATACCGGAACGCCTGCAATCTATCTTCATAACACCCTCGCCGATACCATAGCTGCCTATATCATCAAAGCCAAGGTATCCGTTGATATCGCCCAATACGATTACAGTGCCTCCAGCTCCGGAAGCGCCATGGCTGTGATTGCTAATGCCTGTAACACCGCTAAGGCTAATGGAGTGGTAGTCCGTTGGATTTATGATGGAAGTCAGCCGAATACAGGTCTCACGCTCCTCAACTCCGGGATCAGTAAGCTTGCCAGCCCTGTAGTATCTGGTTATATTATGCATGACAAATTCGTGGTTATCGATGTGAACTCCGGTACCAGTCTTCCTTATGTCATTACAGGCTCGAACGACTGGGGAGTGACCCAGACAGACTCCTGCTACAACAACCTGGTTGTATTTCAGGACAAGCCTTTAGCCACTGCCTATTATCAGGAATTTAATCAGATGTGGGGTGGTACGGGTGCAACGCCGGTGACTGCCAATGAGAAGTTCGGAGTTAACAAAACACACTCCACTACCCATTCCTTCAATGTAAACGGAACAACCGTGGAACTTTATTTCAGTCCTAAAGATTCCTCAGACATCCATCTGGAGAAGGCGATCAACACGGTGAACAACGAATTGGTTTTCGGCATATACACCATTACATCCACTACGATCGCAAATCTTATAAAGACTAAATACAATGCCGGAATCACCACCTTCGGCATCGTGGATTCATACAGCACAACCGCAACACCTAACACAGCCTACACGACTCTTAACGCTGCGTTGGGAAGTAATCTTAAGGTTTTTACAGGAGCCACCTCCTATGTGGTTTATCACAACAAAACCATGCTGATAGATCCTTTGACTCCCTCTTCGGATCCACAGGTATTCACCGGTTCTTATAATTGGACAGGCGCAGGAGCCACTGCGAATGACGAGAACTCTGTAATCATCCACGATGCCAACGTCACCAACCAGTACTACCAGAGTCTATGCCAGAACTTTACCGATGTAGGTGGAGCAGCCTGCCCGAATATTGCCACAGGAATAGCAGAGCCGGGGAATTCAGATCCCGATTACACTTTATATCCTAACCCTTTCCAAGATAAACTCAGCCTGAAATTAAAAGACAATGCGGATAAGATCAGTATCCGGATTTTCGACAGCATGGGAAGAATGGTTGTGGAACAACAAGCGGCTGACACACACGAAATGTCGGTGATCCTGCCAGATCTGGCTAAGGGTATTTATTTTGCTGCGATACAAGCTGACGGACATAGCTATTTTCATAAGCTTATCAGATAATTTTTTTCGCGAAGAAGGCGGCATATCTTTGCCATCGGGCATTAAAGCAATGCGTGGACAACCATTGTGTTCAATGGAATTTTTTATATTACTTTTTGCTTGGCCAAAAAGCGGCAATGACCTAGTAGGTCTTTGAGCGGGCTTGTGTGAGAGCAAAGGCCACCACGCCTACCAACCTCAGGATGGATTTTCGCACAGTCAACTCTGCCAGCTATCCATCCTGAGGTTCGTCCCGCCGAAGGGCGGGAGACTCGCCNNCAAGAAGTTAGGAAATACCTGAGTCCCAAAAGCAAATGGCTTGTCATAGGGTATTTCGTATTCAACATATCCCTGTGAAGTTAAGCCGGCAGAGTTATAGGAACTGATTATTCGGACTCCTATTCCGATTGAAAAATCACAATAGATACTATGCTTTTTAGAGGTCCGAAAGCCCACCTTTGGTGTTAAGGCGTACACCTCTCTGTTTACTTCACCGAAATTAATAGGGCTCTTCATGCTTTCATAAAAGAAAGCGACCGAGTAGTAGAACTTATTATTTTGAAAATAAATGGGCTCTGCTCCCACTTGAAATCCGGAAGAGGAAAGCACATGCGGACCAATACTACCAATACCAGGATCAGTAGCATATGAATATATTATTCCTCCGAAAGAGATATCGAGAAATAACTTTTTAGTAAGCCCCATTCTGACTCCCCCAGCCAGCCAATAGTTATTCAATCCAAACACATCTCCAAACACCTTGGAAGTATTCCAATAAATCGAATTCCTGTTTGAAACCACCAAGCTATCCTTGGAACTATGAGCAGATACATTTATTTGCAAAAGGATTCCGAAAAGGATCCCTGCAACATATTTTGAATTCATGTTCCTTTCTTCTTTACAACAAGATAGCAGGAATTATCACACAACCACATTTTTTTATATCTTGTATAGATGAATCGGTGCTTACTCATTCTTATCATCCTGTTTCCACTCTACACACAATTGCCTGCTCAGTCGACGAAGACTGAACCCGGTGATTCAACTGGAGTTAATAAATCAAATGATAATCATACTGGTCAGCCTCTCGGCGAAATTACTCATTGGAGACACATGTTCTATACCAATCTTTTGGAGTCTTATCTTAGCATGACTCCCAACCTCCGTTATGAATACTACCTAAATGAACGAACAAGCATTACTGCTTGTCTAAAACTACAGATCCCCAATATCCTGCTCGACATCTTTTCATTTGGAGGCACTTGGAGTATTGGACAAGAGTATTTCGGACCTGGAACGGAATGCGGATGGAGGAGATATTCCCCAACCAGACGATACTATTATGAATTAAACTCGGGAGCGGCTTACCTGAAAATTCGGAATACCCTTATTAGTACATCCTCTCATGGAGACTTTGTAGGCTCTAATCAACTCATTTATTCAAGTGACAGATACGATGTAGGATTTAATATTGTTGCCGGAATGCTTACCGGAAAAAGGATCAGATCTTATCCCCCTAGAAAATTCTTTTTAAGGTCACTTTTCCTGAGTGCTGGTTTGAGATATAGCTGGGTATCGACTTCCATTGGCCCAGTTTACTATAATAATGGTAAGTATCAGGATTTAACAACAAACTGCGTTGCCCGTAATCCAGCTCTTATGTTTTCGAGAGATATGGTTCCAAACGGCTCTTACCTTCTTCCAACAGTTCAATTGGGGGCGATATTTGGTGTGGCGTATTGAAGCCAAGTCAAAATAAATAGGAGCAGATTTTCCCGCGAGCGTGGAAGTTTATCCCTTAGGGTTCCCCCAAATAGCATCCTCTGAAACAGTTAAAATATAGTTCCCAAATGTGGAATTAAATCGGTATATTTGTAATATAATATGAAGTAATGGTAGTTATTTCTAAGACTATTTTGATTGCGTTCGGAGCAAAACATGAAGATTCAGTAGACGCATTAAATAAGTGGTATCAAACTAGCAAACAAGCTAATTGGAATAGTCTTAGTGATTTAAAAAAAGCATTCAACAGTATAGATTATGTTGGAAATGACAGATATGTATTCAATATCAAAGGAAATAAATACAGATTAGTAGCAATGATATTCTTTGACATTCGGACTGTATTTATCCGTTTTGTAGGAACACATGCTGAGTATGATAGGATTGATTGTGCAAAAATATAAATGAAATAAAAAAATAGGTAATCATGAAAACAGACAAAATAAGTAGTAAAAAGGAATATGATGAAGTGATGAAACGTGTTGAAAAACTACTTCAGAAGAGTACAAAAGGAGGTGGCTTTAAAAATCTACCAGCAAGCGAAGTGACAGCTTTGCAGAAGCTTTCTATTATGGCAGAGAAATACGAAGACAGTATACCGTTGATGCCAATTAAGACACCAACCACACTAACTGAAATGATTCGTTACAAAATGTTTGAAATGAATCTAAAGCAAAAGCAGCTAGCCAGGATTCTTGAAGTCAGTGAAACACGGATCTCCGAACTTTTGACTGGTAAACGAAAAGTCAATATCGAACTTGCTAAAAAGTTGCATGCTAAACTTCATATTGATGCTCACTTCATTCTGGAGGCAGCATAACTAGCCTCTACAGGAGACATATAAATCTCTTGATCACATAGATCATAATGAGGCGAATTCCATCAAAATGTGCCGGAAGTGAGTGAAGCATTTGAATATCCGGAATTGGAGCATCTTTAATCAGGCTAGTTACTTGCCTATGAAAAACAAACAGATTAGGATTTATGTACAATGGTTTGCGCCTTTTCTTCTATTTTCTCTTGCAATTCAAGGGCAATCGGCTTTACAAATAGATGCCGGAATAAATCATTCCCATTTTGGTGCTTCAGGCCCTGGCGGAGGAGGGTCAATCCCCTCCAATGAGCATTATGCACCTCAACTAGGAGTGCATTATGAGAGCAGAAAACATACATACTTTTTCTTGGGTATTGAATTGAATTACCGCGAAAAGGACGCAGAAATTAGTGAGGCCACTGGTGGAAGGGGAGGCGGATTTAGTTTGGATGGGCGATTCCAGGTTCATTACCTGAGTTTATTGGTATTGCCAGAGCTTCGATTAGGGAATGAAAAAAAAATTGAGTGGTACCTGAATGGAGGATTGTATTTAGGCAGGCTTATCAGCTCTCAATTTTCCGGCACAAAATCATCGTATGCGATAGGAACGTCACCATCCAGCACTACTGTTAACGGAAGCGCTGATTCTTATTTTTCAGGAGTTGATGGTGGATATGTGTTGGGTTCAGGGCTGGTCATCAATTTAAATGAAAATTATGGTCTTACTTTAAATGGAAGAGGAATGCTTGGCAGGATTAATACCTCGAGTGTTAATTCTGATGTGATCTCACTAGACTTGGGTATCACGATCGGAATTCTTTTTCATTTCAAACACTTCAATTTTATTCATCTCGATCAAAAGAAAGGAAGTTCGGCTAAAGCATTCCCGCAATTCCTACTCTAAGCGTAACGTCCTCGCTTCGTCAAACTGGGATTTAACGATACTTTTTCTTACCACTAAGGCACTAAGATCACTAAGGTTCACTAAGACCAGATAGTTATCGGTCCCGATAGCTATCGGAATTTGTGGGTAGGACTTAGTGTTTCTTAGTGCCCTAAGTGCCTTAGTGGTTATTTTTTTCCAACGTTTATCCTTTAGGGCTTCGTCCAACGGGGAATGGCATAAAAAACATTATCTTAGTAAAGCATGAAACAGTTCTCTGTTCTCCTCGTTATCCTTTCTTTCTCACTAATCTCTTGTCATAAGGACTCCCCTCAAGTCCCTATGTATAACTGCCCCGTTTCTCAGGAGGCAATGGATTTGGCTTATTTCAAACCTGGGACATATTGGATATATCAGGACAGTGCCACTAAAAAAATCGATAGCACTTATGTGACTTCAGCCAGGGATTATTCTTATACTATTTCAGGAGCATATGCTCAGAAGCTTGGATACGGGGGATATTTTGGTCAAAAAGCCTGCTGTCAAGCCAGTTCTTACCTGGGGCTGCAGTGGGACTACGGAACATATTTCTATCCTTACACTTATCAGTTTCAGATTGATCGGCGCCAGAACCCCAAAGATGATAAAACCTACATAGAGGATGGTGGATGGGGATTTACAACACCATACCAGGTTAATAAACCAGGTACTATTATGTACAGTGCGATCTTAATTGACACCATCCTTGTAGTTACAGATCAAGCCTTCTTTACACTAAACGGTAATGTACTCTCCAATGTCATTGAGATAACACATACCCAAGACGTCCCTTACAATAGTGCAGTTGACCTACACAAAACCAAAATCTTCATCAGAAAGAATTACGGTCTCCTCCGGAAAGAAGTACCTGACAGTAACCGGGTCTGGAACCTGATAAGATGTCATATTATTCAATAGTTTGTTTCCTTCCTTTGCCTTAGAAAATACATCCAATTCAGAATGAAGCACCCGCTTCTTTAACAAAACCAACTCCCAACCTAAATGGAACAAATGAAAGTGGACAAAAAGTCACTTTCAAGGTAATAATTGTCACTTCAAACTTAGTTAGGTGTACTCCGAGTGTAGTAAAAGTCACTTCAAACTTAGTAAGGTGTACTCCGAGTGTAGTAGGAGTTACTCCTACAAGAGTAATAGTTACTCCGAGTATTGTAGGAGTACAC
>PLYR01000060.1 GCA_003153435.1 Bacteroidota bacterium
TCTGGCCTCTGATCAAAAAACGAGCGGGCTGGCTGGTGATCCTGTTTATCGGCGAAACCTTTACCGCCACCGCGATGAGTTTTTTTGAGGATCAGATTGCGAAGGCGGTCGTACTCGCCTTGTTTGTTCCGCTGATTATATCCAGCGGAGGAAACACAGGTTCCCAGGCATCTACTCTTATTATTCGTTCTCTGGCTCTGGGGGAAGTCACCATCAAAGAATGGTGGAGGATTATCAAGAAAGAGCTGTTGGTGGGATTCATGTTGGGACTGATCCTCGGTTGTATCGGTTTTGTGCGGATAGCCCTCTGGACCCGAATCTTCAAAAATGTCTACGGCGAACACTGGCTGGCTGTGGCGTTTACTGTGGGTAGTTCGCTGATCGGAGTAGTCCTCTGGGGTAATCTAAGCGGCTCCATATTACCGATCATCCTCAAAAAGTTCGGGCGTGACCCTGCTGTCTCCTCTGCACCATTCGTCGCAACGCTGGTGGATGTAACCGGACTGGTCATCTATTTTTCCGTAGCAACGCTGATGCTGAAAGGGATCCTGCTTTGATTTTTACAATTCCTCGTTAAAATCCTACATTTACCTATGTCCCTTTTAATTCTCTTCATCGATTCCAATCATGACATCCTGCATGAAAGCCTGGTCAAGTCAGGCATGAAGTGTGATTTAAATTATCATTGGACCCGGGAGGAAATTGAATCCCATCTCCACCTGTATGATGGTATTGTGATTCGCAGCCGGATCAAACTCGACAAGGCCCTGATTGATAAAGGAACCAAGCTCAAATTCATTGCCCGGGCCGGTGCGGGTATGGAGAATATTGATGTGGAATATGCCCGGAGCAAAGGCATTGCGTGTATCAATTCCCCGGAAGGAAACAAAGATGCCGTGGCAGAGCATGCTATTGGAATGCTCCTTGCGTTGTTTAATAATCTCTGTCGGGCAAACCGGGAGGTCAGAGAAGGAAAATGGATTCGTGAAGGCAACCGTGGACTGGAACTCATGGGAAAAACAGTCGGGATTATCGGATATGGGAATATGGGGATGGCTTTTGCTTTGCGGCTGAAAGGCTTTGATGTAAAGGTGCTTGCCTATGACAAGTACAAAAACAATTTCACAGATTCTTTTGCCACCGAAAGCTCGCTGGTACAAATTCAGAAAGAAGCAGATATTGTCAGTCTCCATGTACCTCTTACTCCGGAAACAGAGTATATGGTCAATGACTCTTTCCTGCAGAAATTCAAAAAGGATATTTTCATCATCAATACCGCCCGTGGAAAAGTCCTCAATACAGCCGATCTTCTCATGAATATAGAAAGAGGAAAAGTAAGAGGAGCCTGTTTAGATGTACTGGAGTTCGAAAGCGGCTCCTTTGAGGATCTTCAAAAAGGGAATAGGCCAGCGGCATTCGATCAATTACTCCTTTCCGACAAAGTAATGTTAACCCCCCATATTGCAGGCTGGACTCAGGAAAGTAATCGTAAGATTGCGGAAGTATTGGCCGGAAAGATTATTGCTCAATTTTCGCCTAAATAAAGTGCTTCACTATAACCTGGCTGGACCCTTTGAATTGGATTTAGCTAGACTTATTTTACCACTAAGGCACTAAGGACACTAAGGTTCACTAAGTTCTTTGTGGGTAGGACTTAGTGGTTCTTAGTGCACTTAGTGCCTTAGTGGTTATTTTGTTATATCATTTTACCATTACTTCCAGCACATTCCCCTCGCTGGGCGAAGCATCCTCGCTTCGTCCGATTTTTTCGCGAGCGCCCTCGCTCGGGGAGAATCAAATCCCGATGGCGTGAATATATCGCGCTGGTTGTGTGTTTGCGTATCCGTGCCGTTGATGCCCTTTGTGTTCAATTGAATTTTTTATGTTACTTTTTGCTTGGTCAAAAAGTAACCAAAAAGACCACCACCCGTACCAACCTCAGAATGGATTGCCGCACTAGCAACCCTGCAAGCTATCCATTCCGAGGTTCGTCCCGCCGAAGGGCGGGAGACTTCCCCGCGCGCACGGCGAAGACGTTACGGAAAATGTACTACAAGCTTACGCGGCCTCAGATCACCATCACCTCCAGCACATTCCCCCAGTTACCCTGCACCCCTTTAGAAACAACGGCAGCCCGGAAATAATAAATACCACCCGACTTGAGGCCGTTTTGAACAAATTTCACTTTGGTGCTGATGCAGATGGTGTTCCAGCCGGAGGCATTCGAAGGGTCAGCACTCATCTGATAAATATAAGCTCCGTGGGTTACTGCTTTAATGTTCAACTCCACTGACCCTTTTATCTTGCCGTTGATTACACTGAACTCTTTGGGCTTCCGCTGGATTGGCTTTTTTTCAGTCATTCCTGCCGAAGCAATTATTTCCGAAGTGGATGCAGCATCTGCATTGGCCAAATTCTGCACATAGGCACCTAAACCATGAAGCATAAAGCGGAGTTGCCTTGCTTCCGTATGCATAGCAGCTACAGATCCTACTACCCGGGTTAAAGAAAGCTGATAAGCATTTTCCAGGGTATCGGTTTGAGTAGTTATAGATGCAAGATCAGGTGCAGGGGAAGTGAAATAAGCATTGCCCGTTATACTCGAAACAAAGTGACGGGATTTTTGCACGAGTGTAGCGATAGGAATATTCCATAATCCCATGGCTACACATTTCTTTTTTGCTTTTGGTGTCATTGTTATAGGTCGTTTTTATTAAAATCGACTACGAACATACAACCGGAGCAGGGCGGTTAGATGATTTTTTCGGTGAATACGCTCAATATTCAGGCAGATAATCAAAAATATATGTTATATATAGAATTTCTTTATTAATACATATAACAATTAAAAAAGCATGATAGAAAACTAAAGTAGTTTAACCGAAACTTATGATTTGCTAAATAACAACAATATTATAATGACAAGTTATGATGGTTTTATATTGGAAAATTCAAGAATGCTAACTAACAATTATATTTTGCGGCATAAAAACAATACAATTACAATAGATGATTAGAGTTTTGAAATGAGAAACGATCAAATTTTAATTGATAATTAAAGTTTGATCGTAGAAAACTCAAGTAGCAGATCTGACAATTATTATTTGTTAGTTAAAAACGTTTGAATCATTTACGATTACCATAATTTGAAAGCCAAAAACTGTAGAATCGATACAAAGAATTATAATTTATATCTTTATATATATTGAGTTTCACCAGAAATATTTCAAATCTAGGTAATTAGACAAAAAGTAATACATAAAATTCAATTGAACACAAAGGGAGTCAACGACACGGATACGTTAACACAACCAACATGGCATATCCGCTAAATAGTAAGACTAAATACTGACAATATGAAAAGATTTTTATTTTTCTTTATAATCTGCATATCTACTTCAACAATTGGCCTCGCGCAAACAACTGTTTACCATCCCTTTCCTGATTCAAACGCATTTTGGCAAGTCAGACATTGGAATGTTTTTACTTCAGCTACTCTCGACCAAACACGATACGGTTTAAAGGGCGATACAGTTATTAGCGGCAAAACATATCATCAAGTATTTTCTCTTTTCGACTCCACTTTAACCAATCCTCGCTCTACTTACTATGCTGCAATAAGAGAGGAAAATAAAAGGGTTTATGGAGTAATAAGCGATTCGGTGGAGCATTTGTTATATGACTTTAACATTTCTGTTGGAGATACCGAACGTTACGATTATTTATATACTAACGGTGGGCCCAGTACTTTTTATCGGGTTTTGACAAGTATTGATTCCGTATTATTAGGGGATGGGAAATACAGAAAACGTTTTAATCTTTCTAGTAATTCTCAAGCTTCGTTTGATATTGTTATTGAAGGCCTCGGCAGTACCCTAGGGCATGCAATATTTGAACCGATTATTGATTTTATGTGTACTTGTGAAGATGTGTATGAAGTCAGCTGCATTAAAGAGTACGATACAGCTTTATATCTTAATAATCCATTGTGCAATCAATGTTTCTGTTCGTTTTTAACTTCTGTAAATGATTATAAGAAACAAAATACATTTCAGATTTATCCAAATCCCACAAGCGACCAGTTCTATATTGAAGCAAACACAACTGACAAACTAACCGTTGACTTGTTTGACATGAAAGGCAGACGCGTACTTAACGCAATCGTAAGTGACAAATCAAATATTAATGTCACAACATTACCAAACGGCATTTATACATTGACCATTAAATCTGCAGATCGAGTGACAAATCAAAAGTTGGTCATTGTTCGGTAGACTAGCCTATAGAAAGAAAACGGCACGGATACGCTAACACACTACCAGAGCGGCACATCCGCGTCATCGGGTTGTATTATAGTCCAAACAATGACAACCCTGTCATTCCCCATTTACACCGGAATCAGCTTTCCGACTATTTTTTCATCCCTCTCTATGATCTTCCTTTGTGTCATGATTTAATGTATTCGAGCGGTTGAGGGTTAAATTAAGAAAGGGGAATACTGCAATCACATCCTAAGCCGGAAACAGCCATGAAGGAATGAAGGGAAGAGCTGTTTCGAAGGCAGGGTGTAAATCTGATAGGGTTGATATGTCGGGCTGCTTTGTGAGAAGGATATCCGTGCAGACCGGGTGCCCCTCGTCCCGATAGCTATCGACTCCGCTCAGTGTCCAATAAGACTGGAAGTAAAAAAGAGCAGGTGCTTTTATTGCAACTGCTCTTGTTGATGAAAGCTAAAAAGCGGATGTGTTGAGGAAATTATTCCACAACAATCTTTCTGCTAAATACATTGCTGTGCTCATCTGTCACCTGCACAAAGTAAATTCCTTTGGCTAAACCGGCAGTGTTGATTTCTTTCAGGTTGGATCCTTCCATTCCTTCTTCCTGTATGGTTTCACCTACCTTTTGACCGGAATAATTAAAAAGATTTACCTCATACTTACTCGTTTTATTCAGGTCGAACTGAAGGGTCACAACCCCATGTGAAGGATTTGGATAGACGTGCAGGGACTGCAGAAGATTATCCATTTCTTCGATACCAGCATGAATGACCGAGGTATAACCTCCGGTAGTAACATATGTTGGAGTTCCTACCGTCCCATTAATAACAGAATTGATAGTGATGGAATCGCAGGAGGCAATCATCCAGGCATTTCCGGGTAGGTACCAGGCATATTCACTACGTCTGTATGTTCCCAGACTGACAAATCCGGTCAGATTGGCTGAATCTACCTGTGATTCCACCATATGAACCCGAAGCACATTGCTGAAGGTACCATTTGGAAGAATGAGCGTTCCATACCCGTCGGCCGTTACAGTCACTGTCCCTTTTCTGTATTCGGGGGCACTGCTCATATAATTACAGGTGTATGGATCGGAATAAGAATTACCATAGGTGAAGGGATAGCGCAGCAAGTCTTCCGGATTGGAATAGGCCTGGAGCGTGCTTCCATTATAATCTCCATAGTATTGAAAGGAAGAGGAACTGGCAGCATAATAAGAGGTAGAAGATGCGGAAGGGGCTAAGGCAAAAGTAGCATTTGGAAAACTGGAACCATGGGCAGTACTGCCGACACTAACAACAGTAACGGAACTTGTTCCCGTAGAGGTAAGTGAGGCGAAGTTCCAGGTTTGATTGGCTCCTGCACTTCCGGGATTAAAGTAAGCAGTTGTAACACCGCCCAGTACCTCGCCAATCACGGGATTGGTGTTGGCCCCTGTTAAGGTAGGCTGTGACAGACATACTCCGGAAAAGAGGAGCCCCGCACCTAAAAGTAATCTTTGTACATGTAAGGTTGTTTTCATAAAGGGGCTTTAAGAGATGAGTAATGTGCTGGTTTTTGGAGAAGGCAGAACATAACCCATTCCTCCAGTCGCCTCTAAGGTACTAATATAATCATCCGATGGAACGGATATGTCGGGCTGCTTAGTGTTAAGGATTTCCGTGCCGGCTTTGAGGACGCAATTTGCGACCTTCAAATCTGATTGAATAGAATTTAGCAATACTTATTTTACCACTAAGGCACTAAGATCACTAAGGTTCACTAAGATTTTTGTGTGTAGGACTTAGTGTTTCTAAGTGTCCTTAGTGCCTTAGTGGTTATTTTTTGACCATGCTAAACATAAAGTTGAGCCTCAAAGATCCTTCACCACTATCTGCACCGTATAACGGCTCTTCACTTCCAGAAAAACCTTTTTCCCCAGACAAACCCGATCGATCGTGGGTTGATCATAATAGCGGATGGTGATCAGCTCCAAAGAATCATTATAAAGCACCCGGTATTCTTCCTGCAGGGCCTTGATCAAAACAGGGATCTGACGTTCACTATTATCTACGCAGAGTGAGAAACTGATTGCTGAATTCAGCATGGTATTGATCTTCACTCCATGCTCTGCAAAAAGTTTGAAAATCCTGCTCATGTTTTCTTCCACAATAAAAGAGAAATCTTTAGGGGAGATAGAAATGAGTACTTGATTTACTTTGAATATAAAACAGGGAACCGGCAGCGTGGACTGAGCATTGCTGATGACTGTTCCCGGCTCGGATGGCATCAGAAACGATTTTACATAGAGCGGGATATTTTTATTTTGAAGAGGCTTGATGGTTTTTGGATGAATGACCGTAGCACCATAATAAGAAAGCTCAATAGCATCCTGATAGGAGAGCATTTCAATGAGCTTGGTTTCATCAAACCATTTGGGGTCGGCATTGAGCACCCCGGGGACATCTTTCCAGATCGTCACACTTTCCGCATCCGAGCAGTAGGCCATGATAGAAGCCGTATAATCGGAGCCTTCCCTTCCTAAGGTGGTTGTAAAATTCTCGGAGGTCACTCCCAGAAACCCTTGTAGGACCACAATTTTTCCATCTTCTTTCTGAAAGAAAGGCAAGAGTGATTCTTTTATGTTTTGACTGGTCAGTTCCCAATCTACTTTTCCTTCCCTAAAATTATCATCCGTCCGGATAAAGTCTCTCACATCCCGCCATTGCGCAGGAAGGCCTGATTTATTCAGATAAGCCGCAATGATTTTAGTGGCCAGGATTTCACCCAGGGAAACAATCTGATCATATTCCTGATCATAGGAATAGGCTGGGTTTCCATCCAGGGCCCATTCCAGTTCCACGAAGGTATTGTGAAAGTCCTCAAATACAGAATCGTTTGGATCCTCAAAGAGATCACTGAGGATCTGCAGATGAAAAATTCTTATTTCGTTAAGGATGGAAAGTGCATCTTCTTTCTTATAAAAAAATGCTTCGCAAAGCCGTTCCAGTGCATTGGTGGTTTTACCCATAGCAGACACCACCACGATCAGCTTTTTGTCTGCATGCATACGGAGAATCTTCTCCACATTCTTTACCCCACCGGCATCTTTAACGGAGGCCCCTCCGAATTTGAATACATCCATTTAATCAAAATTCATTTATCTGCTCTTCTGTCATCCTGCAGCTCATCCATTCATCCATAAACAGCGTATTATATTTTTCATAGAATTTGATAGCCGGGTCATTCCAGTTCAGCACCTGCCACTCCACTCTTCGTACCCTTGCAACCTTAGCGGCTTTCATCACTTCTTCAAAAAGGAGTTTGCCGACACCGGATCTTCTGAATTTCTGGGTCACTATAATATCTTCCAGAAAGAAACATTTCCCTTTCCAGGTGCTGTATTTGATATAATAAAGTGCCATTCCGGAAATCACTCCGTCTACTTCCGCAATAAAAAAACGGAACAAAGGCCTCTCGCCGAATCCATCCTCTTCGAGATCCTCGATCGTTACTTCCACCTCATCCGGCGCTCGTTCGTAAGCAGCCAGTTCTCTTATCAGCCCCAGTACAGCGGGCAAATCTTCTTTATATCCTTTTCTAACCTTTATTTCCATGGGCGTAAAGATAAAATTAAATCAGATTTTTTTCCGATATTTGATGCCCAATCAAAGAATCCAACCATGAGCAAGGTAAAAACGCTGGGACAGTTTATTATTGAGAAGCAAACGGATTTTCCTTATGCGAAGGGCGAATTTTCCCGCCTCCTGCGAGATATTGGCATTGCTGCCAAGATTGTGAACCGGGAAGTGAACAAAGCCGGTCTGGCCGATATCCTTGGTGAAGCAGGTGAAACCAATGTGCAGGGAGAACAAGTAAAGAAACTGGATGTATTTGCAAATGAACAATTTATAGCTGCCCTCACGGTTGGAGGAGAGGTCTGTGCCATGGCATCTGAAGAAAATGAAGACATCATCACTGTTGACAACGCACAGAGCAAGAATGCCAAATATGTAGTGGCCTTTGATCCCCTGGATGGCTCTTCCAATATTGATGCGAACGTATCTGTGGGTACCATATTTTCTGTTTACCGTCGTACTTCCCTCTCCGGACCAGGAACGCTTGAAGATTTTATGCAACGGGGAACGGAGCAGGTTGCCGCTGGCTATGTGATCTACGGATCCTCCACCATGCTTGTTTATACGACCGGTCGCGGTGTAAACGGATTTACCCTCGACCCGTCTATCGGAGAGTTTTGTCTTTCACACCCCAATATCAAGATTGCCAAAAGCGGAAAAACCTATTCTATCAACGAAGGATATTATGTTCATTTTCCTGATGGAGTAAAAAAATTCATTAAGTGGTGCCAGGAGGAAGACAAGCCTTCCAACAGACCATATTCCTCCCGTTATATCGGTTCAGCGGTTGCTGATATTCACCGGAACCTTCTTTATGGTGGGATCTTTATTTATCCCACCACTTCACAGGCTCCGAAGGGCAAACTTCGTCTCCTCTATGAATGCAATCCACTTGCATTTATTGTAGAGCAGGCCGGAGGTAGAGCCAGTGACGGAAACAAGCGTGTCATGGAGATCGACACTAAATCCCTTCATCAACGCACCCCTGTCTTTATTGGTTCTGCCGACATGGTTGAAATGGCTGAGGATTATATGAGAAAGTATTCCACGGCTGATATCAAACACTA
>PLYR01000082.1 GCA_003153435.1 Bacteroidota bacterium
TCCATATCCTTCATCAGGAAGGGATCATGCAGTCTGGAATATTCCGGGCGAAAGAAAAGACGTGCCTCTTCGAAGGAATGAATCCCTCTTTGAACAAGCAGTTTTGCAACTGAACTACTGACATTCAGGGTTTTTGCGAGATTGGAGGTAATCTCTTTATCCACTTCCTCTTTCTGTTTCCAACGCTTAATCATGCTCCTGCAATATTAGTGAAAATCCGATGCCAAATGCCTCTGCTTTATGTTGGTGATTGGGCAATAAGAACGAACAAAATATCTTTTGTTGTTGCAAAAGTGGAAACCTGAGTTGCGATTTCTACTACGTTCGAGCAAAAAGGCCAAACCGGAGTAGGAATTTCTACTTTGTTCGAGCAAAAAGACCAAACTGCTGCAGGAATTTCTACTATGTTCGAGCAAAAAGACCAAACCGGAACAGGAATTTCTACTTTGTTCGAGCAAAAAGACCAAACCGGAGTAGGAATTTCTACTATTGTTGAGCAAAAAGACCAAACCGGAGTAGGAGTTGTTACTATAGTCGAGCAAAAAGACCAAACTGCTGCAGTAATTTATACTTTTCGTGTAGGAGTTTCTACTATTGTCGAGCAAAAAGACCAAATCGGAGTTGTAGTTGCAACTATTGTCGAGCAAAAAGACCAAATCGGAGTTGTAGTTGCAACTATTGTCGAGCAAAAAGGCCAAATCATTAACCTGGAAGGAGTTTTTTGTGAACCAATTGCATCTGACCTTCTAAAAGTTAGCAGAAACTCCGGCATAAAACATTCTTCCAACAGAAGGAATTATTCCAGGGCCCGGATATTCGGTGGTGCGAAGCGTAAAATATTTCTCATCTGTCATATTATTCACTCCGGCTTTAAATTCAATTCCCTTTTTAAGTCGGTAAGAAGCAGAAAAGTCAATTAAGTGATAAGCAGGAATGATTCCGGCAAGTGCATCCGGGGAATAATTGACATTTGCCGCATCTCCGAAGGAAGAGGCTGTAAAGGAATATTGAAGGTTACAGGAAAATCGACTGATGCGGTAGTTGAGCCCCACTCTTTCTATTTGCTTCGGAGCATATTCAACCTGATTACCAGAGTAATCCCCACTCACATAACGTGCATCTACGTATGCGTATGAATTGTAAATGCTTAGTTTACCAAATCGCTTGGTTGGGATCAATCCACCGAGAATGTTTAGTTCCACATAAGTCTCCAATCCTTTATGTTCTGAATTACCGGTATTGGTACGATAGGCATACGTTACGGTATCAGTTTTATAAATAGTGCCGATACGATTTTTATAAAGAAGATAAAACAAACCCGCATCAAAATTCAGGATGTTTCTCACACTTCCCCGGTAACCCAGGTCCAAATTATCGGCACTTGCATCTTTAAGGTTAGGGTCGATCCTGGCAATTGTTCCGAACGGGGTAAGTTCCTGGTAAGAGATTGGATGATAGCTCTGACTGTAATTCGCATAGAAGTTTGTATAGGCAGAACTTCGGTATTGCAAACCCAGTCCACCGAGCAGGAAGCTACGGGTCCGCTTCTGCATGTTTGCATATACGTAGGGATCTTTGCTATCGCCCGCGGTGTTTTCATCAAAGCCGTCGGCAATGCTTTGGAGGTATTCATAACGCAAACCAGGTGTGATGTTAAAACGTTCTCCTATACGGAATGTGTTTTCAGCGAAGCCTGCCACATTCGTATTGTAGAAATTCATATCTCCTCCCCAACCTGACGTGGTGGTATAATCCAGATCACTTCCGGTTGTACCCTGAGCCCCATGTTGTCTTTTCAGGAATGCATAAGCATAGCGTACACCCACAGCAAGTGTCTGCTGGGTTCCACCCAATGTATAATGAGTAAGAAACCGGAGTTCATTGGTAATACTCCTGAAATATTCATGCTCCACTTCCCTTGGGATATAATTCAGGGATGGGGTTATTGTATCTTTTACCCCGGGTCCTCCGTCCTCATTCCTCCAGACCAGGTCGCGCTGGCTGTATAGAAATGCTGACTTAAGGCTGATGGATGATTGCTCATTCATCTTGTACTGTATTGTTCCAGCCACAATATTCCAGGGGCTCTGGAGCCAGTTGCGGGAGCGGAGTGATTGCTGAGGGTTAGCCTTAAAGAGAGAATCTGTTAAACCTCCCGGCATACGAATGGTATTCCGGAGAGCGGTATATTCAAGTCCAAGCTGAAGTTTGTTTGTCGGATTGTATTTAACACCGGCATATCCTGAAAGCTGATCCTGCTGTGAGTTTTGCCTCCATCCTTCCATAAAACGGAATTGCAAAAATCCATAGTACTGCACTTTTTTATAGGTTCCTCCGAGAGAAAGGAAGCTGTTATACATTCCATAACTGCCTAATGTTTGGGAGAAGGTACCTTCGAGTGGTTTCTTTCCTCCGTCTTTGAGTTCATAGTTAATCATTCCACCAATCTGCGGGCCGAATGCAAGAGAAGAGGCTCCTCTTAAAAAAACGATTTCTTTTACCGCTTCCATCGGAGGGAGGTAGTAAGCTTCATTGTAACCGAAGATATCGGCCGAGATATTATAACCATTTTGGCGCGTATTCGTTTCGATGCTCTGATAAGGGTTGAGGCCCCGAAATCCGATACCGTTGGCTGTAAATCCTCCGCTTTCCGTTTCAATGATATTCAGGCCCGGAATACGGCCTATGATCTGGCGGGTGTTATTGATGGCTTTGTTCGCATCCATGCTGTCGATTTGCAGCACTTCATTTTTCTTACCCGAATAAATAATCTGGTTGGCTTCATCTCCCATCCTGCCAATTCCATTCATGGCTTTGTAGGTGATGATATTTACTTCTTTAATTTGCTGAAGCGAATCAATCTTCTGCGCATTGCTCGCGGTAACCAACAATAAAATAAATAAACTGATGCAGGCGTACTTCCTTCCCATATAGAACCTTAATTACGGGTACAAAGGAAGATGATTGGTGAGGAAGTGGCAATACCGCGAAACGGGTATTTAGAATCTTTCTTAATTACAGTTTTGCCTTCATCCAGCTGTAACTCTCTGCCCGTGCCTTGAGGAGACCAGGGCCCACGTAAATGTGAGCAGAGCCTTTAAGCACAACCAGTTTATTTTCCACCCCAAGGGAGTCGAGGCGGGCATGCATTTTAACGGCCATAGGTTCAGGAACCAGGTTGTCGTGATCACCCTGCACTAAAAGTGTAGGGACACTGTTTGGCTTAACCATATAAAAAGGACTCACTGATTTCCAAACGGCTGTATCTGCACTCGTCTTTAGCTGGGTTCCACAATAGACCGCCAAAATATTTTGTCCTGTCTTTTCACCCGTGGGTTGCAAAGGATCAAGGAAATTACTCGGACCTGACCAGGAAACAACTGCTTTTATCAGATGAGCTGAATCAAGCGCATACGCCACAATCATAGACATGTGTCCTCCGGCACTATGACCCATAAGCCCTACCCGATCCGGGGAAATATTCAGGCTTTGAGAATGAGCGCGGAGATAGGAAAGTGCGAGAAGGATATCGGAGGTAATTTCTTTATGGTGTACATTCTTCTCATTATTCACAAAGCGATAATCAATACAGGCACAAGCAAAACCCGAATCGGCGAATTCCTGCATTTCCCGGAAAAAGAATAATTTGTTCCCTAACACCCAGGCTCCCCCATGAATGAAAATAATAAGAGGAGTATTCTTTACACTTCTGTTTTTGGGAAGCGTGATATCAAGTATGTTCCGGTCATCGGGTCCATAGGCTACATTCCTAAGGGTGTATTTAATATTTGCAGGAGGGGGATTCTCGACGGTGTAGTGCCCATCCGAAAAGGACAGGAACAGGCCTGTTAGGATAATCACTACAGAAGAACAAAGAGCACAAAAGATATTTTTTTTCACAATTTAGGCATGGGGTCTCAATGATGAGTTAAGAATTTAATTTTCTTATCTCCATAATTTCCGTCTGCAGCCGGATGGATTCTTTATGCAGCAATTCGCAGACTTCCTTCACATATGTTTCATCCAGTCCCTGAATAATACCTAATGCGATACGGGAACGCAGAATCTCCAGCCAACGTTCAAGCTGAAATACGGTTACGTTATTATCTCTTTTATATTCTCCGATCTGCGTAATCATTTCCATTCTTTTGGCAAGGATATGGATCAACTGCGCATCGATATCGTCGATCATCAGTCGCATTTGCTCCAGTTGGTCTTTAAAGACCTTATCCTGAGAAGCCACCTCTCTGATTTGCAATCCGGAAAGAAGCCATCCCAAAGCTGCAGGGGTTAATTGTTGACTGGCATCGCTTAAGGCTGAGGAGGGATCATGATGGGCTTCAATCATCAGTCCCGCCATATTCAAGTCGAGTGCTTTCTGTGCAACACCCGCCAATGTTTCTCTGCGTCCACAGATATGGCTGGGGTCACAAATGAGGGGGAGCTGAGGATAAAGCGTTTTAAGCTCGATAGGAATTTCCCAGCGGGGGATATTTCGGTAAACACTTTCGTCGGGTGTATAAAATCCCCTGTGAACAGCAACCAGCTTTGTAATGCCGGTCTGGTTTATTCTTTCCAAAGCACCGATCCATAATTGAATATCGGAGTGTACCGGATTTTTAACCATGACGGCCGCATCGGTTCCTTTCAGAGCATCTGCAATTTCCTGTACAGAAAAGGGGTTAACGGTGGTACGGGCACCGATCCATAAGATATCAATACCATGCTTCAGTGCTTCTTCTACATGACCGGCATTCGCTACTTCAACGGCAGTAAGCATTCCTGTTTCTTTCTTTACTCTGCTCAGCCATGCTAGAGCTTTGGATCCGGCACCTTCAAATGAATTAGGACGGGTACGGGGCTTCCATACCCCTGCTCTGAAAACATGAACTCTGTTCAATGCCGCCAGTCCATAGGCTGTCTGCATGATTTGTTCTTCTGTTTCAGCTCCGCAGGGTCCGCTGATGATGAGCGGGCCTTTTTGAGTATCTATCCACTGGTGAAGGGGAGTAATCGAGAGTGTCATGAACTATTTGCTTAAAAAAACCGCCTTCGCTGAAGGATCAAATGGTGTTGCAAAGTTAGTCATTTCAGCTCACTTTGAAAGAAAGCAAATGGCAAACAGGACGAAATTGGCAGTAGAAAGAAACGGGCCCGGATAGGTAATAGGAAGCTCCATCGTCAGCATTTTGAAGTAAAAAAAACCGTCTTTGTTCGATGAACAAAGACGGTTTGCAGTTAGCGAAAGAGTCTGATCGGGCGTGAATTCCCGGCAAATCAATTTACGGTAATGGAGTAAATAGTGCGTTGCTTTTTATACGCTGCAGTGGAAATCAAAGTATTTGAATTGGCAATGTGGAGGGCCGTAGGAGTGATTCTCTTCTCAACCTCCCTTGAATCAAACAGCACTGTTCTGCTGTCTTTACCTGAAGCTTCCACTTTGATGCAAATCAGAATTCCTCCCAGGCCATCGGTATGGGCAGCTGGTGCATTCTCCACACTTAGGGTTGCATTTTTGGCATTGTCCAGATAAAAAAGATACATATCCGATCCTTTCACAAAAAATTTATACGACATTCCTCCCACCCCAGAACTGCCTGTCTGGGTTTTAGGGATCTTCTTCACCCATAACAGAGCTCCTGAAGCATCGATGGTCATTGCATAGATATCATTATAATGATACTTGCGATGTTCTTCCATATGGCCGTTATTATATGTATAATAGACCTCCATCCAGTATTCTTCTCCTACTATGGTTACGCTGCCATCCGGCCGGATCAGAAAATCACGAAGCGTGAGTCGGGCAGAGCCTACATCTTTGCCCTGTTCTTCCTTCTTTTCAATTTTCGCTTGTGTCCTGGCCGACTCAAATGACTTGAGTACATCTACCGGGAAATCATAATACCCTTTCTGGTATTTTGAAAAGGTGGTCTTTCCGGCTTCCAGCTTCAGCATAAAAGCGCCTGTAGTTGGACCGTGGACGGTTTTGGAATAAAAACCGGAGCAATACACGTTTCCTCTGGAGTCGTCCACCAGAAGAATGCTTTTTGCAAAACCATTTTCCAATGCAAAAGGGATTATCTGCGGTTTCTTGGTTCCCGGTGCATACTTGGCTATTTCAAAATGGTAATTCGGTGTTGTTTTGTCTTTCGACTCCTTGCGCTCTTCTTCATACACTTTTGACACCATGTACATGTTGCCGTTCCCGTCAACTTCATAATCATCATTATCCATCATTGCTTCCGTTCTTGGCATGGTAAACTCACCCCCGTTTACCTTCTTCATATTCTCGTCGAACACAAACATTCCGTCTATTTCATAGCTTTTGCTATCTTTTTTCTCTTCAGGTTTCAGGGTATAACTCACCATAAGCTTGCTGCTATCGCTGGAGAAGTTAAAATTGTATTTGCCATAACCCATTCCGCCAATAGGAATTCCAAAACCTACCATAGCCCCTCCAACCAACTTATGCGGGCTTTCCAGGAGCTTTTGGTCAGTTCCAACCGAGAGGGCCTTCAGGTTCATTTTTCGGGCGTGAAGACTTTCCATATGAGCATCGCGATCCCAGGCTGAATAGATCCACCAGGTATTGTTTTTCATGGTTACAAAGGTCTCCGTCATGGCCCCATCAGGCATATCATCCAGATTCACCGTTTCCATTCCGGTAGTCTTCAGGTCGGCACTAAATTTCTTCAGAATCATGGATTTCATGCCCTGCGCGAGAACTTCCACAAAACCGTCTTTGGCATTTCCCAAAAATCCAACATTGGTATGATGTTTAGGCATGTCATATTCCTCTCCCCAGGTGACTTCTATTTTTGCAGCAGATCCTTGTCCTCGTCCCCCGGAGTTTGGTTGTTTTTTCTGGGCCCAGACGGGTGCCATTGCGAGTGCACAGAATAAGGTCGCGTAAATTGCTTTTTGAGTTCTCATCATGGTAGTTTGATTTAAGGCTTCAAGCTACCATAAATTTCAATACAAAAAATAACAATTAGCATTTTGCTGATTTTATTGAATAAATGATGGGGCTGGGAAGGTAAATTGCTTTCATCATTCGTCCCTTCCATCCAGGCTCCGCCTCCCTGAACCAGAAAAACAACCTTTATTGCCCCCCGGAAGACAATAAAGACAGCCAGTTGACACTGGTAAAAAGTGCCACCAGGCTGTTATCAAGTGCTACGATTTACTTTGGTTGATAGGAAACTGGACAAGCCTTCTCTCCGATAATTGTCTTAGTCAAATAAGTATATCTTTGAAATACAAACTTACCGGAGATGAAGACCAATCTGTTTTTCTTATTTACTTTCTTGTTATCGGAAGTCTGCTGGTCTCAAACGTCCAACAATACATATATTAAGGCTTCAACACCCAGGGATGTTGAACATGCTCCTGACCTGAATCACCCAGCATTTGATCTTACAGAAATTTACAAAGCTGATACGGGGTTAGCGGCTAAGATAAAGTATTATGAACTTAACTACACTCACCCTCCACTGAAGCTTAAAGGCTGCACCTATTTTTATCCAAATCAAAAAGAGAATGTTTTTCAGATAGAGCGTAAACTTGCAAAGGCTAGTCTTAAACCAGTCGTGAAAGATACTCTTCGAAATACTGACGGGACCTACTATCTAGAGGATAGACCAGAATGGGATGAACATTTACAAAGATGGAATATTGAGGGCAAATACTCGCCGGCTTTTCTTCGTTTTTATGCAGATACTACCTTACATGGGAAGCCACGAATCCTAGGCGATAGGTGGGAAAATATAGACCGTGCACCTCCCCCTCATCTTTATTGTCAGATACGACCGGATCCTTTTTTCTACAAGTTCCATTGCACAAAATCCTTTTCCGAGATCTACCATCCTTTTTATTTTAAAAACACGGAAGTCAGTAACGTCGAGTATCGTGAATTTGTTATTTGGATAAGGGATTCCATAGCCAGGACAATCCTGCTCCGGAATCATTTCAATCAGTTCGGTGCAGGAAAGGATCCAAAGACAGGAAGAACAGTTCTGAACTGGAAAACCAAACTGAACTTTCAAGACACCTTGTACTCAAAGTATTTGGATTCTTTGATGTTGCCGGAAAAGGAACGCTTTTATACCCGTAAAGAGCTAGACAGCAGGAAGCTGGTTTATAGTTATGCCCCCTATCCTTATGAAAGAAAGAGCGGTCAGCAAAACATTCCATGCTACCCCGATACTTTGCGTTGGATTCTTGATTTTTCTTATTCATTTAATGAACCGATGACCAATATGTATTTCTGGCATCCGGCTTATAATAATTATCCTGTTGTTGGGGTCAATAAATTTCAGGCGGAAGCATTTTTGCATTGGAAAACGGAACGGGAACAGAAAGAACTTAATAAGGAGCATCCAGGTTTTAAAATAGAATACGATCTTCCCTGGGAATATCAGTGGGAGATGGTAGCATCTTCCCAGAAAGGGAAAGAGGGACCAACAGTCCTGAATACAGGCTTCAATGTTACTGAGGACAGGAGTTACATGACCGATCTCCGTTTGTTTTGGTTCGATACACTGAGCACCCAGATTCCGGAAAAAGACGATAGTAACCATATTCATATGCTTACGATGAACCTTCATCCCTCACACCTTACCCTCGATTTACAGCAATCGGTCCTCGCTTCCGGAACATTGATTGTAGATGGTTTTTTTCATACTGCGCCGGTTAATTTTGATCAGGCTTTATCATGGTTCAGTGATAGGAAAAAGAAAAGGTTACATTTTGGGAACACCTCTAATGCACTCAAGGAAATGGAATTAGAACAATTTAAAATAAACCGCGACGACAATGGCATCTGTTATATGGGGGGCAATGTATCGGAATGGATGAAGGACTCTTATAAAGACAACTGGCTGCCCATCTATACCCGGCGACACCAGCTAATGAAGAAGCTGCCGGAAAAAGATATCGTAATATTGGCCCAGCTTGAGGATTATTACAACTCCAGATGCGATACCAACGGCTACCTCGTTAGAGGCTCCAATTGGAGTGATGAGCGGTTTAGCAATTTTTACGGTAAAAACAAGGCGGGCATGAATGCGAAGACGTTTGTAAGTCCTTCCCGGGCACATTGTACTTTAGGCTTTCGATATGTGGTGAGAGTGATGAGGAAAGACGAAAGTGCTATAGGGGAATAATTCCTATGACACGGACCTGAGCCTTGGGGGACAAGAAATTATGGACTTAGTTGGGCAAGCCATCCTATTTTATAAACCGGTGAATCGCTCTATCGGCATTGTCTTGAAATATTGTATTTTTCAAATCAGTGTAAAAAGTGCTTTGGTCAACCATGTCCCCTGATAGCTTTCCTTCTTTACTTGCATAAAAAATGCCGCTTTTATATCGCTCCTCCGAAATTCCATCTACAAAGCGTTTTGCACCTACTTCTAGTTTATGTATCATTCCTCCCATCAATGGAAATACAACAGGCATCATCAAATATTTTAGCATGAATTTCATTGCAGGTGGCAAATTATTGGGCGCCAGTGTTCCCTTTGTGTTCCCGGGACTCACCACAATAAATTTGAGGTCAGGATATTTTCTTGCCATGGATAAGGCCCACATAGTTCCTGCATATTTGACATATCCGTATGCCTGAGTTACATCAAATTTATTACCAAAATAGGATCCGTCCAGAACAGCAGCAAAATCATCTACAGAAGAAGTCTTCATTGCTACTGGTTTCATACCGAGTGCTTTTACTCCTGGTACAGCTTCCGCACTGACAAATAATACTGCTTTTTTTAACTTATCGCGTTTTACTAATTCTTCTACTAAAATTACATGACCTAAAATATTAGTAGCTGCAAGCTCATTCATGCCCGATGGGGTAATTTTCGCAGCTGTTTTCCCGACCATGCCGCCTGCATTTAAAATTACTGCATCAATAGGATCCTTTACTTTCTCTATTGCTTTTCTTACAGAATTTGCATCCGAAACATCCCCAATAATAATTTCAAAAATCTTTTTTCCCGTTTGCACCTCAAGGTCCTTTTTTGCTGACTCGGCTTTCACTTGATTTCTGCAGAAAAGAATGATCCTTTTTGTTTCTTTTTTCAATGCTAATTGGCGGGCAACCTCTTTCCCAAGTCCAATATTTGCTCCGGTTATCAATATACTTTCGTTCATGTTTCTTTTTTTTAATTATTTGTTACTCTAATTGTTTATTCACTTTATTCGCGCTTTTTATTACCAACGTGAAATATTACCACTATCGTATTATTTGAATACAAAGAACCTGAATTTTATTCATTACGCTGGACCTTATATTATTTTGATACTGCAATATTACGAACTTCGTACTATATAAACAAATTTTTTTCTATTTCTTTTTTGGACTTAGGTGAGAAGCCAACAAATCGATATTTTTAAGAAACACTGCCTGGTCTTTTTCTTTAAGCTGTGAAAGAAGTTTTTCGCCCGTTTGCTTTTTCAGTTCAATCAATGTATTAAAATTGATTTTCCCGTTCGGTGTTAGGGTAACATTAATTGCACGACGGTCATCACTTGAATGTTCGCGGGTTAAAATTTTTCGCTCAACCAGTTTATCTACAATACTGGTAAGAGTACTCATTGGCGCATCAATACTTTCGGCTATATCACTCATTTTCACACTTTGATGCTGACCCACGTATCCCATTACAAACATTTCCTTTTCGTTTAATCCTCCACACAGTTCACTACAACGGTCCATATCGCTTTTAATAGCGCGTACTAAAATTTGGAAACCTTCCATAAATTTGTCCCTGTTCTCTTTAGATACCTTCATGAATGTGCAATTGCTGAATAAGAATATTACGATGTTAGGATAGAGCAAAAGTAGGCAAAAAATGAATTTCTATTTTTTCTACATATATAACCCAGATGACGCGGCTTTATGCTTTCAATTCCCCTTCAACTCCTCCAACTGGCTCCGAAGCCAATGCTCAGCTTGATATAAAACATAGAAAGGGAAGCACTGTTGTTTTCGCCTACCACATTGGTCAGAAAAGTTACATTATTACTGGTCTTGGTGTAAATATCTATGTTGTTGTCGTTCCAGTAAGAAGAATAAGGACAAAAGGTATAGCCTACCGTTAACCCTACTACCGAAGAGAATATTTTACCAAACGGAATGGTTCCTTTCATAAACCCGGTTTTGTCGGCGATCACGGAACTGAGCCGGTCGATATGAA
>PLYR01000087.1 GCA_003153435.1 Bacteroidota bacterium
GCCCTGGGGAAAACGATCTCTAACGAGACCTTCATCACCGACCTGGCCAAGATGCCTCACTTATTGATGGCTGGTGCGACGGGCCAGGGTAAGTCGGTTGGGTTGAATGCACTGCTCGTGTCTCTGCTTTACAAGAAGCATCCATCTCAGATTAAATTTGTACTCGTCGATCCTAAGAAAGTAGAGCTGACTCTATTCAATAAGATCGAGCGACACTTCCTGGCGGCTCTTCCCGATTCTGCAGAGCCTATCATCACTGATACCAAGAAGGTAGTCCATACCCTGAATTCTCTTTGTATTGAAATGGATCAGCGTTATGACCTTTTGAAAGAGGCACAGGTGCGGAATATCAAAGAATACAATGCCAAGTTCATTCAGCGTAAGTTGAACCCCAATAACGGGCATAAGTTCCTTCCATACATAATTGTTGTAATCGATGAGTTTGCTGATCTGATCATGACCGCCGGTAAGGAAATAGAAACCCCCATTGCGCGTATCGCGCAGCTTGCACGAGCAGTAGGGATTCACTTAATTATTGCGACCCAGCGTCCATCCGTAAACATTATTACCGGAACGATCAAGGCTAACTTCCCGGCCCGGATTGCCTTTAGAGTAACCTCTAAGATCGATTCCCGCACCATTCTTGATTCGGGAGGGGCGGAACAGCTGATCGGTCGCGGTGATATGCTTTTAAGCACCGGCAACGATCTCATTCGCTTGCAGTGCGCATTTGTTGACACACCGGAGGTAGAACGCATCTGTGAATTCATAGGCTCCCAACGTGCCTACCCGGATGTGTTCCGTCTCCCCGAATATGTCGATGAGAATGAAGAAGGAAGCGGAAAAGGTGATATCGACCCCAGCGAACGCGATTCCATGTTTGCGGAAGCGGCACAGATTGTGGTTCAACATCAGCAAGGCTCAGCTTCCCTACTTCAGCGTAAATTGAAGCTTGGGTATAACAGAGCAGGACGTATTGTGGACCAACTGGAATCCGCAGGAATCATCGGAAAATTCGAAGGCAGTAAAGCCCGTGAAGTGCTCATCAAGGATCTCGCTTCGCTCGAGGCTATTATAAAAGGCGGAGGAGAGTAACCCCGCCAACTTGCGACGCCGAAGGCGTCATTAAATGGAACGATTATTGAATACCTCCATTTAAAAAACAACCCTATCTTTACCTCTCAAACTCAGAACCACTTTACATGTCCAATAAACTAATAATCACCCTAATCGCTGTTCTCATCGGTTATTCCAGCACCTACGCTCAAAAAGAAGCATTGGATCCTAAAGCGAAGGCCGTTTTGGATGATTTGAGCGCCAAGACCAAGGCTCTTAAGACCATCAAATCGACCTTTACCATCACTACGGAAACAAAGGATAAAAAGAAAGACTTCCAGGACGGAACACTGATCATCAAAGGAGCTAAATATAAGGTCAGCTTGAAGGGCCAGGAATATTACAACAACGGAACGTATATATGGAATTACGTGGCCTCTGCCAAAGAAACCACCAAGGACTTTGCCCCTAAGCCCGATGATAAAACCAAGAAAAAGAAAGGAATTGACATCAGCAAGATGTTTACCATCTATGAAGAAGGCTACAAATACAAATTTGATAAAGAAGAAGTGGTAGACGGTTTAACCATTCAAACCATCAACCTCTATCCACTCATCCCACAGGATCAGGATTTTCATACCATCAAGCTGATGATTGATAAGAACAAGAAACAAATACAATCGGTTAAATTTCTCAACAAAGACGGGTCCACCCGCTTGATCGTGCTCACCTCTTTTGTTTCCGATGGAGCAATGGCCGATGATCTTTTCAATTATGAGGCTACTCCTCATCCGGGCATTCACCTGGAAGATATGACAAAGGATTAGTGGGAGCTAGGTGCTGGCTTCGACTTCGCTCAGCCACCCATGAGCTACATTTTAAACTCAAGGTTGACATTAGTGGTTTCGACTCCGCTCAACCACCCCTGAGACTGAGCGGAGTCGAAGTGCCCTCTATCAAAACACCAGTCGCAAGAATTGCAGCGGTCCCCGAGCGGAGTCGAGGGGTGCTCCAGACAAACTGTTCACTCACTAGAGCGAATACGCAAGATTAGGGAAGTATAAAAGACAGTATCTAACCAACTGAAATGCATTGATTAGATAAGCGGTTAGATGGAATTGTTTGCTTAATAATTACGCGACCACCTTCTTCAATATCTTCGCCATCGTCACCCCAATAGTAGCAGGAGACTCTACCACTGTAACCCCACATTCACGTAAGATCTTCATCTTGGCAGCAGCGGTGTCTTCTGCTCCTCCAACGATAGCACCAGCGTGACCCATAGTACGGCCTACTGGAGCGGTTTGGCCGGCAATGAAACCGACTACAGGTTTGGTGCCATTTTCCTTGATCCAGCGAGCTGCTTCAGCTTCCATGCCTCCGCCAATCTCACCAATCATTACAATACCTTCTGTTTCTTTATCTGCCATTAAGAGCTGTACCGCTTCCATGGTAGAAGTTCCGATAATCGGGTCCCCTCCTATTCCGATGGCCGTGGTAATCCCTAAACCGGCTTTCACAATCTGATCGGCTGCTTCGTAAGTAAGAGTACCTGATTTGGAAACGATACCAATCGTTCCCTTTTTGAACACAAAACCAGGCATGATGCCTACTTTGGCTTCTCCGGCGGTGATTACACCCGGGCAGTTTGGCCCGATTAATCTGCAATCACGTCCTTTGAGGTATTCCTTTACCTGAATCATATCCTTGGTCGGGATGCCTTCCGTAATACAAACAATGACTTTGATCCCGGCCTCTGCAGCTTCCATGATGGCATCGGCTGCGAATGCTGGAGGTACGAATATAATGGAGACATCTGCTCCGGCTTTCTTAACAGCTTCCTCTACGGTATTGAACACAGGTTTATCGAGGTGCATGGTTCCACCCTTACCCGGAGTAACCCCTCCAACCACTTTCGTTCCAAATTCTATCATCTGGCTTGCGTGGAAGGTTCCTTCTGTACCGGTAAAGCCCTGTACGATTACTTTTGAGTTTTTGCTTACCAATACCGACATAGTGTGTGTTTTTGTGGATTTTCGAGGGCTAAATTAACTTTTTATACCTTGTATACCAAGTAAAATTATAAATTTGTAAGGATGGGTTGCGTTGAAGCGTGCTCCACGGACCTCTCCCTAACCCTCTCCAAAGGAGAGGGGATGCGTGAGGGAAGAGTGTGAGGAAAGTTTCAGTGATACTTACATCAACATACCAACTATCTGTCGGTCTATTTTATGAATAAGAACCCCTTTGCAGACGATACTATCGTTGCCCTGGCAACCCCACAAGGGTCAGGAGCCATTGCGGTGATCCGTCTCTCGGGGAAGAATTGCATCAAGCTCGTAGATACCGTCTTCTGCAATACCTATAAACCCGATAAACACCTCAGTCAGGCCAAGGGCTATACCCTCCATTATGGAGAAATAGCCGAGGATCAAACCGTTTTGGATGAAGTGATCGTAAGCGTTTTTAAAGCCCCGCATTCCTATACTGGAGAAGATGGTATTGAAATCTCCTGCCACGGCTCAACTTTTATTCAACAACAAATTATCCTTTTACTTGTCCGCCAGGGAGCGCGCTTAGCCAATCCCGGAGAGTTTACTCTCCGTGCTTTTTTAAACGGAAAGATTGACCTGAGCCAGGCTGAAGCGGTAGCCGATTTGATTGCCTCCAACTCCTCTACCTCCCATCAGGTTGCGATGCAACAGATGCGGGGAGGCTTTTCTAACAAGATCAAGATCCTTCGCGATAACCTCGTAAACTTCGCCTCCCTCATCGAACTCGAACTCGATTTCGGAGAAGAAGATGTTGAGTTTGCAGATCGTAATGATCTCAAAAAACTTATCCTGAGTATACAAAACATTGTACAGCGCTTAGTACACAGCTTTGAAATAGGTAATGTTATCAAGAACGGAATCCCAGTAGCCATTGTAGGCAAGCCAAATACCGGGAAGAGCACCTTGCTGAATGTCCTCCTCGAAGAAGAGCGGGCCATCGTCAGCGAGATCCCAGGTACCACCCGCGATACCATTGAAGATGAAATAACCATTGAAGGCATCCTCTTCCGTTTCATAGACACCGCCGGCATCCGCCACACCACCGACACCATCGAAGCCATGGGCGTAACCCGCACCTGGGAAAAGATGCGTCAGAGCAGTATCGTGATGTATGTTTTCGATGTACACGAAATAACACCGAAAGAACTCAGCATCACGGTAGGAGAGATCCGGGAAACCTTAGGAGGCTCCTCCCTCCTGTTGGTAGGAAACAAAATTGACAAAGAAGACATCCTCTATACCCAACGTGAATTCAAAGATTTTCAGGATATCATATTCATCTCCGCCAAAGAACATCTCTATATCGAAGACCTCCGATCCAAACTGGTGGCACTCTTCGATAGCAAAGCCGTAAATGTCTCCGAAACAATTGTAACCAATGCCCGGCATGTGCAGGCTTTGCAGCATACCAACTCTGCCCTTACCAAAGTCTTTGAAGGACTGAACAATAATCTTTCCGGCGATTTGCTCTCTATTGAAATCCGCGGTGCTCTGGAGCATCTGGGGGAGATTACTGGGGAGGTTACTTCGGATACGCTGCTGGAGAATATATTTTCTAGGTTTTGTATTGGAAAGTAACAGAGCTCAGCGATTTACTTTTAAAGATTTTTATTGGCTTTCTTACAACGGATGCCTTCCACGATGGCGTGGATATGTGCCATCGCGTGTTCCAGCTAATCCGTGCCTTTAAAAAATATTCAATAAAACCGCTTCACACTAGGAATTTGCAATCCCATCCTCTTCTGCTTACATTTACATTGGGTATAGCATCAAAATGAAGTACAGTGTCTGATTGTAGCCTTTGAAAATATCAACTGATTTTACTATATGAGACTAATCATAAAAAACCGGATCCTTTCATGTTGCCTTTACGGTTTGGTCCTTGGCGCAAACTGTTCTGCTCAAAATTGGCAACCCATTAACTCTCATGACGAGTATAACTATTTTACCACTCCTGCCTTTTCATCAGCCTCCATCATCAAAACCGAATCCGTTGGTCTGAATGGCTCCGATTCTGTATTCTATCTCAACCGTGTTGTGACGAGCATACCCGGGAATGCAAACCATAAGCTCCTCCGTCAGGGTCAGTTTCTTGGGAAAATGGTGATTCAGCGAAGCAACGGACTTGTCACCTTTATGGGCAACAAGGATTTCACCCTGAATGTTACAGCAGGAGCCGGAGCAAGCTGGATTTTCGATACCCTTAGAGGCTCTGTGGCAACTGTCCTTGTTGTTAAATACGACACCATATTCGGCCAGCACGACTCTCTTAAAGTGATCGGGGTTTCGAATTACGACACACTTGTGCTGTCCAAGCAGTATGGACTGATTTCCTTCAGAGATTCCTCCTCTTCGCAAATATATTCACTAAAAGGAATCCAGAGCAGGAACCTCGGTTATCATGTGCCGGAGTATGGTAATATCTATAATTTCAACATTGGAGATGTTTTTGAATATAGGAAGCACTACACGGCATACGAATATTCAACCGGCGTAGATGAGAGCGATTATTTACATTGGAAGCTGACCATCACCTCAAAAACCATCAACGGCAACCAATTGTCATATGTCGCAAATAAAATTGAATCGGACACGCTCTGGAACCTCTCCAATTCGACACATACCACTCAGCATTTTTCAGGCATCGTTCAACTAACCTTTACCGACACCGCCTCAAATTACCTAAATGGATTTAATCAGCAATACATTCTCGCAGGTGACACAAATTGTACATCTTACGGTGTGCCTACCGGTGTAAATTCAGTTGAGAAGGTACTTGAATATGAGTACAACACGCTTTTCCAGACTGAGATGAAATCACATCGTTCAGAATACCTTACCCCGGCAAGCGGAGATACTGTTTCCACTGACAACTACTTCACCAATGACAATCACCAGACAGAAAGACAAAGCTCAGCCCAATACGGAAATGGAACAGGTCTCGTTTATTACCATTTCTCATTCGAATATGTTCCCATTAATTCTTACACAACTGATATATGGCTTGAAGGATGTGTAAAAGGAGGTATTACTTATGGACACATTACCGCTGACTCAATTCTCCTGAGTGGTGTGCATGAAGGAGTTCACCTGTCTCATTATCTCGTTTACCCTTCGCTGCTGACCGGAGAAGATCTTCTGCATATCAATGGATCAGGAATCCCCTGTCAGGTCTCTATCTATAACTCAGAAGGACGTATGATACTCAGCACCCGGCTTTTTAATTCGGGCGAAACCGAAACTGATCTGAACCCGGGCACACTCGCCAAAGGCATATATTTCATAAAACTGCAGGACAGATCCGGTGTTTTCTTCAGCACGAAATTCATAAAAAACTAAAACGGGTGTGAACCTTGAGTTAACTGATTATTGAGATAAAAAACGAATCCTGAAGAGTCTTTCTTTTACTTGCAGTTGTTCTTATATTATCTGGTTTGGAACGCATAAGGAGTACGACAAAGTAAATACAGAAATCATTGAATTTGACACAAAGATTTTAAAATACAAGGCCAAATGAACATGAACTGGAAAGTGATAAAAACAGAAGCAGCCTATCAAAAAGCCATTAAAAGAACACTGGCTATTTTTCAGGCGAAAGAAAACACAGCTGAAGCGGATGAGTTGGCTTTATTATTGGTGTTGGTAAAGGATTATGAAGACAAGCACATCCATTTGCCTTCCTTAGACCCAATTGAAGTGATCAAATTCAAAATGGAAGAACGAGGAATGAAAGCTAAAGACCTTGAACCGATTCTTGGTTCTAAAGGTCATGTTTCCTCTATCCTGTCCGGGCGAAGGGAAATAACACTGAAAATGGCTCAACGCTTAAAGAATTATTTCCAACTACCTGCCGAATTGTTTTTACCTGCCGCTTAAATCCGAAATCATAGGATCGCCCATTAGCTGAATACAGGGCTTTTTTATTGACCGATGTTTATAAACTACAAGCCCCGACTGATTAGATCAGCCGGGGCTTGTAGATAAAAAAGATAGCTTATTTATTCACTACAAACTTACCGTTCAGTTTACCGAAATCGGTCATGAGCGTGTAGAAATAAGTTCCGGAAGCATAAGCACCTAAATCGAGGTGTGTAGTATGCTGACCCAAGTTAGCATGTTCCTTGATTGTTCCAACCTGTTTACCGGCAACATCGGTAACGGTGATCACTATATCGCTGGATTTATTCAGCTGGTAGTTGATCGATATGCTTTGCATAGCAGGGTTAGGATAAGCCGAAATAAGGCTCATATCCAGGTTATGCTCCTGAATGCCTGCAGGGCCTTTCAGAATGTTGAGGCGAATCATAGGCAAGGTGGTGATGTATCCCCAGGCTGGAGTTGGTGTTTGTCCGGCTGGGAATACAAAAGAGGTATGTAAAGGCTGGTCAGTCACTTGGTCTGCTCCGATCATGACACCTTGAGAGGCTGATGTGCTGGAACCGGCAACCTGACCTGTGGCCGAAACGGCTGCAATATAAGTACCGGGAAGCACGGGCATGGTCGTCGTCATGGTAATCCATTTACCCAAACCGGTCTTGCTTGCAATATTCATGATGGCGGAAGTGGCAATCTCATTGAACGCACCCGTAGAATCTACACGCAGCAGATGATAGGTCATGGTGGTACCTGGAGCTGTAGAGGTATCGATGAAAGCCGAAATACTGCTCACTGTTGTGGCAACAGGAATCTGATACAAGTTGGCAATCATGGAATTGTCGACATCACCACCGGTATAATCCACACTTGCAATGGTGCCTGATATTGGCAGCATTCCATTGTCACGTGCAAATACCGTGTCGGTAACAGAGAACAAACGGGTAACCCCATTGTTCGCCGTATCGGCAGGGAGTTCAACCTGGGTTTGGGAAATTTCCAAACGGGCTGTATAGCTGGCTGGTATAGAAGCCGGTGTAAATACAGTAAGGGTATCAAACAGGGTATCTCCGGCTAAATAGGCCAAAGAGGAATGAACACCACTGGTCTGATTGTAAACGGTGGAAGATGCATTGTGGATTCCCACCATAAGTTTGTTATTGGTTTGTGTAGCTGTTCCCTGATTCGAGATCGCTGCACGGAAAGTCATAGGCACGATCTGAGTTACCGGAGTTTGGGTATAATATCCTCCACCCTGGTATCCGAAATCCAGATAGGCTTTATCGAGAGACAGGTCATTGGCTGGAATATCCTCTAAATACACATCATCCACCATCCAGGAATAAGAACAGCCTGAACCGGTACCCAAACTGCTTGGGCTCCAGAATTCAAAACGAATCCATACTGTTGACTGACCTCCTACAACGGCAGAAATATTAAGCTTGACTTGAGTAGGATTAGTAGGACAGTAATTATTCGTCTGAACCAGCTGGTTTACTTCATAAGAGGTCCAGGTAGTACCGTTGATACTGACCAACACGTAGGTGCTGTCAATATAACGGCGGTATTGCTCCTGGAATACCAGATTTACGTAAGGGTGCAACGAACAGTTAATGGCAGTAGCATTTGTCAGATCAGCAATCTGGTTTCCACTGCAATCGTTATCGGAGTCGAATGTTGCAAATCCATTAGCATGGGTAGTGGAATTGATTTTGGTAATTTTGTATGTACCGATAGGTCCGATGGTATCTATTTTCCAGAGACCAGGACCGGCCGATGAGGTCATGGTCCAGTTTGTTTTAACCGAGAAATCATCTGACCAGAATCCGAGCTGGGTGACAGAAGGATGTGTAATCATATGACGCGACTCCGTTTGTTTGTTGCTGACCTTCCCTTTCACGGCATGGGGATGCAGGACTTTCATTTTTTCTGCTCCTTGCTGGCTGTACATTGCCACACCCAGGAACAAAAGGGAGCAGCTCATGATCGTTTTTTTCATGATAATTTTTTTTGGTTAATAATGAATACTGATAAATCCGCTGTAGGGCACAGTTCAATGCAATGAGAAAATTACTGATGGAGGTCAAATATACGAATCTTACTGATTATCCCAATGGCGCGGAGATGAAGCACCGATTGTAAGTTAGCATATCCGTTGCCAACAAGCTATCGTACTTTCTGTATCGTCAAATAGCTCATTCAATTTACTCAGCAATCCTCAACCAGCTATTATATCATTAATTATAATAATTGTTTTTATATTTGAAAGATGCTGGATAAGTTAATAAGAAACACCTTGTTTGTAATACTCCTGGGAACACTCCATATGTACTCCCAGAACAAGTACTATATAGATAGTTTATCTGCCAAGGTTAAAAGTGAAAAAAGCGCCTACCAAAGGGCAGAAGATTATTACCTGCTTTTTGATGAGACCTACAAGTCTGATACTGGCTCCAGCAATGCATACTGGCGAAAGTCCCTTAAAGAATCTGAAGCTATTACGGATGCTGGCCAAAAAGCAGACTTCCTTTTCAGAAAAATCATGCATGACTTTAATATGCATCATTATAAAGAGTGCAAAACAGAATTGGATGCCATTTCTCTAAAAGTAAAAAGTAATCCATCCCTTGCTGGTAAGTACCACTGCTCTCTTGGAATGTATTTAATTGATAACCACACCGAAAGTGATACGGCTCATAAACGTATTGTATCCCAGTTCAACAAAGCAATAAAAGAAATCGGGAACTCTGATAATGAATGGCTGGCTAAGGCGTATATGGGTCTCTTCTATTTTTATTATCAGGATAAGCAACGCGAAAAATTAGCCGAGCTTCTTCCTAAAGTGGATTCTATAGTGGCACTTGTGCCACCCACAATTCGGGCTAAAGATTTTCATTTAATGGGCCGGATACTCAAATTCTCCGAATATAGTTCCAAGGCATATATAGAAAATAAAAAAGCATTGGAGTGCTATCGTCTTTGCAGAGATTCTATAAACATCGCTGGGCTAATGATTAATTTAGTAAGCGCTGAATATGACATACCCGATGCGGAAATGAAGAGTTCTCTTCTGAAAGCAATCGGTATTTTAAAAAGAAACGCTTCCCTGAATCCAGACAAAACAAACCAGAATATGTCAAGCGCTTACATGCGCTTGGCTAAAATATATGATTCGGAAAAGGATACAGTCCAGTGTCTCAGAAGCTTTGAACTTGCCCATATCCATAATAATAAAGGTGGAAATTTTAGGAACGAACCCCTTGTATTGGGTGAAATGGGGAATGCCTATCGAAGATTCGGATACCTCGATTCTGCCATGATTATTGAAAATAAATCGCTACAACTGCGTGAGAAGTTTCATATAACCGAGGGGATCATGTATTGCTATGCAAGCATCTCTCAAATTTATCTTGCCAAAAAAGATTATCGGGAAGCCATAACCTACGCGAACAAGGCCATGAAACTTAGTATACAGTCTGGCTATCATGATTATGATGATAATTATCTCTCGGTGTTAGCTCTGGCTTATTCAAAAACAGGTGACTTCAAGCAGGCTTATGATTATCAAACGAGGTATTACAATTATACTGACTCAATGACGAAATTACATAACGACAAAGAGGTTTATAGATTAAAGAGTGAGGAGAAGGAAGCGGAACAACAAGCCGAGTTCAACAAAAAAACAGCGCTGGCTAAGATAGAACAGGAAAAAAGAGATGTTATCACAGCCTCCAACAGTAAGCGGCAAAAATTGTACATTTTATTTACTTTACTGATTGCCGCTGCTTCCGGCATTGTTGCGTATGTGGTTTTCCGTTCTTTAAAAATAACCCGCAGGCAGAAAGCTGAAATTGAAATTCAAAAGGAATTGGTTCAGGAAAAAAATAAAGAGATATTAGACTCCATCGCTTACGCCAAAAGACTCCAGGATGCCATCTTACCCCCATTGAGTCTAGTCACCCAATGCCTGCCAGAATCCTTCGTGTTGTACAGACCTAAAGATATTGTTGCGGGTGACTTTTATTGGATGGAGCAGACAGACGATACTATTTTAATAGCTGCCGCTGATTGTACCGGACATGGGGTACCAGGCGCTCTGGTTAGTGTTGTTTGTTCCAATGCTTTAAACCGAACCGTAAAAGAGTTTCACATTGAGGAACCCGGAAAGATATTGAACAAAGTACGGGAACTGGTGCTCGAAACCTTTGAAAAAAGTGAAGGAAATATTCAGGATGGTATGGACATCTCCATGTGCTGCATAAACAGAAACACCAAAGAAATTCAATGGAGCGGCGCTAATAATGCACTCTGGTACATTCATCATGGAGAAATGAGTGAAGTGCCAGCGAATAAGCAACCTATTGGTAAAATTGATAACCCGATGCCTTTCAGCACGCATAACCTGAGCTTGCAAAAGGGTGACCTGTTATACCTCTTCACAGACGGCTATGCCGATCAGTTTGGAGGACCCAAAGGAAAAAAATTTAAATACAAACAATTGCAACGAATTTTAATGGAGAACATGTCCATGTCTATGGAGGAGCAAAAGAAAGTATTGGAAGACAATCTTACTCAATGGAAAGGTAACTTAGAACAAGTGGATGATGTTCTTATTATCGGTATAAAATTATAAGCTTTACAGATCTAATCAATCCCCACAATCTCAAAATCTACGAGATCAATCTTTATAAAGACTGATATTCCTGAGCTAAATAGCCTAACCATCTCATTTACTATACAAACTCTCATTCTACAAGAAGTAATCCCTTCCTTGAACAAATTCCTTTTTAGTTAATCGGGAATCATTCCGAAGCTAGTAAAAGTGACTTGGGAAGTGATTAGGTGTACTCCCTTCTTAGTAATAGTTACTCAATACTTAGATGGAGTTACTCAATTCTTAGTAATAGTTACTCAATACTTAAATGGAGTAACTCAATTCTTAGTAATAGTTACTCTTTGTCTTAAGGAAGTCACTCAATTCTTAGTAATTGTGACTCTTTGTCAGAATGGAGTCACTTTTTTCTTAGTAATTGTTACTCTTTGTGTGAATGGAGTAACTTCTTTCTTAGTAATTGTTACTCCTTGCATGAATTGAGTAACTTCTCCTTTAGTAATAGTTACTCCATTTAAGAATTGAGTAACTTCTTCTATTGTAATTGTTACTCCATCTAAACAAGGAGAGCACCTAATCACTTCCCAAGTCGCTCCGTTTGAACCGGAACAACTTTAGTTCTCACGGAGACTTCTTTTTTCTGCCATTTTGTCAATTCAATTTCAAAATCAGACATGCTCAGAGGGGGATTAAGAAGCGCCCCTTGACCGATAACTATCGGTCTTAGCAAACTTCAGTGCCTTAGTGACGGCTTTGGCGAAATACATCCTTTCGCCAATCCTATCCTCCATTGAAGAACTTTTCTTAAACTTGCTCATTATCCGATTTATAACATGAATATGACCACCGAAACCTGTATCCGTTTCTCAAAACCTTGTTCCCTTTCCGAGTTTATCAAACAGCCAGAAGCCGATTTGCCCGGTGTATATATCTGGGGAACGGAGGAGAAAGGACACTTTATTCCTTATTATGTAGGGGAGTCAACCACCAGTGTTAAAATGAGGGTATTAAAGCATAAGGCTGATATACTGAAAGATACCAGCACCTACCGGAGACTGAAGGCCTCTTATTCCAATTTTTATATGGACCCTGGCTTCCCGGCTTATGTGGAAATTCCCAAAGGACATAATACAACCCACCTGAAAGCGAGGGAGCTGAAACAGGGCATGCCTGAAGCAACACCGCTGAATGATGAGGAGTGGTTTAAGAACAGAGAGCATTTTTTAAATTCCGTCTATTATTATAATCATAAAGAATTCTTCCCAGGTTTACCGGATCTTAAGGAATTCTCCATCCAAAACCTCCCCGCATCAAGATTACAAGAGGATATCCTGAGAGTTTGGCTGGAACAGAATCTGTTCAGGGTTATGTATTGGACGATACCCGCCGAGGGAGTACCTGGAAAGAACACACCTGTTGTAACCCAGGACCTGCTTGATTGGCAGAATAAAGCAGCCGACGAAGGCATCCAACCCAAAGATCAAAAGCGCTGGGTCATGGAAGTATTGGAGGCTTTTACTAAATTCTCTCTCAAAGGAAAAACTGGTAGTACCAGCATCAGTATTACCGAGCTTAAAAAGAGATGGGCGAAACTTGGAATGGATCCTTCTCTGTCGATCTGTTCAGATGAGGTACTGGTGAGTACGGTCATAAGCGATTTGAAATATCATAATTTTGCAACAGGACAGGTTGATCCTTATATCTAAAAAGCTAGTCGAACAGAATTGACATACTCTCTATAGAAAGAAATCATGCAAGGATCAAATACTAATACAAAAAGTATTGATTTTGAAAAAGGTATTGCAGAATATCGGGAGGATGGTATTGTTTATATCTGTTATAAGGAGGGCACTGTTATAGATCCTGCTTTGCAGCTAGAGATGCACGACATGTTCCTTCAACTTTGCGATGGGAAAAAACCTCCTTTCCTGTTCTCAGCGATGGATTATGTTACTGTGACCAAGGAAGGAAGAGAAAACGCGAAGAAGATGGAACCTATATTCCCCGGATCTGCAGTGGCTGTGTTGGCGGATAGTGTGGCCTACCGTTTGATTGCTAATTTTTACCTCAAAGTTCAAAGACCTAAAGTGCCTTACCGGGTATTCAATAATGAAGAACTCGCTGTGAATTGGCTTAAAACCTTTTTGTAAAAAACATGAAACTTCCAGCTCTGGCCCTTGCCCTACTCCTTCTATCCTCCTGTGGTTCCCACAAAAGCCCCACAGATAGTACCCTAGTAAACGATCAAAAATCCAATCAGAACCAAGAATCAATTCTTCGGAAACAGCTGCTTGAAATATCCGATTCGGCAAAAGGAACGGTAGGCATCTCTTTCTTCTGCCCGGAAGATGGTGACACTTTAAGCATTCATGGACATGACCACCTCCCCACGCAGAGCGTTTATAAGCTGATGCTCTCCATGGCTGTACTCGATCAGGTGGATCATGGAAAGTTAAAACTCGATGATAAAATCCATTTTGAAAAGACGGATGTTGTTCCGGACACACACAGTCCGATTCGGGATAAATATCCGAAAGGCATTCCCGATCTTCCTCTGAGCGAGATTCTGAGTGCGACGGTTTCTCAGAGTGATAATATCGGGTGCGACCGACTCTTTCGTTTGATCGGAGGGCCGAAGGTGGTGAATGATTATATCCATTCCATAGGAATCACGGAACTCAACATTGCTACCACCGAGCAAGAGATGCATGGTGATTGGAACATACAATACACGAATTGGTGCAGCCCGCTGGCTATGGTTCAGATCCTGGATTGGATATTTAAGAAGAGTAATGCGGCTCCTTCCGGTGCCACTCCGGTTTATCTGAGAAAGCTGATGGTGGAAACGACCACCGGACCGAAACGGATTAAAGGACTTCTGCCCCCAAACACAGAGGTGGCACATAAAACAGGATCAGGTCCAACAAACAAAGGGATTACTTCAGCAACGAATGATGCAGGCATTATCACCTTACCCAATGGAAAGCACCTGATCCTTGCGGTTTTCGTTTCCGATTCTAAAGCGAGTGAAGAGGTCCGCGAACGGGTGATGGCAAAAGTAGCAAAGGCTGTCTATGATTTCAAAACGTTGAAATAAGGTATACGAGAGTCTAGCAGAACAAATTTAAATTCCCCAAATGATTCAATATCTTACACGTGTAAGATATTATTTTATTTTGCTTGATGCCTGACACGGAATAGCTTCTGATTCCAAACTCCTCTGAATTGCCTTTAAATAAACCCTAATCAGGCCAAACCTTACATCTATCAATTTCCGATATTAGAATCGGAATAATTTATCTGTACTTTGCAGTGAACACCCAGGCAAAACCAGATGATACAGTTGAAAAGTGTTGTTCAACAACTCTCTCCAAAAGATTTTCAGATTATTGAGGAACAGTTTCAGAAAAGCAAAGCAAACAAATACCTCTGTCTGTTTAATCAGCTCCGGGAATCAGAACTTTCCGAAGAAGAAATTCTGGGACAACTCACACAGAACAAAGCGGCCTATTATACCCTAAAGTCAAGGCTTTATGATAAAATTCAGGATTTCCTGCTTTCCAATTCCACCGACAAAAAGGTAGGCTTGATCCGGAATGTTGCCAACATTGAGAAAATACTCTTTAGTTCTCCAAAAATTTCGGCTATTGCCAGCCTGATTAAAATGGAGAAAAAACTTATAGAGTACAATATGACTCGTGAGTTGATTCTGGTATACAAAGCACTCCGCAAACTGCATCTTTGCACTCCAAAATATTATGAGTTCTCAAAGCTCTATAACAAATGTGTGGCTCATATCATCACACTGGAAAAGGCGCATGATCTGTTGTCCCGTTTCACAAAGACCACAGGGGAATATCTCATTTCCAGAGATCAGGATGATTTGGAAGTTCTCACGTTCATGCAGCAGGAGATGGACGAATTGTCGGACCATCATCACTCTCATCACCAAACTATTTACCGGAACATCATGTTCATCTCTTATCAGATCTATACCGGAATATCAGAGATCAACGAGAAAAAATATCCAATACCGGTGCTATTAGAGCAGAGTGAGAACATCCTGTCTCAGAACAGCGAGGAAGCAAGCTACCGGCATTTACGCCCAGTATTCGATTTCTTAGCATTCGAATATTATCATAAACTGAATGATGAACAAAACGCCTTGCATTACTTTGACCGCGTCAACTCCATGCTGGGCACTTTTCTTTTGGCTGATCATTGCTGCCTCAGCGCGCACTTTCTTATCTCAAAAGTGGAACGCTATTCCAAACAAGGCTTAATGCGAACACTGGTCAGTGAAGATCAGCTTCTGACCACGCCGATCTCCGACGCGGATGAAGCCAGCTATATCTTTTATGTCCTTTATAAAGCAAGCATTCTATTTTACTCCGCTGAGTACACCGAATCCATTCATCTAATGGAAGACCTGCTTCAGAAACTGAATTTCACAAAAAGACTTCATGCCGAAATAGAAGTAAAATTTCTTCTGGCTTTGAGCTACCGTTTGGAAGGCAAAGTGGACCAGTCCTTTCTTTTGCTGAAAAGCCTGGCCCGAAAAATAAAGCTGCGAAAAAACAAAGAATATCCTCAGGCTCGCTATTTTATGGCATTCGTCAGGGCAGGACAAAAGGGCGATTTTCAAAATCTAGAGAAGAAGCTCAGACAACAGATGGATTCATTTGCGGCGCGAAATAAAGGTAATTACAGAGTGCTGGGAATCTTAAATATGGACGAAGAATTCATTCATAACTATGCCACAAGGCTTCTTAAAGTCAGTAAAAACACAAAAACAGCAACATGAAAATCAGATGTTTGTCGTGTGGACGCAGAGAAAAGTATTATGTGATGAGGTGCAGAAAATGCAGTGAGCTCATCCCAACTTTTTACATCCGTCATCATTGGTTACTCATTTCTTTCGCTCTGGTTAGTTTTTTCATTTCAATTTTTATTTTTCATTTATTCTGCCTTCAAATTGAAGACATGCCGCTTAAAATAAAATGAGCGATGAAGTGGCAATATCATGCTCCCGGACCGAACTATTTATTCGATGGAAGCAGGAAGAAAATCCAACAGAAAAGAAAGGATGTAAGATATTGGCCGAAATCGTAGAAACTAAATCTTTTTATCTACGTAAAACAACCCATAAATAACCTTCTTATTGCTTCAATTTGGGCATCGGAATGATGGCTCAGATGAAATGATCTTAGTTAATGGATGAATTTGTGTTTCATCCGATGGTATATGAACTGCGCGGAATACGATTCAATAATTTTTGTTTACAGTTTCAAACGCTAATGACAGGCTAATGAAACAACACTACAAAGTCCATATCCTTAAATGTTATATCCTGCTGATTTTATTCGGTGGTATAAATTCTTTGGGCTTGGCCCAGCGGTATAGCATTGCCCCTTTTCCCAATCAACTTTTTTGTAGCTCTTCTTACCCGACTGCTTATAATACCGTAAACTTTGCGCTAAACGAAACAAATGTTACTGGTTTTAACCGGAACCAGAACAATGTGACGATGATTCTGACCCTTCCGGCCGGGTTTCAGTTTAATCCTGCCGCAGGAACAATCAGCTTTACCGCAGCCAGGGGAATCACCAGCATCGTGCTCACTTCAGTCACCACCACTGCCATCACCATAACCGTCACTACTAATAATAATAACACCCTATTAGATACTATTTACTTCAAAAATTTCCAGATCAGAGCCAGTGCCGCCGGTGCCGGGAGCCTTACCCGAACCGGTGGTACCATGCAAGTGGGTAATGCGACTACAAATCCCACTGCTGCCGAATCATTCGGATACCTGAGTTCAAGCCCGGCCATGATACTCGACTCCAGTGTTGTTTCTCAATATACCATTGCCCCCATCAACCGTCAGTGTTCCCAGAGCGAACAAGTCATACTGAGGATTAAAGTATGTGTAAAAGATACTTGCCCGGCCACCATCACTCAGTTCAATTTCAGTACCAACGGGGATGCAGGAGCTTCCGCAAACCCATTAACCAATATTACCCGGGCCAATTTATTTTTCGGAGGAAACAATTCCATTCCGCTCATCGATGCAACTACTCCTTTATTCGGAACCGTTGCCAGCCCGAATGGGGCCTTCACCATTTCAGGATCTCAGCAATTACTGCTGGGTACGGGGAGCTACTATTTCTATCTGACTTATGATGTTCCGGTCACTGCCAATATCGGCGACCAGTTGGATGCTTCTCTTAACTCCTTCGTCTTTAACGGATCCACCATCACAACAGCTCTTAACCCGAACCCAACCGGTACCCGTACCATCATCAGCACTGTTTGCAACACTCCCGATATGCCCGGCCCTCCGGCTAACTTGGTTACTGTTCCCGGAGGCTCTTATGTCATACCGATGGATAATACGAATCAGAGTCTTGTGGCACCTTTTAATGTCAAAGCCTATGGATTGGTACACGAGCTGCTGATGAATGATGTGCCGGTTAAATGGGTGATTCTTTCGGGTAAGGCAAAAGATGCCGCCGATTTTACAGCTAATGCCTCCCGTGTTTTCCCAACAGTGATTGCTTCCGCTCCGGTAACCTTTAAAGCAAGTGCCTTTATTATAGACACTACCTGGCTCAATACTTCCTTTTATTCGGGTGGTCTTACCGCATTACAAGTCATTGCTGCATTCAATGCCCGGGGATCGGAGTATGCCAAGGTGGCCATCTATAAACTCACCTCCAATACTCCTGTAAACGTTCGATATACACTTGATCAGCGTCCTAAAATTGCCTGCTTTAATAACGGAACCTACGAAGGAATTGCCACCAAAATGCTGGACAGTGCAGGTATTACTAATTATGTAACAATCAGTGCAGGTGTTTTCCCAGGCTTGTCTCAATGTTTTACCTTTTGTTGTGAAGAACACTGGGATGTGGCTACGAACCCGCCTACAGCCCCGGCTACTGTTGGATCGATCACACAAAAGGTATGGGACTTCGTTTATGAAGGAGGAAATTTCTTTGCACAATGTGCTGGTGTGAATACCTATGAGAACCTCATGAATTCCCCTCAGCATTTCCATTCCACCAATGGAGTGATTGTCAGCAACAGCAATACGGTCGCAACCAATGCCTATTATAGTTCGGATATGGCCTTTATGCAGTTTGAAGGGAATGTAGTAGCCAACAATACCGGAACCGGTAAAAACTGGGTTCTAAACCGACCCGGAGCATCGAAGTGGGTGAATAGCTTTTACCATGGATTGAGCGATAATGTACATATGGATACAATAGTGGCCGCTGCCGGCCACTTCCTCCCAGCCGATTCTGTCGGAGGAAACGTTTTCTATCTTGGAGGACATGACTACGCGAATGGTGCTGCTGAATGGGGAAACATCACCTATGTGAATGCTATCAGGATGTTCCTGAATGCAACCTTGGTACCTGCAACACGTCCTACTGCCTTCACCCTTGCAGCAGGAGCTGCCCGCACCATTTGCAATGGAACCAATACAACCCTGGGAGGAAGCCCGACCGGCCCGACAGGAACAACTTATAATTGGAGCCCTTCTGCAAGTCTGAACAATGCTAACTCGGCAAACCCTGTTGCAACACCAACAGTTACCACCACCTACACAGTTGTTGCCCAAAACGGAGGTTGTCCGGGTGGTCCGTCTTATGTTACCGTAACCGTCACTCCGCTCCCTGCCGCTCCTACTGCCTCCAGTAACAGCCCTGTCTGTGTGGGATCTGCATTAAACCTGGCCGCAAGCACCATCGCAACCGCCACTTATTCCTGGACAGGACCCAACACTTTTACATCTGCTGTTCAGAACCCCACCATTGCATCGGCCACTGTAGCCGCCGCAGGTACTTATTCCGTCAAGGCAACAGTTAACGGTTGTACGGGGCCCGCTGGAACCACTGCTGTAGTCGTAAACGCTACACCCGGTGCGACCACTGCAAGCAACGGAGGACCCATCTGTGCTGGAAACACTTTAACACTAGCCACCCCAACCGTAGCCGGTGCTACGTATAGTTGGACAGGACCGAATGCATTTACATCTGCTCTGCAAAATCCTTCCATTTCCGCTGCCACCACAGCCGCAACAGGAACATATTCTGTTACTGTAACCGTTGGCGGATGTACGAGCGTGGCAGCCACCACCGCCGCCACCGTAACTGCAGTACCGGCAGCTCCGGCGCCAACGAGTAACAGTCCGATATGTGCCGGTTCCACATTGACTCTTGCTACAGCTACTGTAGCCACCGCAACGTATAGCTGGACCGGGCCAAACGGATTTACCTCAACCCTTCAAAATCCTTCTATTACTGCCGCAACGACAGCTGCAACAGGCACCTATTCAGTTATCGTAACCGTCAATGGCTGTGCGAGTGCAGCAGGAACGGTGGCCGCAACAGTAAGTCCGATCACGGCAACACCAGTTCCCACCAGCAATAGCCCAATCTGTGCAGGCTCAACACTCACGCTTGCAACGGCTACCGTAGCCACAGCTACGTATAGCTGGACGGGACCCAATGGATTTACGTCCACTTTACAAAACCCTTCCATAGCAGGTGCGACAATAGCCGCTACCGGAACCTATTCTGTTACTGTTACGGTTGGGGGCTGTGCAAGTGCTGCCGGAACAATTGCATGTACGGTGACGACCATACCCGCCACTCCTGCACCAGGAAGTAACACTCCTGTTTGTACCGGGAATAGTATCAACCTGACCACTGCCACCGTTGCAACGGCCACCTATAGTTGGACAGGTCCGAACGGATTTACATCCACTGTACAAAACCCTAGTATTGCAGGTGCTACCGCAGCCGCTGCCGGTACTTACTCTGTTACAGTTACAGTGAATGGATGCTCTGGAAGTGCAGGTACCACTGCGGTGGTCATCAACCCAACTCCGGCCACTCCCGCACCTTCGAGTAATAGTCCGATCTGTGCCGGATCGACACTCACGCTTGCAACAGCTACCGTAGCAACAGCCACGTATAGCTGGACAGGACCCAATGGATTTACTTCTACTTTGCAAAACCCTTCTATAGCAGGCGCAACGGTAGCCGCTACCGGAACCTACTCTGTTATTGTAACGGTTGGAGGTTGTGCAAGTGCCGCCGGAACAATTGCATGTAACGTGAATAGCATTCCGGCCACACCAGCACCAGGAAGTAACTCTCCCGTTTGTATCGGGAACAGCATTAACCTAACCACTGCCACAGTTGCCACTGCTACCTATAGCTGGACCGGGCCGAACGGATTTGCATCCACATTACAAAACCCAACTATTGCAGGTGCTACCGCATCGGCAGCCGGCACATACTCTGTTACGATTACCGTGAATGGATGCTCCGGAAGCTCTGGGACCACTGCAGTAGTCATCAACCCTACTCCGGCCACTCCGGCTCCTTCCAGCAACAGCCCGGTATGTATCGGTGCGACGATCAGTCTTTCAACATCCGCTGTAGCCACCGCTACCTACAGCTGGACAGGCCCGAACGGATTTACATCCACCTTACAAAACCCATCCATAGCTTCGGCAGTGGCAGCATCAGGAGGCACTTACTCGCTTACTATTACTGTAAATGGCTGCCCGGGTGCAGCAGGAACAACCGCTGTGATTGTAAGTCCGGTTCCTTCTACCCCAGTGGCATCAAACAACAGTCCGATTTGTGTCGGAGATGCACTCAACCTCACTTCAAATCTAATAGCAGGAGCAACCTATAGCTGGACCGGGCCGAATGGATTTACATCCACCCTGCAGAATCCTTCTATTGCAGTTTCCACGGCACTTGCAACCGGCACGTATTCTGTATCTGTTAACATAGCAGGATGCCAGGGATCAGCCGGTACCACATATGCTGCAGTCAATTCCCCACCAGCAGCTCCGGTGGCTGGAAGTAACAGTCCGGTGTGTACAGGAAATACTATTAATCTAACAGCAAGCACCATCGCAGGCGCAACTTATACCTGGACCGGTCCCAATGGATTTACTTCCACTTTGCAAAACCCTTCGATAGCAGGGGCCACCGCAGCAGCAGCCGGCACTTATACGGTAAATGCAATTGTAAACGGATGTACCGGTGCCGCTGGAACGACTTCTGTAATCGTCAATCCTACCCCAGCAACCCCTACTCCTACAAGTAACAGCCCTATTTGTGTGGGCGTCACCTTAACCTTTGCAACGGCTACGGTTGCAACAGCTACATATAGTTGGACAGGGCCCAATGGATTTACCTCTACCCTTCAGAATCCATCCATTGCCGGTGCTACCACCAGTGCAACCGGCTCTTATCAGGTAATGGTAACAGTGGGTAGTTGTACAAGTGCACCTGGAATCGTATCCGCAACCATCAACAGTGCACCCGCTACTCCTGTTGCAGGCAGCAACACACCAGTATGTGCCAGTTTTTCAATTAACCTAATCGCTTCTACTATTGCCGGAGCAACCTATAGCTGGACCGGTCCGAACGGATTTTCGTCCACACTTCAAAACCCTACGGTCGCGGCAGCAACGGCAGCAGCAGCAGGAACATACACGGTAACTACAAATAATGGTTGCGCAAGCACTCCGGCCACCACTTCTGTGACCATACTACCTACTCCGGCCACCCCTGCTGCAAGCAATGATGGCCCTGTATGCGATGGATCTAATATTGATTTCAGTACTCCTGCCGTTGGAGGAGCCACCTATAGCTGGACCGGCCCGAACGGATTTACTTCCACCACTCAAAATCCAACCATCACAGCTGCAACTCCAGCTGCGACGGGCACTTACTCAGTAACCATTACTTCCGGTGGATGTACAAGCCTGGCAGGCACCACTGCCGCTGTGATCAATGCGATCCCTTCAGCTCCGGTTGTATCCAGCAATAGTCCGGTTTGTATCGCAGCTACCATCAGCCTCAGCGCAAACACAATAGCGGGTGCCAGCTACAGTTGGACGGGTCCGAATGGTTTTACATCCACACTTCAAAACCCCACGATTGCATCAGCCGTAGCAGCGGATAGCGGAACTTACTCAGTTACGATTACGGTCAACAATTGCACAGGGCCAGCAGGAACAACGGCTGTGGTGGTTAGCCCGGTTCCTCCAACACCGGTGGCATCGAGTAATAGTCCGGTCTGTTCCGGAAACACCATAAACTTACAGGCGAATACCATCGCAAGTGCAACATACAGCTGGACCGGACCCAATGGATTTACTTCCAGTCTGCAAAACCCTACGATTACCAATGCTGCTGCACTGAACGCCGGCACCTATTCCGTCTCCGTGAATATTGCAGGTTGCCAGGGCGCTGCAGGAACAACTGCGGTGATCATCAACCCCACACCAGCCACTCCTGTTGCCGGAAGCAACAGCCCTATCTGTGCCGGGTCCACTCTTACTCTCACTACCACACCTGTTGCCACAGCTACTTATAGTTGGACAGGTCCCAATGGATTTACCGATGTAGTACAGAATACTTCCATCGCTGCCGCTACCGTTGCAGCCTCCGGAATATATAGTGTCGTGGTTAACGTAAACGGTTGTCCAAGTGCACCAGGTACCATCTCTGCAACCGTTAACCCAATTCCAACCACTCCTTCTCCTACCAGCAACACTCCTGTTTGTACCGGAAATGCAATCAACCTGCAGGTGGGTGCACTAGCGGGAGCTACCTATAGCTGGACTGGACCAAACGGATTTACATCCACCTTGCAAAATCCATCTATTGCATCAGCCACCACCCTTGCCACCGGAACCTATTCTGTAATGGTGAGTGTAAGCGGCTGCGGTGGAGCGGCTGCTTCTACAGCAGTAGTGGTCAACCCAACACCGGCGACGCCTACTGCAAATAACGACGGACCTGTTTGTGCGGGATCCAATATCGACTTCACAACACCGGTTGTTGCCACGGCTACTTATGCATGGAGCGGACCCAATGGATTTTCATCTACCACTCAAAACCCAACGATTGTAAGTGCCAGTGCAGCTGCAACCGGAACCTATTCCATAGTAGTAACCGTCAACGGATGTCCAAGTGCTGCAGGCACTACCGCCGCAACCATCAACGCCATTCCGGCTACGCCCGCACCTTTTAGTAACAGTCCGGTTTGCTTTGGTAGTACTTTAAACGAAAGCACTTCAGCGATTGCAGGGGCAAGCTATAGCTGGACAGGCCCTAATGGTTTTACATCCACCCTTCAAAGCCCAAGCATAGCGGCAGTAGGCGCTGCGGCTGGAGGCACTTATTCAGTAACCATAACTGTAAACGGATGCTCCAGCCAGACCGGAACAGATAGTGTGATTATAAACCCATTGCCGTTAGCACCGCTGGCAGGAAGCAATTCTCCGGTTTGTTCCGGAAGCACCGTAAACCTTACTGCATCGAATATAGCAGGTGCTACCTATAGCTGGTCTGGCCCGAACGGATTCACCTCTTTGGTTCAGAATGCGGCTGTCAATAATGTTCCCATGGCAGGAGCAGGTACATATACCGTTGTAGCCATCGCAGGCGGCTGTGCCGGCCCTGGTGGAACTACTTCTGTTGTGGTGAAAGCTACTCCTGTCGCCCCAGCCGCAGCGAATAACGGTCCGATCTGTGCTGGCACCACCCTGAGCTTAACTTCTGCTTTGGTCCCTACTGCAACCTATTCCTGGACCGGACCTAACGGATTCATTTCTTCAGCTCAGGACACCTCCATTGCAAATGCAACTGCAACTGCTTCGGGAACGTATGCTGTTGCCGTCACCATCAATGGCTGCACCAGTGCTCCTGGAACCACAGCAGCAACCGTCTATCCCATCCCAGCCCCTCCGGTGGCTGGAAGTAATAGTCCGCTTTGTGTAGGATCCACCATCCAGCTTTCAGCAAATGCAATCATAGGAGCAAGCTATACCTGGACAGGGCCGAACACATTCAGTGCTTCTGTTCAGAATCCTTCTATCACCGGAGGAGCTCCGATAAATAATGGAATGTATTATGTGAATGTAACCGTGAATGGCTGCACCGGTGGAACAGACAGTGTATCTGTAACCGTGAATACAGGCCCGGCTGCTCCAGTCGTGACTACCAATAGCCCGATCTGCAGCGGAACAAATCTTAATCTCGTCGCGGATACGATTCCCGGAGCGATATACAGCTGGACCGGACCGAACGGATTTACTTCCAGTCTTCAAAGCCCTGTTATTACGAATGCTCCTGTGGCTGCTGCCGGAACCTATTCTCTGATTGCTAATAACGGATGTTCCAGTTTACCTGCAACGGCCAGTGTAACGATCAATCCCTCTCCTGCCCAACCGGTAGCAGGAAGCAACAGCCCTCTTTGTATAGGCAACACACTCAACCTCACCAGCACCACGCCAGGAGGTGTTACCTATAGCTGGACCGGGCCAACCGGTTTTACATCCATCTCGCAAGATACCTCCATCACCAGTGCCACCGTGGCTGCAACCGGAACTTATACGATAGTGCTCACCAGTGGAGGATGTAACAGTTTACCAGGGAAAGTAGCTGTTACCGTCAATTCCACTCCGGCTACCCCTGTTCCTTCCAGCAACAATCCTGCTTGTACAGGTAATACATTGAATCTGATCTGTGACACGATTCCCGGTGCTCTTTATTCCTGGACCGGACCCAATGGGTTCACCGCATCCTCACAGGATTCATCCATAGCTAATGTTTCTTTATCAGCAGCAGGCACCTATACCGTAACCGCTAATAATGGTTGCGCGAGTGTGCCAGCAACTACAACTGTTCTGGTGAACCCCACCCCTGCTGCACCCGCTGCAATGGACAATAGTCCTCTTTGCACCGGATCATCTCTGAATCTTTTTTCATCCCTCATCCCTTCCGCAACTTATCAGTGGACCGGGCCGAACGGATTTATATCTTATGCACAGGACACTTCTATTGCAGCAGCTACCGTTAGTGCAAATGGTACTTACACGGTAACCGCAACCTTGAATGGTTGTACCAGCAACTACGGAACCGTGGCTGCCGTTGTAAATCTGATTCCGGCAATACCCACAGTCACCAGCAATACCCCGGTTTGCTCCGGAAACACACTTACTCTTTTTGCAGATACGGTTGCAGGTGCAACTTATAGTTGGACCGGGCCCAACGGTTTTACTTCAAACCAACAAAACCCAGTTCTTACCAATGTGGCTACAGCTGCCACCGGAACGTATTCTGTGACGATAACCACCAATGCCTGTACCGGTTCAGCCGGAACTACCAGTGTGACTATAAACCCAACTCCTGCAACACCTGCTCCGGGAAATAACGGTCCTGTATGTGTGGGTTCGCCTATTAACTTCAGTACCCCTGCAGTAGGAAGCGTAACCTATAGCTGGACAGGGCCCAACAGCTTCTCTTCAACCAGCCAGAACCCCGGCATCCTCAGTACGACCTCCGCTGATTCCGGAAGTTTTTCTTTAACAGTTACTGCAATTGGATGTACCAGTGCCCCTGGATTAACTAATGGGGTCATCAATTCATTCCCGCTTACTCCGTCCATTTCGAGTAACAGCCCTGTTTGTGCAGGTTCAGGATTAAATCTTAACACACCAAGTCTGACAGGTGGCAGCTTTACCTGGAGCGGACCAAATAGCTTCAGCTCTGCACTCCAGAGCCCATCGGTCGCAATCATGACTTCTGCAGACTCCGGAATGTATTCAATGACGGTTACCCGAAACGGTTGTACAAGTCCTGCGGGTTCTGCTGATATTGCAATTACTCCGTTGCCTGCATCACCAATGGTATCTTCTAATGGTCCGGTCTGTTCCGGCTCCACACTCATGCTCCATGCAGACACCATTATAGGCACCACCTATTCCTGGACAGGACCCAACGGATTCACTTCCACCGCTCAAAATCCTGCAATTGCATCAGCAACAACCAGCGCAACCGGAATTTATACCGTGGTCGTTCAATCCGGCGGCTGTTCCAGTTCTCCTGATACGATCACGGCAATCGTCACCCCGCCTGCAGCAGGACCTACTGTATCTAGTAATAGCCCTGTCTGTGCTGGATCTCTCTTAAGTCTCTCTGCTACCGCAGGAACCGGAGCAACTTATAGCTGGACCGGACCGAATAGCTTTGCCGACACCGCACGGAATCCTTCTATTACGGCTGCAACAGTAGCGGCAGCAGGTACTTACTCTGTAACCTATACGTTAGGGGGCTGCACCAGTGCCCCTAGCACATTGAATGTGATTGTAAATCCCGGTCCCGGCGCTCCACTTGCAGGAAGTAACAGTCCTCTCTGCGTAGGTTCCGGATTGAACCTCACCAGTAATTCCATTGCAGGCGCAACCTATGCCTGGACTGGGCCGAACGGATTTAGCTCCTCCCTTCAAAATCCAGCTATTCCATCAGCCACTATCACGGAAGCTGGAACCTATTATGTTTCTGTAACCGTCAGTGGCTGTACAGGCAGTATAGACAGCACAAAGGTGACCGTAAGCACTACCCCTGCCATCCCTGTTATTTCGAGCAATAGTCCATTGTGTAATGGAACAACTTTAAATCTTATATCCAATGCAGTTGTAGGTGCAACCTATAGCTGGACAGGACCCAACGGATTTACTTCTTCTTCCCGGGATACTTCCATATCTCCTGTCACCCTTGCGGACACCGGTCAATACACCCTCATTCTGAATAACGGTTGTCCGAGCCTGCCAATCAGTTTAAATGTAAATGTGTATCCGGTCCCGGCTGCAACTGCTGGTAGTAATAGTCCGGTTTGTGTAGGCTCTATACTGAACCTCACCAGCAATACTTTTGCAGGTGCATCTTATAGCTGGACAGGACCAAACGGATTTACTGCTACAAGCCAAAACCCAACTATTGCAAACGCCACGACAGCAGCAAGCGGCACTTATTCTGTTACCCTCACCTCATCCTCAGGATGTATAGGATCACCGGGAACAATACTCGTGGCTGTCAATAATCCTCCAGCAACACCTGTCATATCGAGCAACAGCACACTCTGTAGTGGCGCGGCACTGAACCTTCGTTCTGATACCATTGCCTGGGCAACCTATAGCTGGACCGGACCAAATGGATTTACTTCTGCAACCCAGGATCCAACGTTATCCAATGCAACCACATCTGAAACCGGCACCTATACGCTGAGTGTAAACAACGGCTGTGCCGGCACACCAGTTACGCTGAATGTACAAGTCAACCCTACTCCTTTGGCTCCTGTTGTTGGAAGTAATAGTCCGATTTGTGTGGGAGCTACACTGAACCTCACTAGCACTTCGCTTGCAGGCGCAACTTACAGCTGGACAGGACCGAACGGATTTAATGCCAGCATCCAAAACCCGAATATTGCAGCAGCAACTGCAGCAGCAAGCGGCACTTATTCTGTAACGCTGACTTCATCTTCCGGATGTATAGGATCACCGGGAACAATACTCGTTGCTGTCAATAACCCTCCGGCAACACCCGTCGTATCGAGCAATAGCCCACTCTGTAGTGGCGCAGCTCTAAACCTCCATTCCGACACCATTGCCGGAGCAACCTATAGCTGGACCGGACCAAACGGATTTAATTCTGCAACCCAGGATCCATCGATATTAAATGCAACCGTGTCTGAAACCGGCACCTATACACTTAGTGTAAACAACGGTTGTGCCGGCACACCGGTCACGCTGAATGTACAAGTCAACACTACTCCATTGGCTCCTGTTGTTGGAAGTAACAGTCCGCTTTGTGTAGGATCTTCATTGAATCTTACTTCCAATACTGCAGGAGCATCTGCTTATATCTGGACTGGCCCCAATAGCTTCAACAGCAATCTCCATAACCCGGTGATCGTCAATGTGAGCCTTGCCGATTCTGGAATTTATACAGTCAAAGCCAGTGCAGGGGTATGTACCAGCCCATCGGCCACCATCCATATTCAGATCAGTACCGGTGCATTGGTTGAAGCCGGAAATAACCAGCAAGCTTGCTCCGGCAAAACATTTGTCCTTTCAGGAACGGTCAGTGGTGCTCCGAATGGAACGTGGAGCAGTTCAGGCAATGGAATATTCAGTCCTTCGGATACCGCTCGCAATGCTACGTATACCCCCGGCAGTACTGATTTGAGTAGTGGCAGTGCAACCCTAATCCTAAGCACTCCAGCCAGCGGAACCTGTGCTGCGGTGAGTGATACCGTAATGCTAAGTATCAACCCGCTGCCGGTAGCAAACTTTGCACATACCCATGTATGCGGAACAAACCCAATAGCATTCATGGATGCCTCCTCTATCTCCAGCGGAACATTCAGCATCTGGAATTGGAAATTCGGTGACTCTGTTACATTCACCGGTCAGAACGCAAGCCACGCCTATACTTCGTCAGGAATCTATACTGTTACTCTTCAGGTAACCTCTGCATTCGGATGCAGCGGATCGGTGAGCGATACTATACAAATAGAAAATTGCGGAGAGAATGGAGTCTTCCCTCCGGTATTACCGGAAGCCTTTACTCCAAATGGTGACGGTCATAATGATATTCTGTATGTGCGTGGAGGGCCCTTCAAACAAATGGACTTTACCGTTTATAATAACTGGGGTAATGTAATCTTCCATACCAACACGCAGAGTCAGGGATGGGATGGCAGTTACGGTGGTCAGCCTCAGCCCGGAGGATCTTATGTGTGGATTCTTGTTGGAGAGACTATCGATAATCAGGCTGTGAAGAAAAAAGGAGATGTAACACTCATTCGTTAACACCTATCTCTATGAGAAAAAGATTAATGGTCGGAATTACATTGGCGTTTCTGGCATTGCTGGCATTAATCTCCGCAAGCCTGAACGCACAGGATTTTCATATGAGTCAATATGATGCCACCACACTCTATATGAACCCTGCACTTACCGGTATGTACACGGGTGAAAAAGGAGATTTCAGGATTACAGACGATTACCGTCAACAGTGGAAAGCTCTTGGGATTAAACCATTCAGCACCATTTACATTTCTTATGATATGCCGGTCACCGTCAAGAAAAAGAAAATAGGCCTAGGAGCTTATCTCGTGAATGAAAGAGCTGGACAGGGAAATTTCAATACCCTGGAATTTATGGCTTCTGCTGCCTATAACATCATCGAAGGCTCTGAGAAGCATTATCTGACAACCGGCCTGCAGCTGGGATTCTTTAACAAAAGCTTCAGTCCTTCCTCATTTACGTATGATGCTCAGTACTCTGGGAGCACCGGAAATTTCGATACCAATCTTCCTACCGATGAAAGCAATTCAAACACCAATCTCTTGCGCCTGGATGCGAACGTTGGAATTTATTATAAATATATCGCCAAAGAATCAAAGGCTAATCCTTACGTAGGTTTTTCAATTGATCACCTGAATATCCCCAAAGAAACCTTCGCAGGAACCACCACCCGGCTTCCCATGCGCTTTAACTATAATGCTGGGTGTGATATCAAGGTGAGTGAAACGTTTACAGTAGTCCCTAAAATCCTGTACATGCAACAAAGTACGGCTACAGAATTATTTTTCGGGGCTGAAATGCGATATAAGCTGAGCGGAGAATACACGGCCCTTTTAAATTTGAATTACCGGAACCAGGATGCTTTCGTCTTCGATATCGGCCTTAAAAAAGGAGGGCATGTGCTGAGGCTGGGATATGACCTGAATACCTCCGGTCTTTCTAATTATACCGGAGGCAGAGGAGCCTTTGAAATATCTCTGATTATCACCGGAATTAAGGGACAAAGCCTGTTTAGCAATAAGGCGAGGATTTGAATTAAAAATATTTTGGGATTTAGAATTTTTGGATTTCAGGATTTTAAAAAACTCCGGCTTTTAATCTTAAATCCGAAAATCCTATAATCCTAAATCCAAAAATATCTTCAATCTCTTTGACCAGAAATGTTGGTTTAAAGTACAATCAACTTGCTCACCGATTTGCTTGCCCCTGACGTAATTTCTACGAAGTATAAACCCGAAGTCAACCCTTGAGTCTGAATAGATTCAGAATAAGAACCGGAAGCAAGAAGGCCCTTGTTTAAATTCAAGACAGTCTGTCCTTGCACATTAATGATTGTGATCTTGGTCTGCCCTTCCTCTTTCAAAACAAACTGCAGATTGGTAAAATTCTCACTCGATGGATTTGGGTAGAGGTATGCATGCAGATCAATTCCGGCTGTTTCATTGATCCCCGTAGAAGGTGTATAACCCATGTAAACAGATTTGCCTTTGTTTATAGATCCTGGGTTATTGGATGGCCAGGTGATGTAGGATTGGATATAGAACACTGGTTTATGCTGGGAAGCTACATACCAGTTGTAAGAGGTCCATACATAATGCAGACCCACAAATCCAATCAGGGAATCATCATAATTTTCAATCACTTTTACACGAAGTGCATTGGTGTAGACCATCCCATCAGGAGTCTTAAGTGTTCCATACGCATCAGCCATTCCGTTATTGACTCCGAAAGCAGAATCCGGAAGTCCTCCTCCGTTTGAATGCCCTTGAAAAATATCGTTAAAAGCTCCGTTATAAGTAAGTGGGAAAGCAACCACTTCGAATGGTTTACTCATCACGGTATTCGAAGTAGCAGACGACTGTCCTCCCAATTCATAATAACCCGTAGCATCCACTTTGTAATAGGTATAGCTTGCTCCACTTTGGGAGGCAAGGGTAGCGGCAGGATAATTTCCAACGTAGGGGGTTCCGGCTGCAGCAATATAGGTGGTTATAGTCTTGATGGTATCAATAGTCTTTGTAGAAAAATCCCAGGTCACATTTGTTCCTGAAGCTCCTGGAGCACAGGAGGTATCAATCATTTTATAAGCAAACACATCCCCTATTACAGGTGCATTGGTAGAAGAGGTAAGAGTGATCTGCGCTTGTGTGACAAAAGCAGTGATCAATAACAGAAAGGAGAAGTAGTATCTTTTCATCGGTTGTCGTTTAGGTGTTTTAAGTTTGAATTACCTAAACAAAGATACAGCCGCAGAGAATGTTGACAACCTCATTATTAAAACAGGATTGGAGGTCGAAGCTCACAATTGCAGATAACTTCTGCGTTTACCAGGATCGTTTACTTGATTAAAACAAAGGGTTGGAAAAGGTGATTAAGGATCTAAATCAGTAAGATCCTAACCCACCGTAATCTGAAATTCTTTTGAATCTAAGGGAGGCTTATCTTTTTCCCAGCTTCTGGTCTGCAAAAAAGTTACAGAGCATGTTCCGGATGAAACCCCTGTAATAGTGAAACGTTCGATCCCGCTTCCTCCAGCAAGCTTCATATCCCCGGGAATATATTCATTAGCGATCTGAAGTATGCTTATAAATTCCGGTTTATAGTGCCACCCATACCCCGATGTTCTTTTACCCGGTAAATCAATCCGTACCGATTCATTCATCTTCAAGGCAATTTTTTCTATCTGCTTTTCCATAGTTCACCTAATTAAATAAGATTAACCTGGCCCATAAAGGCCAGGTTAATCCATTCTATTCTGAAACGAACAATTAATTATTGACCAGTTCAGCCTCCATGTTTAAGGTGGCTTTGACTAATACTTTGGCAATGATCGGTCCAGCAAACCATCCGGACCCATTCCTCCACCAGTGTTGCACACTTCCATCATTCAAAAGGAGTATGCATTCCAGATCGAAACCATAACTGCTCTCAATGAGTCCGATAACCTGGCGAACGTTCGTACCAAAGGTAGTACTCATATGCCATCCGGTTCCACCGTAATTATCCCTCCACCAGTGCTGAGCAGTTCCTGCAACAGCCACACAAAGCTCGAAGTTTCCAATATTGGTTTCCTGTGTGGCCCCAAACTGACCTTCAATCATGACCGGTGCACTATAAACGTTGGCACCGAAACAGACTCCTTCATGCCAAACATTTCCATGGTCGTCATCCCTCCAGAAATGCCACATCTGGTGTGTACTTGCACAAACAGCTACCAGTTCAAGATTCCCCTGATTACCATACTGACTTTGCACGAGTGTAGCTCCACTGTAGGAAACAAGTCCGGGTAACAAACCTCCGTCATGCCAGTTGAAACTACCATCTCTCCACCAGTGGTTCAGAGAACCGTCAGCTCTTCTCACCACCGCTTCAAAGTTTCCTGGAGCACCGTAATTACCCTGTATAAAGGCAGGAACTCCGGCTGCATTGGTGGGACCAAAGACTCCTCCATCATTCCATTTTCCGGTAGTCTGATCCAACCACCAGTGATGCAGACGGCTACCGGTAGTCAGGTATACGCATTCGAAATTGCGGTTATAGGTTGTTCCGGTAAGTGTCGGTGCAGAGGCCACATCATTACCGAAAGTGGGACCCGCTGCCCAGTTATTGGTTGATCCGTCTCTCCAGTAATGCTTAACTGTAACTCCTGATTGAATTAACATTTCAAAATTCCTGTGCAAAGCTCCGTTTCCGCTTTCATAAAGATTGCCATTATGAATTCTTCTCTTCGTCCAGGGATCCGGATTCGGATCATTCACTCCATATTTGGAATAAACATCACAGCTGGCCTGTCCATACCCGATCCGGAAATATCCTTTCACCCCGTTCCAAACCTCTCCCCAGCCTTGCCCCCATGAATTCTTACAGATCCAGCACTGGTTCGTATCATCATAACCTACAGCAAACACACAATGCCATCCCCTGCTGTAGTTGGAAGGATCGTTTGATTTTTTATAGACTCCTCCCCCATATCCGTCAAAATCGGCAAATACTTCAAAGCAAAGGGTAATCGGGCCCACGGTATCGATCCAGGTTTTTTGATCAGACATGGAGCTAAGCGTGGAATAATCGGTGATCTTCACGGTCCTTCCACTCCGGTCTGCGGTTGGCGTCCAGGCATGATCCCCGTGATAGTAAGGATAACAACCAGGATCCGCGATCCCGTTTTGTTTGATCCAGTCCAGTGCATTGGAAGGCCATCCTCCATCACCACAATGAGCACCCATACCATCATGTACATCTCCTTCTGATCGGACACTCCATACACAATGCTGGATTCGAGTCATGCTTTCGACCACACCGGTGGCACCAAACGACCAGCAGGATTCACATCCGTTCTGATCTTTGGGAAGAGTGATCCATCTCCAGCCCCAACGATCTCTCCAGTCAACCATATTGGCAGCACCGGCTGTCAGGCCTGCCACCATTTCAGGTTTGACAATTGCGTTGGCCAGATAGCTTACTTTGGCATCCTCACCGGTAATGAAACCAAGAGCCTTCCTTCTCTCATAAAGGAAAGGGTTTTGGGTGTTGGAATTGATAAGAAGCTTCAGTTCAATCGGTTTGGCATCAGCAGCCTTTACAATTTTTGGCGGAATGCTAGCACCCAGCGTATGCTGAGGCACCTGATCCGTGTCTTTCAGGGTTTCGTCGACGGTCCACCCCACTTTTTGATCCTTGACCAGCTTGGCAAGATCTTTTGCAATAAACGGTTTGTTAGCCATAGGAGTTGTTTTAGATGAGCCACAAGTATAGACTCATTTAAAAATAAAGTCAAGTTATTTAAATGTAATTTCATATAGGATATTTATTTATGATTGTTATTTAGTAACAATACATAATGATTTACAATTCGAATGAGTCGAAATCAAGGTTATTAGGGCTCTCTATATTTATCATGAAATCTGTAACCCTTTACCGCAGGGAGCTGGTTTTGAAAATTTATTCGGGCAAATTAATTGTTAATAACTTTCGTCTATGTAAGTATTGTAACTTGCGTCAAATTCACAATTCTATGAACCCGGAAGAACCTAACAAACCACCACGTCAGTATACGAAAGAGGATGAAGAAGCGATCAGAGCCGCTTTTGAGGCTGAGAGTGCAAAATGGATGGAATATGATGAAAACGGAAAAGAGAAAACCTTTTTCGATTATTCGGCTGAGGAGCTGGAGAAAATGCCCCCGGAGAGGAGCATCTTACTTTATGCCAAGGCTACCTTTAAAGATCAGCGTGAGGAAAAGAAAAATGAAAGAAAGCTGGAATAGCCCAGCTTGGTAATTTGATTTATATTAATTGAACTTCATCCTATTTATGAAAACGCTCTCTCTCATACTGATTTGTTTTGTAGCCCT
>PLYR01000117.1 GCA_003153435.1 Bacteroidota bacterium
TGGGGTGTTGACGTCGATAAAAATGGCGATGTATACTGGCCTGTCAGTTTTGACTCCACAGCCACTAACCACTTATATAATATATGTATCTATAAATTTGATTCTACCGGTCATCAACGCTGGCAATCTTATTATGCAGGAGCAGGCTTGCATAACGCGTTTGTTTGCAATGCTTCTGACACCAGCCTATATGTTGGAGGAATAGAGAACACGGTTTCTCCGTATGCAAAAAGTGCTTCCCATATGCTTTTTCTGAAAATTGATACCGCAAATGGAAGTATTCTCAAACACAATAACATCAATTTCGGAGCCCCGGCCGGCTATGATGAAGTCGATGATATAATACCGGCCAGTGATGGTTTGTATTGTGGAGGATGGGCTCAGGTGAATGGTGGTTTTGCGGTTGGGGTGATGGGATTGCTGAAACTGGACAGGAATCTGAATCTGATCAAGAAAACAATTCTGGGTGACACCACCTACAGCGGCGAGAGTCACATTGATGGACATATTATCCTGGACAGCACTTCTGTATATGCCTGCGGTATGTGGGAGGGTCATGGATTTCCAGCGAATCTCACCAATGGTAAAAAAATTGTTTCCAAATTCAACAGGGCTGGCCTTATGTTAACCGATTCAGTCACCTTCGGAACGCATTTTTCCGGATGTCTGGAAGATGCACTGGGTTCCACCTCCGATGGTAAATATATTTATATGACTGGGTATACAAATCCTGTCACCACTTCCGATTTGCAGTTGTTTGTTGCAAAGTTTGATAAAAATCTGCATCAGATATGGATCAAATATTTCGGCGGATCAGGTGGGGAAGAGGCCAGAGCTATAAAAGTGGACAAAGGCTTTGTGTATATCGGAGGGGCTAGCAGCACACCTGCTTATGCCCCATTTGGGGGGTACGATGCCGTTGTGGTGGTATATGATACTGCCGGAAATTATATTCGCTGCAATGCTTACGGTGATTCAAAAGACAATGAAATACGGGATCTTGTTATCAAAGGAAGGTATATGTATATCTGCGGTACCAGCGGGACTCGTTTATTTAATGGGGGGTCCAGCGATTCCGCTTTTCTTGTGAAAGTCGACATCAATACCTTGATTACCGGCATTGATCAGACTCCAGAGTCATCTCCTGCCGTACAGGTATATCCTAACCCGGTGAAAGATTTGCTTTCCATTCACCTAACCGAATTGAAAGGGGCAAAAACGCATCTGATTGTATACAATATAACGGGATCCAAATTGATGGAGGAGGAGGTACGTTTATCTGATTCTGGTGGAGACTTGATGCTTAATGTATCCACAATTCCTCCGGGAATTTATTTTTTGAAATGTGAATTTAATACAGGACCCCTTATCGTAAAATTTATCAAAGCATCGTTTTAGGATCATAGTTGGCAATCAAAATTTCCTCAGACTTGTTTACCAAGAAGCTCCTGATTATCAGGGGGCATTTCAATATTTTAGAGGAATATAGGCTTATTGATTACCGGTATTTATGAGTTCAATCCTGAAATAATCAAACCATTCCATTCAGTAAGACTCCGAATCCTTATCTTTCCAGCAAAAGTCCTTTAGTTGTGTTTTCATGAGAAAAGAAATTTTCAGGCTTCTGCTTTTGTTTTTGTTTTTTTGTCCATCAACATGTCCGGCGCAAAATAGTGCGATTGACTCCCTGAAAAACTCTTTGCAGGTGATTCAGTCGGATACCTCACGCATCAAGACGCTCTATGAGCTGAGCAAGCGCATCACTGATAAACAGGTCTGGCCTGCTTACAATCAGGCCATGCTTGATCTGGCGGAAAAAAACCTCAAGGAGCTTTCCTTACATTCACCTTTACATTCGTTCTACTCCCGGTATAAAGCGGCGGCTTTCAATAATGCTGGGTTTCTGGCTTATGAAACCGGAGACATTCCTAAGGCCCTGGATAACCATGCAAAAGCGCTTAAAATACGTGAAGCAATAGGAGATCAAAAGGGGATAGCGACCTCCCTGAATAACATCGCCAGCATTTATTATTTCCAGCATTCTTTTAAAAAGGCCAGAGAGTTTTATAACCGCTCCCTGGAAATAAGAAGTAATCTGGGCGATAAAAACGGAATGATAAAATGTTTGAACAACATTGCATTGATTCAATTAGGAACGGATAGTGTTGACCATGCTATTCAGAGCTCAAAAAAGGCACTGGAACTTGCCATGGAAGTCAAAGACCAATACGGAACAATATACTCCTATTGTCTTTTGGGGATGTTCAGCCATGTAAAAAAGGATTACACTTCATCCCTGGCTTATTATACAACAGCGGAAAAAATGGGCCCTCTTGTAGGTACAACATTGGGTGATATCGCAGGTTTATATTTGCAGATGGACAGCCTGGACAAGGCGGCTAATTACGGGTTAAGGGCTCTGTCCATCATCCGTCAGGAGGGTAATCCGATCTTTATACGGAATATGGCTGACTTGATGAAGGCTGTTTATGTAAAGCAGCATAAGCCTGCTGAGGCCCTTGAAATGTATGAGCTGTATACAAAAATGCACGATAGTATATACAACATAGAAAACCAGAAGAGTACCATGAAGAGCCAGCTTCAGTACGATTTCGACAAAAAGGAAATGCTGATGAACGAAGCAAAGGCCCGGCAAGCCTTGGTTTATGAGGAAACGGCACGGAGAAATAAACTTCAATTTGAATTTGAACAAACGCAAGCCAGTTTAAAAAATGAAGAGGAAAAGCAACAGTTGGCTTACGATGAAAATCTGAAACGGTTGAAGCTCAACGAAGCTGTTAAAACCCGGGAAGCGGCGGCCAAAGCAGAGCAGGAAAAAAAAGAGGTGACTTATGCTGCCCGAAACAAGCAAAAGATTATGCTTATTTACGGGATCGTTGCAGGATTGATAATGGTATCGGTTTTCTCATTCTACCTTTTTCGACGATTCCGTATTACCCAGCGTCAGAAAGCAATCATTGAAAAGCAAAAGGATCTTGTAGAGGAGCACCGTAAAGAAATTATTGATAGTATTACCTATGCAAAACGCCTTCAACAGGCGATCCTGCCTCCGATAGAGGAAATAAAAAAATCATTCCCTGAAAGCTTTTTACTGTATAAACCAAAGGACATTGTGGCAGGTGATTTTTACTGGCTGGAGCAATTCAACGACGTGGTCTATATAGCTGCTGCCGATTGCACCGGACATGGGGTACCCGGAGCCATGGTTAGTATTGTATGTTCTAATGCTTTGAACAGAGCTGTCAAGGAATTTGGATTAAGAGACACCGGTAGCATATTGGATAAAACGAGAGAATTAGTGCTGGAAACCTTTGCCAAGAGCAACAGTGAAGTAAAGGATGGAATGGACATTTCTCTGTTGGCTGTTAACCGTAACGAAAATAAAGTACACTGGAGCGGAGCAAACAATCAGTTGTGGTACATTAAGAATGACGAAATGCAGGAGATCACTGCATGCAAGCAACCTATTGGCAAAATAGATAACCCAAAGCCTTTTCAAACTCATCTGCTGGAACCCCGGAAAGGGATGATCTTTTATTTGATGACGGATGGATATCCGGATCAATTCGGGGGACCGAAGGGAAAGAAATACAAATACAAACCTCTTCAGGAAATGCTTGTATTGAACCGGGGCAAACCTCTAGACGAGCAGCAGGAAATTCTGTCAACTGCCTTTGCCGATTGGAAAGGGGAGCTAGAACAGGTTGATGATGTTACCATAATTGGGCTGAAATTTTAGCTTGTATTGCCTCTGCACCCGGCAAAACAATATGGGCCTTGAAATTCAGAATCTCCTCGTCATGATACCGCCGACTTTTAAACAAAATACGCTATAAATCCTTCGCTATTGGGCTCGTTTGCTGGGCCATATGGTTTCACCCTTATTCAGAACGAATATCAAGCACTGAAATAAAGGGTAAGTGTCCCCGATTTTCATATATTTGATAAGCATTGCCACAAAGCTTTCGGCGATATGACCACGTTCCCATGAAAATTTCCAAGGAATATCCTTTGCCGCTTACCAGCGCCCTTTCCGAATCCATTATTGGAAGCCTGCCCGGATTGTTTTATTTCTATGACGAAAACGGGAAATTTATTTATTGGAATAAAAACTTTGAATTGGTTTCGGGTTATTCTGGAGAAGAGATAGGTGAGATGCACCCCATTCAGTTTTTTGATGAACCTGAAAAAGAACTCCTGACACAAAGGATCGGGGAGGTGTTTGAAAAAGGGGAGTCTTCCGTGGAGGCACACTTTTTCACCAAAGACAAAAAGCTGATCCCCTATTATTTCAATGGCTTTGCGATTAATTATAATAATAAACGTTGTCTGATAGGAGTAGGCATAGATATTACCGAAAGGGTAGAGGCTGAAAAGAAAAGGGCGGAGATAGAAGGACAGTTTCGCTCGCTCTTCAATAACAGTATGGACGGCATACTGCTTACACAACCAGACGGTAAAATTTTGCATGTAAACCCTGCTGCGTGTGAAATGTTTCATATGACAGAGAAAGAGCTTTGTGAAGCAGGCAGGTCTGGAATTACGGATGCCACAGATCCAAGATTGTCAGCTCTCCTCAAGGAGAGAGATCTCAAAGGCAAAGTAAAAAGTGAAGTCACCCTGCTGAGAAAAGGAGGAGAGAAATTCCCGGCGGAGCTTACCTCTTCCGTGTTTATCGGAGAAGACGGGGAAGAGAAAACCAGCTTGATCGTGCGTGACATGGTTCATCTGAAGGAAACAGAAACCTCCCTGCGCAAACTAAACAGAGAACTCTTTCTTCTGAATAATGCCAATAAAGTAATCTTCAAAGCCACAGAGGAAGATGGCCTGCTGAAAAATATCTGCAATCTGCTGGTCGATGAAGGCAAGTATATCATGTGCTGGATAGGTCATGTTCCCGAGCAAAATCCGGAGCATTGGTTCGTTACTCCACATTCGATGGCGGGTGTAGGCAAAGAAAGGGCTGGCGATATCGTACTTGATCTGAATGATGAAGATCATATTAAAGGCCCTGCTGCAAGAGCCATTCTTGGCGGAGAGCCAATGATTGTTAATCACATTGCCTTAGAGCCGGGACAAAAAAGCTGGAAAGACGCTGCTGCTCAATATGGTTTTAAAGCATCCGCTTCTTTTCCACTGATCATTGATGGTCGGGTGACCGTCTCCCTCAATATTTACTCGGCGGATATATATTCCTTTGATGCCGAGGAAACAAAAGCTCTGGGAACCATAGCAGATAATCTCTGCTATGCTTTGGAAGGCATCCGGAATGCGAAAAACAAAAAAACTGGCGGAGAAGAAACTCTTTTACAATGAGCAAAACCTGAGCCTTATCTTTTCTTCCACTTACGATATTATTTTTCTGCTAAGTGTGGAAGGCAAAGACAAGTACCGATTTATCTCTGTCAACACTGCTTTTCTCAACGCCACAGGTCTTAAGCCCGAACAGGTAGTGAATAAATACCTGGACGAGGTGATTCCTCCTGATTCACTTCCTCTGGTACTTTCCAAATACGGAACCGCCATAAAGAGTAAAACCCATTTACAATGGGAAGAAACATCGGAATATCCATCCGGCACCAAAACAGGATTGGTTTCCGTTACTCCGGTTAACGACGAAAACGGAGTTTACAACCGTCTGATTGGATTCGTCCATGATATTACCGAAAGGAAAAATGCGGAAAGGGATCTGGACCGGATGAACACTCAGCTTCGTAACCTCTCTAATCACATTCAAACGATGAGTGAATTGGAGAGGACCTCTATAGCTCGGGAAATACACGATGTGCTGGGCCAGCAGATGACCGCTCTGAAATACGACATTGCCTGGTTGAAGAAAAGAAAGGATCTGGATAAGGAGATGACCGAGCGAATAGAAGGAATGAATAGTCTGGTGGATGAAACGATGAATTCAATCCGGAAAGTTTCCTCTGAATTACGGCCTAAGATACTTGACGATTTAGGATTGAATGCTGCGATTGAATGGTATGTCACTCAATTTGAAAAAAATACAGGTATCAAGTGCGTTATAGATTCGGAATTGGAAGATCATGTTTTTGAAAATGCCGTTTCCATTACCATCTACCGCATTCTCCAGGAAGCACTCACCAATGTGGCCCGACATTCCAATGCCACCCAGGTGGAAATATTCGCAAAGGCTGATCCGGAACGGGTGGTGTTGGAAATACGCGACAATGGAAAGGGAATTACCTTGGAAGAGAAGCAGAAATCCACTTCCTATGGACTCTTAGGTATGAAAGAGAGAGCCAGGATGATAGGAGGAGAGGTGGTGGTAGAAGGAAGGGAGCATACGGGAACCCGGGTTGTATTTACATTGCCATTAAAACAGAACTAAATACACTACATTTGAAAATGAATATTCTCATTGCTGATGATCATGCGGTTGTCCGAAAGGGATTGGTGCAGATTATCCGGGATGAATTTCCCGAAGCATTATGTCTCGAAACGAATACCGGGAAAGAAACACTTGAAAAGCTTCGTGCAACCCCATACGATATAGCCATTGTGGACATCAATATGCCAGATATCAGTGGATTGGATGTCATCCGCCAGCTGAAAACGGAAGGCATTAAAACACCCATACTGATTCTTACTTCCCAGCCTGAAGAACAATATGCTATTCGGGTACTGAAAGCAGGAGCATCGGGTTTCATTGGAAAAGAAGTTGCTGCGGAAGACTTGACCACCGCTATCCGAAAGATACTGGCCGGACGAAAATACATCACCGAATCGATCTCCGAAAAAATGGCCAGCGATTTATCCGGTGACCAGCAGAAGGCTCCTCATGAGTTGTTGTCTAACCGCGAACTGGAAGTGATGAAGCTGCTCGCTTCCGGAAAAACAGTTTCCGAAATCAGCGAAGTGCTCTTCCTCAGCGTCCCAACCATCAGCACCTACCGCAACCGCATATTGAAGAAACTCAATCTCCGGAACAATGCAGAGTTGATGCATTTTGCAATTAATCTGAAGCTTGTTTAATAGGAGGGATCCTCGTCTGATCACCCCTTGGTCTGAGCCAAGATAAATCCTCATTACCCGCGCAAACGGTCTGTCATTGTTTGTACTACACCCCATTCATATTCCAGACTGCAATACCCCCCTTTACTCTTCCGTACTTTGCGACTTGCTTGAGGGAAAACCTCCAGGACGGATAAAAAAAACGGGGAAATGAAAATCCTGATTGCAGATGACCATTTGGTGGTGAGAAAGGGATTGATTCAGATTCTCATGGAGGAGTTTCCTATGGCTGTTATTGAAGCGGTACGAACAGGAGATGAAGCGTTTGAGAAGATGCAGCATAATCAATATCACCTGGCCATACTGGATATAAATATGCCAGGAACCAATGGTCTGGATGTGGTTAGGAAGTCAGTGTCATCGGGAATTACTACTCCAATTCTGGTTCTCTCCTCCCTTCCGGAAGACCAATATGCCTTACGTGTCCTACGTGCCGGGGCTTATGGATTCATCGGCAAGGAAAAGGCTGTGGAAGAGTTGGCCAATGCTATTCGTAAAATCCTGTCGGGCCGGAAATACATCACCGATGCTGTTTCGGAACAGTTACTTGCTATTGGGCTGGGTTCCGATCCTTCAAAAGCACCCCATGAATCCTTGTCGGCCCGGGAAGTTGAAATAATGAACCTGCTTGCAGCCGGAAAAACAGTGTCTGAGATCGCAGAGGAGCTTTCTATTGCCGTTACCACCGTCAGCACCTACCGTTTGAGACTGTTTGAGAAGATGAATTTCCAAAATAACGCCGATTTGATGCGCTATGTAAGTTCACTAAAGTCCCTCTGATCCTTCGGGTGTTCTCCTTCCGGTCTCTGGTCCTATCAAACAAACAATGACAAGCCCCGTTTTTTCTTCTACATAGGAATCAGTCTTAGAGCTATTTTCCTGCCCCTCTCCTTACCCGACCTTTGTCATATGATTTAGCGCCCGAAAACGAGCGAACTGAAATA
>PLYR01000035.1 GCA_003153435.1 Bacteroidota bacterium
TGGAAGAACTCATTCATCTGGATCAAGCGGCTACAGGATCAAGGATACACATCGCGGTGTTATTCGGAGGGTACTCCTCTGAGAGGCATATCTCCGTTGAAAGTGGAAGAAATATTTATGAAAAACTTTCGTCTTCTGCCAAATATGATGCGATCCCAATATTCCTGACTGGCAGTGATTCTGATCATATCCTCTACAAGGTTCCTGTTAATATACTCTTGAAAGATAATGCGGATGATATCCGGGAGAAAATTGAAAACTATTCTGTTCATCCTCTGGTCCAAGCCATCATCGATCGGTGCGAATTCATGATTAGAAAATATACTGGTTCCCACCATCCTGCCAAACCAGAACGGATCACATATAAAGATCTGAAAAAGTTTGCCACTGGCGTATTTATTGCCCTCCATGGACGGCCTGGAGAAGATGGTGCCGTTCAGCAAAAACTGGAAGAGGTAGGATTACCTTATAATGGATCAGATCAGGCAAGCTCAGAAATTACTATAGACAAGTACAGAACCAATGAACTGTTGAAGAACCACGGACTGTTGGTCGCAGAACATATTCTTGTAACCGAGAATAGTTGGAAAGAGAACAAGAAAGCCGTATGCGATGAAATTGTTTCCAGGATTGGCCTGCCTTTCATAGCAAAGCCTGTAGATGATGGATGCAGCTCGGCAGTAAAGAAGATTAAATCACTAGAAGAATTAGAGGCCTTTGCTGAATTAATATTCCGGAAATCTGAAGAACTAGTTACCATAGCGGCAGGGACCCTGCAGGTAAAAGCCAAGGAGGAGTTTCCACGAAAGAAGGTGTTTCTTGTTGAAGAACTCATTTCACGCAGAGACGCAACTCGTTTTCTGGAGATCACAGGTGGAATGCTTGTTTGCGAAGGTAAATCGGGACAAAATGATTATGAAGTCTTCGAAGCCAGTGAAGCACTTTCAGAAGGAGAGGTGCTCAGTCTCGAAGAGAAGTTTCTTGCAGGGCAAGGGCAAAATATTACTCCTGCCAGGTATGCTCCTGACAAAAAGGAGCAAGCCAGGATCTCGAAACATGTCAAAGCGGAGTTGGAACGGGCTGCCAAAATATTAGGAATATCCGGTTATTGCAGAATTGATGCCTTCGTCCGCATTTATAAAGATGCTCGATCTGAAGTCATTTTTATTGAGGTTAATTCCCTCCCGGGAATGACTCCAGCCACCTGTATCTTTCATCAGGCTGCGATCAATGAATACAAGCCTTATGATTTTATTGACCAAATACTTGAATGCGGGTTCAGAAAGCGGAAATCTCTTAACCCGGCGTAAACTCCAACAAGGCCAGGGCAGGTCTTAAGCCTAAATTTTCGTAGCTTTGATCTTTCTATGAAAGACCTCGTTGCCTTCCTGAAGAGTAAATCATTCTACAAGAACCTGGGTATTGCAATCCTTGCTCTCCTGGTGCTGTTCTGGATCGTTTTCAAAGCCCTTGAAATCTATACCTACCACGGGAAATCAGTTTCTGTCCCCAATTTTAATGGATTGAAAATCAATGCATTAGATGAATATATCAAGGGAAAGCAGCTCAAATACCTGGTGATTGATTCTATTTACGATACTAAAAGTGATAAAGGAGTCGTTATCAAGCAGGAACCGGAAGCTGGTTCGAATGTGAAACAGGGCAGGACTATCTATTTGTACATAACCTCTGTTCTTCCCCCACGGGTATCAATGCCCCGGCTGGAAGATCACTCGCTCCGGCAGGCTATAGCCATGCTGGAGTCCTATGGATTGAAACTGGCAAAACCAATTAAGCGAAAGCCCGATGTATGCAATGGTTGTGTACTCAACCAGGAGTATAAAGGAAAGCATATCGCTGATGGAACACCTATTGAACGAGGGTCTGAAATCACTCTTACAATCGGAGAGGGCAGAAATGGAGGTGGAGAAGAAGTGACGGTACCAAATCTGATTGGACTAAGCCAGAAAGAAGCCATCGCACGTCTGACCGAGAATAACTTAAGCGAAGGTGCTCTCATTCCTGATTCAAAACAAAAAGGAAAATTTGATGCGGATAAGGCTATTGTTTACCGTCAGTATCCAGCTTCAGGAACAGAAACAAGCGCAGGTACCAGTATAGATTACTACCTTACGAATGATAAATCCAGGCTTAAGAATTCTCGGGATACGACAAATAGTGGAAATTAACCAATGAACAGAATCTTATATTCATTTGTTTTTCTACTCTCGTTTTATGGCCATTTCATGGCTCAGGAAAAGATTTCCGGATTGCATGAAGGGGACTCTCCAACGCTGAAAAAAAGCGATGCTCCAAAGAAGGCACATATTACCCGTGCCGCGACTGTCCCTTTTTCCAATCCTTTCAACATTATCAACCTCCCCTTCAGGGACGATTTCAAGAATGAAGGGCCTTATCCCGATTCCTCTAAATGGATCGATAATGAAGTTCTCATAAATCGTTCCTACCCTGTTGCACCTATGAATTATGGCGTTGCAACTTTCGATGGGATGGATAAAAATGCCTACCCCTATGATTTTACGGCTCCACCAACAATTAGTGTTTCCTGTGATACGCTTACTTCCAAACGGATAAATATGATTGGGGTTGGGGTTCCAGGTGTTGATTCAGTATTTATGAGCTTTTACTATGAAGCTCAAGGAAGGGGGAATGCTCCTGAACCGGAAGATAGCTTGTTTCTGGAATTTCACAGTTCCAGAGATACTGTTTGGACAGAGGTATGGTCTCATATTGGATATGCGAGCAGTACGAAGGATAGTGGTTTTCATCAAGTCATGCTTTCGATTAACCCATTAGATACCGGAAAATATCTTCAATGTTCCTGGGTTCAATTTCGTTTCAGAAATTTTGCAACTCCCTGTGGCAATCTTGATCACTGGCATATAGATGTTGTACAACTTGACCATCATAGAATCGCTTCTGATACTACCCTTTTTGGTCTTGCTCTGGTTTATGAACCGCTTTCCTTTCTTGCCAATTACCAGGCCATGCCCTGGAGGCAATATCAGGGAACCTCGGATATGGCCTCCAACGTCCATGTTTACATTAGGAACAATCAGGCATTCGGGCCGTTACCTGTTACCTACCAGTATCAGGGCAGTCACTACGGAGCTCCGTTTTCTATTCCATATACCGGTAATGATCCCGTTGGGCCCAACCCTTTCCCCTCCTACGGCTACGAAACTGTTGCTGCCGTAGCTGATCCACCTATAAGTAGTAATGGATTCAGTTTCGGGAATTCTATGAGCGATACTACCGTTTTTGAAATCAACCATATCAATCACATCAATAATCTGTCTACTGAGACACTTGCAGTCAAGCAGCGTTTCTATAATTATTTTGCCTATGATGATGGTTCTGGCGAGCTTGGTTATGGACTCGAAGGTCTGGGCACCGAAAATGGAGCTTCCTTAGCCGTACAGTATACGACCAATATCCCAGATACTCTGAAAGCGGTTCAAATCTTCTGGAGCCCGATAATCACGAATGTTTCTTTGGATGGTTTTCGGCTTTGTGTCTGGGGGCCAGGAGGAGGGAATTCTCCCGGTACAATCATTTACCGGAGCGATAGTCTGTTCAGCCCGCAGTACCTTCCAGGATACAATCACTTTCGTACATACTACCTCGATCATCCCATGGTCATCTCCGGTACCTTTTATGTAGGCTGGATGCAGTATACGGAGGATAACCTGAGCGTAGGTTTCGATCAAAATACGAATTCTATGAATCATAATTTTTTCGCAGTGGATAGCCTCTCACCCTGGCAGGCAAGTCTGTTTCCGGGTTCTCTTATGATCAGGCCTCTGTTTGGAGATACAATCAAGGTAAATAGTATTCAGAATTTAAGCCAGGTACTTGAAGGTGTAAACCTCTTTCCTAACCCGGCTCAGAGCCAGGTGTTCATCTCTCTTCCAGCACTTGCCGATACTGGTCCGAATGCAATCAAGATTGAAATCATGGATGCCTATGGAAAGCTTGTGTTACAAAATGTTTACAATTCCGGTCTTCCTCAGGATATATCCGGCTTACCAAACGGATTCTATCTCGTACGTATCACTGCCCATGACCAGACTTCCTGTATAAAAAAATTGCTGATCGCACGATAATGTCTACAGAAACAACCGAGCTACCAGACGAAGAACAAGAACTTTTTGAACACCATCGTATTCAGGCCGACAAAGGGCAAGGGCTCCTCCGAATCGATAAGTTTTTGATGACCCGCCTCGAAAATGCCACACGAAACCGAATTCAAAATGCTGCAGAAGCTGGAAATATTCATGTCAATGGAAAACCGGTAAAGTCCAGCTACAAAGTCAAGCCGGGAGATATCATTCAGATCTTACTTCCACATCCGGTAAGGGAAATAGAACTGATCTCTCAAGACCTTCCAATTAATATAGTTTTTGAGGATGAAGAAATCATCATCGTTAATAAGGATCCTGGCATGGTGGTCCATCCGGGTTACGGAAACTATACGGGTACCCTCGTTAATGCCCTCGTCTACCATTTTCAGCAGCTTCCGAAAAAGAATACAAATTTTGGTGATGGGAGGGAGGAAGCCTTGCGACCAGGCCTTGTTCACCGGATTGATAAGAACACCTCCGGTATTATTGTCATTGCAAAGACTGAATTGACACTGAGCCGCTTAAGCAAGAAGTTTTTCGACCGCGACATTGACAGGATATATGTAGCGCTGGTTTGGGGCGATTTCAAGGAAGACAGCGGTACTGTTACCGGAAATCTGGGCAGGAGCCTTCAGGACAGGAAGATAATGACGGTGTTCCCGAATGGAGATCAGGGAAAGCACGCCGTTACTCATTGGAAGGTGCTTGAACGATTCGGGTATGTTACCTTAATTGAATGTAAGCTGGAAACCGGGCGTACGCATCAGATCCGTGCACATATGAAGTATATCGGACACCCGCTGTTCAATGATGATACCTATGGTGGTGATCGGATATTAAAAGGGACTACCTTTCAGAAGTATAAAATGTTTATTGAGAATTGTTTCAAGCTCCTTCCCAGGCAAGCGCTCCATGCCAAATCACTGGGGTTCAAACATCCGACAACCAAAGAATATGTTCATTTCGATTCAGCGATCCCTGCTGATATGCAGGCGGTGCTTGATAAATGGAGGATTTATACCACGAATAAACCTCTGGAGGATGAATAATTCCTCAGTCTAGCTGCATGTTGTGATAAACAGCCTGAACATCATCATCTTCTTCAAGCCTTTCGATTAATTTCATGACTTCTGCCTGATGCTCAGGGCTCAACTCCACATAGGTATTCGGGAAACGTTCTTTCTCAGCTGAAATCACTGGAATATTCATGTCTTCCAGCGCCTTCTGCATCTTTCCGAAATCGGTAAAAGCAACGGTAATGAAAAACTTGCCATCAATTTCTTCGATTTCTTCCATACCGAAGTCGATTAATTCGAGCTCCAGTTCTTCCAGATTTCTTTTCCCAGCCTCAATCTCAAAAATCCCCTTACGATCAAAAAGAAATTCAAGCGACCCCGTTTTTCCTAATGCTCCTCCGCATTTAGTAAAAGCAAGTCGTACATTTGCAACAGTGCGGGTAGTATTATCGGTTGCTGTTTCAATAAATACAGCTACAGCATGAGGGCCATACCCTTCATAGTTTACTTCTTCGTAATCTGTCTTGTCTTTGCTTACGGCTCTTTGAATGGCACTGTCAATATTGGTTTTTGGCATATTCACCGCCTTTGCATTCTGAATTACCAGACGCAGGCGTGGATTACCATCCGGATCCGGCCCGCCTTTCTTGACGGCCATATGAATCTCTTTCCCTATCCGGGTAAATGTTTTTGCCATCTTGGCAAATCTGGCAAACATGACATGCTTGCGTTTTTCAAAAACTCGTCCCATAATTATCCGTTTAAGAATGTAAATGTAAAAAAAATCGGGGTTATTTCTTCCAATGCACCGTTCCGAATTTTTTAGGATCAAACACGGCGGGATCAATCTTCATGCCTGATTGGAGGTCGTTATACTGTTCCTGCTGGTCAAGCTTTCCGTTGATATAAAAACTAAGTCTTGTATCCGTATACCCCTGGCATGTCTTTAAGCTCTCATCCACCCTCATTTCCAGAATTTCCTTAGGACCCAGGTGGGATATGGTTCTAACCACTTTCAGTTCCTGCTTATCAATCCAGATCTGATTATTAAGAGTGTCCCCTTTGCCCGCTCCTATAACATAAACGGCCCTTTTTCTCCATGTATTTTCAGACAAAAATTCAAGATTATAACCTAGCAATGACAGCCTTTTAATGATGTCTTCCTTTTTCCGGAAGTAAAGTCCGCCTAAAAGCAGGAGGAGATCATTCTTGTCAACCCTGGTATCCTGTAGTATCCCTTTACGGAAACGGAATGCAGAATCGTTTCGGAACAAGGCAGCGTTTCCTTTACTGATACTGTTGAAATCGATTCTGTATTTGTCGGGAAATTCAATAGCCTCATACCATGTCATATGCATGTTGAGGGAATCATTTGGACGATATGTATTTTGGGTAAAGCAGAGGGTTTTGCACATCTTGCCTGCGTATTTGTGCAGCATGGCATCGATTAGCTCATCCGAGCTTTTAATTTGAGCTTGGAAACAGCAGGAAATGAAAAGCGAAAAAAAAGTAATCCAGATTCGGGTCATTTTGCAAAGATAGTGCTTACTGTGAAATTTTAATATGAATCGTTTACAGATGTTATTTAAATCTCCATACAGGTTGTTATTGCAAAATAAAAGAGAGCACCGTCGCTGATGCTCTCTTATCGAATTGCCTTAGTGCTCTATTATTTCTTCAGTTTCAATTTCAATTTGGCATCAAGCTCATTTAGGAATTCTTCGGTATAAAGAAAATTTTCTCCATGCTTTACCTTATTTCCATGAATGCAAACAGCCAGGTCCTTGGTCATTTTCCCGCTTTCCACAACCTCCACACAAACTTGTTCCAGTGCATGACAGAAGTGAATGAGTTCCTGGTTATTATCGAGCTTTCCCCGAAATTCAAGTCCACGGGTCCAGGCAAAGATAGATGCAATCGGATTGGTAGAAGTTGGTTTACCGGCTTGGTGATCACGAAAGTGACGAGTCACAGTTCCGTGAGCTGCTTCTGCTTCCATGGTCTTTCCATCGGGTGTAACGAGTACGGAAGTCATGAGCCCAAGTGATCCAAAGCCTTGTGCCACCGTATCGCTTTGTACATCTCCATCGTAATTTTTGCAGGCCCAGACGAAATTGCCGTTCCATTTGAGGGCAGAAGCCACCATGTCATCAATAAGACGATGCTCGTATATAATCCCGGCGGCTTTGTATTTAGCTTCGTATTCTTTGGAATAAATTTCCTGAAAGATATCTTTAAAGCGTCCGTCGTATTTTTTAAGGATAGTATTCTTCGTGCTGAGGTAAAGTGGCCATTTTTTGTCCAGTGCCATATTGAAACAGGAATGGGCAAAGCCACGGATTGATTCGTCTGTATTATACATGGCTAACGCAACCCCGTCTCCTTTATAATTGTAGACTTCGAATGATTGTGCTGCACCACCGGATTCTGGTGTAAATGTAATAGTGAGTTTTCCTTTTCCTTTAGTGACGAAATCGGTTGCACGGTACTGGTCACCGAAAGCGTGACGACCGATGCAGATTGGAGCTGTCCAGTTTGGCACAAGACGAGGTACATTCTTACAAACAATAGGTTCACGGAAAACAGTTCCATCGAGAATATTGCGGATGGTGCCGTTAGGTGATTTCCACATTTGTTTCAATTTGAATTCTTCCACACGGACTTCATCGGGTGTAATGGTTGCACATTTTATTCCTACATGGTATTTCTTAATGGCTTCAGCAGAATCAATGGTCACCTGATCATTCGTAGCATCCCTGTTTTCCATTCCAAGATCATAATATTTAATATCCAGATCAAGGTAAGGGAGAATTAATTTGTCTTTAATAAATTTCCAGATGATACGGGTCATTTCATCTCCATCCAGCTCAACAACCGGGTTTGCAACTTTGATTTTACTCATAACAAATAATTTAATTACAGGTGAAACAAGGGGGGTTAATTATGGGCTCAATATTACTCATTCGGGTGGAATAAGTCAAGAAAGCCAAGGATAAATCTTTGACTTATTAATAGTTAAAAGTCGACATCCAGATCGAATTGCTGCCTTAGCTTTGAAAGCGCGGGATTCTTTTCGGCCATACGTTTGAATTTATCCTGGTTGGTGTAAACCTTTCGCTCGTTATCATTGACGATCACCATAACCTGGAGTTGAATAGAGAAATTCAGGAGTTCTTTACGAAGGAAACCGAGGAGATTGACTTTGTCTTCAGAAATAAAATCTTTTTGCGTCTGATTATCGACTGTAAACACAATGGTCTCTTTCTCTTCAAGCAAAGGTTTTCTGGTGCTGAGGGTAATCGCATAATGTTTTTCTTTCTGCAGGCCTGCATATCTTTTCCATGCGGTTACAAGCTGCTCAGCACTGAATGCATTACGGGGGGAATCTGCGGTGGAGGCAATTATTTTTTCCTGTTCTTCCGTTTTTTGTTCAGGTTTGATAGATTCCTGAATCCGTGGAGAGCTGGTACGGAGTAAAGGCTTTTTCAGGCCGGGTTCCGGTGAGGGCTGTTCGATTTTTTTCTCAGCCGGTATTTCTGAGAGGGGCTGTGCTGCAACTGCAACAGAAGGGGTAGGATTCAGAGCAGGGCCGGATGTGCCTGGCACCTGAAGTACAGCTTTTATTGTACTGTCATTTTTTTTTTCAGACTCGACTGAATTCAGTGAGCAAAGTTGCATGAGCGTAAGTTCAATGAGTAGCCTCTGGTTTCGGGAGGCTTTGAACTGTATGTCGGCCCTGTTTACAATGGCCAGTGCCCTGAGCAGGATTGGAATCTGAAGTCTGGCACTTTGTTCCTTATACTTTTCACGGATATTGTTTCCGACTTCCAGCAGCTGAAGCGTAGTTGCATCCTTACATACCAGTAAATTACGGAGGTGTTCCGCTAAACCGGAAAGAAAATTGTGCCCGTCGAATCCATTGTTCAGGATTTCATTGAACAGAAGCAAGCTTGCGGGAATGTTTTCAGATAGAATATGATCGGTAGCCTTGAAATAATAGTCGTAATCGAGAACGTGAAGATTTTCAATGACCGCCTTGTAGGTGATTTCGGTTCCAGCAAAACTTACAATCTGATCGAATATGGAACAGGCATCTCTTAAAGCACCGTCCGCTTTCTGGGCTATAATATGAAGAGCGTCAGCATCAGCATTTACTTTTTCGTTTTTAGCAATAAAAGCAAGGTGCTTGGCAATGTCTTCGACTTGTATCCTGTTAAAATTGAAAATCTGGCAACGGGAAAGGATGGTAGGCAGAATTTTATGTCTTTCAGTCGTAGCAAGAATAAAAATGGCATGTTTCGGTGGCTCTTCAAGAGTTTTAAGGAATGCATTAAATGCCGAAGTGCTGAGCATATGCACCTCATCAATGATATAAACCTTATACTGTCCGAGTTGTGGAGCGAACCTGACCTGTTCAACCAGGGCACGGATATCATCTACTGAGTTATTGGATGCCGCATCGAGCTCATAAACATTCAGTGAAGCTCCTTCATTGAATGACTTGCAGGAGTCACACTCATCACAGGCTTCCGTTGAAGAAGTAATATTAAAGCAGTTGATAGTCTTGGCAAGGATCCGGGCGCAGGTGGTTTTACCCACTCCCCTTGGGCCACAAAAAAGGAATGCCTGGGCCAGGTGGTGACTGGAAATGGCATTTTTCAGGGTATTGGTGATAGAGGATTGCCCAACCACCGTATCGAAGGTCGCCGGTCTGTATTTCCTGGCGGATACTATAAATTCACTCATGATAGGATAGCAAAATTAGAACTTAAAACCGAAAATACCCGCATGTTCAAAAGTTTAGTTCCTGAAAAGCCTGTTCTTATCCTGAAAAGCCTGCCCTCCAATTCCTTAAATGATAAAAATGAGAAATCGGCTGAAATGGTAGATAAATTATTTAAAACAAGATTTCTGTATGCTAAATGTGGACCTTTCTTCAGAATTGCCGTACTAATGAATCAAATCGAACCCAAAAAATCCTTACAAATTCGGTTTGAGTCTCTATGGTTCTTGATCTAATTTCGTTCTGAATGTGAAGTAAAAATTGCTAAAAGCAAGAGTTATGAATTAATGACTATAAAATGGAAGCCACATTAACTCGTCTTCTCAAGGAGCAAAAAATAATTGAAATTAATTCGGCTTTAGGTGAATGTGAGTCACCCGGTTTGTTTGATGGAAATGCGGGTCTTGCATTGTATTATGGCTATAGTGGTCAGTCCCTTGACCAATCCGATCATCTGGATTTATGTCAACGGCATGCCAAGGCCAGTTTAAGAGGAGTGGTTGAGAAACCCGCGAATTTTTCTTTCAGTTCAGGATATACAGGTGTTAGCTGGATGTTTGCTCATTTGACCCGAAAAGGGATTCTGGAATCAGATGACTGCCTCTTCGAATTTGATGAGCTCATCTTTGCATTGTCCGTATTGAACCTGAAAGCAGGAAATTATGATTATATCCACGGTGGTC
>PLYR01000132.1 GCA_003153435.1 Bacteroidota bacterium
TGGAAGAACTCATTCATCTGGATCACGCGGCTACAGGATCAAGGATACACATCGCGGTGTTATTCGGAGGGTACTCCTCTGAGAGGCATATCTCCGTTGAAAGTGGAAGAAATATTTATGAAAAGCTTTCGTCTTCAGCCAAATATGATGCAATCCCGGTATTCCTGACTGGCAATGATTCCGAACATATTCTCTATAAGGTTCCGATTAATATACTCTTGAAGGATAATGCGGATGACATCCGGGAGAAAATTGAAAACTATTCTGTTCATCCACTGGTCCAATCCATCATCGATCGGTGCGAATTCATGATTAGAAAATATACAGGTTCCCACAAACCTGCCAAACCGGAACGGATGACTTATAAAGGTCTGAAAAAGTTTGCTGATGGAGTATTTATTGCCCTCCATGGAAGACCGGGAGAAGATGGTGCTGTTCAGCAAAAACTGGAAGAAGTAGGATTGCCGTACAATGGTTCAGATCAGGCAAGCTCAGAAATAACGATTGACAAGTATCGAACCAATGAACTATTGAAGAATCATGGACTGTTGGTCGCAGAGCATATGCTTGTCACAGAGAATAGCTGGAAGGAGAATAAAAAAGCGATATGCGATGAAATTGTTTCCAGAATTGGCCTTCCTTTCATAGCAAAGCCGGTGGATGATGGATGCAGCTCGGCCGTAAAAAAAATTAAATCTCTGGAAGAACTAGAGGCTTTTGCCGAATTAATATTCCGGAAATCTGATGTACTGGATACCATAGCGGCGGGGATTCTGCATGTAAAAGCCAAAGAGGAGTTTCCGCTGAAGAAAGTATTTCTGGTTGAAGAACTCATTTCACGCAAGGACGCAAATCGTTTTTTGGAGATTACAGGTGGAATGCTTGTTTGCCAGGGTAAATCGGGACAAAATGATTATGAAGTCTTCGAAGCCAGCGAAGCACTTTCAGAAGGGGAGGTGCTCAGTCTCGAAGAAAAATTTCTTGCAGGACAGGGGCAAAATATTACTCCTGCCAGGTATTCTCCTGACAAAAAAGAGCAGGCGAGGATCTCGAAACATGTTAAAACGGAGTTGGAGCGGGCTGCCAAAATATTAGGAATATCCGGCTATTGCAGGATTGATGCGTTCGTCCGCATTTATAAAGATGCTCGATCTGAAGTCATTTTTATTGAGGTTAATTCCCTCCCGGGAATGACTCCAGCAACCTGTATCTTTCATCAGGCAGCCATCAATGAATACAAGCCTTATGATTTTATTGACCAAATACTTGAATGCGGGTTCAGAAAGAGGAAATCTCTTAACCCCGCGTAAACTCCAACAAGGCCAAGGCAGGTCTTAAACCTAAATTTTCGTAGCTTTGATCTTTCTATGAAAGACCTCGTTGCCTTCCTGAAGAGTAAATCATTCTACAAGAACCTAGGTATTGCAATCCTTGCTTTGCTGGTGCTGTTCTGGATCGTTTTCAAAGCCCTTGAAATCTATACCTATCATGGGAAAACTGTTTCTGTCCCTAGTTTTAATGGACTGAAAATTAATGCATTAGATGAATACATAAAGGGGAAGCAACTTAAATACCTGGTGATTGATTCTATTTACGATACTAAAAGTGATAAAGGAGTCGTTATCAAGCAGGAACCCGAGGCTGGTTCGAGTGTAAAAGAGGGCAGGACTATCTATTTGTATATAACCTCTGTTCTTCCCCCACGGGTATCAATGCCCCGGCTGGAAGATCACTCGCTCCGGCAGGCTATAGCCATGCTGGAGTCATATGGACTGAAACTGGCGAAACCAATCAAGCGAAAGCCCGATGTATGCAATGGTTGTGTACTCAACCAGGAGTTCAAAGGAAAGCATATCGCTGATGGAACACCAATTGAACGAGGGTCAGAAATAACTCTTACAATCGGAGAGGGCAGAAATGGAGGAGGAGAGGTAGTGACTGTACCAAATCTTATTGGACTGAACCAGAAAGAAGCAGTTGCACGACTGACTGAGAATAACCTAAGCGAAGGTGCGCTCATTCCTGATTCAAAACAAAAAGGAAAATTTGATGTGGATAAGGCTATTGTTTACCGTCAGAATCCAGCTTCAGGAACAGAAACAAACGCAGGCACCAGTATAGATTATTACCTAACGAATGATAAATCCAGACTTAAAAATTCGCGGGATACTACAAATAGCGGAAATTAACCAATGAACAGAATCTTATTTTCATTTGTTTTTCTGCTTTCGTTCTATGGCCATTTCATGGCTCAGGAAAAAATTTCCGGATTGCATGAAGGGGACTCTCCAATGCTGAAAAAAAACGGTGACCCCAAGAAGACGCATATCAACCGTGCCGCGACTGTCCCTTTTTCAAATCCTTTCAACATTATCAACCTCCCCTTCAGAGACGACTTCAAGAATGAAGGGCCTTATCCTGATTCCTCTAAATGGATCGATAATGAAGTGCTCATAAACCGTTCCTACCCTGTTGCCCCAATGAATTATGGCGTTGCTACGTTCGATGGGATGGATAAAAATGCTTATCCCTATGATTTTACGGCTCCACCTACTCTTAGTGTTTCCTGTGATACGCTTACTTCCAAACGGATAAATATGACAGGGATGGGGCTTCCGGGTGATTCAGTATATATGAGTTTCTACTACGAAGCTCAGGGAAGAGGGAATGCGCCTGAACCTGAAGATAGCTTGTTTTTGGAATTTCACAGTTCCAGGGACACCGTTTGGACAGAAGTATGGTCTCATATTGGATATGCGAGCAGTACCAAGGATAGTGGCTTTCATCAAGTCATGCTTTCTATTAACCAATTAGATACCGGAAAATATCTTCAGTGTTCCTGGGTTCAATTTCGTTTTAGAAATTTTGCAACTCCATGTGGTAATCTTGATCACTGGCATATAGATGTAGTACAATTTGACCATCATAGGGTCTATTCGGATACTACCCTTTTTGGTCTTGCTCTTGTTTATGAACCACTTTCCTTTCTTGCCAATTACCAGGCCATGCCCTGGAAGCAATATCAGGGAAGTTCGGATATGGCTTCCAACGTCCATGTTTATATCCGGAACAACGAGCCCGTATTTGCAAAACCAGTTACTTACCAGTATCAGGGCAGTCACTACGGTGCTCCGTTTTCTGTTCCATATATAGGTAATGATCCTGTTGGGCCCAATCCTTTCCCCTCTTATGGGTACGAAACGGTTGCTGCCGTAGCTGACCCACCGATCAGTAGTAATGGATTTAGTTTCGGGAATTCCATGAGCGATACTACTGTTTTTGAAATCAACCATATAAATCACATCAATACTCTGTCTACTGAGACACTTGCGGTCAAGCAGCGTTTCTATAATTATTTTGCCTATGATGATGGTTCTGGCGAGCTTGGTTATGGACTCGAAGGTCTGGGCACAGAAAACGGAGCTTCCTTAGCAGTACAGTATACCACCAATATCCCAGATACCCTGAAAGCAGTTCAAATCTTCTGGAATCCGATTATCACGAATGTTTCATTGGATGGTTTCCGGCTTTGTGTATGGGGTGCAGGAGGGGGAAATACTCCCGGTTCACTCATTTACCGAAGCGATAGCCTGTTCAGCCCGCAGTACCTTCCAGGATACGATCACTTCCGAACGTACTACCTCGATCATCCTAAGGTCATCTCCGGTACCTTTTACGTAGGCTGGATGCAGTATACGGAGGATAATCTGAGTGTAGGCTTTGATCAGAATACGAACTCTATGAATCATAATTTTTTCACAGTGGATAGCCTTTCACCATGGCAGGCTAGCCTGTTTCCGGGTTCTCTTATGATCAGGCCTCTGTTTGGAGATACCATCAGGGTAAATAGTATTCAGAATTTAAGCCAGGTACTTGAAGGGGTAAACCTCTTTCCTAACCCTGCTCAGAACCAGGTGTTCATCTCCCTTCCGGCTCTTGCCGATACTGGCCCGAATGCAATCAAGATTGAAATCATGGATGCCTATGGAAAGCTTGTATTACAAAACGTTTACAATTCCGGTCTTCCTCAGGATATATCCGGCTTACCAAACGGATTCTATCTCGTACGTATCACAGCCCGTGATCAGGCTTCCTGCATAAAAAAATTGCTCATCGCACGATAATGTCTACAGAAACAACTGAGCTACCAGACGAAGAACAAGAACTTTTTGAACATCATCGTATTCAGGCCGACAAAGGACAAGGGCTTCTCCGAATAGATAAGTTTTTGATGACCCGCCTCGAAAATGCCACACGAAACCGAATTCAAAATGCTGCAGAAGCCGGAAATATTCATGTAAATGGAAAACCAGTAAAGTCTAGCTACAAAGTCAAGCCGGGAGATATTATTCAGATCTTACTTCCACATCCGGTGAGGGAAATAGAACTGATCCCTCAGGACCTTCCAATTAACATAGTTTTTGAGGATGAAGAAATCATCATCGTTAACAAGGATCCTGGCATGGTTGTCCATCCGGGTTATGGAAACTATACGGGTACCCTTGTTAATGCCCTCGTCTACCATTTTCAGCAGCTTCCGAAAAAGAATACAAACTTTGGTGATGGGAGGGAGGAAGCCTTGCGACCAGGCCTTGTTCACAGGATTGATAAGAACACCTCTGGTATTATTGTCATTGCAAAGACAGAATTGACACTGAGCCGTCTAAGCAAGAAGTTTTTCGATCGCGACATTGACAGGATATATGTAGCGCTGGTTTGGGGTGATTTCAAGGAAGACAGTGGTACTGTTACCGGAAATCTAGGCAGGAGCCTTCAGGACCGGAAAATAATGACCGTGTTCCCAAATGGAGATCAGGGAAAGCATGCCGTTACACATTGGAAGGTACTTGAACGCTTTGGATACGTTACGTTGATTGAATGTAAGCTGGAGACAGGGCGCACGCATCAGATCCGCGCGCATATGAAGTATATTGGACACCCGCTGTTCAATGATGATACCTATGGTGGTGATCGGATATTAAAAGGGACTACCTTTCAGAAGTATAAAATGTTTATTGAGAATTGTTTCAAGCTCCTTCCAAGGCAGGCGCTCCATGCCAAATCACTGGGCTTCAAACATCCGACAACCAAAGAGTATGTTAATTTCGATTCAGCAATCCCTGCTGATATGCAGGCAGTCCTGGATAAATGGAGGATTTATACCACGAACAAACCTTGGGAGGATGAATAATTCATCAGTCTAGCTGCATGTTGTGATAAACAGCCTGAACATCATCATCTTCTTCAAGCCTTTCGATTAATTTCATGACTTCAGCCTGATGCTCCGGGCTCAACTCCACATAGGTATTTGGGAAACGTTCTTTCTCAGCTGAAATCACCGGAATATTCATGTCTTCCAACGCCTTCTGCATCTTTCCGAAATCGGTAAATGCAACAGTAATGAAAAATTTGCCATCAATCTCTTCGATTTCTTCCATACCGAAGTCTATTAATTCGAGTTCCAGTTCTTCCAGATTTCTTTTCCCTGCCTCTATCTCAAAAATCCCCTTACGATCAAAAAGAAATTCAAGCGACCCCGTTTTTCCCAATGCGCCTCCGCATTTAGTAAAAGCAAGTCGTACGTTTGCAACCGTGCGGGTCGTATTATCAGTTGCTGTTTCAATAAAAATAGCAACAGCATGAGGGCCATACCCTTCATAGTTCACTTCTTCGTAATCAGTCTTGTCTTTGCTTACCGCCCTCTGTATGGCACTATCAATATTGGTTTTTGGCATATTCACAGCCTTTGCATTCTGAATTACCAGACGCAGGCGTGGATTACCATCCGGATCCGGCCCGCCCTTCTTCACGGCCATATGAATCTCTTTCCCTATTCGGGTAAATGTTTTTGCCATCTTGGCAAATCTGGCAAACATGACATGCTTGCGTTTTTCAAAAACTCGTCCCATAATTATTCTTTTAAGAATGTAAATGTAAAAAAAATCGGGGTTATTTCTTCCAATGCACAGTTCCGAATCTTTTAGGATCAAATACAGCGGGGTCAATCTTCATGCCCGATTGGAGGTCGTTATACTGTTCCTGCTGGTCAAGCTTTCCGTTGATATAAAAGCTAAGTCTCGTATCCGTATACCCCTGGCATGTCTTTAGGCTCTCATCCACCCGCATTTCGAGAATTTCCATAGGACCCAGGTGGGATATGGTTCTAACCACTTTCAGGTCCTGTTTATCAATCCAGATCTGATTATTGAGAGTGTCCCCCTTGGCCGCTCCTATCACATAGACGGCCCTTTTTCTCCATGTATTTTCAGACAAAAATTCAAGATTATACCCTAGCAATGACAGCCTTTTAATGATATCCTCCTTTTCCCGGAAGTAAAGTCCGCCTAAAAGTAGCAGTAGATCGTTCTTGTCAACCCTGGTATCTTGCAGTATCCCTTTCCGAAAACGGAATGCAGAATCGTTTCGGAACAAGGCAGCATTTCCTTTACTAATACTGTTGAAATCGATTCGATATTTATCGGGAAATTCGATAGCCTCATACCAGGTCATGTGCATGTTGAGGGAATCGTTTGGACGGTATGTATTTTGGGTAAAGCAGAGGGTTTTGCACATCTTGCCTGCGTATTTATGCAGCATGGCATCGATTAGTTCATCCGAACTTTTAATTTGAGCTTGGCAAAAGAAGGAAAGGAAAAACGAAAAAAAAGCAATCCAAATTCGGGTCATTTTGTAAAGATAGTGCTTACCGTGAAATTGTTATATGAATCGTTTGAAGATGTTATTTCGACCTACATGCATACTATTATTGCAAAATAAAAGAGAGCACCTTTATAGATGCTCTCTTAACGAATTGCTGTTCGTGAACTATTATTTATTCAGTTTCAATTTCAATTTGGCATCAAGCTCATTCAGGAATTCTTCTGTATACAGAAAATTTTCTCCATGCTTCACTTTATTTCCATGAATACAAACAGCCAGGTCCTTGGTCATTTTGCCACTTTCCACAACCTCCACACAAACTTGTTCCAGTGCATGACAGAAGTGAATGAGTTCCTGGTTATTATCGAGCTTGCCCCGAAATTCAAGTCCGCGGGTCCAGGCGAAGATAGATGCAATCGGATTGGTAGAAGTTGGTTTACCGGCTTGGTGATCACGGAAGTGACGAGTCACAGTTCCATGAGCCGCTTCTGCTTCCATGGTCTTTCCATCAGGTGTAACAAGAACAGAAGTCATGAGCCCAAGTGATCCGAAGCCTTGTGCCACAGTATCGCTTTGTACATCTCCATCATAATTTTTGCATGCCCAGACGAAATTGCCGTTCCATTTGAGGGCAGAAGCCACCATGTCATCGATAAGACGATGCTCGTAAATAATCCCAGCAGCCTTGTATTTAGCCTCGTATTCTTTGGAGTAAATTTCCTGAAAGATATCTTTAAAACGTCCGTCGTATTTTTTAAGGATAGTATTCTTCGTGCTGAGGTAAAGTGGCCATTTTTTGTCCAAGGCCATATTGAAACAGGAATGGGCAAAACCGCGGATTGATTCATCTGTATTATACATAGCCAGAGCAACCCCGTCCCCCTTGAAATTATATACTTCAAATGATTGTGCTGTGCCACCGGCTTCCGGAGTAAAAGTAATAGTGAGTTTTCCTTTTCCCTTGGTGACGAAGTCGGTTGCGCGATATTGGTCTCCGAAAGCGTGACGTCCGATACAGATTGGAGCTGTCCAGTTTGGCACAAGACGAGGTACATTCTTACAAACGATTGGTTCACGGAAAACAGTTCCATCGAGAATATTGCGGATAGTACCGTTAGGGGATTTCCACATTTGTTTCAACTTGAATTCTTCCACACGGACTTCATCGGGTGTAATAGTTGCACATTTTATTCCTACATGGTATTTTTTAATGGCTTCAGCAGAATCAATGGTCACCTGATCATTCGTAGCATCCCTGTTTTCCATTCCAAGGTCATAATATTTAATATCCAGATCAAGGTAAGGAAGAATTAATTTGTCTTTAATGAATTTCCAGA
>PLYR01000098.1:0-36435 GCA_003153435.1 Bacteroidota bacterium
GCCCAGGAAACAAAAGAAAACTTGTATCCCTTGGCCGGGTTAAAGAAACAAACCAGTTTGTTTTTCGCAAATTCATCACCGGAATAAAAATCAAAATTCCGACCAATCATCAGTTTGGAGTCGGCCGATTTGGAATTCCAAACCGAGAATGCGGTACATCCCACCGTCATATTCTTATCCTGCAAAGCATGGCCGATATCATGTGCCGCATGATAGTTTAGCATACGCTGGTATTTCGGCCCGATGTCATCGTAGAGATCGGATGCAGAGAGTGAGATTCCATAGATCTCTCTTTTGTATTCGTCTGTTACATATTCATCCAGATTCCGGTTAAAATAAGCCACAAAGTATTTCAGAAAGTTGAGGTAAGAACGGGAAGGCACGAGTTCCTGAATCTGATTAACAAAAGCAATTTCCTGCTTTTCGGCAAGCTCTTTGGTGAGCTTCCCATAGATTACTCCCCTTTCAAAATCATCGCCCTCCACATAGAGCTCCCATGTTCCTGCAGCATTTTTCCGTAACCAGTTTCGGCCAATAGTATAAAAATCTTTACTCACTTCTTTGCGAACCAGCTTTTCAGAGCTCCGGTCTTCTATTTTTGGAGGAAACTTAATGACTGCCCATGCAAAGTATCCAAGGAAGAGAAGGATAAGACCTAAGGAGATGAGGAAGAAACGTTTCAGGCTTTTGCGCATGAGAATGCAAAGGTACAAAAAAACAGAGGGGTTCACGCCACCTCGAGCAGGTCCTTGTGAGTAAAAAGGTTGGCGCCACTCCTTTACTTGAAGGGTTGGCTATTTCGTCTTGAACCGCTTCTTATCCTTTTTTGTAATCAGCTTTGCAATACTTCTTCCGGTACTGATGGCAATGGGAAGTCCTCCTCCGGGTTGGTTCCAGTGGCTTGAATTATAGAAGTTGCGCAGTCCTGGAAGCTCATGCTGAACAGGTGATGGAGCCAGAAGGTTCTTTCCGGGCAGCCATCCTTGAGTACTTCCTTTCCAATTATTGGTATAGCGCTGAAAGGTAGCTGGGGTCGCTACATCTGTCATTTCAATTTTATCACGGATTCCTCCGAGACGCTTATCAAGGAGTGTAATTATCTTTTCCTGAAACTCTGCTTTTGCCTGACGATATTTAGGTCTTTCATTCTTTCGGAGATTGATCCAGAATTCTCGGTTAGTAGTATAAAAGCTGACAGTTACTACCGTCTTACCTTTAGGAGCTAAGGTAGGATCGTAATTATATATATGTACCTCGAGGCGTTTGTACTTTGTACCATCCGGGGAGATCAACTCCTCTTCAAGAGGGAAGCGTGAGAAATGAGGTGCATCCTGAAAATCTCCGTTAAGTCCGAATGAAAACTGCATGACCGAATAAAACACTTCCAGCTTTTTCAGGTCTCTTAGATCAAGGATTCCCTGATCGACATATTTTCCTTCCAGGGCTTCGAAAACGGTGTAGTACCAATCGGCAGCCGAAATAGTGATATCCGAATAATGTATCTTATCATTCCTGACCAAAAGCCCTTTTGCCTCATTATTTTCAACAATAATTTTCTTGACCGGAGTCCGATAGTGTATTTTTCCTCCCAGTTCCAGGTAGCGCTGCTCCAATCTTTTTGCAAAACTCAAGGAGCCCCCTATTGGGTATCCTGCACTCTTTTTATCGAAACAGGAGAGTGGCATAGTGAGGATCATCATATTGACTTCCTCCCCGTCATAAAGAAGCTGGAAGCTCTCCTTCAAAAATGGGTTCTTCAGTTTTTCTGCTATTGTGAAATTGGTTTGCTTTTTCAGCTTCAGGAACCAGTAAAGAAATTCAAGATATTTCGACATTTTGATTCCCTGAATGATGGAAGGGATCAGCGGCAGATCGTCCATGACAGGAGGGAGATCAAACTTCTGCATAATACGCATGGGTTTGATAAAACTCTTTATGACTTTTGTGTCTTCAGGGGCAAGGTCTATGAGGTATTCCTGAAGGCGGGTGAGATTTGTGTAGAGATGGAAAATATTGCTCCCGTTTTTATCACGGGTCTTCTCTACTTCCAGCTCGAGTCTTTCGTCATGGTTTTTAAAAGGGATAACTTTCATATCCAGAAGTTCTGACCACATCTTGTAGAAAGAACTTCCCTCATCGGAACCCAGAATCCAATGCACACAACCATCTATCGTAAATTCACCTTTATGCCAGCTGGTACAAAGCCCTCCGGGGATGGAGTGCTTCTCGAAAATTTCGGTTTCATACCCATTCATCTGCAGGTAGCAGCCGGCTGTAAGGCCCGAAATTCCTGCACCAATGATATTGATTTTCATTCAGGGGTATTAAGATAAACCGGCTTTCAAAAAGTAAGGGAGCGACAGTCCTGCTCTAGTCATAATCCACCACTACTTTTGGAGTGAGTGGGTGCGACTGGCAAGTGAGTATATATCCTTCCTTTACTTCTGAATCTGTGAGCGCATAGTTATTGTCCATTCGCACTTTCCCTTCCAGCAATTTAGCTCTGCAGGTACAACAGACAGCTCCTTTACAGGCGTAAGGAGCATCCACTCCTTCGTCAATCGCCTTATCGAGAATAACCATCCCTTCGCTGCTAAGATCAAACTCGGTTTCTTTTCCATCCATAATCACAGTGACGTGACTCATCATACCGGAGCCATTCGAAGCTTCTGCTTTATTTACTGCATCGATAACAGCTGTAAAATATTCGATGTGGATCTTTTTATCATCCACTTTCCTTTCCTGAAGACTTTGTTTCACATTTTCCATCATTGGGCCAGGGCCGCAGATGAAGTACTCCGTATCTGCTCCAATGCCACTTTCGGCAGCCAGCAGGGCACTTGCTTTTTCTTTACTAAGTATACCTCTATTAATGGCATCAACCGATCCAGAAGGATTTTCAAGGACATGAGTAATTCTGAATCGGGCCGCATTGGAAAGAGAGAGATCATCGAGTGATTTCTTAAAAATGGCAGAAGCCTCATCTCTGTTCCCATAGTACAAATGCATCGTGCTTTGGGGTTCATCCAGAAGAATCGTTTTGATTATGGAAAGCATCGGAGTGATCCCGCTTCCACCAGCAAAAAGTATGTAGTTTTTCTTTTTTCCTGCATCCATTGGTGTATGGAAGTTCCCCATCGGGGTCATCACCTCCATCTTGTCTCCGGCTTTTACTTCTCCATTCAGAAAGCCGGAACCTTTACCATCCTTTACCTTTTTGATAGCTATACGTAATTCCTTGTCGGCCGTGGGGCTACTACATAATGAATAAGAACGGCGGATCTCCTCTCCTTTTACCTTAAGTTTAAGAGTAAGATACTGCCCCTGAATATAATTGAACTCTTCCTTCAGGTTGTCGGGAACTTCAAATGCAATGGAAACACAATCGGCCGTCTCGCGCCTGACATCCGCTATCTTAAGGGTGTGGAATTTTGCCATATCTGAATAAATATTTGCAAAAATATAATTTCTTCAGGATTTTCGTCGCTGCTTAGGCTTTATTTCAAAAAATGTAATACATTTGTTTTAATACAAGACCAATGAAGAAAATTCACAATAGCACTTATTATTATCCGGAGTCTACTCCCGGAACAGGTGTCTATTGCTCTTTCTGCAGCTAACTAACTAAAGATCATATGACATCCCGGTTCCAAAAGGACCGGGATTTTTTTATTTCCCTAGTTTAACAAACATCAACACCCTAAAAAATGAAACAGCACTATGACCATTACACCGCCGAAGATCGCCTGGTATGGCAGACCTTATTCGACCGGCAGATCAGGAACCTGGAAGAACATGCATCCGAATCTTTTCTGGAGGCATTAAGGACGGTCGGGTTCAAAAGAGATGAAATTCCTGATTTTAAGAAACTTGATTCCGTTCTGGGTGGAATAACAGGTTGGAGCATGGAAGTGGTTCCAAGCATTATTCCTCAAAAGGAATTCTTTGATCTGCTTTCCGTGAAAAAATTTCCGGCAACCACCTGGTTGAGAAAGATGAGCGAACTGGATTATCTGGAAGAACCCGATATGTTCCACGATGTATTCGGGCACGTACCCTTACTGAGTAATGAGGCGTACACCAATTTCTTTCTGGGCATTGCGGCGCTGGCCAAAAAACATGCTGCAAATCCACGGGCTATCGAATTACTTGGAAGGATCTACTGGTTTACGATTGAGTTCGGCCTTATACGTGAACATGGGAAATTGAAAGTGTATGGGGCAGGGATTATTTCCTCTTTTGGAGAAACGATTTTCAGCCTGAGTGAGAAACCAGCACACCCTGATTTTGATGTGAAGGCGATCATGCGTTCCTCGTTCCGTACGGATGTCTTCCAGGAAAAATACTTTGTGATAGAATCGTTTCAGGCGCTTTATCACTCACTCGGAGAAATAGAGAAGGTGCTGGAGGAGGAGTTACAGGTCACTCCCGTTCTTTAACCAATTTCACCTCATAGGCCTTGCCATTGGCATGCAGGGAGATGAAATAGATTCCGGAAGGCTGTTCACTCAGGTCAACCGGTGTTGAATTCTTTCCTTTGATGGAAGAAATTTCCCGGGTCATAATGAGCTTACCCTGATGATCATAAACATTCAGGTAATCCACTTCCGAATCGTAGCAGTAGTAGGTAATATCCGAAAGATGAGTAGTAGGGTTCGGGTGAACACCGAAAGAGGCTTTGTCATTCGTAAGATCAAGACTGACAATCTGGGAGCGCTTGTAATCTCCATTCAGATCGGTTTGCTTGAGACGATAATAAAAGACACCATTTTTTGCCGATGGGTCCAGCAGATGATAATTCAAAGGAACCGAGCTGTTTCCACCAGGGGCTTTCGAAGGAACGCTACCTATTGGATTGAAATTGATTCCGTCTTCAGAGCGTTCTACGGTAAAGGAGGAGCTGTTGGTTTCAGAAGCGGTAGCCCAAAGGACACGTGCTATATCTCCATCATATTTTGCGCTTAGAGAAAGCAACTCCACAGGAAGCGGGGCACAGTCAGAACTGACTGTTATGGTCGCTGTCAATGTTTGCCTTTCATTACAGCTACCGGTAACAATACAAGTATAGGTAGTGGTAGAGGCAGGCTGCACGGTAATGACCTGGGTAGTTTCACCGGTTTGAGGCCAGTAATAAGAAGTGGCTCCAGCGGGCGCGGTCAGATTATCATTATCTCCAACACACATCGGATTGGAGTCCGGAACAATTGCTGGGAATACCACACCCGAATTTACGGTGAGCGTATAGTTACATACATCAGCCGCAAAACCATCCACCATCAGCATATAGTCACTTCCGACAGTCAGGTTATCGATGGTCATTACAAAGGTGGTGGTACCTTCCAGAAAGGCGGATACCGGAACGAAATTGGTACATGCCGATTCGGAAAACACCTGAAATTGTGCGCCACCAGAGGGATAAGCCGCATTCTTATAACACTCTCCGACAGCCACGGTAATTACCACTTTTGTACTAGCAGCGGTAAAGCGAATCCAGGAATTATTGTCAATGGTTACGTCGTACCGTCCGACGCCTTCCTCCAAACCTGCTTTGCTCGTATTGATATCTCCGGCTGCATCTTTTTTACCAAAGACACCCCCTGAATTTGCCCCTCCATTTGTTGCCCAACAACATACCTGGTCATTCCCTTTCATTTGAGTGGCCCCGGCACCCGGAAAGTCTGGCGTAAATGCGTTGCTTGTAGAGGCACTGTATCCGTTCAGGTCACAGACATAAAGGGCATTTGCGCAAGCGTCGTTTGTAGTGGTTTGTACACAGAGTCCGAATGGACCATCATTTGCAGTGCTAAATGCCCAGTAACGGATGTAATAAGTATTACCCGGTGTAAGTCCCGTCTGATTAATAAAGGGCAGCCATTGATTGAAAGGTACACTTCCAGGTCCATTCGGGAATCCAGCATTATCACTGGAACAATAAACCTGAGTTAATGCACCACAGGCTCCGCTATATAATGCCATGGAACCATCCTCGATCTCTCCTGCTATTTGGCCATAAGGCTCAGGGGTGATTGTTAATTGCCCGGAGGCAGGACAAACCACACTGAACCAGACGTCGTCCCCACCTCCCACAAATCCCGCACTACCTCCAGAGCCTCCGATACATCCAGAGGGCACAGGAGGACCGACCGATTGTGTGGCGTGAAGATTCGTAAATCTCAGGTAATTACATGCAGTAGTAACTGCCGGGAGGGCAATAGCATTACAAGGTTGATCATTTGAAGGTATAACTGCTGCGGCAGGGCCATACACACAAATATTGAAGGTCTGCTGGGTTCCCAGATAATCATAGACCCTTACATAATAAGTGTTTCCAACCGTTAAGCCTGCAAAATTATAGGTCTCTGTCCCTCCTGTTGCGAGCACATCTTCACATTGCATGGAAACAAGCGCACCGCAAGCACCGGAGTATACCTGAAACACTGCATCCATGGTTGCCGAAGGGGTGACAGTGACGGTTGCCGAAGAATTGACGGCAACAAACTTATACCATACATCTGCAGCAGCTGTTCCGGAGCATCCGGCGGCTGAAGAGGTGGCATTTACTGTGGTACCAGCCGTATTGGCGCAGGCCACATTTACAGCTATAGCAATCGCACCGGCGCAATCATCATTTGCAGGTGGAGCCGGTGGCTGAGCGATACACATCGTAAACGCACCCGCTCCACCGGCAAAATCATAGGCCCGAACATAATAAGTGACTCCAACGGTTAATCCTGTCCAATTCATTACTTCTGCAACCCCGATCCCGTGCAAATCCTGACAGTGTAAAGACGTAAGTCCAGCACAATTGCCTGAAAACAATTCAATGACGGCATCCATTCCAGCGCTTGGAGTCATCGTAATCTGTGCTCCTGTGGATGTGGCTACAAACTTGTACCAGACATCAGATGTGGCTGTTCCGCTGCAACCTGTAATGTCAGGAGTAGCCCCGGTTGTATTTCCGGCAAAGGTTCCGCAGGCAGCGCCCTGGGTTTCGAGAGTTGCGTTCACACAATCGTCATTGGCTACCGCCGGAGCGGCACAAGTCAGAGCAAGGCTGAAAGCGCCTTTAGCTCCGCTGAATCCATCCACCATGATGTAGTAATTCGTTCCAACCGAAGTTGGGAAGGTAACCTGGGATTGAAAACCACAATAATCATCATTACCTGTCACACAGGCAAGGGCACCGCAGCTCCCGCTATAAACCTGAATTTCGGTATCAAAAGCAGCACCGCAAACACTCGCGGTAACATTCTGTCCGGTTCCGGCAAGCACATAAAACACACCCGGTGCTCCAGGGGTGAAACCACAATAAGTAGTAGGATCACCGGTAGTGGTAGCTAAGGTGGTATTACCCGCGTAAGGACTTCCGGCGCAAGTCACTGGGGTAGCACCGCTGCAATAATCATTCGCAGGTCCTCCACTGGCGCAAGGGTAAGATGGCCAGGTCACATCATCTATAAAAATATAGGTACCATATTGGCTTACGGCATTTAAAACAATATACTCCGTGGCTCCTGTAATTCCGGCTGGAACAGCAAAGGTATATTGATTCCAGGTATTCGCTGCTGCTGCAGGAGCGCTTGTATTGGGCCGGTTCACGGTACCCAGTAAAGTAGCACCGGCGAGATTTGGAGTTGTATTAATATACACCTCCAAGCGATCCACTGAAGCAGTATACTGATTATCCCGGTACATCCAGAAACTCACCGAAAGGCCACCAACCTGACAGCCCAATGAAAAGGAAGGGGACACCAGGGTTGCATTTGATCCGGCAGCTGCATCATAAGAATCATAATAAGCACCACCGGTTCCGGAATGGGTACCTGTAGTAAATTGTGCCCAGTCATATCCACCGGAGATAGCACCTCCACTCCAGGACGGGGGACGAAATAAATTGTCGAATGATTCTGAATTGGTTGTAGCCTGTCCTCTAGCTGAATAACATGCCAGCTCCAACAATAAAATAAATAAACCCGCTATTCTCTTCATGTTCAATTTTTCAGATCAGACACTGTCATTGTTGGTCGATAGGCTGAAATGATATTCCGATTACATCGTAACCAAAACCACCCAGAATTTTTTTCACTCTTACTGCATCAAAGACAGGACGGGATTCAGGATCGTCAAGCTTTTCACGTATACTCAACATGATTTCTCCTGTATTATTTTCAGGCTTAAAACGAGGTTTGAATTGTATCACCCCAGGCAAGGCTGAAATGGAATCTCTCACCTTTTCAACATCGCTCAATGATTGAACTCCATGGAAGGAGATATAACAAATCGAACGATCGGTATGCTGAGGACTTACACTTTTTCTCTGAGCAGTAATTTGTCCCACTCCGATGATGAAAATAAATAAGAAAAGAGGAATAATTTTTTTCATCTGGACAAGGTTGTAGACAAAATTCAAGAAGGCAAGTATGATACTTGCTTTCAAAATAATGTCACGCTAAATATAAAACGATTGAGTAGTTGGTCTTAAGTAATAAGCTAATGTACGTTATTTCTTTCTCTGTTACGAACTATTGAATCAAATGTTTCGCTTTTAGCGACTTCCAATTTTAATATATTGTTAACAAGACAAGTTAATAGCCTTAGGGCTATGAATATCAACACATTAGAATGAACTAAATCGGACTAGAGCATGAACTGGAGAGAAACTTTGATTCCCCAGTTTTTGATCCCGTAACCCGGGTTCTGGGAGGCATATTGCGTTATGTATTGGGAGTCGTTATAAGTGGCCCGGTAGATAAAATCAAAACGGAGAATGTCGAAAATATTAGTGATTCCGGCTCCAACTTCCACATAAGGTTTCTTATTCAATTCACTAAAGAGATTATTCTGATTGAAGTCACGGTTATTACTGCTTAAGGAGCCATATACAGCATTACAGGTAACCACTTCCCTCAGATTCCACTTTTTGATGAGTGGAAGGCGGTTAAAGACCAGTCCCATGAAATAATGCTGCACATGCAGTTCCACAAACTGGTCGCTTACAAACTCGAAATAATTCATCTGGTTAAAGGCTGTTGAGGAATAAAATGGTGTTTCATTTCCCCGATGTATTTCAAGTAATGTATAGGGCACTGCGGAAAAAACCTTTCCTGCGGAGATGGAATAGCTCGTACTGCCGAGTATTCCCCACTTTACAAGCTGACTCACGGAGAAGGTGAGTTTATGATATTCAAAATCGCTTCCAAAAAGGTTTTTGATGCCCATGGTATAATTAAAATCGAATACGGGCTTCTTGGAGGAACCGAATTTCATACGCTCATTACCGTTCTGAATAAACAGATCACCCATGGATAAACGGGTATCGAATACCAGTTCTGTAATGGAATAATTTTTCTGCTGAAAAATATTGAATGGATCATTTCCAAAAGTAAATGGGAACAGTGGAAAGGTTCTGACATTCTGGAAGGTGATTCGTTCTGTGAGTCCTTTCGTCACTTCTGTTTCATACCATGCACGGGCTTCATTTTTACGAACGAACTGCCGGAGATCTCCAAAAGCATAACTGGTGTTATAGAGTGCATTGTTTGCATTTCCAATGGTCTGTCCGGTTGAATAATCAAAGGCTGTTCCGACCCGCTCTACATCGTCTCTATATTCTATACCGGCTTTAGTCCAAGGAAACCGGGAGATGATTTTTTCGAGTTGAAGATTATATTTCCAGCCTTTATCCTGAAATCCATAAGCCCCATATCCTCTGAAGATCCAGCTTTTGCTGACCTTATTGTTTGTCCGGAATCCAAGCCTTACCCTATTCCCTTCATAGCTGTTATAAGAATAGGCATTAATATAGTGGCCGAGATCGATCGGCCCTACGGTGACATAACCCATGAATAAAAAATACAAAGTATTCACCCCTCCTTTGATAATTGGAATCATCCGTACGGTATCTATTACCTGAAAATTCATAGCCTCCAGCTTAGACAAAGGCTCGGGCCGGAGAGAATCCCAGTAGGTATTCCTCTTGAGCAATGCGTCTTCTGCAAAATCGGTATTCTTTTCAAAGAACTCCCCGGTCATCGGTTGATCCACGACATATTCTGAACTATTCTGATAAATCTTCTGAACCATGCTCACGAAATTTTCAGTGAGGTCGACATAATCAATAAGGATCCTTGTTTTCGAAGGCATCCATGGACCGGCCGAAGTGGGAATCAGTTCCTGTTGAATATGGACCCTTTCAACGAGATCGAAGTTGGCTTCTTTCGGGATTTCCAGATCCACTTGCTTGAGTACCCATGAACTGTCAGCAATCCAAATGAACCCTGTAAACGCGGCGTCATGGATGTTTCGTGGCATCACATTAATTTTATAGGTATATCGTGTCCCTGTTAATGCGCTGTCTATTAGGTAATATCTATAGAAATTCATTGCATTGTCAGCCAGAGGTGAGAGGAACGGTTTCTTAAGAATATCTACATTATCACTGTAGAAATTATAATTGTCGAAATCAGAGCCGGTGAGCTGTGAGGCAGCACTCCCATCTTTCTTTCCCACAAAGTTCATGTGAATGGCTTTCACATTCTCCCTCTTCTTACGCGGGTCTTTCTGATAATAAACATCTGAAACTACTTCTGCAAAATAGACAGGAAGGTTGGCCTTACTATCACCTGCAATGACATCCATACTGTCGTACATACTAACCAGCGGGTGAAAGATTGGCCATCTCCTGATTTTTTTAGTCATATTATCAATATCCGCTTCTGTCTTCGTGTAACTTTTGTAGTGAATATGATTCAGGCTTTCCTTGTCGTATTTCTTTTTGTTGTCGATAGCATTTTGAACTATTCTCAAAGCCGGGTTTATTCCCGGATGGATAACCACTCCTTCCAGCATCTTGGAATCCTTCACAAGCTGGAAGTCTACTATCTGCACCTTTTCTGTATTCCTGATTTTTTTACTTCGTGCCCGATAACCCAGGTATCTGGCAGTTAAGGAATCTGTGAGGAAGGTACTTTTAAGTACATAATATCCTTCAAAATCTGTTGTCGTTCCTGAAAGAGTTCCTTTGAAATACACATTGACATAAGGCATGCCGTCGTTCGTTCCGAACTCCGTCACCCTTCCCCGGAGGGTAATTTCCTGCTGTGCGTGCAGGTATAATCCTGAAAAACAGCACAAGAGAAGAAAACAGATATGCCGGAGTCTGGGGAGAAACATGAGTGGTAAAGTTAAGAAAATATCTATGAGACTCAGACCGGAATAGGGGCTAACAGTATGTTGAAGAGAATAATGAAACAGAAATTGCTTAACTTAGGGATAACCATTTCCGGAAATTAAATGTATTCCTTCAGGGCTTCATTATTCATCCTACTCTTCTTCTTTACAGCCTCCGCCTCTGCCCAGTTTTCCCGGAGGGACCAGAGACGCTACAGCCTGGCCGAGAAAAAATACGAACAGCTGAAATTCGATGATGCTGAAAAACTTCTTCTTCCACTCAGCAAAAGATATCCTAATTCGAGTGCGGTATGGGATTTACTTTCCCAGGTCCAGATTCGAAATTATTACGTACGCAGTCAGCAAGATATGATCTTCAGCCTTGCAAAACCTGATTCTACTTATAAGCCCAACTCAGCGGAAAGGAGCAGAAGAGACAGTCTTGACCGGATCTTTGTACGCATTATGAATGATGGAAGGCCCTCCTTACGCTACTTCAACCGGTCTGTTAATACCTGGAGAGAAGCCACGCTGCGTTGTTCAGATGCTGAACTCCCTTCGATGCTTCTGAGAACCTGTGTCCTCGATCCTCCTTCAACTGACTCTTCTGAATTGCCCAAAGCTATGCTACAGTTTAAATTGGGGGAAGAGGCCCTCGGGAAACAAAACTATGCGGATGCGATTCAGTTTTTTAGTCAAACACTTAAATATGACAGTCTTTTTTTCAGTGCACGAATTAATCTGGGTAATGCCTATTTCTATAACAAAGAATTCCTGCTTGCTACAGGTACCTTTCGCGAATGTATAAGGCAAAGGCCTTATCTTCAGGAACCCCGTAAATACCTTGTAGATGCTCTCTTTCAGTTGCAGGAAATAGATCAGGCCAAGCATGAAGCCATAGAGGCTATCATTCTTTACCCCGATGTTAGCATGTTCCTTAAACTCCAGTCCATCGCCCGAGCAAATAACCATTCATTCGACCGGCATTGGCAGGAGCGTGTTGTTTTCCCAAACACAGTTGGTGATCAGCCACTGAATGAAAAAGGAGACCGTGACTGGATGGAATATATAAACGGATTTTCGATTATTGAGCAGTATTGCAACAAAGACGGAATCATCATTAAAAAAAACAACCTCACTCAATCAACCTATTCAGAGATTTTCTCCTGGGAATATATGTTAAAGAAAACCTCAGTAGACAAATTTATCTCTGCCAGGAAAATGCAGGAGGCCGGTTACCTGGATTGCTATGTGATGCTCAGTGAGTATCACATCGATTTCAATGCTCAATACCAGGATTTTGCCCGCAAAAACAAAGATAAGCTACGGAGTTATATGGAATTCCTGATGTCAGAATGAGCATTTATTTCAGAAAGCGACTGTGATATTTATTTTGCCCCATGCATGCATCATTCCGGTGCGGAACTCAGGAGTAATGTGAATTAAGGAATACTCAAGGCCTAATTTTTTGTATGAAAAAATAAGGCCGTACTGATATCCATAAACCAACCGCTCCACATCACGATTGGGTATTGTATAAACACTACCCTGATCAAAGACTCCGCCTTGAAGAGTTGCATTGTAACCCACACCCTCCACCCAAGCACGGGCAAATCCATAAAATGAAAACTTCTTAGCCTCGGCATTTTCACCTGCCCTGATGGCAGAGAAATAGGAGTACATTTTACCCAACCGAAACAACCCCGCTGCGGTCACCTCATCATTCAGCGTACCTGCCTCTGCCTTTCCTTCCAAAATAAAATTCACATACTTGGCATTGATAATTCCTTTATCATAGGTGAGAGAATAATTGATTACTACATCCTGGCCTATCTGATATCCCCAACCCTGAGGAATTGGATCCACCAGAACACGGTGAATCGCCTTCTGTTCATCATCACAAAGCGCACAATGCCCTGTTACACCCAGATCCAGTTCTGACTTAAGCCGCTGCTTATTGGCTTCATCATTTGATGTAAGGAATGCTCCTGCAAAGAGAACGGAGGCGTAGGGCCTGTCGCCATGCAAAATGGAGTCACTCCGCAAATGGGTGGGAGTATAGCATTTCTGGTCCAGTGTAATCCCATAATGCCTCACCGAATTCTTCCGAAACCCGAGTAGGGCATGTGAAAGGGGGTTTTTCCTTAATGCCGGAAAAACCAGTTCATATCGGATCCCCTGGGTATAATAAATGTCAGTGTTCGTAAATACATCATTGTCATAGTCATGGGAAATGTATCGGAACGCGGATAGCTCATTCGGTTTACGGACAGAGTCCTGGGCATTCCCGTCTACTTCTGCAAGAAGCAAAGCAATCAATACTATCAGATATAGTCTCATTTTATGGTCCCGCCAAACAGGGCTGGGTTCACTTAGTATGATAGGAGCTCCCCGATCAACACAGAAACTTTAGCTGCGTTAGGAAGCATCCTGGCTTCCAGAACCGAATTGAGTGGGATCGCAGGAAGGTTTTCTGCACCCATAATTTTAACAGGAGCATCCAGACTTGCAAAGCAAGCTTCCGAAATACGCCCTGCGAGGGCCTGAGCGAAACTATTATTTGCAGATTCTTCAGTTAAGACTAGGCAACGGTTATGTTTTCTGACTGAACTGAAAATGGCAGCTTCATCCAGAGGGTTCAGTGTGCGTAGATCCAGAATTTCAACCCGACCAGGATATCCTACTGCGGCATTCTTGGCCCAATAAACTCCCATTCCATACGTAATAATGGTAAGGGAAGATTGTTCTTGACCTCCCTCCGCCTCCTGCACGATCCTTGCCTTACCAAAAGGTATGATATAATCTTCGTCAGGTTCAATCGTTTTCGCATCTTCCGTGCCTTTTATCTTGCTCCAGTATAGTCCTTTGTGCTCAAAAATGACTACTGGATTAGGGTCGTAATAAGCTGCTTTTATAAGACCTTTCAGATCGGCGCCGGTGGAGGGGTATGCAATTTTGACCCCACGGATATTGGCCACTACACTTTCAACACTTGAAGAGTGATAAGGCCCCCCGCTTCCGTAAGCGCCAATTGGAACCCGAATAATACAACTCACCGGCCATTTACCATTACTGAGGTAACACGATCGGCTGACTTCGGTAAAAAGTTGATTCAACCCCGGCCAGATATAATCAGCGAACTGAACCTCTACAATGGGTTTCAATCCGGCGGCACTCATTCCAACGGTAGAACCGATGATGAAAGCCTCCATAATTGGTGTATTAAAGACCCGGTTATCACCGAATTGCTGAGCCAGCGTTGCAGCTTCCCGGAATACTCCACCAAGCCTGCCACCTACATCCTGTCCATATAACAGGCATTCCGGATGCTTTGCCATCAGTTCACGTATTGCAAAGAGAGCCGAGTCTACCATCACTGTGGGCTGTTTTCCTTCAGGTGCGCGTATTCCTTTTTCCTCAGTCACCGGTGTAGGTGCATAATCGTGCAGAAATAAGTCCTCTGGTTGGGGATCATCAGCTTTCAGTGCTTCCTGATACTGGCCAGCAACATCCTGCTTAGCATGCTTTTCAATTTCATTCAATTGCTTCACCTCGAAACCTGCAACAATCATTTGGTTGCGGAGCATCGGAAAAGGGTCACGCAGAGAGGCCTCTTCCAGGTCATCACGGTACCATTCTTTTCTAACTCCGGAAGTATGATGATTTAACAAAGGAACTTTTGCATGAATAAGAAAGGGTCTTCGCTCCTTCCTGATAATCTCCAATACCTCTCTGATCGTCTCATATGATTTAATAAAATCGCTCCCATTGATGCTTCTCACTTCCAGTCCCTTAAATCCTCTGGCATACTCGGCTGCATCTTGTGCCCGGATCTCTTTTGCATTGGCAGAAATATCCCATTCATTATCCTGGACGAGGTAGAGGATCGGTAGCTTTTTGAGCACTGCCATCTGAAACGCCTCAGCTACCTCTCCTTCTGTAATTGAAGCATCTCCCAATGAACAAACTACAACAGGCTTATCCAGGGCACTCGCATCATCCATCCCAGTCTTTTCTCTGTATTGCACACCCATGGCAATGCCGGTGGTAGGTATGGCTTGCATACCGGTGGCAGAACTCTGCATCGGTATTTTCGGCATTCCGTCTCTCTTCAGACTAGGGTGACAATAGTAAGTCCGCCCCCCTGAAAAAGGGTCGTCTCGCTTTCCTAATAACTGAAGCATGAGTTCGTAAGGTTTCATTCCGATACCAAGCAGGATACTATCGTCTCTGTAATATGCAGAAAGATAATCCTGAGGCTTAAGTTGTAAACCCATTGCAAGTTGAATGGCTTCATGCCCTCTGGAGGTAGCATGCACATACCTTGCAGTAACTTCCTTATTCTCCTCATAAATTTCAGACATCGCCTTGGCGGTACACATCAGCCCGAAAGCTTTCAGAAGTACCTCTTCCGGAAGAGAAGCATTTATTTTTTTCATTGGATTGCCAGCAAGAGGTATACTCATGAACCTGTTATTTACAGAATAAAATGTATGATAAACTTAGTCTTATTTATGTATTATTACTGTTGTTTTCCAAATTTCAGTACATTATATCAATATTCTTCAAATCATAGAACATCCTTCTGAACCTGTTCTCTCTTTTGAACTGCAACGAATATTCTTTGGAGCGTTCTTTTTCATGAGTAAAATAACCTGATTTTCGGTTAATCTCCAAGTCAGCCAGATGAACAGGAAGATTAGTTAGAGCAATTGATTTCATTCAAATTCCTCACGAAACTTTGAAAGCCCGCAATTCCGAAAACGGAATATATTCCTGATCTTGCGCTAAATTTTACATAAAATAATCATGAAGACACCCTTCTTTTTTGCAGCTACAACCCTTTTCTTCCTGGCCAGTTCTTTTACACCTCCAGGCACAGATCCTAAGGGAGCGCAATCTAAGGACCCGGCTAAAACTCCGAATAAAATGGCTCCAAATACTGATTTTCAATACCAGACTGATCAGTTTGCCGACTTGAGAATCCTGCGATATCAGGTTCCGGGATTCAGTGAACTCACACTTAAACAAAAAGAAATGGTCTATGACCTTTGTGAGGCTGCTTTATGTGGAAGGGATATACACTGGGATCAGAACTATAAGTATAATCTGACCGTTCGTAAAACATTGGAGAATATAATCGGTACTTACAAAGGTGATAAGACCACGGAGGATTATAAAAAGTTTCTCGTGTATGCTAAACGTGTGTTTTTTTCAAGCGGTATTCACCATCACTATTCCTCAGACAAGATGTTTCCGGAGTGCAGCATAGGGTACTTTTCTGACTTGATCAAGAATTCTGACCCTAGTGGATTCCCGATACACAACGGAGAAAGCACCACCTCTTTTACTACAAGAATAAGTCCTATTATTTACGACCCGACTATTGCCCCGAAGAAAGTTAATCTGGATTCAAAATCGGACCTGGTTAAGACCTCCGCGGTTAATTTCTATGAAGGTGTAACACAAGAAGAGGTGCAAACGTTTTATGAAGGCATGACCGATAAGAATTCTAAAACACCGGTTATGACCGGTTTGAATTCTAAAGTGATCAAAGAAAACGGGAAACTGGTGGAGAAGAAATGGATGGTCGGTGGGATGTATTCTCCGGCCATTGAAAAGATGGTCTACTGGATGGAAAAAGCAAGTGCGCTGGCAGAAAACCCGGAGCAGAAGGATGCGCTTGAGAAGCTCATTAAGTTTTACAAAACAGGTGATCTAAAGGACTTTGACGAATACAACATCGCTTGGGTAAAAGATATTAATTCTACGATTGACGTTGTGAATGGATTCATTGAAGTCTATAATGACCCCCTCGGATACAAAGGATCCTTTGAATCGACTGTATCGATCAAAGATATGGAAGCGAGTAAACGTATCAAAACGATTGGAGATAATGCACAATGGTTTGAAGACAACAGCCCATTGAAGCCTGAACATAAGAAAAAAAATGTGACCGGTATCACAGCAAAGGTCATTACCGTTGCAGTCGAATCAGGGGATGCCGCACCGGCAACACCAATTGGTATTAACCTCCCGAATAATGAGTGGATCCGGGAAAAACATGGGTCTAAATCAGTAAACCTTGGAAATATTGTTGACTCTTATGACCATGCTTCGGGTGGAGGGGTAATCGATGAATTCTATTATAATGATGAAATCCGGAACCGTGTAAAAAAATGTGCCCCTTATGCAGATAAACTTCATACAGATATGCACGAGGTTATCGGTCATGCATCTGGGCAGATTAATCCCGGGGTAGGACAGCCTGCCACAACTCTAAAAAATTATGCCAGCACTCTTGAAGAAGGTCGGGCAGATCTGGTTGCTCTTTATTACCTGATGGATCAGAAAATGATTGATATCGGCGTGATGGAATCTCTTGATTACGGGAAAGCTGCTTATGACGAATATATCACCAAAGGATTGATGGTCCAGCTTAGCAGACTCAAACCCGGAAAAAATCTGGAAGAGGCACATATGAGGAACCGACAGTTCATCGCCGCATGGGTTTATGAAAAAGGAAAGAAAGAAAATGTGATTGAAAAGAAAATAAGAGACGGGAAAACCTATTTCGTAATTAACGATTATGGAAAGTTAAGAGTGCTTTTTGGTGACCTTCTCAGGGAGATCCAGAGAATCAAATCAGAAGGAGATTATCAAGCAGGTCATGATCTGGTAGAAAATTATGGAGTAAAAGTTGATCCTGTCCTCCACAAAGAAGTGCTCGCGCGTTACGAAAAACTTCATATCGCACCCTACATGGGATTTATCCAAGCCGAACTTACACCGGTAATGGAAGGCACTAAAATCAAAGATATCAAAGTGGAATATCCGATGGATTTTGTGGAGCAGATGATGTATTACGGAAAGAAATATGCTCTTCTACCTGTTGAGAACTGAGCACCGTATGCAACCTAATTCTTGGCTTTGAACTTATTTATTGCATTCACTGTAAACTCCGAAAGCACCAGTTTTCCACTCATCTCCGCTCGCTCAGGAAGCAGAGAATCCCAGTGTTCTGTTTCGTGCCAGCTTATTTTTTTCAACATGCGCATGGCTTCCGGATTGGATATGGAGAGCTGAACGGCGAGTTTGTCAAGTGCAGCATCCATCGTGAGGATATCCGGAAACACTTGCATATACATTCCTTTTTCTCTGGCCCATTCGGCTGAATGCCATTCCGTAGCATCTATCGTCATTTGAGTAAATGCGGAGGTTCCAACTTTTCGTTCCACTGCCGGACCCACTACAAAAGGGCCGATACCAATGGCCAGCTCGCTTAGTTTTACCGCCGCTGCTTCCGTTGCAAATGTATAATCACCCGAACATGCTATTCCAACACCCCCACCAACAGCCTTTCCCTGAACTCTTACCAAGACAAATTTAGGAGCGAGTCGGATTGCATTAATCACGGCAGCAAACCCTGAGAAGAATTTCTTTCCGGTTTCTATATCCTTAATGGAAATCAATTCGCCGAAAGATGCACCGGCACAAAAGGCTTTTTCTCCCTGGCTCTTTAGAATGATCACCCTTACCTCTTTATTTTGTCCAGCGATTTTGATTTCATCTGCAAGCTTGTAAAGTAACTGACCTGGAAGAGAATTGCTCTGTGGATGAAAAAAGAGGATGGTACAGATACCTTTGTCGATTGCACTTGAAACCGTGCCTGATATTTCCATTTTATTCTAGTATTTAATGTGTACCTCAAGCTGAGGACTGCTAAATTAGAATTTTCCATTGAATGATTAGAGCAAAAAAAATCCCGGAAAATTCCGGGACTCTTTTTGTTAACCTATTGTTTAAACTCAATTTTCTCTATATGCAGCAAATTTACCTTGCTGAATCAACTGGAGGTATTTCACTTTATGTTCTTCGAAATTTCCGAAACAAAGGGCTGATAACATATCATTTCTGTTCATTGCCGGGTTATTCAGAAGTTTTTTAATCTCCGCACTGCAACGATCAACATATTTTTCAAAGCGTTCAGGTGCCCATACATACTCCCTTTTCTCTCTGTCTACCGCAAATTCAACTGGAAGTTCCCCATAAATTTTACTTTTTACGGGTAAGCCTTCGAACCTTTTGGGAATGAGGCGACTATCAAAAATCAATGGACGGCTAACATCAATCGCATGCGATTTCCGTTTCGGATCGATCATGATCAAGCCATTAATACGGAAGCCCAATTTCTTGAGATGACCATATTTCTGTTCAAAACGTTTGAGTGATTCGTACATTGAGGTTGTTTTTGCCTAGTAAAGTTAGTCAATTATCTTATCAACATAACAGTTATTAGACAACTGAGCCTCAATTGACTACGATTGTTGAAAAATCGCAGATGAATGCTATCGGGAAGGAGGTGAAAGCGTTCTTTTTTACGGTCAAAACCTCAGAAAAAATGGATTTAGTTCGAATTTATGACTGATTCTTCTTTTTTACCATGGTTAGAATGGTCGCAACAGCCACTGTTTCGCCGGTTTCATCATAAACATCAACGAGCCATTTCACGATTCCTTTAGCAATATCTTCCGGAGTCTTCTTTTCCTGGTCAATTTTTTCTTTGCAAGTAAATCGCACTCCGATTGTTGTTCCAGGGTAGACAGGCTTGGTGAAACGACACTCATCCAGACCGTAATTTAGCAAAACAGGCCCTTTTTTGGCATCGACAAAGAGTCCTGCAGCTTTACTCAGTACAAAATACCCATGGGCAACCCGTCCGGTAAAGATCGTCCCATCCAGGGAAGTCGCGTCCATATGTGCATAAAAATTATCTCCACTGACGTTTGCAAAATTGACTATATCTGCCTCACTTACAGTATGTTTTGCCGTAATGAGGGTTTCTCCAATCTCTAATTCTTCGAAATACCGCTTGAATGGATGAATGTCTTTTTCAATGTATTTTCCCCCATACTGATATTGATTACTGATTTTGGAGATGGAGGTTGGGGAGCCCTGGATAGCTGTTCGCTGCAAATAGTGAAAAACACCTCTTTTTCCTCCCATTTCTTCTCCTCCACCTGCCCGTCCGGGTCCTCCATGAACAAGCATTGGCATAGGGGAACCGTGGCCTGTACTTTCCTTCGCACAGTCGGCATTCAAAATCAGAATCCTTCCATGCATGGAAGCTGCACCCAACACATAAGCCTTTGCAATTTGGTCATCCGCGGTAACAATAGAACTCACCAGGGAGCCCTTCCCCATTCGGGACAATTCAATAGCTTCATCCATATTTTTGTATGGCATAATCGTGCTGACCGGACCAAAAGCTTCGACACTGTGAACGTCGGTATATTTAAACGGGTTTTCATTCAGGAACAGAATAGGAGACATAAAAGCTCCTTTGGTTTTATCAGCACCGGTGACTGAAAAATTATCAAGATCACCGTAGACAATTTTCTGCGTCTTCTGAAGAATTTCTACCTTTTCCCGAACTTCTTTGAGTTGTGCTTTTCCTGCTAAAGCTCCCATCCTTACCCCCTCTGTATTTGGATCACCTATAAGGGTGCCCGCTAACCGTTTACCAAGAGCAATCTGGACATCTTCAACCATCTTTTCAGGCACAATAATTCTTCTGATGGCCGTACATTTCTGCCCAGCCTTGGTGGTCATTTCTCTCTGCACTTCTTTGATGAATATTTCAAATTCTGGGGAACCCGGAACTACGTCAGGTCCAAGAACACAACAATTCAAAGAATCGGCTTCCATGTTAAAGTGAACAGATTCTTCCAAAATCCGTGGATGTGATTTCAGCATTTTTCCAGTTGAAGCTGAGCCTGTAAATGTGACCACATCCTGATTATTGACATGATCCAGAATACCATTCACAGATCCATAGATCACTTGAAGCGCTCCATCGGGCAGGATGCCGGAAGCAACAATTTCCTTCACAACGGCTTCCGTCAGAAAAGAGGTAACAGTAGCAGGCTTCACAATTGCGGGCACTCCAGCCAGCCAGTTCACCGCCACCTTTTCCAGCATTCCCCAAACCGGGAAATTAAAAGCATTAATATGGATCGCCACACCTTGTCTGGGTACACAAATGTGCTGACCGATGAACGTACCATTTTTAGACAGTTTTATAAGGTCGCCTTCCAGACAAAACGGTTCATCCGGAAACTGCCTCCGAAGGCTGGCATAGGCAAAAAGGTTTCCAATTCCCCCTTCAATATCTACCCAACTATCATTCCGCGTGGCCCCCGTAGCCCAGCTGACTTTGTAGAACTGCTCCTTTTTCTCCATCAGATATAGAGCCAGGGCCTTCAGCATCCTGCCTCTTTCATGAAAGGTCATTTTCCGCAGTTTAGGACCTCCCACCTTCCGGGCATATTCACACATCTCACCAAAATCGAGCCCCTTAGTGGAGGCTTTGGCTATCTCTTCACCGGTAATTGCATTATAAAGGGCCTGACCTTCCCCTTCCCCAGCAATCCATCTTCCCAAGGCATAATTGTTCAACTTCATAGAACTGGTTTTATCTTTTGTGGTGCTCGACATATTCCTGAGATTAGAGAGTTAGGATACCAAATATAAAGTTTTTCATTGATCGCACTCTTATTTTACCACTATGAAAGCATGTAAATAAATGTGTTCATAATCTGCCGGCTTTGACTCCTTAAATAAACCCAAATATTAACACCAGATTCATTAATTAAATTGATTCTTGAGATTTTTTTCTTCATATTTGTATCAATTATAGAATGATCTGCGCGGTTGATTAAAATCAGTTTTGAGTAACAGGGACTCCTTTCGGTTTCTCTTCGGATCTAATAAAATGTATTGAAGTCAACGGGTGAGAATCCCATATCTCTTTCTCCCGCTTCTCTTCTTTAAATCCCATTTTAAATTTAATTATTTATATGACTACTTCCCAAATCAATCAGCTTGCTATGTTCAAGGCTGTGCACCAGTATTGCCTGACAAGGTCAGATTTAATTGAAAATATTCCTCCTTTTGTGAGTGGTATCAACACACTTGGCCAGCACATAGCCGCTATTAGCGGAATGGAAAGCCTTCTTTCACTTCGTCCGGGCGAAACTGCTCGAGACAAAAACAATATTCGTCTCGCCTTGTGCCGGATTACAAGCTCTGCAGTATCTGCATGCAGATCATTTGCAGAAAACGCTCAAGACTCTGCCCTCGAAAATGATTTATCCTTCAGCTTGATAGATCTGAAAAAGATTTCTGCCGAAGAACTTCCGGGCATCGCCCTTAATCTTTTTCATCGTATACACCCGTTGGCCCGACAGCTTGCAGTTTATGGTTTGACAAATGGAATTTTCAGTGCATGGAAGCATATTCTTAACACCTACTCTCCTACTCTTAAAAGCCCCAGGGCTGCCATGCTGCAGCGCAAAAACCTAAATGAATGCTTTATTCAACTCTTCAAAGACGGGAATATACTCTGCTCCGACTTTATCGACCCTCTTGCCGACTCTTTCAAGAAAAAAGACCCGGAATTTCTGAAACACTACTTGCTTTGCCGCTCCTTTACAAATATTGGCATTAAGGGGGGAATGATAAAAGGCACCATCAGATCCAATGAGCAGGGAAATCCGATTCAAGGTGCTTCTGTCACACTAGTTGGCTTAGGGATTGTTGTCAAATCAGACGAGGGGGGGCACTTCCAGTTCAGATCTGTAAAAAAAGGTGCCCATACTATCCGTGCAGAGAAAGCAGATTATTATACAAAAACCTCTGATTCATTTGAATTGAAAGAAGGGGGAATGGCAAATATTGATTTTGAATTGAACCGGGCCGAGGTCCTTCAGTATTAATATAGAATATACCAGCTTAAGACTCAACTCCTCTGTAAATGGGTTAATTCTTGTTAACCTTAACCATCTCATTCGGACTGGTTTTTCTTTTTACTTATACAAAGTTGCGGCCTTTCTTACATCGGTGGAACGAATTGTGTTTTCCCTCCCCTTGAAATCATTAATTTATTTCCTATTTTCGCCTCAATCCACTATACTAATATTCAGTATGACTCAAAAGTGTACCATACGAGTAGCCGAGCTCACGTTTCAGGAAAGGATACTCTTTATTCGGTTTTTTGAAGGTGCGGAGCTGGATTTAGCTGACGTAAAAGAATTCTTTGACCTTGGATTGAAATTTTCTGGCGGAAAACCATATTGTATACTTGGGGATAGCCGGGCAAATCCTGTGAGTACTCCAGAAGCCAGAGCCTTTGGAGCAGAACAAGAATACTCCTGGTTCCGCCTGGCTGATGCACTTCTGGTGAATCCCACAGTAACAAGACTTACTGCAAATGGTTATATCAACTTTAATAAACCTAAGGTTCCTACCCGGATGTTCACTTCCGAAGAGAAAGCAATTGCCTGGCTGAAGACTTTTTTGTAAGCATCCCTTCCGCCTGAACGAGGCACTCCATTTTTCAATATCCTTCCGTACCTTTGTATGAATCACCAATGCCTACGATGATCAACTACGGCAAGCTCGCTTTTTGTTTTTTTTTCCTAGCTCATACACTGCAGGGTCAAACAGGCTCTTCATCACTCGGTTCCCTCGAAGGTAAGCAATACAAGCCCGAAGTGCTTCGTGAGGATTTTAGGATATTGCGTAAAGCCCTTGAAGAAGCACATCCCGGACTTTATATCTACAACAATCGGCAAAAAATGAATGCTTATTTTGATAGCATCTACTCTTCCATAAACAACCCCGAAACTGAGCTACAGTTCTATTCAACAATTTCAGCCTGTATCAGCAAGATCGGTTGTGGGCATACACCCTGTTTTCTTCCCAAGGAATTTGTTCGGGACTTTGAAGACCTGAAGTGTCTCCTCTTCCCGTTAAAAGTTAAGATTCTTGACAGGAGGATATTTGTCCAGGCAAATTATTCGACTGACAGCAGTATAGTTCCTGGTGCTGAGATCAAATCTATCAACGGAGAACCGGCATCCTCTATTATTGACCGGATCATTACTCATCTTTCTTCCGATGGATATAACCTTTCCTTAAAATATCATCTTTTGGAAGAAGACTTTGCCCATTATTATGCGGAGCTAATCAATCAACCCCTCTGGTTCCGCATTCAATATTCTCTACCCGAATCCCCATTACTCACCGAGCATATATTCCCGGCTCTTTATTATCCACAGATCGAACAGATTGCTGAAATGCGCTTTGGAAAAAATGTACTCACCCCACCAAAGGAAAAGCCTCTGGAGTTTCAACTCACCGCTGATAAAATCGGTTTACTCAGGATCACTTCATTCGATGGAAGAGATATTTCCCATGCGGGTCAGCATTTCCACAGCTTCATAAGGAATGTATTTGATTCCCTTCGACAAAAGGGAGTAAACGACCTCGTCATTGACCTCCGGAACAATGTAGGCGGAGATGATGATTATGGTTGGTACCTGTATTCATTTCTTTCTGATACCGCATTTCGGTATTATAAAAGAGTTGAACTTTCAACTGACAAGCGCTTCTCTATCCTCCGTTATACTTCACACCCTTTATGTATCAATTTTATGCATATGTTTTCAAAGCGGGACAAGGAAGGCCATATCCTATGGACTCACGGATCATATACGCATGTCCATCAACCCAATAAATATAATTATTGGGGAAAGGTCTGGATTCTGATCAATGGTGAAAGTTTTTCCACCACGGCAGAATTTGCATCTATGGTTCATGCACATAACAAAGGTTTATTTGTTGGGGAAGAAACAGGAGGTGCTTCGGAAGGAGATAATAGCGGAATGGAAATACTCCTGACACTTCCGGGTACACACCTGAGAATTAGAATTCCGCTATTCAGGTATATCTCTGCGATAAATGATCCGATACTAAAAGGGCGGGGAATCATACCTGACTACACGATTCAGCCTACGATTGAGGATGTCATTCAAAAAAAGGATCCTGAAAAAGATTTTCTGCTCACCTTGATAAGAAGCCGAAACTGTAAGGGTTGTGGCAGGTAATAATTTGTCGGAGCTATCCCTTCTCCGTTTTCCAGGTTTTATAGTTCCCGGTTTGTATTGCACGATTTGCCTCGGGTTCCCGGAGAGGTTCGCACGGCCGGAGACTTTCCTTGCAGTCTTTGGGCAGATTCCGGTAGATATCCGTCCCGGATGTTTTCCAGGCAATCATTTTATCTGACACGTCTTTGATAATCTTTGCCGGACTCCCTACCACCACTTTTCGATCCGGAATAATCATTCCCTCCGGAATGAAAGTGAGAGAGCCAATAATGCAATCATCTCCGATCACTACATTATCCATTACCACACTATTCATCCCAATCAGCACATTTTTTCCAAGGCTTGCACCATGAATAATTGCTCCGTGCCCAATATGGGATCCTTCTTTCAGAATTACGGTCGCTCCAGGGAACATATGAATGGTACAATTCTCCTGAACATTACAACCGTCTTCAATCAAAATTTGTCCCCAGTCCCCTCTCAAAGCAGCACCCGGTCCTATATAAACATCCTTTCCAATAATTACATTTCCTGTAACGGTTGCATTCGGATGGATAAATGCACTCTCATGCACCACCGGTTTGATTCCATTGAATTCAAAGATATTTGCCATTTCGGTTCGGGTGAATAAATGCTAAACTCTTTCTATGATTACGGCATAACCTTGTCCTACCCCGATACACATTGTTACCAATGCATATTTCTTGTTTTGCTTCTGCAATTCGATCGATGCCGAATTGAGAATCCTTGCGCCGCTCATCCCCAAAGGATGACCGAGCGCGATGGCTCCTCCATTCGGGTTAATCCGTGGATCATTATCGGCAAGCCCCCAGCTTCGGATGCAGGCCAGGCTTTGCGCCGAAAAAGCCTCATTGAGTTCAATAATATCCATATCCTTCATGGTAAGACCTGCTTTTTTAAGAGCTTTATTACTGGCTTCCACAGGACCAATGCCCATAATACGAGGTTCAACACCGACGGCTCCGGAGCTTACAATTCTGGATCGGGGCACCAATCCAAATTGTTTAATAGCTGATTCAGAAGCTAACAGGAGAGCCGCAGCCCCGTCATTTAATCCGGAAGCATTTCCAGCAGTAACGGTCCCATTTTTCCTGAAGGATGGCTTTAACTTTCCAAGAACTTCCAGAGTCGTGTCCGGTTTTATAAATTCGTCACGATCGAAAAGTTTAGGATCTCCTTTACGTTGAGGAATCTGTACCCCTATGATCTCTTCCGCAAATCGGCCCGTCTGTTGCGCCTTCATCGCTTTCATTTGGGAGTTGAATGCGAACAAATCCTGATCTTCACGCTTTATTCCATCACGATCTGCCAAATTTTCAGCAGTCTCTCCCATGGCATCCACACCATATTTCTCTTTCATGACCGGGTTTATGAAACGCCAGCCAAAGCTCGTATCAAACATTTGAGCATCTCTTCCGAAAGCAGTGCTCGTTTTTGAAATAACCCAGGGGCCCCGGGTCATATTTTCAACCCCTCCTGAGATCATTAACTCTGCATCACCACACTGAATATTCCTTGCAGCCGACATACTCGCCGACAATCCTGAGGCGCAAAGACGGTTTACTGTTTCGCCTGGAACGGAATATGGCAATCCGGCAAGCAGCAGGGCCATCCTTGCCACATTACGGTTGTCTTCTCCCGACTGATTCGCACAACCAAAAATAACATCATCGATGAATGCAGGGTCAATCGAAGAATTTCTTTTCATCAACTCCCTGATCACCAGCGCTGCCAGATCATCCGTACGCACAACAGATAATGACCCACCCAGATTCCCTATCGGGGTTCGGATTCCATCAATGATATAGGCTGTTTTCATTTATTCTGGATATTAAATTCGTTATTCTTTTACATCACCCGGAAACCATTCCTTAGAGGTACGGTAAACTGTTCCCTTGAAGAGTGCAACAATCTGCTGGTCTTCTTTGCTTACAGTTACCTCGTATATTCCAATTTTATTGGACAGGCTCAGCTCTTTTGCCGAAGCAATAATAATATCTCCTTCCTTTAGCGATTCAGTATGAGAAATGCTTGTCTCGATAGACACTGCTTTACGGCCGTGGGAGTTGGAAGCAAAAGCCAAAGCACTGTCGGCGAGAGAATAGGTTATTCCTCCATGGGCTATTCCAAATCCATTGAGCATTTCTTTCCGGATGGTCATTTTCAAGACTGAAGTCCCCTCGCCAGTTGTTATCCTCTCAATTCCCAGCCATTTGCTGAACCAATCCTTGTCGTACATTTCATTGACTACGGATTCTGCTAAACTTACTTTACCCATGAGCCTCCTCGTTTTGAAATGAATTGAATAAATCTGTTTTGGAAAGATTCCTTTCAAATTCCAGTAGCCATTTTTTCTTTTCCATACCTCCTGAATATCCAACGAGGCTTCCACCCGATCCTATAACTCTATGACACGGAACAATGATAGCAACAGGGTTTTTTCCATTGGCATTGCCAACAGCTCTGGTAGCATTCGGATCACCAAGCGCAGTCGCAATGGTAAGGTAAGAAACTGTTTCACCAAACGGAATCTTCAGGAGTTCCTTCCATACACTGAGTTGGAATGGTGTTCCTTCCAGGTCCAGTTTCAGACGAAATGGCTCTTTACTTCCTGAAAAAAATGCATCCAGCTGCTCTTTGCATTCGTTCAACACCGGAGCGGTCGATGTATTTTCAACAGGTTGATTGGTGAAAGAGAGTGCACAAAGGCCTTGCCCGGTAGCTCTCAATTCAAGCCAACCCATAGGACTCTTATACCCCATAATCATTTGAGAATCCATATCAGCTAATTGCCTTTTGCTTATTTGCGACCCATTGTTTCAAAAGAATGCAGGGCCTGTAACGATCTTCCTGATAATCCGAGTAAAGAGTAGAAAGTGTTTCCAATACCTCTTCAAGCCCAATCTCATCCGCCCAGGCCAGAAGTCCTTTAGGATAATTCACTCCTTTGGTCATTGCCAGCTCAATATCCTCTTTCGAACCAACACCCAGGTAAACGGAATCGATGGCTTCGTTGATCAGCATGGCCAACACCCGCTTAAAAATTATTTTCCCAAGCTTCGCATTCTTCTCAGGAAGGGGCATTGCGACACCTTCTCCATATTGATAATATCCACTTCCTGATTTACGACCGAAGAGCCTGGCTTCATATAATCTTTTCTGAGTCAGAGAGGGTTTGAACCGGGGTTCATAGAAAAACTGTTCCCAAACCGATTCAGTTACTTTATAGTTTATATCGTTTCCTATAAAATCCATTAATTCAAAAGGGCCCATTTTAAATCCGCCAAACTCTTTCATTGCCCAATCGATTGTGGCAAAACCAGCAATGCCTTCTTCATAGATCCGTATACTTTCTCCATAAAATGATCTTGCCACTCTGTTCACAATAAAACCGGGAGTGTCCTTAGCAAGCACGCAGACCTTGCCCCAGGAAGAAATTAATTCCTTGCATTGTTCCGGAAGTGTGGCTTTGGTGGTAATCCCTGGAATGACTTCGACCAATGGCATATGGGTAGCAGGATTAAAAAAATGGATTCCAATCACTCTAGTGCTATCTAAACAGGCAGAGGCGATTGATGCAATCGAAAGAGAGGAGGTATTGCTGGCCAGAACACACTCTTTGCTAACTACCCCTTCCAGCTCCGTGAACAGTTTTCGCTTTACCTGAAGATCTTCAACGATTGCTTCGATAATCAACCCACAACGGTTCAAATGTTTTAATCCGGTTTCGTAAGCTATCTTGGAGTTGATTTCTGCAGCCACCCCCGCGGTTATTTTTTGCTTCTCAACCAATTTTGTTAATGAGGAGGAAAGATTGCCTTTGGCTCTTTCCAGGGCCTCGGAGCTTGTATCAAACACAATAACATGATGGCCGGCAGTGGCCGCCACCTGAGCAATTCCGGCGCCCATGGCTCCTGATCCAACAATTCCAATGACTGTATTCTTAGAGAACATACCTGCTTAGATTGATTCGTAATGAAATTACTCTCCTTTAAATATTGGTTTTCTTTTCTCTAAAAAAGCCTTCACTCCTTCTTTATAATCATAAGAGTCGGCTGCCGCTACTTGTCCGTCGCGCTCCGCCTCCAATTGATTTGCCAGTGTTGAAAAAAGGCTGTGATTCAATAATCTTTTAGTAAGGCCTATCCCTTTAGTTGGCATTTCGGAAAGTGTCCGGGCCAGAGCCAAAGCTTCATTCTGAAGTGTGAGATCATCGGATACTTTATAAATCATTCCCATCTGAAGTGCATCCGTTGCAGAAACCTTATCACCCAGCATCATGAGAGCAGAAGCTTTCCCAAACCCGATGAGACGGGGAAGAAAGAAGGTTCCTCCACTGTCTGGTATAAGTCCGATTTTACTGAATGCCTGAATGAAAGAAGCGGAATGAGCTCCAACGACCACATCACAGGCTAATGCAATATTTGCGCCGGCGCCGGCGGCAACGCCATTGACGGCACACACAACGGGCTTTTCAACTTCACGGATTTTCCTGATTATGGGATTATAATGTTCTCTAACAATTCTTTCAATCCCGGGTCCCTCCGAATCGAGAGCTTCCGTAAGATCCTGTCCGGCACAGAAAGCTTTCCCCTCCCCGGTGAGCAATATGGCACGGATATTTTTATCCTGTCCCGCTTTATCAAGAGCCGCCTGAAGCTCCAAGGCCATCTCCCGGTTAAAACTGTTGAATTTATCCGGGCGGTTAAGGGTTAGTTTAACAACTTGTTCGAAGATTTCTGTTTTAATGAAAGCCATTGCGCTTGTTTTCAGATGCATTTAAAATAATCAAAAGGCTCTTTGCAGTCAAGACACTTGTAAAGTGCTTTACAGGCTGTAGATCCGAACTGTGAAACCATTTCCACATGTTTGGAGCCACATCGTGGGCAAGATAGATTTTTTGGTTTTCCAGTGAGTGTGCCTTTATCAACGGTGGATTTCTCGGGCGGGGCTATGCCATACTTCCTTAATTTTTCTTTCGCTCCTTCTGTAATCCAATCCGTCGTCCATGCAGGTGAGTAGATCAGATTTACTTTCACCTTATCCATTCCTTTCTCGTGAAGCAGGGAAACGATGTCTTGCTCAATCACTTTCATCGCAGGGCATCCGGAATAGGTGGGAGTGATATCAATTGTAATTTGTTCACCTTCTACCCGAACATCCCGCAGGATACCTAGCTCTTCAATTGAAATTACAGGAATTTCGGGATCAGGAATAACCGAAAGGATACGCTTTATTTCAAGAGGATCTACCACTTTGCCTCCGGATAGGTTCGATGTAAATGCTGCATTTCAGCGAGCAGGAATCCGAGGAGTTCTGAGTGCTTTGCTTCTCGGCTGCCACTCTGTTGCCAGGCATTAGCAGGGATAGTCAGATTTGCTTTTACAAATATCTGTTCCACATTTTTCAACCATGTGGGTTGCATTTTCTCAAGGTCCGTGGCAATTCCTGCTTTCACGAGATCTTTATCATCCGGGTTCATGGCAAACATATCTGCAGTGAAACGCCAGAGCTGATTGAGAGCGTTTTGTGTACGGTTATGGCTTTCTTCCGTCCCGTCGCCAAGGCGCTCCACCCAGGCTCTCGAGTGCCGGAGATGATAAGTGGCTTCTTTTAATCCTTTAGCTGCAAGTGCAGCAAGAGTCTCATCAGTTGATTTTGAAAGAGATTCATAAAGCAGAACATCGAAGTTATCGGAAAGAAATTGCCTGACGATGGTTTGAGCAAAATCTCCATTGGGTTGCTCTGAAAGAAGTGAATTGTAGTATTCACGTTCATTACGCATATAGGCCAGATCATCTTCCGTTCTGCCCTTTCCTTCCACCTTTGCGGCGTATATCAACAATGAATTCGCTTGTCCGATCAGATCCAGTGCGATATTCGTAAGGGCAATATCTTCTTCCAGATAAGGAGCATGGCCCGACCACTCGGAGAGCCGATGTCCAAGAACCAGGTTTGTATCTGCAAGCCGGAGGATATAATTGAAAAGTGCTGCTTTGTTAGCCATGATTACATGTGTGTGATGCCTTCCGGAATAATATAAAATGTTGGATGACGGTAGATCTTATCGTTAGCTGGTTCGAAGAACGGTCCGATATCTTCCGGAGAAGAGGACACGATATAATTCGAAGGAACAACCCAGAGATTGGTTCCCTCATTACGACGGGTATAAACATCTCTTGCATTCTGTAAGGCCAGTTCTCTGTCATGAGCGTGTACACTGCCACAATGACGATGTGGCTGACCTGGTTTTGATTGAACGAATACTTCCCAGAGTATTCCTTGTGTATCTTTTGACATATACTTTATTTTGCTTGTTCTTATTTATTCAGCCATTAATACTTCCCGGTGTTTTTCAGCATAGGCATTCGCAGCTTCACGCACCCAGGCTCCTGCTTTATGGGCATCGGTCCTTGCCTGCAAACGTTCTTTGTTACAGGGACCGTTACCTGCGATTACCTGATAAAATTCATCCCAGTTGGGAGTACCAAAATCATATCCTTTCTTGGATTCATTCCATTTCAGGTCTGCATCCGGCACTGTCAATCCGATAAGCTCAGCCTGAGGAAGAGTCTGATTCACAAATTTCTGACGGAGTTCATCATTCGATTCCCGTTTGATCTTCCACTTGATTGCATTGGCCGTGTTGGGCGATTTGTCATCTGTCGGACCAAACATCATGAGTGAAGGCCACCACCAACGGTTCATAGCATCCTGGGCCATTGCTTTCTGGGCAGGAGTTCCTTTGGCCAACACACACATAATCTCATATCCCTGACGCTGATGAAAACTTTCTTCTTTACAAATACGGACCATTGCACGGGCATAGGGACCATAAGAGGTACGTTGAAGCATAACCTGGTTCATAATCGCTGCTCCATCTACAAGCCATCCGATGGCTCCGATGTCGGCCCAGGTTAAGGTAGGATAATTGAAAATACTGGAGTACTTAGCCTTTCCAGTCAGGAGTTGATCAATCAGTTCTTCTCTGGAGATGCCGAGTGTTTCGGCAGAGCTGTATAGGTATAGTCCATGACCGCCTTCATCCTGTACTTTCGCGAGCAGCACCATTTTGCGTCTCAGGCTAGGGGCACGGGTAATCCAGTTGCCCTCAGGGAGCATACCCACGATTTCGGAATGAGCATGTTGAGATATCTGCCTGATTAGATGCTTGCGATAGTTATCAGGCATCCAATCTTTGGGCTCTATACTTTCATTCCGTGCAAGCTTTGCATCGAAGTTTTTTTCAAGTTCAGCGCTATCCATAGTGGTGATTAGTTTGGAGCTATAAAGGTCGGGTATTATCTGCTAAAATGCCAGTTTCACCTTATAGTCTTGAAAATGACCTGAATATCAGATTTAAATTTTGCTTTGTAAATATATTCAACATTTAATTTCAAGATAATTAAAAATATAGATACTTCTGTGTGATCTTATGAGTCTTCTGCCAAATAAAGAACAAGTGTTTTGGAAAGGAAAGGTCAAGTGGTTATCGTGCATTTCTTTGCTTCAAAACATCCAGAACATCTCCTAAAGAACTCCCTTTGGCGTTTAGCAAAATGAGATAATGAAATAATAAATCAGCCGCTTCATTTTTAAAGAGATCCTGATTATTGTCTTTCGCTTCGATCACCAGTTCAACAGCCTCCTCTCCCACCTTCTGTGCAATCTTATTGATTCCTTTTGCAAAGAGAGAACTGGTATAAGATTTCTCCGTGGGATTATTCTTTCTCTCCGCAATAATCGACTCCAGGTTGTTCAGGAAACCACCTTCTGTATTTTTCTCATTAAAACAGGTATCACTTCCGGTATGGCAGACCGGTCCCAGTGGTAAGGCTTTAATTAACAACGTATCATGATCGCAATCCAGTAAAATTTCCTGAACATCCAGGTAGTTACCACTTTCCTCCCCTTTGGTCCAGAGGCGATTTTTGCTGCGGCTGAAAAAGGTAACCCGGTTTTCTTTTTGAGTTTTTTCAAATGCTTCGGAATTCATATAACCTAACATGAGTACCCTGGAGGTATTATGGTCCTGCACAATAACAGGAATGAGTTTGTCGGGTGATTTATTAAAGTCTGGCTTCATAATCTTTGAATTATAATCTGATTTCTATTCCATTGGATTTTAAATAGCTCTTTAGATTTCGAATTTCGATTTCTTTATAATGAAAAACACTGGCTGCTAAAGCTGCATCTGCCTTCCCATCCAGAAACACCTCCGCAAAATGCTGTAATGTACCTGCTCCTCCGCTTGCAATGACAGGAACATTTACGGCTTCTGAAATTTCTCTTGTAATATCACAGGCGAAACCATTTTTTGTTCCATCGTTATTCATGGAGGTAAGAAGAATTTCCCCGGCACCCGATTCAACTCCTCTCCTTGCCCACTCCAGTGCTTTGATATCTGTAGCCTGTCTTCCTCCATTCAGGTATACGTACCATCCGTCTTCCTGATGCTTCGTGTCAATGGCTAATACAATACACTGCGTGCCGAACCGGGCAGACAATTCTCTGAGCAGGATCGGGTTTCTGAAAGCTGCGGTATTTACGGACACTTTATCTGCCCCCGAATCCAAAAGGTGCGAAACATCATCCACAGAAGAGATTCCTCCTCCCACTGTGAAGGGGATGCTAATTTCCTTGGCAATCCTGTTCACCAACGCGGCTAGTGTTTTTCTTTTTTCATTCGTGGCAGTAATATCCAGAAATACCAACTCATCCGCTCCTTCTTCTGTATACCTGACAGCTAGTTCCACCGGATCTCCAGCATCCCTGATATTTTCGAAATTTACACCTTTTACCGTTCGTCCGTCCCTGATATCCAGGCAGGGTATGATTCTTTTAGCCAGCATCAGCGGAGCATTGCTTTTAAATCACTCATCAAAATCCTTCCTTCATATAACGCCTTGCCGATAATCACGCCATAGCAACCAATCGCCTCCAGTTTATCAAGGTCACTCCTTTCAGAAACTCCTCCGCTGGCAATAAACTGAATTTTGGGGTTGTTCCCAATGATCTTTTTGTAAAGCTCAATGGATGGCCCTTCAAGCGCACCATCTTTACTGATATCTGTACAAAATATCCGACGAACACCTGCTTCTGCATATTGTTTGATGAAATCAAAAACGGAAAGCTCTGTTTTTTCCAGCCATCCATCAATGGCAATTTTTTCATCCTTCACATCCGCCCCTAATAATATCTTCTCAGGTCCGAATTTAGCGAGCCATCTTAAAAAGAGTTCCTTGTCTTTCACCGCAATACTTCCAACAGTGGCAATGGAGGCTCCTGCATTGAAAACGGATTGGATATCGCTATCCGTTTTTATTCCTCCTCCGAAATCAATTTGCAGATCCGTTGCGGATGCAATCCGCTCCAGTACCTTCTGATTGATCACTTTCCCTGCTTTGGCCCCGTCCAGATCAACCAGATGGAGGCGCTTTACTCCCGCATCCGCAAATTGAAGTGCCACTTCAACCGGGTTCTCATTATAAATTGTTTTTTTAGAATAATCGCCCTGTGTAAGCCTTACACACTTTCCATCAATGAGATCTATTGCGGGTATTATTTCCATACCATTCAGAGATTAATAAAGTTAGCGATCACTTGCTGTCCGGCAAGGCCTGATTTCTCCGGATGAAACTGAACTCCGTAAAAATTATCCTTTTGCAATGCCGAACTGTAACGAACCCCATATTCCGTTGTACCTATCGTATCGTCCCCACCGGATGCATAATAACCATGTACAAAATACATGTATTCACCTTCCCGTAACCCTTTAAACAAAGGAGATTTCAGATTGCAAACGGTGTTCCACCCGATCTGTGGCACCTTTAACAAGGCATCGAACTTCTTCACCTTTTCCCCGAATATTCCTAAACAAACAGTATCACCCTCTTCCGAATGATTACATAAGAGCTGCATCCCGAGGCAAATACCCAGGACGGGCTGTTTCAGAGAGACGATGAGTTTATCCAGTTTATGTTCTTTCAAATACTTCATCGTACTTCCAGCTTCACCCACACCGGGAAATATAACTTTGTCTGAAGCTATTATTTCTTCCGGATCATTGGTGATGATGGGAACAATTCCCAGTCGCTCTAAAGCAAAGCTGACAGAACAGGTATTCCCGGAATTGTATTTGATGATCGCAACCTTCATTTTCTTTATGGGTCTTGTTACAGAATACCTTTTGTAGACGGAAGTCTGCTATTACCAGGTTCTATCTTTACCGCCATTTTGACAGCTTTCGCAAAGGCTTTAAAGATCGCTTCTATTTTGTGATGTTCATTTTGGCCCTCTGCTTTAATATTCAGATTGCATTTTGCTGAATCGCTGAAGGACTTGAAGAAATGGAAAAACATTTCCGTAGGCATTTCCCCGATCTTTTCACGCCGGAAGTCTGCATCCCATACAATCCAACTTCTTCCGCCGAAATCAAGTGCTACTTGTGCCAGGCAATCATCCATGGGCAGACAGAAACCATATCTTTCCATTCCTCTTTTGTCGCCCAGGGCTTTCAGAAAAGCTTCACCCAATGTAATTCCGACATCCTCAATTGTATGATGTTCATCGATGTGCAAATCCCCTTTCGCCATAACTTCCAGATCCAAATTTCCATGTCTGGCTATCTGGTCGAGCATATGATCGAAAAAAGCAAGACCAGTAGAATTTTTTGCCTGCCCGGTGCCATCCAGATTTAATGAAACGGTGATATCCGTTTCTTTGGTCTTCCTGATTTGCACCACCTTTCTTTGGACTTTGAGATAATGGTAGATTTCATCCCAACTGTTAGCAATTAAATCAATCTTGTTTTCTAAACCCTCTGGCTTATCAGTATTACGAATGAAGATAGACTTTGCCCCAAGGTTCTGCGCAAGTGTTACATCCGTCAGACGGTCTCCTATGACATAGGAGTTTTTAAGGTCATAGTGCCCGTTCAGGTATTTACCCATCATGCCCGTCCCGGGCTTTCGCGTAGATTTTCCTTCATGCGGAAAGGAGTTATCAATGAGAATATCGGAGAATATAATACCTTCCTGTTCAAACGCTTTGAGCATTTTTTGCTGAACGTGGTCGAAACTCGACTGAGGATATTGTTTAGTCCCCAACCCATCCTGATTGCTAACGATCACAAGCTCATAATTCATCTCTTTACTGATCTTATAGAGATTACGGAATACGCCTGGGAGGAATTCCAGCAGTTCGAGGCTATCAATCTGACAGGTTCCAGGCGGTTCCCATATGAGAGTTCCGTCCCGATCAATAAACAGGGCTTTTTTCATGATTTGAAATTTTT
>PLYR01000098.1:36563-40384 GCA_003153435.1 Bacteroidota bacterium
TAAGGAGCTTTGATTTTATTAAAAACATCAATAATACGCCTGGAGGCGAAGGCCATCCCCAGCCTCAATCCGGCCAGTCCCCATGCTTTTGAAAGTGTTTGAAGAATAACCAGGTTGGGAAAGTTCAAGAGCTCCGGAACAAGGCTTCTGTAGGATGCAAAATTGATGTATGCTTCGTCGACTATGACCAGCCCGTTAAATTCCTCCAGCAGTTTTTTAATATCATTCCATTTTACTCCGCTTCCGGTTGGGTTATTCGGGCAGCAGATAAAGATCAGTCGGGTCTTCTCATCAATATGGCCTAATATTTTAGGGATATCCAGTTGAAAGGTTTCAGGGATTAGGTTAATCTTTTTTACATGCACATCATTGATGTTGGCTGCAACCTCATACATACCATAGGTTGGGGGACAAATAATCACATTCGAATTGCCAGGCTCGCAAACGGCACGAAACAATATATCTATGGCTTCATCACTTCCGTTTCCTAGGAAAATGTTTTCTACCGGAAGTCCTTTGATGTTCCCGAGCTTCCGTTTCAGTTCAATCTGAAGCGGGTCTGGGTAGCGGCTATAGTCTTTATCCAAAGGAGAACCAAAGGCATTTTCATTGGCATCCAAAAAGATGCCATCTCTCCCTTTATACTCATCGCGGGCAGATGAGTATGGAATCAGGTTAAGGATATTTTCACGAAGAATCTTATTGATATCGAACATGAGACTCATAATTACAAAATTGCATTTAAAGAAACAGAAGTAACCTAACTCTTTTTTAGTCGTATTGAAACTGCATTTTTGTGTGCCTGGAGCCCTTCCGCTTCAGCCATTATTTCTATGGCCTTTCCTATTTCCATCAGGCCTTCCTCTGTAAGTCTCTGAAAAGTGACTTTCTTCAAAAAACTATCGAGAGAGACCCCGCTGTAAGCTCTTGCAAAACCATTCGTTGGAAGGGTGTGATTGGTTCCGGAAGCGTAATCTCCTGCACTCTCACAACTATAATTTCCAAGGAAGACAGAACCGGCATTCACAACCTTCTCAGCCAATTTATCAGAATCTTTGCAAGCCAAAATCAAGTGTTCCGGGGCATAGGCGTTGATGAGATTCATCCCATCCTCCATACTTCCTACCAAAAACACTTTACTGTTTTGGAGTGCTTTGGCCGCAATGTCTTTTCTGGGTAGCAGTTCTAGCTGTGATTTAAGTTCGCTATTCACACAACTAATAATTTCTTCCTCATCCGACACCAGGATCACCTGGCTATCGGTACCATGTTCGGCTTGTGACAGCAAGTCAGCCGCAACAAAAGCCGGCACACAAAACCGATCAGCCAGTATGGCTAGTTCTGAAGGTCCGGCGGGCATATCGATAGATACCCCATCGGCATTTACCAGTTTTTTAGCTGCTGTTACATATTGGTTTCCTGGACCAAATATTTTATATACACGGGGTACCGTCTTTGTGCCGTAAGCCATAGCACCAATAGCTTGCGCTCCTCCAATGCAGAATACTTTTTTAATTCCAACAAGTCTTGCCGCATAGAGAATGGCCGGATTAATCAGTCCGTCTTTGGATGGAGGGGTGCAGAGAATAATTTCTTTGCATCCGGCAATAGCTGCGGGAACTCCGAGCATGAGCACCGTGGAAAACAAAGGTGCTGATCCTCCCGGAATATATAATCCGACCCTTTCAATCGCAATGGATTTTCTCCAACACGTTACCCCTTTTTGAATCTCGATCTCCTGGGGCAACTCCCGTTGTGTGCGGTGAAATTTTTCAACATTGTCCTTCGCAAGCTTCATAGAGGCTTTTAACTCCTCAGAGATGTTTTTTTCAGCACGAATAAAGTCTTCTTCACCTATTTGAATGACAGGCGATGAAATCTTATCCAGAGAAAGTGTAAACCTGCGTACGGCTTCATCTCCTTCGGCTTTAACCGCCTCCAGTATTTTCCTGACATCCGATTCCAGAGTAACCTTATCTATTACTGGCCGGGCAAGGAGACGATCAAAATCTTTAGGATCAGGGAATCTGATAATTTGCATTTCCATAAATCGGATTAGTATGTTTTGTTGCTGAGCATCAAACAATCATTTTTTCAATTGGAATCACCAGAATTCCCTCTGCACCGAGATTTTTCAGTTGTTCAATGATTTCCCAGAACTCATTTTCATTCACCACCGAATGAACGGAGCTCCAGCCTTCCTCTGAAAGTGGAAGTACCGTCGGGCTTCGCATCCCTGGGAGGAGCTTGATGATTTTTTCCAGGTTTGTATCGGGAGCGTTCATCAGGATATATTTATTGTTGCCTGCTCTTTTAAGCGCATTAATTCGGAAGAGCAATTTTTCTAACAAAACCGTTTTCCACTCTGCCAGTTGAGTGTTCGCAATCATCACAGCCTCCGACTTCAGAACAACCTCTGTTTCTTTGAGTCCGTTCATGAAAAGCGTACTTCCGGAGCTCACCAGGTCACAGATTGCATCCGCTAATCCAATCCCCGGCGCAATCTCCACCGATCCGCTGATTTCATGTATTTCTGCATTTACTTTTTGCTTTTTAAGGAAGCGGGAGAGAATGCCCGGATAGGAAGTGGCAATTCTCTGCCCTTCCAGTTCCGTAATTGATTTATATTTTCTTCCTTTGGGTACTGCTATGCTAAGCCGGCATTTCCCAAATCCCAAACGGTCCACAATTTTTACATCCTTGTTTTTCTCAAGCAAGACGTTCTCCCCGACAATGCCGATATCAGCAACACCATCTTCCACATATTGAGGAATATCATCATCCCTCAGAAAGAAAACTTCCAGAGGAAAATTCATGGCTTCCGCTTTGAGTTTATTCATACCATCATTAAAGCCGATACCACATTCCTTAAGAATGCGGATGGAGTCATCATTCAGCCTGCCGGACTTCTGAATAGCTATTTTTAATTTCTGTTTCATAGAATCTGTATTAATGAAAAAGGGCCTACCTGTATGGTAAGCCCTTTCGATTTAGTCTTATGTTTATTGACACAATACCATCTCAGCCTACCGTTTTCAGTAAGTGATGATGATGGTTAAGGGTCAGATTCTTGTTCATAGTCTCGTATTCGGATTCAAATGTACGAAAAAAAACACAGCTCCTACACGGACTTATAAATTCCTCTCTTAATCGGAGTTCCCCGAATCTCAGCCAATTAACAATGAAAAGTTCAAAATTTAAAGGCGTTCCAGGGACAGGATAAGCGATTATTCTGAAATTGCAGCCATCATGATAAAGCAAGAATTGATTGTATCCCGTTGCAGGTGGTGCACAAGCGATAAAATTTATACCGAATACCATGACAAGGAATGGGGAGTCCCCGTTCATGACGATATCCGGCTTTTTGAAATGCTTATTTTAGAAGGAGCACAGGCAGGGCTGAGCTGGATCACTATTCTCAAGAGAAGAGACGGCTACAGAAAAGCATTCGATCAATTTAACGCTGAAAAAATCGTTCAGTATAAAGAAGCGAAAGTGCAGGCCCTGATGCAGGATGCAGGAATCATCCGCAATGAACTTAAGATCCGTTCTGTTATTACCAACGCCAAAGCCTTTCTTCAGATCCAGAAAGAGTTCGGATCGTTCGACAACTATCTCTGGCAGTTTACGGATTACAAAACCATCGTTAATGATTACAGCGACCTGGCAGAAGTACCTGCGAAGACCCTGGAGTCGGATACGCTTAGCAAGGATTTAATAAAAAGGGGATTTAAATTTGTAGGATCAACCATCATTTATGCTTTTATGCAAGCCGTAGGGATGGTAGATGATCATGTGGAAGATTGCTGGAAACGCAAGCA
>PLYR01000098.1:40410-48422 GCA_003153435.1 Bacteroidota bacterium
GCTCAGATTTGGTGATCTCGTTCTGAAGTGCTTTTACTTCTTTTTCTTTTTGCTTTACTTCTTCCTGATTCACTTTATTTGCTGAAGGAGCTGCAGCAGGTGTTGCTGGCTTAGCTGGCTTTCCTTTTTGCTCTAATTCCTTAAAGGATTCTATTTTCCGGGTAGCCAGGTATTCGTTAACATCTCCGATATGCGGTTTAATATTTCCTCCCCGAAATTCAAAAACCTTGGTGGTCAATCCCTGAAGGAAATCCCGGTCGTGCGAGACCACCACGAGTGTTCCGTCATATTTCATGAGGGCATTCTTCAATACCTCCTTGGATTTCATATCCAGGTGGTTGGTCGGCTCATCGAGCACGAGAAGTGCGTAAGGTTTCAGCAAGAGCTTACACATGGCCAGCCTTCCTTTTTCACCTCCCGACAATACCTTTACTTTTTTGTCGACATCATCCCCACTAAAAAGAAAGGAACCGAGGAGGGAACGTACATTCTTACGGACATCCCCTACGGCCACTTCATCAATGGTTTGGAATACAGTTGCCTCTCCATCCAGTGTTTCAGCCTGGTTCTGAGCATAGTATCCGATATTCACATTATGCCCGATCTTAAGAGTTCCGTCAAACGGTTCTTCTCCTACAATCAGTTTGATCATTGTCGATTTTCCTTCTCCGTTCTTACCTACAAAAGCTACCCGGTCTTCTCTTTCAATCATGTAATCTACATCACTGAAAATCACTTTTTCGGCGTATTGCTTCTTCAGCCGGTGCGCTTCTATAACAACTTTGCCTGCTCTGGGAGCAGGCGGAAAATTAAAACGAATGGCAGCATTATCTTCCCCATCCACTTCAATCACTTCAATCTTATCCAGTTTTTTTATGAGCGACTGGGCGAAAGATGCTTTGCTGGCCTTGGCCCTGTATTTATCGATCAGCGCTTCTGTTTTTTCAATGAATTTCTGCTGATTCTTATGAGCCGCTGCCTGTTGCTCCCTGCGTTCTTTCCGAAGCATGAGGTAACGGGAGTAATTGGCCCGGTAATCGAAAATCTGTCCCAGGGAGATTTCAATGGTTCGGGTGGTGATATTATCCAGAAAGGCTTTGTCGTGCGAAACCATGACTACCGCTCCATAATAGTTCTTTAACATTTCCTCCAGCCACTGAATAGACTCAATATCAAGGTGGTTAGTAGGTTCATCCAGCAGTAGCACATTCGGTTTTTGAAGCAGGAGCTTGGCCAGTTCAACCCTCATTCTCCATCCTCCGCTGAACTCATCGGTCATTCGGGTAAAGTCTTTTCGCTCAAAGCCAAGACCCAAAAGGGTTTGCTCAATCTCCGAATCCATCGAATAAGCCCCGAGCAGGTTCATTCGCTCACTGGCATCATTCAGGTCGTTAATGAGCTTCATATAGGCATCCGTCTCATAATCAGTACGGGTTTCCAGCTGATGGCTTATATCTGCCAGTTTTTTCTCCAGCTTTTTGATCTCCGCAAAAGCGGTAGCGGTTTCATCAAATATGGTTTTTCCGAGGTTATGGACCATATCCTGGGGTAAATACCCTATTGTAATATCATTGGGACGGGAAATCTCTCCGGAATCCTGCTTTAGTTCTCCTGCAAGGACTTTGAGCAGGGTGGATTTCCCCGAGCCGTTCTTGCCTGCAAGACCAATCCGATCCTTTTGGTTAATCAGGAAAGAGATCTCCTCATAGAGATAGGATCCGCTAAAACTTACTGAAACATTACTTACTGAGATCATAGGAATTTTAAGAAGCCGCAAATTTAGTGAATCTTACCCCTCCTCGGTTAAATTATGTTAAAGCTTTTGGAAGATAGTCAGTGTTTTCTACATTTACCGTAACCAAAAACCCCAAAAACATGTTACTAACCTGCCATCTTTTTCAAATCAGTCTGCTTTTTTGTGTCGAACTCCTTGCCCTTACCGGAGCCATTTTTCTTTTCCTTTATATTAAAAAGGAAAACTTCGGCAAATGGTTTCAGTTTGCCTCCGCGGCTATCATCGGTCTCGTTCTCCTGACTATGGCTGCCGGTTTTGTAGGAGCTATCTGTATGCACCACTCCCGTGGATGCGGAGAACGTGAGAATGAAGAGAAGAGAATTATGATGTTTCACCGCGGCATGGGTCCGGGTATGGAAATGGAAGGCATGGAAGGGATGGAACATCACAGAGGAATGATGCGTATGGAGGGAGGCTGTCCGGAAGGAATGGAAGGCTGTAAAAATATGGGGGATTGTAAGGAATCAGCAGGTTGTGAAAAAACAGAAGGATGTGAGATGGAATGTTGCAAAGACAAAAAAGACGGGAAATGCGATATGAAACCCAAAATGATCAAGAAAGATAGTATTGTAGAAAAGAAAAAACGATAAGCATTTCTTCAGGAAGTACTTTTTCATTTGAAGAACTAAATGTCTTCGCTTAAAGAGTGCTTCCTGAAGTTAATAAAGTGTAAATAGAAGCTGAAAAAGTGTTTCCATAGACTTATTCAGTGAAGAAGGAAACTGAGAGTGTGTTTTCATATGCTAGTGAAGCAGGTGTACAATCTCAAAGAGTGTTGTCGATAGGGAAGATTCTCACTTCATTTGCCCCTCTCCCCTATTTTTTAGCTCTTGCACCCCCTACTTAAGCTAAAAAAGTGATTCCGGAAGCTTGGACAGTGCTTACTTAAGCTAAGAAAGTAACTCCATAAGCTTCTGTACCCATTTCGTAAGCTTCCGTTTGTCATGCATAAGCTTAAGAAAATGGTTTGGAAGCCTACGAAAGTAGTTTGGAAGCTTCCATTTGTCATGCATAAGCTTAAGAAAATGGTTTGGAAGCTTACGAAAGTAGTTTGGAGGCTTCCATTTGTTCTAAGTAAGCTTAAGAAATCGGTACAGAAGCTTACGCAGGTAGTATGGAAGCTTCCATTTGTACTACCTCAGCTTAAGAAAATGGTACGGAAGCTTACGAAAGTAGTTTGGAAGCTTCCATTTGTTCTAACTAAGCTTAAGAAAACGGTACGTAAGCTTCCAAAAGTGGTACAGTAGCTTAAGCAGCTCACTTCGTGACTTAGAAAGTTGGTTTCTGGTCTGGATCGGGGTTTTTCTTATTTTTACCAAGTATGAATACCCGTAACAGATACCTGATTTTTATTCTTGTGGCCGCTCTCTTACTAGCGGCTGCATGGTTTCTAAAAACGGTACTCATTTACATCCTGATTGCTCTGGTACTTTCTTTAATAGGAAGTCCGGCGAACAAATTCCTGCGTAACCGGAAAATCGGACGCTTGTCAATTCCGCCTGGAGTCAGTGCCTTGCTTTCCCTGGTCTTCATTTATGGTCTCATTGCCTGTCTGATTGCTGTTTTTATTCCATTGGCATTAGAAGAATACCGGATCCTCTCCAATGTGAACAGCGCGAAGCTGATTAGCGATCTTCAAGATCCTATCAACCATGTGGATGCCTTCATGAGCCGATATTCTCCTCAACCTTTTTCCACCGCAGAGATGCTGAAGGAAAAAATTCCGGTACTGATGAATGCCGGCCAGATCGGGAATGTCGCAAATTCCATTGCAGGGATCACAGGTAGTATTTTCGTTGCTTTTTTTGCAATCTCTTTTTTTACTTTCTTCTTCCTGAAAGATGGGACCCTGCTCTTCGAGACGATGATGCTATTGTCTCCACCATCCCGTGAACATGACGTGAGAGAAATCTTTCATAATTGCAAAAGATTACTTACCAAATATTTTACGGGACTCTGTCTTGATTCTCTTTGTGTGGCCTTCATCATCACTATTTCATTTTATTTTCTGGGGATTCCGAATGCCCTCATCATCGGCCTTTTCGCCGGGCTTGTCAATATCATTCCTTATGTAGGCGTATTTGTAGCTGCCGCTTTCGGACTTGTTGTGGCACTCTCCACAGGCCTTCACGGGCATTTCGAAAACGAGATTATTCCAATGGTTACGAAAGTGCTGCTCGGATTTATAGGTTGTAACCTTATTGATGGGATGATCCTTCAGCCCTTAATTTTTTCTAAATCGGTGAAGGCTCACCCGCTTGAAATATTTCTGGTCATCATGATTACAGGCACCATTGCCGGCATCGGTCCGATGATCCTGGCTGTACCGGCTTATACGGTATTAAGAATTATCGCAAAACAATTCCTGTGGCGGTTCCGGATTATTCAAAAGCTTACCTCCGCCCTAGAAGAAAATAAATAGACCCTCCTATGATCGAAAAAACGACACTCCAGTTTCTTACGAAGCTTAAGAAAAATAATANNATGTTCCGGATTAACCGGGATATCCGGTTTTCGAATGATAAAAGTCCTTACAAAACCAATTTCGGAGCCAGTATAAATCCGGGCGGGAAAATGAGCGGATCTCCCGGTTATTATATTCATCTCGAACCCGGCCATTCCTTTCTAGCAGGGGGCATTTATATGCCGGAGCCCACTATTCTTGCTGCAGTGCGACAGGAGATTGATTATGACCTGGATGGTTTCAATGCGATCCTGGGGAATAAGAAATTCAAGAAAACATTCGGAGGTCTTTCTGCTGAAGGATCGTTGGTAAGGCCGCCCAAAGGATATGAGGAATCAAATCCTGCAATCGTCCACCTGAAAAATAAACATTTCATCGTGGTGCAAAATCTACCTGACTCCGTGGTGCTCTCTAAAAATCTCCTGAAGACAACCATTTCTACCTTTGAGACTATGGCTCCTTTTATCAATTTTCTGAAGCGGGCAAAGGGGTGATTGTATGGCTACTACGCAAACACATAACCAGCGGGGCATATTCGCGGCATCTTGAAAAATAACCACCAGGGCACTAAGGGCACTTAGAAACACTAAGTCTTATCCACTCAGGTGAATTTGGAGGTGCCAATTTGCCACCTCCAATTAAAGATTATAGATTTGCGTACTTTAAACTCATAAATCAAATGAGCAAAAAGAGTTCTGCGATTACTATTCCTCAAGAAGCCATTTTACATCAGATTTATTTTATCAGAGATCATAAGGTGATGTTGGATATTCACCTCTCGAAATTATATAACGTGGAAACCCGTGCTTTAAAACAAGCCGTTCGCAGGAATATGGATTTATTCCCTTCTGATTTTATGCTTATCCTTACAGAAGCAGAAATCAATGTTATGGTATCACAAAATGTGATACCTTCCAAACAGCACATGGGAGGCTCTCAACCCTTTGCTTTTACTGAATCAGGAGTAGCCATGCTTTCCAGCGTATTGAAAAGTAAGAGAGCGAAAGAAATGAATGTCGCTATAATGAGGGCGTTTGTTGCCATGAGGAAAATGCTTATTGATAATACGGAATTACGTCTGGCAATCGAAGAATTAAGGAAAAAGTCTGACAACCACTCCAAAAACATTGAATTAGTGTTTAAATATCTCGATGAGCTATTGGAAAAAAAAGAAAATCCGACGGATCGTGAACTCATCGGATTTAAGCCAGCCAAAAAGAAGAAGTGAATCTCCCCGAGACTACCCGTTTAGGTAGTGAATCAATTAATGGCACCACAAATCACTCTCCTTACAGAGAATGCCATTCTTGATGGCCTCTGCTTCCAGTAGAGCATCCATAGTGTTCGCCCCTTTATATTCAGCAATCATCCGGTCGGATACATTATCCTCTTTAATGATATAGGAGCTGAACATGCGTTTTAAAAATAGATCATCGAAGGTTAGCAGATGAGCACTGTTTTTGCGGTTGAAGATGTAATTCTTTACCAGCAGATCACGCATCTCCGGGAAATAAATCCAGAATGTGGCTCCCATACCGATGACCTCTCCCTTCTCATTTTTTCGGGTAATAACGGGCATTATACCCGTTATTCTGACATCCAGCACAGAACGCTGTTTATCGAACACCCATTCTTCCTGTACCCAGTATTGTTTTACATCCCCCGGACCCAGATCTTCATGAACAACCATCTTCACAAGGTGATCGGGATTCAGTGAATCGGGCACATAAACCGTATCGGTCTTGCTAAAGAGATTTTTAAGTTCCGCTCGGGTCATCGGAGTTTTGAACTCATTGTCGTCTGCCGAATAGGCTGTTAATTGGGGTACCATTCCAGTCTCCGGAGGCAATACCCCTTCTTTTATAATATCAAATAAACTCCTCCGGTCATTCAGAGGACTGAGTGGATAATAAAGCGTCTGATTAAACTTTTCGCGCAGGTCTATGGCTTGCCAGACCCGTTTACTCCACATCACATCCGCCTCTCTTATAAAAGGTAATGGTACAGGCTTACGCTGGCTCTGCTGAGCCTGAAGAAAGCCGGAAATGCAGAGAATGAAGGCTAGCGCCAAATTCTTTTGACTACTCATGAGATTAGGTTTTATCGAATCGGTGAACGCTTACGGGAGCTTTTCCCGGACTCTAAACCAAGCAGGAATCAATACAATCAGAAAGGAAATAAATTCAGAGCATTAAAAACTTCATGCTAAAGGCAGACCAACAAGGGAATCAGGACAATTAATTAGGTAGGATTCTTCTAAGTATAAAACCACCAACAAAGGGGATTTATTGCAGGAAGGAATAAAAAAACCCTGACGCCTCTAGCGCCAGGGTTTTCAAATAATCTTTTACTGAAATTTATTTAGAAATGCCAGAGGTCATGTTCGAGGGTAAAGATACCGTTCTTGATTCTCTCTGCTTCCAGAAGCACCTCAATGGTGCTCGGTGCTTTGTAGGAGGCAACGAGACGGTTGTCGTAAACGTTATTCTCCTGAAAGATATAAGAGCTGAACTGACGTTTCCAGAACAAGTCATCAAAGGTCATTCGTTCTGCATCATTATGACGGTTAAAGGTCTCTTCTTTGGCAAGCAAAGGGCGAAGCTCCGGGAAATAGACCCAGAATGTACCTGCATCACCGGCGATAGCTCCGGAACCGGCACGGATNNAATTTTACGATAAACTCATCGCTGTCTTCCGAATTGTACGCTGTAAGCTTAGGAGTACTTCCATCGGGAGGAAGACATCCGTTCTTAATAATCTTAAAAAGACAGCTTCTGTCTTTCATCCCTTCGTTAGTCGGGTAGAAAAGCGGGAAGTTCATCTTTTCACGGAGGTCAATAACCCTCCATACTCTGTGGTGCCACATAACGTCAGCCTCACGCAGGTAAGTATAGGGGATTGGTTTCCGATTTGGATTATGTTCTTTAATATACGCCCTGTCAAGTACATTCTGGGCACCGGCCGAAGCACAGATCACCAGAAACAGGAGTACAGTAAATACTTTTTTTATAGCGTTCATTGTTCGGGGTTTTAAATTACTTCGTTTTCAAAGTAACACCTGGTATTTTCCTGACAGTACCATCAGGCATTTTACAACGCATATTCTCAAAAGCAAAACGTTGAGTTGGTTTAGCATTCTTCAACATCTTCTTCATGTCCTCGCTGCAAATGTTTCCATTTGCAGTTTTGGTGATCAGAAGACCGCTGCTGCTAATAGTTGTCAATTCGAAAGAGATCACAGGGAAAGGAAGGTCAAAGTCGAAATTCTCAAGCTTTGCACTTACTGCACCAATTAATCCGATCTCCCCTTTTGAGAGAGCTTCATCACCAATCTTACCGGCAACCATACCAAGTGGTGTAGGAATGTCCTTACAACGGAATTTCACAGAACCCAGTGACTTGGTTCCGGAAGAAGTTTTTGCAGATACGGTAACGCTTGCTTCCTTAGCACCCCCTGAAGAAGGACGGGCGATATACCCTTTACCTGATTTAGAGATGGAAACACCGGAACCGGAAACAATGAGGTCATCATTTGCGAAACCNNCCCATCTTGCCATCTTTAGTAATGTATTTACCGATACCACCGGCAACTTTAACACTGGTAGAGTCAGCAGGACCTTTGATTGTTCCGGTAAGTGTGTCAATCACACTTCCTTCTTTCGCGATAATTACAGTAGGGTTTTGTGTAGAGCTAGAAGCGGCAACGAAAACGTCTGCTTCATATTCTTCACCCTGAATTACATAGTTTGAAGA
>PLYR01000098.1:48513-50059 GCA_003153435.1 Bacteroidota bacterium
AGTTTTTTCTTGAGTTCTTTAGCTTCACCTGTTACATTCGAAGGGTCAGAACCAACCATGAAGTGAGTTGGAGTGTCATAATCATCGAGCTTGTCAATTTTACGAAGAGGAAATGTATCAGCCACCGCTTCGGTCATCGGCTGAGCATGCATTTTGATTTCCGCCTTCAGTTTGTCGATGTATTTCACAAGATCTTCCGTTGTCTTCTTTACCGCTTGTGCAGCTGTGTAGAAGGGTCTTGTTTTTGTTTCATCATTTTGCAGTGATGCATCAAATGCGGTGTAAATAATCGCATTCTTATTCCTGGTATTGTTGTTTGTATTTTCAAGACCGGTATTCATTACCACGAATGCATTGATAATCTCCTTCGATACGTTCATCGCAAGGAGAGCCGTCAACACCAGGTACATCATACCGATCATTTTTTGCCGTGGAGGCAATTTACCACCTGCCATATTGCTTTGGGAATTAAAATATGTTTATAAATCTATGAATAACCAATTAACGCTTAACGGTCATGGCAGAAAGCATGTTGCCATATACACTGTTAAGCTGGCTAAGATTGTCGGACAATGAAGACATCTCTTCTTTGTAACGCTTGGTATCCTCTACAGAATCATGCAGGTTTTTCATGAGATCGCCCAGGCTGTCATAGAATTTAGTAGACGCCTTCTGATGCTCAGAAGCACCCTGAAGCTGTAATTCATAGACAGCATTAAGTGCGGAAAGATTTTTGGAAACTTTATGCAACTGATCGCCGAAAGCTGCGCCATCTTCATTGGAAACGGAAAGACCCATGAGTGACTGTGCTGCTTTAGAATAAGATTCAGAAAGAGTGGATACGTTTTTAGATGCAGACTTTACGGTGTTTACGTAATCATTCGTAGCCACGGTAGCATCATTAATGTTAGACATGTTTTTAGCCTGATCGCTCAGATTACGCATACCATCACCAAGGCTGGCGATAAGGTCTGGTCCAATCTTCGCTTCTTCCAGCATTTTGTCGAGTTGCTCAGTAACTGACATCTGCTCTCCTTCTTCAAGTTTGTCTTCTTCTTTTTCTTCTCCTTTGATACCAGCCAATTCAGGATAAACAAGTGTCCAGTCCAGATCTTCATGGATTGGTTCGAAAGCCGAGAAAATGAAAATTACTGCCTCAACACCCAGACCAACAATAAGCATGGGGCTTGCACCGGGCCAGTGCTGAATCTTGAATAATGCTCCGACAATAACAACTGCTGCGCCAAAACCATAAAGCTTGGCCATGAACATTTTCCATTTTTTGGTCTCGAAAATACTTTGTTTTCCGTGGCTGCTCATAATTCTGAATTTTGATTAGAGTTAATAATTGATTTATTTGTGTGTGAACCTGTGATTCTTAAACGTGCGCTATGCTTCTAAAGTGATTCTACAATTCGTCATCCTTTTGACGGCCAAGGTAGGTCATGACACAGCGAAAGCCGATGTAACATTTAGCAGTATCCTGATATTCATAAGAGCGGGTACTGGTTTCAAGGTAATACCCAACATCTTTCCAGGAACCTCC
>PLYR01000024.1 GCA_003153435.1 Bacteroidota bacterium
TACATGTGACGTTTAGTATAGTATTGTTTTTATCTAACAGACTATAATTGCCTGTTACATCAATTTAGTTTTACATTTTATTTTCATGATTATTGAATGTACTATTAAAGAAATTCTATATATAACATATATTTTATACTATCTACATGGGTATTCAACTAGTTCACCGAAAAAATCAGCCAACAGCCTTGTTAATGTTATATGTTCGTGGTCGATTTTAATTAAAACGACTTAGAACAATGACACCAAAAGCCAAAAAGAAATGTGTAGCCATGGGATTATGGAATATTCCCATCGCTACGCTCGTGCAAAAGTCCCGTCACTTTGTTTCGAGTATGACTGGCAACTCCTATTTTACCTCACCTGCGCCTGATCTTGCATCGATAACTACTCAAACCGATGCCTTGGAAAACGCTTATCAGGTTTCTTTAACCCGTGTGGTTGGATCTGTAGCTGCCATGCATACGGAAGCAAGGCAACTCCGCTTTATGCTTCAGTGTTTAGGTGCGTATGTTCAGAACGTTGCCAATGCGACTCCTGAATCCACTTCTGAAATCATAGCTTCAGCTGGAATGACAGAAAAAAAACCGATGCAACGGAAACCCAAAGAGTTTAGCGTGATCAACAGCAAGATAAAAGGGTCTGTGGAGTTGAACATTAAAGCGGTAACCCACGGAGCTTATATTTATCAGATGAGTTCTGACCCTTCGAATGCCGCGGGCTGGAACACGATCTGCATCAGCACAAAGGTGAAATTTCTCCAAAAGGGCCTCAAGCCGGGTGGTATATATTATTTCCGGGCTTCGGTTGTTTCGAAAGGGGTGCAGAGTAACTGGGGGAATGTGCTTGAAGTGATGGTGATCTGATATCGAAGATGAGGTAGAAGTCTTCGCCCTGATTCTAAAGTGTTTTATACAGGCATAAAACTGAACAATAATTTTTCTTGCCAGTACTTCCGCGACCTGGCAGTTACTTTCCTTCGTCCATGTTAAAATATGGGACGAAAGTATCGCCTTTCTGGAAAGGAGTAATTCTTCGAATGCAGTGACCATAATGTCTTCAGACCTCTTGCCTTTTTGAAGATCCTCAAAAGAGCCGGTTTGAACTCCAATATATCCAAACAGTCAAATAATTGATAGTATCCAAAAGGGCTTAATTGATTTTTGCCTATTTTTGCTTACTCAATTTTTTATAAGCCTAATAAGATGGATATGTGATGATTGGGGGCTGTATACACTTGCGATGAACGAAAATTCCTACCCGTCAGAGTCTACTTTTACCGGTAAAATAGCAGTCCACCTGCATTTGCATTACCTCGACCTTTTGCCAAAACTGGGAAGATATCTGGCAAATATTCCATACCGGTATGACCTTTATTTATCAATAACAGAAGAGGGAGGCCTTGATTTTGTTAAGGAGTATTGTGTTCATCATATTCCGAATTCTACTCCATTTGTGAAGTTAGTTCCGAATAAAGGTCGTGATGTAAAACCATTTTATACGGATCTTAATGTAGAGCTCGCTGGTTACGATTATATCTGTCATATTCACGGAAAAAAATCCATCTACAATAATGGATTCACCTCCGGATGGCTGGATCATTTAATGGAGAATCTGCTTGGATCCGAAGCCATCGTCCGGAGTATCATCGGAAAGTTCGAACAAGAAAATAATACCGGACTGATTTATCCGAACACGTTTGAAAAAATGCCCTATTGGGTACATAACTGGCTTTCCAATGTCGGATATGCCAATCATCTCAAAGAGCGATTGAAACTGGAATCCTTGCCTAAATCCTATTTCTGCTATCCAATCGGAAATATGTTCTGGGCGAGAAGAAATGCGATAAAACCAATTTTCGACCTTCAACTCTTGGATTCGGATTACCCTCCGGAAGCTAAACAGAATGATGGAGAAATTATGCATGCCCTTGAGCGCATGACTCCCATTGTTTCCAAACAGCAAGGGTTTCAAAATTTCACCATCAAAACGAAGGACGGAGCAACGTCGTTTACACGGGAAGAAGATTCTATTGACTTTTCCAACTACTTTAAACATTCCATTGCAACGATCAAGCATGTGATCAATTGGGAGCAGATAACTACAATATCTTTTGATATTTTCGATACCCTGATTTGTCGTTCTTTGCTTGATCCAGATGATCTGTTCGATCTGATGCAAGAGGAATTTGAAAAATTATGCAATCAAAAAGTTCGCTTCCGGAAGCTCAGAAGGGAAGCCGACGCAGAAGTAAGAAGCCGGCTGGCAAAAGGAAAAGATGTTACTCTGGACGATATCTACAGGCAGCTTGGATCCAACCTAAAATTGCCTGCTGCAAGTACCCAAAAGCTGATGCAGTTGGAGCTTTCGCTTGAAAAAAAGGTGCTGGTAAGAAGGGAATCCATGATTGAGGCTTTTGATTTTGCTGTGGCCAGTGGGAAAAAAGTGATTCTGGCCAGTGATATGTATTTGAGCAAAAGTCAACTACATACGATTCTTTCCAATTTGGGTATCAAAGGATATCACGAAATATACGTATCAGCTAGTGTAGGACACAGGAAGGATACCCGGGAATTGTTTCCTCATATTCTGAAAAAGGAAGGTCTCCAGCCAAGTCAATTACTGCATATAGGAGATAACGAACATTCAGACTTACAAATTCCGGGAGATCTTCAGATTACTATTTTTCATGTACTGCGTGTCAAGGAATTGTTCCAGCGATCGGATCTGTATAAGCAATTTTTCGCATCCCGGTTGGATGGACTTTCCCTCTATTCCCGCATTTCACTAGCCCTCTGTCTGAATAAAATTTATGACAACCCTTTTACTAAACCGGACGGATTTGTAGACGGAAATTTGCATCAGTTTGGATATTTCTATTATGGTCGCACCCTGCTTTCATTTGTAAAATGGGTGGCCGACAAAGCAAAGGAAGATCAGATAAAGAAATTGTATTTCATTTCCAGGGACGGGGAGATTTTATATAAGATATACCGGCTCATCGAAGAGAAATCAGGCAGGAAGTTGCCCGATGCGGAATACATAGAACTGTCCCGGCGTTCTATGGGTGTGCCTTTTCTCAATAACCTGGATGATGTAGATAAACTAACCCGGGCCGACTTTTTTGGAAACACGCTTCAATCATTCTTCGAGGTAAGGATGGGAATTGATGTTTCTGAACTCACATACCTGGATGTTACCCAGTTTGGTTTTAACGACATATACGATAAGATTCACCTTCCAGCTCAGGTTGAGCAGGTAAAAGTCCTTGCACATCATTTGTTTGAGTTGGAAAGAGACAGGTTTACGGAGGAACAGGTGAATGCGGTGGGGTATCTGCATGCCAAAGGTGTCTATTCCGATGAACGAAAAGCTCTTGTTGATATCGGATACTCCGGTACTATGCAAAAATTTCTGACCAATATTACAGGCAAACGGATGCATGGCTATTATATGGTTACCTATGACGTCATAGAACATGTCATGAATGATCCGGAAATTGAAACTAGGGCTTTATTCGGAAATAAAATTAACCCTTACCTGAAAGAACTATCGATTGACAGGTATAGCCTGTATTATGAAATGATCCTGTCTTCTGTGAATGGCCCGGTAAAGAAATACTTGAAGAAGGAGAAAACCGGTCAATTTTATCCTATTTACGAACCGGTTAGCAGTGAAGAGCAGGGCAAAATGGATAAATTACCTGTGATTCATGAAGGTATATTGAAATACTGTTCGGATTTTATGGACGTTTGCAAGAACCCGGATCTGATTCAGTATGATCAGCACGATATTTTGCTTGAACCTTTTACGCAGTTGATGGAGCATCCGAAGGAGCAGGATATTAATATGATCAATGGACTGACCATAGATGATCATTACTGTGGAAATGGAATCTTTTACTGGGTTCCTAAAATGGAGGACATCTCCAGAGCGAACTTCAATGGTTCGAAATATCTCTGGAAAAAAGCACTCGAGAAATTTGCCCCTTCATCACCACAACAGGATCTCTTACCCCATCCGAACCAGGAACAAGCAGCGGAGGGCAAGATCCCGGCGCCTGTTCAATCTATTTCAGAATCGCATAATGCACAAAACGATGATCATGGCATAAAGGAGCTGGGCGGTTTTGCAACAGAACATGAATTTGAAATTTATAATTGGTATCATACCAAATATGAAGTTCTTCCAGGATGGTACAAGAAAATAGGGCATGTACTGAAAGTCATGAAAGGCAAAAAAAGGCTTAAGCTAACTCTGGAAGATAAAAATGTAAAAAAAGAATTCAACTCCAAGTCAGAGGAAATTCAGGCATGGTATGATAAGGAATATGAGGTGTTGCCTCGCTGGTATAAAATATTCGGGAGACTGGTGAGAATTGTAAGTGGTAAAGAAAAGGTTAACTAGTTCAGTTCCTACCCGTTTTCCCCGGATCGTTTCCAAAACACTCCCAAAACGATCCATTCAGCTCATAATTTCGTCAAAGGCTAATTATCCTTAATTTCGTCTGAAATTCAGGACTCAATCCTACCATC
>PLYR01000088.1 GCA_003153435.1 Bacteroidota bacterium
TATATTTCCATCGGCAAGCGAAGTGCGTCCGTCTGCATTGGAAATGATGCCATCGTTAAAACCATTTGTCAGATAAGCTTCGTAACCCAAAATCCAGCTGTGCTGCTCAAAATATTTTCCATGCAAGCCGAAGCCAACACTGGATAGTGTAGAGGGAATTATGGTTGTGGCTGAAAGTGGGCGATCCACAAAGTCCCATTTAGGTCCATCATGATTTTGATTGAATGCACCTATGGGGTTGAGGATAATACCGCCGCGCAGATTTACCAAGGGATGCAGTTCCAGGTCTATGGCAGCATATTCGATATTTATTTCCTTCGTCCCTTCTTCAAATTCAAGCTCTGACATGAATTTAATTTTCTGGGCAATTGTGGAGGAGAAGAATAGGGACAACCTTCGCATTTGAAATGAGAAGCCGTTGGAAATTCCATTGGTGACAGCATAGATCGTGTTCGCTTCAAGGTATCCCCCAATTGCAATGGGTAATTTACCAACCGAAAGAAAAGGTCTGCTGTATACTGCATCCATATTCATACTTCCCTTGGACGTATCGCTTGGAACACGCTTGATTTTCACACTGTCTATTTGAGCCCACGTATTAGCCGAAATAGCAAAGCAAGCAAGAAAAGCTAATAGATAATTACAGTTGTATGTAGATGTTTTCATTATCTGTAGTGATTTTTAATGGTTTTAAGTTTTCTTCTGCCGGTGGATTTTTGACGATCCCTTTATTTGAAAACTCACTACCGTGACAGGGACAAATTAAAGAATCCCCATTGGGTTGCAATTCACACCCTTTATGAGTGCATTGCATTGGTAAGGCAGAATAGCTCCCATCCACAAAGCTATAAATGCAAATTGGGAAATTTAAGTTCTCCGGTTTTACCAGGACGTATTTGCGTTGTACCTGTTTCTCCTTTTCAATCTTGATAAACTCGGTTTTCCGGATTGTTATCTGTTTACCTGAATTGGTGTTCTGAGCAAAGTAGTTCGTGCTTGCACATCCCTCCAACAATACCGTAAGACCAACACCACCCAAACAAGCCAGGCCACAGGTTTTTATGAATTCCTTTCTGTGCACGGGCTATAGAGATTGAAGAAATTTGATTATTAGTTGCTGTTGCTGTGTGGATAGTGCAAAGAATCTTTGACTACGGCTGGCAGCTTCTCCTCCATGCAATGCAATGGCATCCGAAAATGAGGTAGCCCTGCCATCATGCATTAGGAATAGTTGTCCACCCTGGGAGTTACCGGATAACCCTACCCCCCACAAGGGGGCTGTTCTCCACTCAAAACTCTGAGCGCTTCCTTCGGGGACTCCATCATCAAGCCCGCTGCCCATGTCGTGCAACAGGAAATCTGAAAAGGGGTGAAATGTTTGATTACTTAATGCCACGATATCTGAAGTTGCGGTAACCATGGTTGATATATGGCAACTGGCACAGCCAATGCCGGTGAATAGCTGCTCTCCGGCAATTACATCGGGGTCGTTTGTGTTTCTTCTGGGAGGAACTTTCAGCGTGCGCAGATACATAACCAAATGATTGACAAAACCGGCACTCACCCGTGGGTCTTGAACCAGGTTCCCGGTATTGATTCCAACCAGGTAATTAGAGACATCAGTCTGGTCGTAGTCGGAAGTAATTCCTCCGAGATCTGTTTTCAAGGCAAAAACCACCTGATCTTGCAAGGAGACTTTGATTGCTTTTTTTCCAAAGCGACCGATATATTTTCCATTTAAGGCAATATGGATTGGCTGAGGGATAAAGAAAGGAGTTGGGGTGATATAATTTGGTCTGCCTGAAACTCCATCATGAGGATACGCATTGGCCAAAATGGTTGAATCGGCTAAAGCGGCTATGAATCCCTGGCCCATAACCATAGGAGCGATGCGGTGGGTAAAGGCGTTTGCATCACTAGGCATCACATCACCCAGGTAGCCAGGAATGGCATTTGGCAGTAGATCCGGCCCGTTTTCATTTACTAAGGAATCGAATGCACTCCCGGTTATTTTCCCATACCGGGTCAAAGCAGTGACTGGAGTCCCTTTGCCATTTCCAATATGACAACTGTTGCAGGAGGCTTGATTGAAAACAGGGCCCAATCCTTCCTGCTGAGTGAATATGTGAGAGAATTCATTATCTCCAACAGCGTGTTCTGCCAGTTGTTGGGTGGTAAGTCCGGGAACTACCCCGTTTGAGATATCATCTTCTGCTTTTGGTGCGGCTGGAAATAGTTTCTGGCAAGCTTCCAGTGAGGTCACCAGAAGAATGATGCATATGACTGCTTTATGAGTGAGTTTGCGTTTCATAGGTTGTTAATCTGAAGCAATTTGGTCAAATGTATATATTATATAGACAAATCAACTAATTATTATTAGGTATTCCTAATTTTGTTAATTAGCCAAATTAAAACATACTCAAACTTGGAAACCAAATGTTATGGCCTTGCTTAAGGAATGATGGTGTTTTTTCACTATCCTGAATTTTCATACCTTTGTATCAGAATGAAGTCGACCTCTTTACTATTACGGTTGTTTTTTCTCCTCCTGTTCCTCTTCCCCTTAACGGAAAAGGGGATACATGATTTCCAGCATCGGGAGGACCTTCATTGCCAGAGTAATGCAAAACATTTTCACCCTCTGGAGCACAATTGCTCTATTTGTGATTACACCTTATCATCGTCGGGAACGCTCCCTAAATATGATCCGGCTGTACCCGTTCAATCTTCTTCTATCCTTTATCTTATTCCGTCCGAAACCATTCCGTTTCTCCATACGGAATATGATTGCGCTCCCAGGGGTCCCCCTGCTTTAATCTAATCACTTCCTTTTCCTCTTTTTTCTCTTAACATGCCTGAACAGGCATGCGTGATTTATTAATTCACTTTTAAATTCCTGACCTGGATGAAACCATTCTATGTGTTGATCCTTCTTTTCCTGGGCAGTAATGTGCTCTCGGGGCAGAACGCTTGCAATTTGACTGTAAGCGGAAACCTGATTTGTGCCAATGATAAGGAACCCTTATTCCCTGCCGTTGTAGCATTAGATGGTGGCGAAAACGGAGTACAAACCGATGAAAAAGGAAAATTCAGTTTTAAGAATATTTGTATTGGAAACCACCGGCTAAGAGCATCATTTATCGGATATCAGAATTTGGATACGCTCATCTATATCTCCTCCGACGTGAAATTGCAATTCCTCATGAAGTCATCGAATCTTCATTTGAATACAGTCCATATTACAACCAACAAAATTGAAAAACAGGAGGTACAAACCATTGCTAAATCAGAATTGTCGGGCGAACAACTGCAACAAACGCGGGGCCAATCCTTAGCAGATGCAACCAAGGAAATTGCCGGTGTGGATGTGATTCATACTGGTGCCACAATTTCAAAACCGGTCATTCACGGACTTTACAGCAACCGTATTCTTATACTAAATAATGGAGTGCGTCAAGAGGGGCAGCAATGGGGAGCGGAGCATGCACCTGAAATTGATCCATTCATTGCCACTAAACTTTCGGTCATAAAAGGGGCCGCAAGTATCCGTTATGGTTCGGATGCTATTGGAGGTGTCATATTGGTTGAACCAGCGGATCTGCCCAAGGAAAAATGCATGAATGGGGAAATTAATCTGGTCGGTATGGACAATAGCAGGCTTTACACCACTTCCGGAATCCTGCAGGGAGCCTTTGACAACAAACTATCCGGGTTGAGTTACCGCATTCAGGGCACTTTTCGACAAGCGGGAAATGTAGAAACCCCGCATTATATACTGGATAATACCGGATTACTGGAGGAAAATTATTCCGCTGCTCTGGGTTATCAGAAAGAACACTACGGTGCAACGGTATATTATAGCCATTTCTATACGCAACTCGGAATTTTCACTTACTCAGAAGCTGGGAATCCAACTGATTTGGTGGAATTATTCAACAAGCCGGAACCTATCAATTTTCCAATGTCCTATTATTTGAAAAACGGATATTATAAAATCAACCGGGCTTACCAGAGCGTCTCCCATGATTTGCTGAAAGCCTCGGCGTATGTAAAAGACGGAAGTTTCGGGAAATTAGAAGTTACGTTTGCAAGGCAGACGGATAACCGCCAGGAATTCGGCCTGGATGTCCCCTACTCCATAAACGGTTCTCTTGACAATGCGCCTGAGAATAATTATGACTTGACTACGCATACTACTGAATTAATTTGGGAGCACAATACCTTTCATCATATCTCCGGAAGTATCGGTGCAAGTTTTATGACTCAGGGAAATGCGTTTTCAGGCTTAACCTATACTCCCATCATTCCCAATTACAGGAACTATGAAGGGGGCGTTTTCATCATAGAAAAATGGAACCCTTCCGAAAAGTTCACCCTCGAAGGAGGCATTCGCTTCGATTATAAATGGCAGCGTGAATATATGCTGGACCAGAATTCGAGTCAGAATTTTCAGCCCGAATACACTTCAACCCAGCAGTATAATGCTACCACCATATCTCTGGGAGCAATCTACCGCTTTACTCCAAAACTGAGTTGGGATATCAATGCGGGCAATGGATGGCGTGCACCCTCTGCCTATGAATTATATGCCAACGGGGTTCATGCCTCTGTTTCGCAATGGGAAGTGGGTGACAGTACGTTGAGAGTTGAAAAGTCATACAATCTTACTTCTTCCGTTCGTTATCAGGGTGAAAAACTGGAAGCCGAAGTGGGAGTATATGCCAACCTGATAGAAAATTATATTTACAACCGACCCACCTTAACAACACACCAAAACATAGATGGATATTTTCCCGTGTTTGCGTTTACACAAACCAATGCGCTTTTCAAAGGTGTTGACTTCGATTTAAAATGGCACATTACCAACCATTTACTATTCGAGCCGAAAATGACGCTTGTCTACGCCAATGATTTAACCACTCATGGGTATTTGGTTTTAATTCCTCCTCAGCGGTTTCAAGCCAAACTTGAATACCGGTGGGAAAAACTGTGGAGATTTAAAAATGTGTTTATAAACATAGGCAATATGAGTGTTCCTCAGCAAACCCGCGTTCCTCCTAACAGTGATTTTGTTTCCCCTCCCAAAGGATACACTTTGTTTTCGGCTGCAATCGGCTGCTCCGTAAATGTCCGCAAACAGGCAATAAATCTCAGTTTGCAGTGTACCAATATCCTGAATACGGCTTACCGCGATTATATGGACTATTTCCGCTACTATGCCGATGAGCCAGGAAGAACAATACAATTAAGAATCCGGATCCCATTTCAATTGATCAGCAGTAAAGTTCCTACAGAAGGAACTAATTAAGAAACTATTTCTAAACCACTTCAATAGAGCGTGCAAAAGTACCAAAGACATATCGCCTTTTTCTTGCTGGTGCTGTTTGGGTTTCCTTATGTTCAAAAAGGAATTCATGATTTTGAACATCAGGGAGATTCTCATTGTTATGTGATCGGTGAAAAGCATTTTCACAAAATGATGCATATCTGCTTCATCTGTGATTTCACCTGTGGTGATTCTAAAATGCCTTTAAAATGCAGTCTGAAGACGGTTCTATCCACCTACACTGCCGCATATTTCAATTTTAACGAAAGCCTTATCCATTCTAATCTTGATTACAAATTTTCACCTAGAGGTCCCCCGGCTTAACTGGCATAATCGCATATCACTCTTAGAAATTTCCAATGTATTTCTAAATAAATCTTATAATTCTAAAACTTTCAAACAATGAAAAAACTATCCTTTTATTTATCAGGTATTGCATTATTTGCAATAGCCTCGATTATACTTACCGTAGCCTCCTGCAAAAAATCGGAGTCCGTGGTCACACCACGACTACCGGGCAATGAGTTTCTCACCACCGTAGTATTTCAATGTATCAATAAGGCTGCCCCTTATGACACTACCACAGCCATCTGGAGACAAGTTGATCCCAGTGGTGCTGCTGCTCCCGATACCTCGAAAGCCCTGCTGGTTTACAAGAAAAACTCCGTTTATTCCTGCAATATTTATATTCTGGATGAGAGTAAAACAGCGGCTACATCTTATGCAAGCAACACTCCCTATAACTTCAACATTAACCATCTTGCTTCCACCACTGTCAATGTCACTCCGGAAATCAGAGCCAGACAAAATTACCACCTGGAATGTTTTAATCTGACCGGTGGGGTGCCATCATTGCTTACGAACCTGTCGATTGTTCGTACCGATTATGATAACAATACCCCTGCACTGCAGGTTGGCTTGAATGATAATGTTACCACCAATAATAACACGATCCCTGCCAACACCAATGGAAGAATGGAAATTATACAGGAGCACCAGCCGAATGTAAAAAATGGCACCTGCGGACCGGGTTCTATAGACTTCGACATCTTCCTGGGAGTAAGCATTCAATAATATAGAACCAATCTTAACTAATTAAAAAACATATATATGAAAAAGATCATAATGTTTGTCTTGCTACTTGCTGTATTTGCAGGCGCTAAGGCACAAACGGCAGATGCTCCAAGCCAATCAACAAGTACTGGAAGTTTTATCGGGCTTCTGGGTGGACTCTCTATGCCTATGGGCAACTTCAAAAACGTAAGGTACTATGACACGACTTCGGGTTTTGCAGGTAAAGGAAGCACTTTTGGTATTGAAGGTGCTTATTTCTTTTCCAAGTATGTAGGATTTGGAGGAATGATGAGTTATACTTCTTTCAATGTTTCCACCCTGGGCCTTGATTCCATATCTAGAGGATATCAGTTGGACTTTTTTAGTGACCAGACTTCCACGACCATAAACAGTCCGTATAAAATCTGGACCCTTATGCCGGGTATCTATTTAAGGTATCCTCTTTCTGATAAACTTTCCATTAACGGGAAAGTGTTAGCGGGCTTGACTATTGCAACCACTCCTAATATTGAAGTGGATGTTTGGGATGGAGGTGTAGATGATGGAATTTTCAGGCAATTGCCTTGTACGACGACTGCACTTGGCGTAGTTGGGGGCCTTGGTGTGAGTTACAACATATGTAAGAACATTGCAGTTAACCTCCAGGGAAATTATTTTTACAGCAAACCTGATTTTTTTCTGGAGAATTCAAACCGTCAGGTAAAAGCTGGAAGGTTGATAAACGAATATAATCAACCGCTTACGTTCATGAATTTCTCTCTTGGCCTAGCGTATACTTTTGGGAAGAAATAGGTCCGGACTGAAAGAATAAGTTGGATTGACCTTTTTGTGCAAGCAGTCTAACAACCTTGCCGGCTTTCAAACTCATTGTTTGAACCGGCGAGGTTTTTTTTATTAACTCTCTTAGGGTCCTTTACAGCTCCATCACTTTCTTCACATGCCTCAAAAATTCTTTATTTGCACAGGAATGCTTGATTCCAAACACCGCAATGGCTTCCAGGATTGGCTTTAAGTCCAGCCCCTTTTTAGTAAGCTTATATATTTTCCGTTTGGAAGTGCCTGTATAGGTGATGAGCCCATCTTCGGTGAGTTTAACCAACCGGTCGTTCAGGATGTTGGTGGAGATTTTCTCTCCGGAACTTAAAAATTCATTGTAACTGGTCTTTCCAAGATAAAGCAGATCCCGAATGATCAGCAAGGACCACTTATCCCCCACCAAATCCATGGTGCAGGAAATAGGGCAATCAGACCGTTTTTCAATAGTTTCTTTGGACTCCTTTTTCATTCAGGTAAAGATAATCTAAAATAATGAATTAAACTTGCAAAATGCAAGTTTAACTTTATACCTTTGTCGGCATAACCTAAAAAAAACAAAACGATGGACGCAAAACAATTAATCGTAAAATCTGTACTTGATGGCTGGAATTCAAGAGTAGAGACCGCCAATAAATTATTTGACTCCTTATCAGATGAAGATCTGCAAAAAGAAGTTTCTCCGGGAAGAAACAGGGGTGTTTATTTGATGGGGCACTTAGCTTTGGTAAATGACAAAATGCTGCCTTTGTTAAATTTTGGACCTGAGCAATACGCACATCTGGATGAAGCTTTTTTGAGCAAGCCCGATAAATCAATGGATTTACCCAGCGTAAAAGAAGTAAGAGCTCTGTGGAAAAATTCAAATGCCAAACTGACGGAACACTTCAATAAGCTAACACCGGACGAATGGTTTCAAAAACATACCTCCGTATCAGCAGAGGATTTTGTAAAAGAGCCGCATAGAAACAGACTCAATGTAGTTCTGGGCCGCACCAACCATTTGCAGTATCACGTTGGTCAGGTTGCTCTCCTGAAAAAGAAGTAGTATCTAAGTCATTTTGTTCTTAGGCGCTGAAGAACGCGCCTAAGAACAA
>PLYR01000129.1 GCA_003153435.1 Bacteroidota bacterium
GCTCCCCGGGCTGGGCTCGAACCAGCGACCCCATGATTAACAGTCATGTGCTCTAACCAGCTGAGCTACCAGGGAAAATATCTTTGAAATGCTGGTTAATCTATCATTTCAACCCCTCCATTGGAATATCCTGAAAACCAGAATACCCTGAAAAAAGGAGTGCAATATTAGCATATTACACCTAAATATCCAATATATTTGCGTCCTAATTAAAAAACATCCTGAATATGAGCCTTTTAGTAGTTGGAACTGTTGCTTTTGATGCCATTGAAACCCCTTTTGGCAAGACCGATAAGATTATTGGAGGTGCTGCTACCTATATTTCCCTCGCGGCCTCTTATTTCCTGAAAGAGAAGATTAATCTGATCTCTGTGGTAGGAGGGGATTTCCCTCAGTCGGCTCTGGAGATGCTTAAGAATCATCATGTTAATATCGATGGTTTGCAGATATTGAAGGATAAAAAGACCTTTTTCTGGTCGGGTAAATACCATAATGATATGAATACCCGTGATACTGTGGCCACTGAATTGAACGTCTTGGGAGAGTTTAACCCAGTGGTGCCTGGCTCTTACCAGGACTGTGACTTCCTCATGTTGGGTAACCTTATGCCTGCAGTACAACGTGCAGTGATTTCTCAGCTGGCTACCCGTCCACGTTTGATTGTACTCGATACCATGAACTTCTGGATGGATACGGCTATTGGGGAGTTGAAAGAAACCATTGCAGTAGTGGATGTACTCACCATTAATGATTCGGAAGCCCGTCAGCTTTCCGGAGAGTATTCTTTAGTTAAAGCTGCTCAGAAGATCCTGAAGATGGGTCCTAAATACCTGATCATTAAAAAAGGAGAACATGGAGCCCTGCTGTTTAACAAAGAACAGGTGTTCTTCGCTCCTGCTCTTCCATTAGAAGATGTATTCGATCCAACCGGAGCAGGCGATAGCTTCGCCGGTGGTTTCATCGGTTACCTGGCGGAGACAAAAGATATCTCTTTCGAAAATATGAAAAGGGCTATCATCTTTGGTTCGGCTATGGCTTCGTTCACCGTTGAGAAATTCGGGGTGGAGAAACTGATTGGTCTTACTCATAAACAAGTTGATGAACGCGTGCAGGAGTTTATTGACCTGGTTCAATTTGATATAGCGCTCGTTTAAATGATTCAATTTAAAAATTGATAAAAACCCTGATAATAAAGTCAGGGTTTTTTCTTGTCAATTGATTTATCTTTGCCGCTGCAACTCTTTAAAAAATCATTCCCATGAAAAAAGCGGTCATCGTAGCCTTCGACAAATTTACCGACATTGATGTTTTCCTGGCATGGGACCTGCTCAACAGAGTAAGGCACAGAGATAAGGAATTTGTGGTGAAAATAGTGGGCAGCGCTCCTGTACATAAATCTGTTTGCGGAATTGACCTGACGATGCAAGGTGGACTGGAAGAATGTAAGGATGCCGATCTTGTGTTTTTCAGCTCAGGGCCCGGAGCAAGAATGGTGATCAAAGATGAAGCCTGGCTCGGGCAATTGAAGCTGAATCCTTCCAAACAGATCCTCTGCTCTATGTGCTCCGGAGCATTGATACTGGCTGCACTTGGGCATTTGAAAGGCCTGTCAGCAACCACCTACCCGACTGCATTCGAGGCACTCCGTAATTATGGGGTGGAGGTGCTGGAAGATAAACACCTGGTGACGCACGGAAATATCGGAACAGCCGCCGGATGCTTGGCAGCTGTTGATTTAACGGGTTGGGCTATTGAAAAAATGTATTCTGCAAAAATCAGAGAAGATGTGATTGCTTCGGTACTGCCTGTTGGACAAGGACAGGTCTGTATGTATTAGCGTTCTGACGATAATGGTGATTTAAGAAAACTTAACACTTTACGGGGCTCGTCGCTGCATTTAATTCCTACTTTTATCGCGATGATCCGACTTCTTGTTTTTTTCACCCTCCTCCTTTCATTGAGTTCAACTGTTTCTTTCGCCCAGCTCAAAGTGGAACTTAGTGGACAAGTAAAAGATGCACAGACCAAAGATCCTTTGGAATTCTGCTCCATTGGCTTGTTCAACATGAAAGACAGCCTGCTGGCAAATACCGCTACAGACGGGAAGGGGTTTTTTACCCTTTCCGTGAACAGAGGTGCTTACAAACTCATTGTGCTGATTACCGGCTATAAGACTGATACGGTAATGGTCAGAATTATCGATAATAAATTCTTGGGAACCATCCGCATGGAAGCTTCTGACAAAATGCTGAAACAGGTAGAGATTAAAGGGACTACGAATGAGAAACAGATAGACCGGGAAGTGCAGCTTGTAACGACCAAAATGAGGGAAGGCGCTGCCAGCGCCAAAGATGTGTTGGATAAAGTGGATGGGGTGCAAGTTGATAAGTACACTAATGCAGTGAAGGTTGATAACAGTGATAAAGTCATCATTCTTGTTGATGGAGTAGAGAAAAATCAGGAGTATGTTAAAAACCTGGCACCTGACCGGCTCTGGAAAATAGAAATCATCCGCGACCCGGGTGGACGTTATGCGCTTGAAGGTTACTCCGCAGTCATCAATATCATCCTCAAGAAAGATTACCAAGGCACCGATATCTTTCTGAGCGATCGTTTGATGATAGAGCCTGTTCCGGTAGCACCGGCTGATCTGATGGTGCAGAATAATTCTTCTGCTACGGTCAACTATACTTATAACCGGATCAATGTATATGGTAAATACAGCAGAGACCAAAATAATTTCAACCTTCCATGGGTCGATAGCAAACAGTATACCAACGGACTAGTCATCAACGAAACAGCTCCCTCCTCCTCTCCTGAGAATACGCATGTCAAACAAATTTTTAACAACTACACCCTGGGAGCCGATTTTTATATCAATCCCAAACACACCATCAGTTTTGAGAGTAATGTAGAAATGCAGGATCCTGCTACGAACACCAACAAAACGTTCAGTACTGTTTCTTTTCTTAAAAACGGGATTACAGAGGCCTCCTATTCAAGCAAGAACAGCGGAAGCACTAATATCCTCAATTCCTACCACAGCTTGTTTTATGTCGGGAAGCTCAATGAAAATAACAGCCTCAACTCCAGCTTCACTTATTCCAACTATACGAATACGTATACCAATTCCATTCTGGAGAACATCCCCTATCAAAGCCAAACCAATGGCACCGACAACAAGGTCAACTATAAATTTTATCTGGAGTACACTCATGTTTTTAATCCTAAATCGAATCTGATGATTGGATATGGCAATACCATGGAACAACGAAACAATACTTACTCCCTCAATGACTCTCTCTCAAGCTTTAAGTATAGCGACTTCCGGAACAAATTATATGCTTACTACTCCTGGCAACCTAATAAAAAGTTTGGAATGAAGATCGGTGCTGCCGGAGAAAGCAGCTCTATCACCGCAAGTGGACAAAACAATACCTACCTGATTTTTGAGCCTTATGCAGATATCCGGTACAAAGCTTCCGATCAGTTGGATATTAAACTGAAGTACCGCGTAGAAAGCACTTACCCTAACATCGCTCAAACCAATCCTTTTACCTCTGTTATTGATCAGCAGAGCATCCGGATCGGAAATCCTTATCTCCAACCGGAAGTGGTACAGAAGCTTTCTCTACCGGTTGTGGTTGCCGGGTTTTTGACCCTGGAGCCTTACTATCATTTTTCCGACAACTATATCGGAACTACCGGAACTCTCCGGAAAGACAGCATCTTTCAATATACTTATAGCAATCTGGGGAGTTACCAGAAGTACGGTTTCGAAACTCATTTTACAGTTCCCTTAAGTCACAACTTTTATTTCAAGACCGATTTCGATCTGTTCAACAGCAGTGTTGCCTATTCGGGTCAAACCAATAATGTGAAAGACTGGCTCATGACTGGTCAGCTCATCTATGCCCATCCTAAAGTAGGAACTGTAGTGTTGCTGGAGTACCAACACAACCTCGTTAAAACAGTGAACGCACAGGGTTATGATATGGCAGGAAATGATTTCTGGATTTTTATTGTGAAGCAGGCCTTCTTCAAGAAACGCCTGGATGTCATGCTCCTCTATTTCACCCCTATAACATTAGGTGTTGATTTCCATCAGGGGAATTATATCAATACCACCAATTATACGGAAACAAAATATGGGGATATCAGCTTTCTGAAGAATATGATTATGCTGGAAGTAAGCTACCGATTTAACAAAGGCAGGACGGCCAAAAAAATGGAAAAAGAAATTCAGAAAGAAGAGGAGAAAGGGAATAAGGTGTTTTAAGTTTTTAAAGCAAAAACATTACTCCCTGATAAGCATTAAGAACCCATTCATATCATAGACCTTACCATCATCTCCCTTGGCATGTAGGATGTAGAAATAAGTACCGCTAACCGCCTTTCCTCCTCCTGAAGTATAACCATCCCATCCCATTTCGGGAGCAGTAAGGTCTATCATTTCAACACCCCAGCGGTCGTAGATCTTAACATCGAACTGTATTATTCCCTGTGAACGAACGATGAAAGCATCATTCACTCCGTCATTGTTAGGAGAAAACACATTTGGAACAACCAGCCAGGAAGGAAGTTCTTTTATATCTATGACTTCTTTGCTGATACTGACACAACCGGCACTGTCTGTAACCGTCAGGATCACGGTGTAGTTACCTCCGTTAAGATAGGTATGTGAGGCATTTTCAACAGTACTGGTTCCTCCATCTCCGAAACTCCAGGACCAGGAAGTTGCATTAGCTGAGCTGGTATCCGTAAAATTTACCGGGAGTGGCATGGTTCCATTCAAAGCACTGGCCGTAAATCCTGCAGTGACGGTATTTACATTGACGGTAAAATGTGCGCTGTCTGTTCCGCAGAAATTAGTAACACCAACAGCATAGTTTCCTGCACTGCCTGTGGTAATGGAAGAAGTCGTAGCACCAGTGTTCCATGCATAGGTTCCACCTCCGCTTGCATTCAGTGTTGCAAGTTGTCCGTTACAGATATTCGCAGAACCTGAAATTTTGGAACGAGGCAGAGAGTCTAAAGTGATGGTAACACGGGCTGAATCGGTTCCACAGCTATTGGTTGCATACACTATATAAGTGCCGCCAACAGAGGTTATCAGAGGATTGGCTGAAGACCCGTTATTCCATAGATAACTGGTTCCTCCACTCGCTTTCAGGGTATCCTTTCCTCCAAAACAAAATACGGGAGCACTGGCTGTGAGTCCGGCTACCGGCTTAACACCCACATTCGTAACACTATCGCTCACCGTTAAGGTGCAACCTGCAGAATCGGTAATGGTACAGGTATAAAAATTCTGAGGAAGAGCATTGGCGGTAGGAGTCGTCTGGCCAGCAGCAGGGGCAGGTGACCAAGCATAGGTGTAAGTGCCGGTTCCTCCCGCCGGGGTTACCTGCAAACTACCATTACTCTGTTTACAGGTGGATGATGTAGGATTAAATGCCGAGGAAAGCGGTGCAGGCTGAACCACAGCAACCACTTGTGTCTGAGAACACCCGTTGACGTCATGAACGGTACAAGTATAGTTACCAGCGCAAAGGGCAGTAGCTGTTGGGGTGGTTGCTATGTTCGGCGACCAGGAATACGTATAAGCACCTGTTCCTCCCGAAGGATTTGCAGTTGCTGTGCCACTGCAGGCTCCATTACATAATGCTTTGGTTGAGCTGGATGCAATAACCAGAGGGGTGGGTTGAGCGATCCCGAATATTTGCTGAGCTGGACAACCGTTTGCGTCTGTTACCGAACAAGTATAACTCCCCGCACACAAAGCCGTTGCGGTTGCAAGGGTGCTGATATTCGGAGACCAGGAATAAGTATAAGCTCCGGTTCCGCCGCTTGGTGATGCAGTGGCCGTTCCATCACAAACAGAATTACAGCTGGTTGCAGTATTGGAGGCGGTTATAGAAAGCACAGCCGGCTGTGTCAATGTCACCGTTTGCTGATTGAGACATCCATTTGCATCGGTCACATAACAGGTATAACCAACACCAGCACAGAGTGCACTTCCCGTTGCCGTTGCACTTACATTGGGACTCCAGGAATAGGTAAGCGTTCCGACACCACCCGTTGCAGAAACGGTGGCCGTTCCTGTGCAGGCTCCATTACACGTTGGATTACCCGATGCAGCAAGTGATACGGTCGGAGCACCGCTGTTGCTCACAACCACACTCGAATTGGTAGAACATCCGTTAGCATCTGTGACCACAACAGAATACGTACCTGAAGGAATAAGAGTAGCGGTGCTTGTGCCCTGACCTCCGCCTGGATTCGGTGACCACAGGTATGTATAAGTTGTTGTTCCTCCGCTTGCAACTACGGAAGCCTGTCCATTGGAAGCTCCGCAAGTTGAAGGATTTGAAGAAGTAGTAAGTGCGAGTACCGCCGGTTGTGTGATGGTTACCGGAACAATATTCTGACATCCGCTGGCATCTGTGACGGTACAAGTATAAGAACCTGCACAAAGTGATGTTGCAGTAGCCGTAGTGCTTGGATTACCAGACCAGGAATAAGTAAGCGTTCCGGTACCTCCGCTTGCATTAACTGTTGCAGTTCCGTTACAACCCGCATTGCATGATACATTGCCGGTGGCACCCAACGTGGAGGTTGGTCCTCCTGTATTTCCGACCACAGCAGTAGCTGTTCCTGTACAACCATGCGCATCTGTAACCGTTACCACATATGAATTCGCTGACATCGCTGAAGGGGAGGCAGTCCCCTGTCCTATTCCGGGTGCTGGCACCCAGTTATATGCATAACCCGCAGTTCCGCCGCTCACCGCTACAGAGGCAGATCCGTTGGCACCTCCACAAGTAGCTGAGGTGGCAGAGGGTACAAGCCCAAGTGGCGACGGCTGTGTAATGGTCACACTGGTAGTCGATTGACATCCAACAGCTGTTGTCACTGTCACATTATAAGTCCCGGCTGGCAAAGCACCTGTGGTGGGATTAGTGCCACCTCCTCCTGACCATGAATAAGTAAGTGGAGCAGTTCCCCCTGTAGGGGTAACGGTAGCCGTGCCCGTCCCTCCACTACAAGGAACATTGGATGGTGTTCCAGAAAGAGTTGCAGCAGATCCTACATTGACAATGGCCGTTGCTTTACCTGTACAACCCGCGGTTGTGCCGGTAACCGTATAAGTAGTGCTCGCTCCCGGCGTTGCAGTAACGGATGAACCGGTAGTGGCACTTAAACCGGCAGCGGGTGACCAGGCATAAGTAGTGGCACCTCCTGCATTCAGAGTTACTCCCGGACCTCCGTTACAAATAACAGAAGGGCTTGGGGATACGGTGGTAGAAGGACCAGGTGTGACGGTCACCGGAACAGTTCCGGAATAGCTTGTGATACCACCGTCGCAATTCGTCACTTTCATGGTTGCAGTATACGTTCCACTTGAACCAGGGCAAACACTCACACTCGCTCCTGAGCCAATAACTGCTCCTACGGGATCAGTCCATGTAATGCTATAAGATGGGGCACCTGAAGGGGAAAATCTCCAGGCTTCGTTGACTGCAGACCATGCGGTAAAATTTCTGCCCGGAGGACTCACAGAAACAGTTCCTGTTCCATCCAGAAGGCCTATGATTCCATCTCCTCCATTCCAGCCAGCACAGGAAAAACTATTGGCAATATATACGTCAATGTAGTTTGTATTCTCATACAGTACAAGCTGAATGGTGGAATTAGGTGTTCCATCACAATAACCAAGTCCCGCTCCATTCGCATATAATGGAACATTCACCCAGCTCATCACCAGAGCCCGGCAGGGGGCACTACCGAGTGTTTCAATATAGGAATTACCTCCCAAGCCCTGGTCAATATCCCGAAAGGCGGCACAGATCGTGTTTGCAGGAAGATCGGTTGTATTGGGAAGTGCCGTTGTGAGCATCCAGTTATCATACCCATTGGCCTGAGTCAGATCAAAAGTGAGCTGACCATTATCACCAAGCACAGCCTGATTGTAATAATTTCCGAAATAGCAAAAGTTAAACCCTAGGTTTACAACAGAACTCCATACATCATCTGCACCCACCAGAATAGAAGAGCCTGTACCCGGGTACGGAACATAAGGAATAGCACTAACTGTATATCCGGTTGTTTGGTTATTGGAAACAACACTCGCATTTAAGGTAGTACAGCTTCCATTACAAATGGAAACCGGACTGCCTGCGCTTATGGAAGGACATGCCGGAGCACCCTGACCAAAAATCCTGCATAGCGGAAGGAATATCAATAAAAAAAGTAGGGTAGTGTTTTTTCTCAAGAACAAGTTATAAAAATCCCATGTTTAAAAGTGGGATCAGGTCGAAAGGCTTATAATTTAACTACAGTATGCTAAGCTAAGGTAACTTAAATACTTTCAACTTCCAATTTTGGCGAAATTTTATTGCGGTTATTAATGGTTATGCGGAAGCATTTTACTTTTCTTCCTTTTACCTACTTTTATCCGCACCATTAACAGGAAACAAGATAGATCATGGACAGACGTAAATTTATTCTTGCCTCCGGTGCTGTGGCCGGACTTACCGCTTTCGCCCCTGCACTATCATTGGTTAAAGCTGATGAGCTTGTTACCTCCTCCCCACTTCGGTCTGTAACTGATCATATTCGGCCCATCTCACCGGAAGAAAGGATGCAACGACAGGAATTGGCACGTAAACTCATGCAGGAAAACAACCTGGATGCTATCCTCCTGGAAGGGGGAACCTCTATGAAATATTTTACCGGAGTATCCTGGGGACGAAGTGAGCGTTTGTTCGCCTTCATCCTGCCTCAGAAAGGGGATGGGTTTTATATCGCACCTAAATTCGAAGAAGGGCGGGCCAGGGAACAGATTGGACAAGCTCTGCTTTTTACCTGGAATGAAGATGAAAGTCCATACGATCTTATCAAAGGAGTATTGAAAGACAAAGGGCTCCTCACCGCTGTTCTGGGGATAGAAGAGAGTACCCGGTATTTCGTCACAGAAAACATTCAGAAGGCCATAAGGACCCTTGGTATTCAAAGTGCCACACCGGTTACAGCCGGATGCAGGAGTGTCAAAAGTCCGCATGAAATTCAGATCATGGAAAGCGCTAATCAGATTTGCCTCGAGGTATTCAGATCTGCTTCCAAACAGCTAAAAACTGGAATAACAGAAGCTGAATTTGGAAAGATTATCTCTCAGGAATTCTCCAAATCGGGTGTGGAAGGTGGTGCATTGGTACTGTTCGGAGAAGCATCGGCCTATCCTCATGGACTCGTGAAAGAAAACAAACTTAAGGAAGGAGATATCGTTCTTATGGATGGAGGTTGTTTGGTTCAGGGTTATGAATCGGATATTACCCGGACGACCGTATTTGGTAAACCTACCGATAAAATGAAGAGTGTTTGGGACCTCGTAAGCAAGGCACAGACTGAAGGATTGAAAGCTGCAAGGCCAGGAGTAACAGCAGAAAGCGTGGATGCAGCGGCACGAAAATTTATAACAGACAAAGGATATGGACCTGGTTTCACTTTCTTTACGCACCGCCTCGGTCATGGCATCGGTATGGATGGACATGAATGGTTTTACCTTGTCGGCGGAAACAAAAGAATCCTTCAAACTGGCAATATGTTCAGCAATGAACCTGGTATCTATATCCCCGGTCAATTCGGCATTCGGATTGAAGATGAAATGCTGATCACCTCCGATGGCGCCAGGCTCCTTCTTCCAGCACAAGAAAGTCTTGAAATTATCTAAAACCGAATCTCATTCCTCCTCAGGGACAATTTATAGATTGGCCAATCTCCGACCCTGAGACCCTGACCAATCTTATTTTCAACCTTAAAATAGTACGCTTTACAAACTGAAGCTGATCCTTTATATTCCTGGCTGTGCAATCACCACCCGGCACATAATAGGGAGCCATTGACTTACAGGAACTATGTAGGATGATTTACAAGGCCTTTCAGGCATTATCAGGGTATACTACAAAAATTTATACTTCATCGCCTGAATTATCCTATTCAGCGAAGCTATAATTAGTTTGGTCAATCTTCCTAAGCAACCGAACGAAAAAATGTTCAACGAACTGATTTTCCAGACATTATGATCCTATGTTCAGGGTTAAAACAAAATTACATTTGAAATGAACAAATACAAAAGCCATGAAACGCAAACTTTTCTCAGCTATTCTTACTGGCCTTCTGGTTTCTACCGGGGTTTATGCCCAGGCACCTTCAGAACCAACAGAAACACTTCCCCAATACAAAGATGGAGGTCATGCGCTTTATCAATTTATAAATGAAAACCTTCAATACCCTCAGACCGCCCTCGATAAAAAGATACGTGGAACGGTATTGGTTAGAATCACTGTTGACAAAAACGGGAATATTAACGGAGAAAAAGTAGACCATAGTGTAAGCCCGGAACTTGATCAGGAAGCTCTGAGGGTAGTTGCAATGATGAAAGACAAATGGAACCCTGGTACCGTTAATGGAAAACCGGTGGAAACTGATTATAGCTTATCCGTATCCTTTATTCCTCCGAATGAAAGAGACCAGACCGGTAAACCAAAATATGGAACTAACGACTATAACTTTGTCAGAGGAATGGCCTGCTCCAAACAAAAGGATTATCTGAACGCACTTTTCTACTTCTCTGATGCTTTAGATAGCAATTCTTCGGATACCAATATCCTTTTCTACCGTTGTCTCTGTAAAATCCAGTTGGGTGACAAAATGGGAGCCTGTGATGATTACAAACGTATAAAGACCTTGCAGCACCCTAACGATCCTACGGTAACATCTAAGTACTGCAGTAATTAAGTTTTTTCCGGAGGATATTCAATAGTCATCATAATCCCTCAGCCAGGAATAGGCCTTTTCATCGAAATCTGAAAGGGAAGCTCTTTTTCTTCCTTCAATCCTCAGGTGGCGGGTCATATCTTCCAGCTCTTTCTTCATCTGTTTTTCGCTTTCAAAGGAGTAATTGTATTTTTCAACCTCTGGTTCGAAATTGATTTTGTCTTGTTCCAATGGCATAATTCCAGTATAACTCAACTTCCAGATCTTTTTATCCAAAGGCCTGGATTTAAACACGTATACAAATCCAGTTTTCTTAGCAGTAGAGGCCGACAACCTGTTGATCAGAACAAGGGTGTCTTTTTTGCTGTCATACCTCTTCCCATATAACATGGAAATGACCACGTCCTGCTGAGAATAGTGTTTGCTGTCAAATTTATCTAGCCCCTGTTGATCACTCAGTGTACGGAACAGCCAGAAACGAGTCTGTTCATCGGCTTCAAGAGTAGACCAGATGGTGTCTGGCACAGGAATCTTTTTTCTGAGTAAGGCACAGGCTTCTAAAACTTTCAACAGATCGGGCTTTCCCTGCATGGTTTTATCTATATATTTCCGAACCTCGGCATCCCGGCTGTAGAATGAAGAAAGCAGGTTTACATATTCGTAAATCTTCATTTGATCAAGGCTCAGTAAACTTCTCGCATCTGCCGGTCCGGAAGTAGAAACTATATCGTTGCTGCCATATGAATCGTTATCATTGTTTTCGTTTGAGGAGATGCTTCGTTTCAGATCGTATCGTGCATCATTGAGCAAATCTGATTTATACCGTTTGTAATCTTTGCTTTTCATCACACCCTTTTCCACACAATTGTTCAGGAGTGCATAGATTGGTATTCTGTAATCCGGGTACTTGGCATAAGTCAGTATTTCAGGGAAGAGTAACTTGCCCACTTGAAGTGTGTCTTCATAAGCATAAAAGATAGGATACAAATCAGCCGTTGTGTTTGTTACCGGGAGTTCAGCATGCAACATTTTCAAAAAATAAGTAGTGGAGGTCTCTGATTTCTGATTTGATACCGCCTGGAGGATAGCCAATTCAATGTTTACAGAATCCGTGTACTGGTCATACATTTTTGAAAGGAAGGGAAGGATCTCTTTCGAATCGAGATTTCCCAGCACCTTAATGAGTGTTGTCTTGGTCTTCATCTCCAATCGCGCGAAACCAGGGTTTTCAATGGTCTTCATGAGAAGCGGGACATGCTTATCCTTCACATTTTTTTTGACGTAATCGATGGCATTTTCAGCCATTTTCCGTTTCAGTTCCTCAGGAGCATATATGGCATTGAAAAAATGCTCGCTCAGCTTATCAGCCAGGATATCCACCCCGATGCAGGTATCCTGAGGTGCAAAACTGTCATAGAAGGATTGAACGAAAGAAGTCACAGCTTCGCTGGTGTCTATGTAAGTACGAAGAGTATAAAGGGTCCCGCATTTTTGAATCATTTTCACCAAATAACCGCGGGTGCTATTGGTATCGGTAACCAGGTATGTAATCTGTTTGAGTCCGTTAGATTCTTTTTTCTCTATACGGCTGGCGACCATACTTCTGTCTTTGCTCTGTTCCTCCACCATATCTTTCCAGAACGCATCCATGCTTGCTACCTGGTAATACATGCTGAATTTTCGAAACTCCACATAAATCTTTTCCCCGGTTTCGCTGGAAGTATAAATACGGGAGTTGTTGGAAGGCAGAAATGCCTTTTCTTCCTTCTTCTCTTTCTTTTCATCCCTTGAGGAATAATAAGAATCATACGAATTACGTATGTAGGGCCTCACGAGGCCACCGAACGGGGAAGGATTCAGCTGGGTTTTTACACTAAAATGAAGGAGGGTATCCACAAAGGAATCAAAGTGCTTGATGTACTTCGGTTGTGAAAACTGAATGGAGCTTAGGTAATGTTCAGCATAATCCTTATCTCTTGTTTTGACACTTACCATATAATAGTTTTGTGCTCTGATTATAATTCTTGTGTAAACCGTTTCGTTGCTGTCGTTTGTAAACGTCGCATCGATAGCGGGATACTTATCGAATTTTTTCAAGCTGCGGTTGGTCAGACGGTATTTAATGAGGGAGGCAAAGGTTTCGGTCAGAAAATTGAGTTCAAAGGTATCTTCTTCAATATACCGGAGGTCACAAAGAGAAGCGGATAAGAATAGAAAATAAGCATTTTTCTCAGGCAGAGGGGCTGTAATAATTTGTTTCTGCACGGAATAGGCATTGTTACTCTGGTAAATATTGGATGCTGCTGGAATAGTAAGTGAATAGTCGCAGGAAGGTGATATGTATTTTTTATCGGGTTCTGTCTTTGGGGTTTTAAAGGTTATGGAGCTGAAATATTGATCTGCTTCCGTACCTGTTTGTACATATTCACGGGTTCCACTCATCTTAAAGATGTAGATTTCTTCAGGAGTAACGAAGATCTGCTGGCGTTGTACATCGCCTCTCCGGGTTTTGTTAACTATATCATAGCCTGGATAGCCATTCTTGCTTTTGATATTCTTACGGCTAAGTACTTTGCCAGGAATATTTTCGAAGATAAGGCTGTCGATACGGTTCATCATCGCTTTTGACGTTTCCCTCGTTATGCCTCCGAAATAGTTCAAACGTCTTATGTAATAATAAGACCCATTGGCCATGTCATTGAAAAGATAGGTTTTAGCTGCCCCAACATCACTTAACTCACTCAATGGCCCTGGTACACTTACCGTGAAGGCAGAATCAGCGGAATAGTTCTGTGAAAAAGTGACAGGACAACGCAAGTCCTCCAGTTTTTTTACCATTTTATTTCCAAATCCGTCTGTATAAGTTACTGGTCTGACACTATATCCTTTCCTACGCAAAAGCTCTATCACTCCATCCCTTCCAGCCAAATGTGCAGCACCCACACCAGTAAAAAGAGAGTTGTGTTTCATAATGGAATCCATCCTATCGGCCATTACCATATTTCGGTCGTTCAGCATGTGCTGGCGATAGCAGGGAGTAGTTTCGGTGAGGCTAAAGAGTGAATCGATCAGGTCCAGATCACCCATGCGATAGGCATATTCTGAAATTTCACTGTATGACTTATCCCCCTGGAGTTCTTTAAGTTTAAGCCGAAGCTGCTCTTGCAACTCCTTGTCAGGTGCTTCCTCGCACATCTCCGCCTTTTTAACCATTTGCCTGGAACGCTTGAAATTCTCAAGTCCGATGGCTTTTTTGTTTAGCTTTTTCCCTGCCTGGTAAATATACAGATCGAGGTAGGTATCTTCTTCAAAATCACCCCGGGTATTGGAGCTCCGGTAAAGCATATTGTTTATGACATCGGGGGTCGATTTGAGGAAACGTTTAAGATCCTTTTCATCTGGGATGTTGAGCTTAAATGCCTTCCGATAAAAAGGTGAAGGGCGAGTATATGAATAGGTAAATTCGGTCAGATTTCGGGCCTCCTCATAATCGATGGATTCCTTCAGCCAGGTATCGTGGTCAAGTTCCAGTGCAACCATATCCACCTTTTGCAAAGCCACATAAAAGGTATCACTGAGGTTAAATGCTAATTTCTCACTTACATGGCGTGTTCCATAGAGGTAGCTGGGTTTGGTAAGTCCATTTCCTGTGATTTCCCATAGCAGGCTTGGATATTTTTTTATCCACTGCTGAGCCCTGAGCGGCGAAAAGAGGACAAACAGAAAGCAAAAGCCAAGGCATCTTTTCATCCGGTAACCTTTATAAGTCTAACGATAAAAATTAGATTTAATTGGATGAGCGACCTCATCTATTTCTTGGCTTTAAGAGACCCGTCGTAGAAGTCGAGTGGTTTCTTTTTGACCCAGGCCACAAATTTCCGGATATCTTCGTTTTCCAGGATTTTCTCTACACTGGTATAGGTACGGGCAATTTCCTTTTCATTAAAGAGGCTGTGGACTTTGTTATGACATACCTTATGCATCAGCACGGTGTTGGTTCCATTTCCTCCCTGTGAGAGCGGAACCAGGTAATGCCTGACCATAGGATCAGCTAGTGGCCGGCCGCATAAAGGACATGTCGTTTCTTCCATTATTGAGTTAGTACCAGAGGAATTTTACGTTGCGGATTTTCATCTCTTTAGCCTTTGCTCTTGCCTCTTCTCCGCAGGACCTGGGTACTGCCACAATAAACTCCCGGAATGTCTTACGTGCATGGGCTGAAAATACGCTCCATGCGGCTCCTGCTTTATTAAGGCTGCCTGAATCTTCAACTGCAATGATATAGGAAGGAACCTGACTGGTAATGTCAGGGACGAAACTCTGTCCGGCTTCACCAGACGCAGTAATTTTTTCTGGAGTCTCAAATCCAGCTCCTGCAGCTCTTACCCCTCGGCACTTACGTTGTTTTAAGCGGTTTGCTATCTCTATTATAACCGCATTGTGGTCTTTACTTTGATCAGACATAAAAGGGGGTTTGGGTTACACCAATCAAATGTAACACAACCTACCATGTTACGCAAGCGAACATGCTAATTTCATTTAGTGATTTATATCAGAAAAACCCACCGTCATCACTTTGCTGCTGGGCTGGTTTACGCTTAAAAATAGAGGCGTCGGCTTTTCCGAAGCGCATCATGACACTGAATTTCAAATACCGGGACTCACGGCGGGCCACCATATCTTGTATATATTGATCGGTAACCAGGTGAGAACCTTTGTTCTTGGTATCGAAAATATCGCTCAAGCTCAAGGTAAAAGTCAGGAATTTCTTGTAATCCTTACTCAAACCACAATCCGCAAAATAAACCTGGGTTGCAGTACCCTGAGGAATAATTTTGGGTGACTCGTAGTTTCCGCTTAGCTGCAGATTGAGACTCCAGGGTAGATGGTAAAGCAATGTCAGCTTGCCGGTATAGTTAAAGCCCTGGTTGCTGAAACTGGTATTATTATAGGAAGCATCAATGGCGGTATAGAAGAGGTTCATATTCAATGTAGCTTCAAAGCCCTTGAAGAGTTCATACTTAAAGGTATTATCCATACCTACCGTATTGCTTTGACTTCCGTTTACAGTGGTTGTTATAAGAATAGTAGCATCTGTCGGATCTGTATAACTGTACTGCGTAAGTGGATTCTGAGTATTCCGGTAAAAAATTGTGAAAAAAAGATTTCCTTTATCCAGGCGCTGATTGAAATTGATCTCTGCCAAAGTAATAAACTCAGGAGTCAGGGTTGGATTACCAACCTGATAATCATTTTTATCACTGAACATAATAAACGGCATCATCTGCCGGTAATTAGGTCGGTTGATTTTCCGGGAAATGTTAAACTGAAACTCTTGCCTGTCTCCACGTTTTTTACTGATGAAGAGACTGGGGAACAGCGCATTCATTAGGTTGTTTATGGATGAAGGATATTGATATTGATAGGATGTGTTTTTATCGGTGAGGATACCCTGGTAATAAGAATCTTCGAATCGAACTCCACCCATAAAGTCCAGCCCTTTCCACCTCTTTGTATAATTGATATAAGCGGCATTCACCCAATCGCGGATTTTATAATGAGCAGTAAGAAAGGTGTCTGCAACGTAGCTAGCCGTTGTATAATTATAATCCTGTACATCCAGACCTTGAACCGCAGGGCGATAAGCGGAACGAACCCCCAGTTCAAGCTTGGTGCTGTCGTTGATAGGGTTTACATAATCTGCCTGGAAAGTATAAATTTCACTTTGATTATGACCGAGATTATTCTGGTATGCCGGATTGTCTGGGAGAGGTGTGCCGTTGGCAAGTAAACTATTCGTTGTGAAGTTGCTCAGGCTTTTTGCAATGGTCGTGTTATAATCAACATCCGCAGTAAATTCTTTTCCTTTTTTAGGGAATGTCTTTTTGTATAACACCTTGGAGGTGTAATGCTGAAACTGAGTATGCATATCAGTAATTCGGGAGCCGTTGCTTAACACTGCCTCAGAACCATCCCGCACATCAAAATGCTGATGGTCGTTGGTAGTGAAGTCGCCTGCGACTAAGTTTTCAGATGCAGTAATCGTATTCCGGTTGTTCAGGTAGTAATCCAGCGAAATCATTCCCATCTGAAAGGTGTTTCCAAAACGGGTGGAGTCATAGGCATTCAGGTAACCCGTGGGAGTTCCACCATTGGCAAGCAGGGTTCTGTTGCTGGATCCCAATACCGGATTTGAATAGGAGGTCGTATTATACATTAGTGATAAACCGAAAGGTTTTTGCTTGATATTTAAAGCTATCATTCCGTTATAATGGTTATTGGTGCCGATACCTCCTGTAATGATTCCATTATAACCGGGCTTTGAATTACTCTTCATAACAATATTGATAATACCTCCTGTTGTACTTGCTTCAAATTTAGCGGATGGGTTGGTGATCACCTCTACATGGTCAATTTGATCTGCCGGGATTTGATCGAGGGTAAGGGTTGTGGGTCTTCCGTCTATATAAATAGTTGCCGCATTCTGCCGGAGCTGAGCATTCCCGTTATCATCCAGGGTTACCGAAGGAATATTCTTCATAACGTCCATAGCTGTTCCTCCCCTTGTAGTAATGTTCTGATCTACATTGAACACTTTCCGGTCTATATTCATTACGTTAGTGGCCTTTTCGCCTTCAATCTCAACGGTGTTAAGCACTTTTTCATCACTACCCAAAGCCAGGTCACCCAGATCCTGCTCAACAGTCTGGGGAGTAATCACAATCGGTTTAATAAAATTCTGGTATCCAAGAAAGGAAACCTTGACGGTCCATTTTCCAAACGGGAGGCTTTCAATATTAAACTCTCCATTATCTTTTGTAAGGCATCCCCCTATTACACTATCTCCTTTTGCCACCACTACTGAGGCATAGGGAACTGATTCCTTGGTTTTGGCATCCACGATTTTTCCATATACCCTTCCAACAGCAGGCATTTTGAATTTGGAAGGGCCAGCTGATGGGTTTTGCTGAGCGTATATAGAATTTATACTGAAGAGAATGAGGATGGAGGAGATGAATGTCTTCATTGAATAATAAATTTGAACAAAGGTATATAAGACCCGATGAACAACCACTCCCTAAAATTGTTAAAGAGTCAAATCCAAGTTTTCTATCTGCGAAAGCATCTTTTTTAGCTACCCAATCTTTGCAACAACCTGTTTATCAATCAGCAATGAGAGTCACCAAAGGTTCTTAAAGATTGTTAATTGATAGTTTACATTGCCTACTATCGGTAATTACAACTACATTTGTGTCCGAAATTAAAATGAACGCAAAAACACGAAAATTATCACAAAGTCTTCCCCTGGGTCGGCGTTTTGGATTGCTGATGCGGTTATATTTCGGTGCGTTGACAAAAAAACTGGAGCAATTGGATATAGACCGCCACTTTTCCATTTTAATTCTCATTGAAGATTCAGAAGAAGGATTTTGTAACCAGCAATACCTTTCCAATACTCTAAATATTGACAAAACATCTATGGTAAGGATGATTGACTATCTGGTCGGCAAAGGATATATCAGGAGAGCCAGCAATCCTGAAGACCGGCGTGAGCATAGGATTCTTCTTACAGAAAAGGCGCACCGCATTCTTCCACGCATTCACAGGGCTATAAATGATTTAAATTCAAAAGCAACAAACGGCCTTAACACTTCACAGCTTAAACAATTTTATAAAGACCTTGATTTGCTTGCCGAAAATCTGGCTCATGAACCCCGGCATACCATTATTATGAATCTTGAAAAAGCCAAATCGACACGGAAATGAACAAAATAAAAACACCTCTTATTATCCTTCTGATTGTCGGGGCTCTGATTTTTGTAAAGGTTCGTTATCTCAACAATAGCCCGGCAGCACCACAGGTAGCTAACTCCGGGCAGGTACCCGCCGTCAATGTGACTATTACCATTGCGAAATCCTCTACATTCGATACCAAAATTACTTCAACCGGGACCACATTGAGTAATGAAGAAGTAGATCTGAAACCCGAAGCTTCCGGCAAAATCACTCAGATTATGTTTAAAGAAGGAGACCGGGTTTCGAAAGGCGAGTTGCTCTTGAAATTAAATGATGCCGATCTTACAGCCACCCTCAACAAACTTAAGCTGAATGAAAAACTTGCCGCTGAGAAAGAAGGACGACTGAAAAAATTACTGGAGATTAAAGGAGTGAGCCAGGAAGAGTATGACGCTGCACTTAATGCGCTTCAGGGAATAAATGCAGATATGGAGTTTACAACAGCACAAATAGCGAAAACGGAACTCCGGGCTCCTTTTGACGGGATCATCGGACTCAAGAGTGTAAGTGAAGGGAGCTATGTTTCACCAACCGTAAAGATCGCTTCCATGCAGCAAATAGATCCTATCAAAATAGATTTCTTTATTCCGGAAAAGTATTCATCCATTGTGCATAAAGGTCAAAAACTTACTTTTAAAATCCAGGGACAGAAAGAAATTTTTGAGGGGGAAATCTTCGCTATAGAACCTAAAATTGACCTTGCTACACGAACCCTTCAGATCCGGGGACTTAGTCCCAACAAGGCAGGAAAAGTCCTCCCCGGTTCCTTTGCACAGGTATCACTCACGCTAAACGAAGCACCCAACATCATACTGGTCCCAACAGAAGCCATTGTCCCCATTCTGAAGGGTCAGATCTTATATGTATGCAAAAATGGCAAAGCAACTGGAGTAAAGGTTGAGACAGGTGCGCGGACTGATGCACAGATTGAAATTACAAGTGGGCTAAACCCTGGTGACTCTGTGGTTACGACAGGCATCATGAATCTGAAAGAAGGTTCTCCCGTTAAAATACTTGAATCAAAATAAGAAATGAGTTTATCCTCTATAAGCATAAAACGACCTGTTCTGGCAATTGTGATGTCGGTTGTGATTGTTCTGTTTGGTGTAATTGGTTACACCTATCTGGGTGTGAGGGAATATCCTTCCATAGACCCGCCAATCATTACTGTACGTACAAACTACACCGGTGCGAATGCAGATGTAATTGAATCCCAGATTACTGAACCTCTTGAAAAATCAATCAATGGTACGGCAGGTATCCGATCCATCTCTTCCTCCAGTAATCTTGGATCCAGCGTAATCACCGTAGAGTTCAATATTGAATCTGACCTGGAAGCTGCTGCGAATGATGTTCGGGATAAAGTCTCCCAAGCCATCCGCCAGCTTCCACTGGATATAGATGCCCTGCCAACCGTTACAAAATCGGATGCCAACTCGGATGCTATTCTTGCTGTCACTATTCAGAGCAATTCTAAAAATATCCTCCAGATAAGCGATTATGCAGAAAACATTATTGCAGAACGTCTTCAAACCATCCCGGGAGTAAGCAGTATCCAGGTATGGGGTCAAAAAAAGTATGCCATGCGAATCTGGATGGATCCAGCGAAACTGGCCGCCTATAAATTAACACCTCTGGATGTGCGTCAGGCATTGGACAGAGAGAATGTAGAGCTACCCGGAGGTAAGATTGAAGGTAATAAAACAGAACTCACCGTAAGAACGATTGGCAAATTTACCACCGAAGAAAGTTTTAATAACTTGATTATAAGCGAGAATCAGGATAAAACAATCAGGCTCAAAGATGTCGGTTATGCCGTGCTCGGCCCTGAAACAGAAGAAACTATTTTAAAGCAAAGCGGCACTCCAATGATTGGACTCGGTCTTGTCCCACAACCAGGTGCCAACTACATTGATATCGCAAATGAATTTTACAAGCGTTACGCTATCATCAAAAAAGATCTGCCAAAAGATTTTCAGCTGGACATCGCGCTCGACAATACCAAGTTTGTTAAGAATTCAATAGAAGAGGTTAAAGAAACCCTCATAATAGCTATTGTACTTGTAATCCTGATCATTTATCTTTTTTTCCGCGACTGGCTCATTGCCTTCCGCCCACTTATAGATATTCCTGTTTCCCTCATTGGTGCATTTTTTATCATGTACTTCATGGGCTACTCCGTGAATGTCTTAACTCTGCTGGCAATCGTACTAGCAACCGGGCTGGTTGTTGACGATGGAATTGTGGTTACGGAGGTAATTTACAAAAAAGTAGAAGGTGGAATGAAACCACTGGAAGCGGCTTATAAAGGATCGGAAGAAATTTTCTTTGCCGTAATCTCCACCTCTATTACGCTTGCCGCTGTATTTATGCCGGTTATTTTTCTAAAAGGTTTTGTGGGAAGATTGTTCCGGGAGTTCGGGGTGGTTATCGCTGGCGCGGTGTTGATCTCTGCCTTCGTTTCTCTTTCACTTACCCCTATGCTCAACGCAAAGCTCATCCGTAAGAATGAAAAGAAGAGCAAGTTTTATCTGCGTACTGAACCTTTCTTTGTGGCTATGGAGAACTCCTATCGCCGCGCTCTTGAAAACTTCATGAAGAGAAGGTGGTGGGCTTTTGTAATCGTTGGGGTTTCTGTAGTTATGATATATGGCATTGGGAAATATATTCCATCGGAACTTGCTCCCCTGGATGACAGAGGATGGCTAAGGGTTTCTGTTACTGCTCCAGAAGGAGCCTCCTATGAATATATGGACAACTTCATGGATAAACTGAGCAAATTCGTTATCGACTCCGTTCCGGAAAAGACGCAGGTACTCAGTGTTACAGCTCCTAACTTTTCAGGATCTGGTTCTGTCAATAGCGGGATGATGCGGATAGTACTCAAGGATGTTGACAAGCGGAAGAGAAGTCAACAGCAGATTTACGAACTCCTGGGTAAAAACACTAAAAAGTATCCGGAGGCTAAAACCTTCATAATTCAGGAACAAACCATCAGTGTAGGAGGAGGCGCCAAGAACTCGCTACCAGTACAATATGTTATCGAAGCTCCGAATTTCGAGAAACTCAAACAAGTTCTCCCAAAGTTTATGGAGCTGGCCTACAAGGAACCTACATTCGGCGGAATGGTAGATATTAACCTCAAATTTAACAAGCCTGAACTGGATGTTACGATTAACAGGGATAAGGCCAAAGACCTTGGGGTTTCTGTGAGTGATATTGCCCAGACTCTTCAGCTTTCTTATAGTGGCGACCGCTTCGCTTACTTCAACTTGAATGGGAAACAATATCAGGTTATCGGACAAATGGATCGCGCCAACAGGGATGAGCCCTTGGACCTGAAGTCAATTTATGTTAGAAATGGTAATGGCGATCTTATCCAGTTAGACAATGTGGTCAATGTAAAAGAAGAAAGCAGCCCTCCTCAGCTTTATCATTACAACCGCTACATGTCAGCCACCGTATCTGCCGGACTCGCACCAGGAAAAACTATTGCAGATGGTATCAATGCCATGACCTCTATCGGTAAAAAAACCCTGGATCCTTCCTTTTCAACCGAACTTACCGGGTCTTCACGTGACTTTGCTGAAAGCTCATCCAATATAGCATTCGCGTTCCTTCTTGCTTTGGGACTGATATACCTTGTGCTGGCTGCCCAGTTCGAAAGTTTTATCGATCCGTTCATTATAATGCTCACCGTACCCCTGGCACTGGCCGGAGCTCTGCTCTCGCTTTGGTATCTGAACCAAACCTTAAACATATTCAGCCAGATTGGTATGATTATGCTTGTAGGCCTTGTTACTAAGAACGGAATCCTGATTGTGGAATTTGCAAACCAGCTCAAGGAGAAAGGCATGAGCATTCATGATGCCATCCGTGAAGCAGCTGCCTCCCGCCTGCGACCAATCCTGATGACCAGTATTGCAACTGCTCTCGGAGCACTCCCTATTGCACTTGCACTTGGTGCAGGTGCCAAAAGCAGGATGTCTATGGGTACTGTAGTTATTGGAGGACTAATGTTTTCTCTTATACTGACCCTCTTTGTTATTCCGGCTATTTATTCCTTTATCTCCAGAGAACACAAGAAAACCGATGAATAAATTAAGAACGCTATTTGTACTTCTTTTGTCCATACTCTGTTTCACTGCAGGTGCACAGGAAATGCTCTCCCTGCAACAAGCTCTGGAAATCGCATTAAAGAGTAATTATTACATCCAGATTTCGAAGAATCAGGATGCTATCGCGGCGAATGACAACAGTCTCGGAAATGCCGGCATGCTTCCTTCTGTTTCGTTGGGTGCAAATACGGGTGGTTCTGCATCTGTCAACTCCATACACCAGCAATATGCAAGTGGTCTTGAAGTCAACAAATCAGGTGTAAATTCCAATGTGATAAATGTAACTCCTCAGTTGAACTGGGTCCTTTTCGATGGCTTAAAAATGTTTGCCACCCACGACAAACTGAAAGAACTCCAGGATATGGGTGACCTGAACCTGAAAATCTCCATTGAGAACACAGTGTCCAAAATTATTGATGCATATTTCGATATTGCAAGACAGAAACAACTCCTCGGGGCATTGAATGAAGCGATCAGTATTTATGAAGAACGTCTTTCCATTGCTGATGTAAAGAATAAAATTGGTAGCGGAACAGAGGCCGATGTGCTTCAGGCCAAGGTTGACCTAAATGAACAGAAATCAGCTCTGCTCCGTCAAAGGGTTTTGATTGAGAACGCGAAGACTGCGTTAAACCTTCTTCTTTCCCGTGATTCCTATACATCGTTTGAGATATCCGATTCCATACAAATAACCTACAACCCCAAATTCGAAGAACTTAAATCGTCTGTATTGCAGCAAAATAACAGCTTATTGTTCGCACAGAAGAACATCAGGGTTGCCAATTTTGCCATAAAAGAAATAGAAGCTCAGAGACTTCCTATCGTGGCAGTAAGTGCAGGATATAATTATGCGCGAAGCGAGAATTCTGCGGGCTTCGTTCTGCTCAACCAAAGTTCGGGTTATACTGCAGGAGTGGGCATTTCCTGGAATTTATTCAACGGCTTTAACGTTAATCGCATGGCTAAAGATGCTCAAATCAATTCATTAAATTCCGAATTGATGTTTAAAGACACCCGAAACCAAGTAGAAAGTGGATTGGTAACTGCTTATCACAACTTCCAGAATGCATTGGAAGTCCTCAAACTTGAAGAAGACAATATCATTCTTGCAAAGAAAAATGTAGAAATTAACCTCGAACGATTCCGACTAGGCTATGTTACCTCTCTTCAGCTTAAAGATGCGCAACAAAGCTTTTTAAATGCAGAGAGCAGGCTTGTAGCTGCCCGCTATGACGCAAAGGTGTCCGAAACGGAGCTAATGAGGCTCAACGGAGCCTTGGTCAAATGAGGCTGAGCTTATCTTACTCATATTATTTACCTCCTTTTTATCCGTAAATCTGCTTCTAGTATTTCTTTTATATTAACTGTTGGTTACCAAAAGGCTTTCTGAATCCATTTCTTTTCAGTTCCGAAATCTTCTCCTAATCTTCAGAATCCTTATCCAGTAGGTCTTTCAAGAGCAGATCTCTCCAAATTGTTGGCCTTATTAACAGAACCCTGTTCAAGAGAATTCAGAATTTGACATGCTCATAACCTTGGTATAAACTGGGTAGATGATCTTTGTTAAAACAGAAGGAGATATGAAGACCCTCTACAAAACACTCGTCATTTCTGATGTACACCTTGGAATCAAGGATTCAAAGGCTAAGGAGCTTGTCCGTTTCCTCAAAGAACACTCCTGCGAAACATTGATCCTCAATGGAGACATCATTGATGGATGGCAACTGAAGAAATCAGGCTCCTGGAAGAAAAAGCACACCAAGTTCTTCCGGGTCATCCTGAAGGCCATGGAAAAATATAAAATGAAGATTGTGTATCTCCGAGGGAATCATGACGACTTCCTGGAACAGATTATACCATTTGAAATCGGGAACTTCTCCATCGTCAATGACTACATCCATGAATCCAACGGCAAAAGATATTACGTCATTCATGGCGATGTGTTCGACACCATTACAACCCGCATGCCTTGGTTATCAAAACTGGGAGATGTAAGCTATACTTTTCTGCTCTGGATGAATCGGAACTATAACAGGTACCGGGAACGGCGCGGCCTTCCGTACTATTCACTTTCTCAGGTTATCAAGAATAAGGTGAAATCTGCTGTTTCCTATATCTCTGATTATGAAGAACAGCTTTCAGAAGTTGCGAAGCGAAAAAAATGCGAGGGTATTATCTGCGGGCACATCCATCAACCTGCAAATAAAATGATAGGTGAAATTCATTACCTCAACTCGGGTGATTGGGTGGAATCACTCACAGCCCTGGCCGAAACCCAGGAGGGAGAATGGAAAATAATCCAATATAAGGATTGGCTTACAGAATCGGATAAAGTCAGGGCTAAGGAACCAATCAGGATGACTGAGCCGGAAGAATCTGTGAAAATCCTAATCCCTGCATTTAGATGAACAATCGCAAAATTGTCTTAGTAGTTCAGGGAGAAGGCCGTGGGCATATGACTCAGGCCATTTCTATGGCTGAAATACTGGAAAGTGCAGGGTTTGAAATCTGCTCTGTACTAGTGGGTTGCAGCTCCAAAAGAGAGATCCCCGACTTCTTTTATAAAAAAATGAAAGCTCCGGTCACAAAGTTTCTCAGCCCGAACTTCATTACTGACCGTAAAAACAAATCCATTCGGGTAGCCTCTTCTCTGTTCAAGAACCTTCTTATGCTTCCCGTATTTTCCAAAAGCATAAAACAAATCGATGCGGTAATCAAAGAACACAATCCCGCTGCAATCATTAACTTTTATGATCCGTTGATAGGCCTATACTACTTCTTTAAAAGGCCCTCTGTCCCGCTCGTTTGTATCGCACACCAATACATGTTCCTTCATCCCTTGTTCAAATTTCCGGCTGGCCACAGGGTTGACCGTGCGGCAGTACGCGTCTTCTCCCAGCTCACGGCACTTCGTTCTACCCGAAAACTTGCCATTTCCTTTTACTCTATGGAAAACCATGATAAGGCTAAAATAACGGTGGTTCCTCCCCTCCTGCGGAAAGATGTATTTGAACAACAGGAGCAGCATAAAGATTACTACCTTATTTATCTGTTGAATAACGGGTACAAAGATGAAATTGTGAAGTGGCACCAGCAGAACCAACACATTGTAGCACATTGTTTTTGTGATATGCCTGAAACATATGATACCCTGAAATACGGAGAAAATCTCTACTTCCACAAACTCAACGACAAGAAATTTCTTGAATTCATGGCCGGGAGTAAGGGCCTTGTGAGTACCGCAGGATTTGAATCAGTTTGTGAAGCAATGTATTTGGGGAAACCGGTTTTTATGGTCCCTGTGGAAGGACACTTCGAGCAATTCGTAAATGCCCGTGATGCACACAAAGCCGGGGCCGGCATCTTCGACAAAAGATTTGATATCAATAAATTTGTTGAATATGTGAGCACATGCAAGCCGAACTCCGATCTTTTCCGAAAGTGGCTCAATAATTCAACCGAAATGTTCCTCAAGGAAATTAACGGAGTAATCGGCAAACCTCATGCTGCTCCTGATGCTTTGTAAACAAAGTAATCTTTAAACCCCGCTTTATGCCTTTGCCAATCACAGAAAGAAAAAAAATCGCATACATCGTCAACCCAAATGCCGGGGTAGCCAATCTAAAAGAAATTGTTTCACTGATCAAACTGCATTCTCCGGCAAGCATGGAGTATGAAATTATCTATTGGGAGTATCCGGAACAGGGTAACGAAATTACCACGAGGATCAAATCAGAAAATTTCACTATCGCAGTAGCCGTAGGTGGTGATGGTACCGTGAATGAAATATCCAAAGCCCTTATTGGAACCAATATTCCTCTTGCTATTATCCCCATTGGGTCTGGCAATGGCCTGGCCAGGCACCTGAAGATCCCTCTGAATATCAAAGATGCAATCCGCCTGATAGCTGGTGGCTCAGAGATTAGTATTGACAGTTGCTTTATCAACGACCGGGCTTTTTTCTGCACTTCCGGAATCGGTTTTGATGCACATATAGGAAAACTCTTCGCCGAAGCAACCCATCGTGGGTTTTCAACCTATGTCAAAATAACGCTCTCTCAGCTTTTCAGCTATCAGCCTTCTACTTATAGTCTAACAATCAATAAAGAGAAAATAATGCGTAAGGCCTTTTTGATCACCTTTGCGAATGCCTCTCAGTATGGAAATGATGCATTCATTGCTCCTCATGCTTCCGTTGGCGATGGCCTGATCGATATATGTATCCTTAAGCCATTTAAATTCTGGGATTTACCATTCATAATATGGAGGATGTTCCACCGGAAAATCGACAAGAGTCATTTTATGGAAACATTCAGGGCATCCGAAGTGGATGTTGAGCGGGAAGCAAAGGGTCCAACTCATTTTGATGGGGAACCCGGTGAAATGGGATCGAAACTCCGGATACGTATCCTTCCCGCCTCTCTCCGGGTCATTGCGCCGGCATTTTAACTTTGTTATACGGCACAGACAAACAATTTACTCTCTTTATTCCCCTTCAAGCAGAACAATGATTTCAGCGTGACGGTAGCTACAATATAATTAGTTCTGGCAGAGCGGTATTCTTCCTCAATATTTAATATTTCAAGTTGTTTCAGCTCTTCCTTTTCCCGGAATCGTATGTAGACCTTGAGTGAGAAGTTATTGTCCAGTTGCTCCCCATTCACACGTTTGTCTTTACCATTCAATAGTTTCCGGAGCTTCTTGTATGCGTATTTGTAGTTGTAGGTAAGTGCAGAGATATCGGACAGGACGGCACTTCCGGTGGGATGGCTTCCAGCCCCTTTACCTACAAATGTTTGTTTACAGGAAAAGGCTCCTTCTACTTCAACTCCATTGTATTCATAAATTACATTGTACAGCTCATCTGTTTTTTCAACAAAATGAGGCATGACGTAAACCCGAAACTCATTGCCTGACTTATAGCCGGTTCCTAATAGTTTAATTCTCAAACCCTTTTCCCTCGCATATACAATATCATCAAAGGTAATATTCTGTATTCCAAGGTTTAGTACCTGCTCTGGTTTCAGGATGAGTCCGAACGAATGCACTGTGAGCAGAATGGTTTTATAAAGGGTATCAAACCCAGCTACGTCAAGCCAGGGATTGCTTTCTGCAAATCCGCTTGCCTGTGCATCTTTCAGGATCTCACTATAGTCCTTGCTCTCCAGCTCCATTCTGGAAAGAATATAATTACAGGTTCCGTTCAGGATACCCCGAAAACTGCTGAGTAATTCATTATCATAATATTCTTCCAGGTTTCGAATGATGGGTATACTTCCTCCGGCCGAACCTTCATAAAGGAGTGCTACATTATTCTGCTCCTGAAGCTCATAAAGCTTCTGAAAATTCTCCGCCAGCATTTTCTTATTTGCGGTAACTACATTCACCCCATTATTCATCGCTGTGCTTACAATACGGAATGCTTCCTCCGCATCATCAATCAGCTCTACAATAACATCGAGATCATCCCGTTTCAGAATATCTTCCTTCTTAAACGTGAAAAAAGAGGCATCTATTTTCCTCGGTTTAGAATGGTCTTTTACACCGATAGTCGTGATGTTCGCCTTGAGGCTCTGGCTGTGATTCAGCACGTCATAAAGTCCCTGGCCAACGCATCCAAATCCAAATAGTCCAATTGAAATTTCTTTTTCTGACATAATTTAATTCTCGTTAACTCCATTCATTTTCTACAGACCATCCTATTTCAAGTGAATACCGCATTCCGACTTGGACTTATTCACCCACCGGCCTTCTCTCGCCCTACCCTGTACTGTGCAATGTATGCAACCAACAGAATTGTATCCTTTGGATTTCAATGGGTGTTCGGGTAAATTTTGTTCGAGTATGAAGGTATTGATTTGTTCTTCTGTTTGGTCAATGATCGGATAAAATTTCAGGAGTCCATCCCCCTCCTGAAAGATTTTCAAATCTTTCCGATGCTTCGTTTGAGATCCCATCAATCCGGAAACCCAGACTTCATACCCATTCTTAATTTTTTCCAAGGGCTCTACCTTGTTCACGCTACAGCATAAATCTGGGTCTTTTTTCCAGGTTTGGTCAGTCCTTGTGAATTGATTTCTCTCCTTGTCTCCTTTCAGCTCAGTCACATTCAGTTTGAGTAAACGAGTTAGTTCGGCTTTGTATTCGAGTGTTTCCGGAAAATGATAGGTTGTTTCCAGAAAATAGATTTGTTGATCCGGGTGAATCTTTGAAAACTGGTAAAGAAGATAGGCGGCCGTAGTCCCGAAAGAAGAAGTGTAAAGAACTTTGTTAAAGTCATTATACAGCTCCCTGATCCGTTCTTCCGGACTAAGGGGATAATATTTTTCATTTAATGCGTCGACATTCATTTCAAGTGGTCCGGAATAATTTACAGAAATGCCCGAATCAATGTTCTAAGGCTAACAATAATCACCAGCGATCCAACGAGGATCAGTCCGGCTCTAATTGGGATTTTATTTGAAAAATAAATTGAAATCGGAGCTGCCACCATGCTGCCGATAATGAGACCAAATATGATCTGCCAATGTGAAAGTCCGATAATGGTTATAAAAGTAATCGTACTGATGATGGCAACAAAAAATTTGGCGAGGTGAGAGGAACCAACTGCATACCGCAGATTCCTTCCGCCTGCAATTAGCGAGGTGGTCACTATCGGGCCCCATCCACCACCACCCACAGAGTCAAGAAAACCTCCTGCTGCTGCAACGGGCATAATGTGTTTTATTTTCTTCGCTTTGTGGCGACTTACCCTGATCGCACGTACAATAATCAGAATCCCTAAGACCAGAGTATAAACGGCTACAAGGGGTTTTACCAACTGAATGTATTGCTTACTTATGAATGACACAGCCACAGCTCCCAGCACGGCTCCTATTGCACCCGGGAAAAGCAGCTTACGAAATAGTCGCATGTTAATGTTTTTATAGCGCATGTAAATGAGTGAGGAGGAACCGGTCGTAAATATTTCAGAAGCATGCATGCTGGCACTTGCGACGGCAGGAGTAATTGCAGGAATTCCAAGGCTTAGCAGAAAAGTAGTTACACTTACGCCGTAAGCCATTCCAAGCGCCCCATCTACCATCTGTGCAATAAATCCTCCGGAAATATAAAGTACAAGTTGAGGATCAATGCTATCTGACAATTTTGAAAACAGGCTCTTTATTGTATGTACCGGAACAAATATGGAAAGCAGGTATCCGGTTATCACAATGCATATTACAGCAAGAGAATATAAAGACGCTACTAATATCCGTCTGGATGTTTTCCTGCTCGGCTCCTGCTCTTTGTCAACCATTACGGAAGTAATGGCATTGAGCTTCTTCACTTTCTTATCCAGATCTCCTTTTAAAGTACCCCTGATCCGGGAAAGGTTCTCCAGCACTTCCTGGGTTTCATCCGGTAAGGCATTATTCAGAAGCTCCTTTATTCGTTTTGCCATTGTTGGTGATTTACCATTCGTACTAATTGCTATTTTCAGATCCCCCTTTTGCACAATGGAGCCCAGGTAAAAATCACAGAGCCCCGGAGTATCCGCAACGTTCACCAGTAGATTTCGTTCATTGGCCTTAGCTTTAACAAGAGCACTGAGCTCCGGGTTACCAGTTGCCATAATAACGAGATCAGCACTGTCCAAATCCGTTTCCTCATATGCTCTGTGTTTGAATTCAACAGCGCCATATGCTTCTCCGTATTCGATGATTTCAGGACGGATTTTCGGTGCAACTAGCACAACCTGTGTTGCCGGGCTGTTCGCCAGCACTGCCTGAATTTTCTCATACCCGATCTTCCCTCCACCAATGATAAGAACACGCAGGTGCTCGAGTTTCAGGAAAATCGGAAATAAATTATTTCTATGCAAATCTGCCTGGTTCAAACGCTGTGCTCTCCCCTCTTTCGGTACTATGTCCGTATGTATCATGCAGAAAGCGAGATTAGTGTAAATTTAGAGTTAATTCAGTAAGTATTTCCAATTGGCAAGACTTTGAGGGAAATCTTTATGGTTCTTCACAGTCTCCCCTATGATTATAACCGCTGGAGAGCCTATCCCTTCTTCCCTTGCTATTTCAAGAATCGTATCGATTGTACCGATCGCCATGTTTTCGGTTGGCAAGGATCCATTTTGAATAATGGCCACACCGGTGTCTTGTTTTTCCTGAGTCCGGTAAATCTCTACAATTTCAGCAAGCTTACTTAAGCCCATTAGAATAATCACCGTTGTCGTTGATTGAGCTGCCAGAGCGATGTCTGTTGATAATTTCCCGGAACTGGTGGTGCCTGTGATTACCCAAAAGCTTTCGCTGGTCCCCCGCAGGGTAACCGGAATTCCCTGAAGACCAGCAAGAGCAATAGATGAAGAAATTCCGGGAATGTATTCCGACTCGATATTGAAATTTTCGGCATACGAAATTTCTTCAAATCCCCTTCCAAACACAAAAGGGTCTCCGCCTTTAAGTCGTACAACGTTGCCGTAGGTAAAAGCGAAGTCAACGATAAGGGCATTGATTTGATCTTGTGAATAAGCATGTTTGCCCTGACGTTTTCCGACAAATATTTTCTTCACGCCAACGGGCACATGTTTCAGAAGTTCTACATTGACCAGTGCGTCATATAGCACAATGTCAGCCGACAGAAGGGCCTCGAGCCCTTTTACGGTGATTAATCCCGGGTCACCCGGTCCGGCTCCGACAAGTGTAAGCTTAGGTTGTATCTGTGTGCTCATGTTGTTTGAGTTTTAATTTTGTTAATTGTTTCTTCCCTGTAGAGGCTCACCTTTTTCAGAAATAGGTTCAGTTGATCAAAGTAGATTTGTGCAAACTCCGGAGAAGGCTCCCTCTTGTTGATGTGAAGAACCTGCTCCGCAAATGTACTTTCGAACGAAAACTCTCCTGTTTCCACAAAATGTTTATCGAAGTCATTGATGATTCCTATCTGCGTATTGCAATGCACCTGTTTCCCTAAGAGCAGTGCCTTTGCCGCGTTTACAAAAGCGGCGTAAGTATGGTAGATCGAATCACCTGCTTGCCCCAATTCAAGCGTTTCTCTCGCTTGAATCTGCTTTTCTTCTGCTTCGAAGATCAGTGTCGCCACCAGATCTATCATGACCCCAGCGCACTCTCCTACTCCGATTTCAGTTTTGAATTTTACTTCCTGGTCCCAATCAATCAAATCATCAGCAACAATTTTCGCCGGGTCCGCAAGGGGTTTCAAAAGTTGATAGAAGTAATCCTTTCCTTTTTCATCATAGTAAGAATTAAAGTATTGGCCTTCTTCTGCATTGGTATGATAGTCGTCCAGAATTGCTCTGAGAACATCCGGTCCTTTCTTGCTCGGGATTTTAATAACCTTATCACCAATTCTGCCTTCCCCATTTCCGAGTGTTCCGCCTCCAAGTAAGAGCTGAAGCGCAGGGACAACCTGCGCACCTGCTTTAAAAGAGCTACCATGAAAACCTATTTGGGCCAGTCCGTGCTGCGCGCAGGAGTTCATACATCCGCTGATTTTAATTTTGATATCATTGTTGTAAATTAAGTCGGGGTATTCAAGTTGGATTACACGTTCAAGCTCTTTTGCAATTCCTGTGCTGCTGGATATTCCGAGGTTACAGGTGTCAGTACCCGGACACGCCGTAATATCGGCTACACTGTCAAATCCAGGAGCTGCGAGGCCCAGCTCATCCAATTCACGAAAGAGTGTGGGTAAGGCTTCTTTTTTGAGAAATTTGAGCAAGAAGCCCTGGTTGATTGTAATCCGCACATCATCTGCCGCATACTTATCTACAATCTCAGCCAGCTTCCTGGCTTTGCCGGAGTGAATATTCCCCAGGAGTACGCGGATATAGACTCCGTAGTACCCTTTTTGTTTTTGTTCAAAAACATTGCTTTTCAGCCAGGCCTGGTAACGTGGGTTCTCGCTCACCTTAAACGTAGTAAAAACTTTATCGCTGCCGTTAAGTCTGGGGTTGGCTGTATTCCGGTCGATCTTGTATTCGGTCTGATACACCGCTTTGCTTTCTTCAGCTGCCAAGCGGAGTAACTCTCCCAAACCAATTTTATTCAACAGGTATTTAATCCTGGCTTTATGACGGCTTGTCCGTTCTCCATAGCGGTCGAATACACGGATCACAGATTCAGTGAAAGGAATAATCTTTTCTTCTTCCAGAAATTCAAAAGCTGTCTGAGCCAGAAACGGTTGAGCTCCTAACCCACCTCCAATAAGAACTTTAAAACCACGGACCACTTCTCCGTTACGGATCTGAATTTTTGGAATAAAACCCAGATCATGCATGTAGGTGAAAGCGCTATCGCGGTCGCTGGATGAAAAAGCCACCTTAAACTTCCGCCCAAGTTCCTGACCAAATGGTTTACGAAGGAAATAGCTGAATACTGCATGTGCATAGGGGCTCACATCAAATACTTCTTCAGGATCTATACCTGCAGTCGGGGAAGCCGTGACATTCCTCACGGTGTTTCCGCAAGCCTCCCTAATCGTAATCTGATCTTCTTCCAGTCTTGACCAAAGTTCAGGAGTACGCTCCAGGCTCACATAATGAATCTGAATATCCTGGCGGGTGGTGAGGTGAAGGTTTCCGTTAGAATATTCATCTGAAATATCTGCAATACGGACAAGCTGACGGGTGGTGATTTTCCCAAATGGAAGTTTGATCCGCACCATCTGCACCCCTTGCTGACGTTGTCCATACACGCCACGCGCAAGCCGAAGGGAACGGAATTTCTCTTCATTCAGGGTTCCATCCTGGAAAGATTTTATTTTTTGTTCCAGCTCCAGGATGTCTTTTTCTACCAGTGGGTTTTCCAGTTCGGTTCGGAAACTTTGCATGACAAATGTTTTTTATCGGATTTAATGAACTCGTTTTTACTTTTCAATTCAGAGGTTCCGGACGGAGTTGAACCGCCGTGAAAGGTTTTGCAGACCAGTGCCTAACCGCTCGGCCACGGAACCATATTCGGTTTACAAGTCTGGCTGAGGGGTTGTTCTCAGGTAAGGCTTGATTACAGTGTGTCCTTTCGGGAATTTGGCCGGGATATCTTCCGTTTTGATAGCCGGAGCCACCACTACATCTTCTCCCCGTTTCCAGTTCGCCGGTGTGGCCACACTGTATTTGGCGGTGAGCTGCAGGGAATCGATTACTCTCAGCAATTCGTCAAAATTCCTTCCGGTAGATGCCGGGTACGTGATTGTGAGTTTAATTTTCTTATCCGGATCAATGACAAAAACAGACCGTACGGTAAACTTGTCGGATGCATTCGGGTGCACCATGTCATACAGATTGGCCACTTTGAAGATGGGATCTGCGATGATGGGAAAATTCACCTGAGTATGCTGGGTCTCGTTGATGTCTTTGATCCAGTCGTTATGCGACTGAAGCGGATCAACACTTAGGGCAATGACTTTAACATTGCGTTTGTCGAATTCAGCTTTCAGCTTAGCCACTGCACCCAGCTCTGTGGTGCATACGGGAGTAAAGTCGGCCGGGTGGGAGAAAAGCACACCCCAGCTCTTTCCGAGCCATTGATGAAACGAAATATCTCCTTGAGTAGATTCAGCTTTGAAGTCAGGTGCGGTATCGCCTAGTTTAAGTGACATGGTTGTTGGTTTTAGGTTTGTATTATGGTTTGTTTGAGTTGGATTGTATAAAAAAAGCCCTTCTCGCATTTGAGCGGAAGGGCTTTTTTGTTTTGCTGAGAATCTCAGGAACAGGAAAAGATCTTCCGCATCTGCGGCATCGTCATACAGCAACACATCCAGCAGTGTCCGGTAGCATTCAAATGATGTTTGATTATTGCGTTCATGTTCCTGGTTTGTACTTAAAAAAAAGGGGCTTCTCCTTGCGGAAAAGCCCTGATGTATATGGTGTGTTGAACAGCGCTCTTCCGGTAAATCAAATGCACATCATACAGCAGGTATTGCTGTTGATGTTGTTTGAAATTTGGAAGAACTTGTTGTTCATTTTCATTTGTATCGTGAGACAAAGATATTATTATTTTTTATTAAAACGCAAATTTATTTTCATAAATCTCTTAAATGGGACTTTTAAATGTAGGTGGAACTGCGGCGGCCGGGCATCCCGGCTTAGAATGAGCGATGTTCTTTGACCCAGGTCGTAATATATTCGACGATGATCCCGGTATCGGTTCCGGGAGGGAATAATTGGCCTACGCCCAGGGCGTAAAGCTTTTGCATGTCCGGGTCAGGGATAATTCCTCCTCCGGTAAGCAATACATCATTCAATCCTTTTTCTTTCATCAGGGCAATGATCTTAGGAAACACGGTCATGTGCGCGCCGGAGAGGATGCTGATGCCTATACAATCCACATCTTCCTGCAAAGCGGCGTTCACAACCATTTCTGCAGTCTGCCGCAAGCCGGTATAGATAACCTCCATACCTGCATCGCGAAGAAAGGAAGCAATGACCTTGGCTCCACGGTCGTGACCGTCTAATCCGACTTTTGCAACTAATACCCTGATAGGCCTCTTCATGGGATGGGATTTAATCTCACAAAAATAAAATTAATTCCCAAGAAGGGGACATCGGGTTGACGAACACGGGATTGTTAATAACATAAGGTTTAATTAAAGCGGGCTTTGAAGTGCTCTATTTACCTTTGTTTCATTCCCATGAATAAAGAAACCGAAAAATTACTGAAAAAGTACGCGAAAGCGACTATTGGCGGAACGGTCAGCATTAATGACCTGGCTGAACGTGAATTCAGCGGTAAATCACTGAACAAGAGTGAAAAAGCAGCTTTGGGCAATTTTGAGAGATACCGGCTTGCCAAACTCAATGAAGTACACGACGACATGGCTTTCCATGAGCTCTATCGTCAGCTCCAGGTCCTGGCGAACCTGGCAGATTATAAGGAATTCTTAAAAGATGAGTATATTCAGCCCGATTGAGCGAATCTGAATTTCAGCCTTTTGATTAACCCGTCCATTTGACGGGTTTTTTGTTGCAGTGAACTTTGGTGTGCTTTTCATGTTGATTAGGTGTTTAAAGATCAATTACGGATTAGTTTTCCGGAGGTGGTAAGCACATCATTCCGGTAGAGCTGAACAATATAAATCCCCTTGCTTATTCCTGCCAGATTGATGTTTGATTGTTGAGAAACAACTGCTTCAGATAAGATTTCCTGACCTTGCATATTCATAAGTACGAAATGGCAGTCAGACACCGGCTCTTTCCCCAAATCGAGCATCAGATTATCCTGTGCTGGATTAGGGTAAAGCCTCATAGCTTGTTCTTCGGGAGTGATTGTGGGTATTCCTGCAAAGGAGCAGGTATTGTAGGTTTTTTTGCAGATCACATTGGAGCCGGTGAGGCTTAGGCTACAACAATAACGAGCCGGAACCCGGAATGAAGTATCACGTGCCGGAAAATTTATAGTTCCGGTCTTACCCCTTAAAATAACCACACAGCCACAGGTCACGTAGGTAGCCACGGTATCTCCGGCAGGATTCATAATTGCAAAGAAGGTCGGTCCCCAGGTTTGAGTGGTATCGTGATTGGTAACCATCACAGAAATCAGCTGCGCGTTTGTCTTGCAGGTGAATATACTATCCACAGTCAGATTATCACATGAGTATGGAGCGATTGTCTGAGCGTTCCAAGCTACCGGAAAAGCAGTGATAAACAATAATATGAGTAGTTTATTCATCACTGATCTTAGTAAACAATTACTTTTCCAGTCTTCACATTTTTGGAACCGGTATTCGAGATCTTGTAGAAATAAACTCCTTTGTCTTTTCCACTCAGATCGACAACGCTGGCATTGTTAGCGGTAAGTGACTGGAAAACCAATTTACCAACCATATCATAAATCTCTACCATATTTTCACCTTCAAGACCACCCACTGTAAATACTCCTGTGTTCGGGTTTGGGTAAATTTTGATAGTTGCGTTAGGCTCGGTGACGTTTTGTATTCCAGTAGCCGTATTGATAGTTCCGGTCACAGCAACTCTTGGGCTCATGCAACCCGGAGCAGCCACTACCCAGTCGTAGAAGTAGTAGTAGTAATTCTGAGGAGTGGAGGAAGCATCAGAACCGGTAATCGAAACCAGGTTATTGACGGTATAAGGATAACTAACACCGGCGCTATTCCGGTAAAGATCATTCGTTGCGCTTGCGGTAGAAAGTTTGATTGCATAATTATTCTTGGCTGGCAGAGTGATATTCAGAGGCACCACGTTTGTTCCTACTGTTGCATTAAAGGCCGCAGAAAGGGCTACTGAATTACCTGCACTATCCAAAATTTCGATCTGGCGACTTCCGGCAGTACCTGCATAAATAGTAACAGACTGAAGGATCATTGGACTCAGCACATTAAAGTATAACCTTCTGTCATTGTTTGCTGTGTAATATCCGCCTGCTGCACCTGTTCCTGCATTGGTAGGCAGACCTGTATGCTGAGCCGCAGGTGCTGTTGCGTTATCAACATAGTATGTAGTGGTTACATTGAGGTTTGGAGCGTAGGAGGTGCCGGTATTGACGAGGTTACCTCCGCTTGCAGCATCATACCAGTTTAAGGTATTGGTGCCGGAAGCTGAAAGATTAACCACACCAGGTCCTACCCGTGTTGCACCAGTAGTGCTTGGACTTGAAAGCAAAGTAACGTTGATCATATTATTATTGGTCACCCCGTTGTTTCCAAAAGCATTAGTAGCCGTAAGTGTTACAGAGAATGCTCCGGATGTTGTATAAGTATGGGTTGGATTCTGAAGTGCGGAAGTTGTTCCATCTCCAAAATTCCAGAGCCAGGAGGTAGGTTGATTACCCGACTGATCTGTAAATTGTACCGGTGCACCACAAGTATTATTTAAATCAGAAATAAAACTGGCGGTAGGAGGAAGATTATGATTAATGATTCCTTTATATACAAGGTATTCTGCACTTGCACCCACTCCGGAGGTTCCGTATGCAATGCGCATGTATCCGTTTTCACCCCAGCTTGAACCCCAGGAGTTCCGGAGGAACCAGCATCCTTGTGCATCATCCCAGCCACAAAGTACAATGGCATGGTCAATAGAGGTCCCGTCAGAAGAAGAGAATACTCCGCTGGAGTAGTTTTGGAAATTATTGCCTGCATCGATACCAGCCCATACAGGTCCATAATTGTAAATGGCCTGTTTGATTTGTGCATCGGTTGGATTCGATCCATTCACCTGAGCATGGCTGGTGATTTTTTCATGATAAGTATAAGAAGAACCACAAGTTCCGTTAGCGGCAGTATAACCCAGGTCTGCTGCGTAAACACAACCATAAGTCTGAAACATATCATCAGGGCACCATCCTCCGCTACATCCGCTGCAAGCTGCATCACAGTTAATGAGCCATTGCTCCGAAAGATTCCGGACATTGCTATCCCAGTAGTTAATCATAGATTCGAAAGAGCCATTGGCTGCAAATGACCAGCAACTGCCACACTGCCCCTGATCTTTTACAGGAGTCATAATTCCATTAATTCCAGCCACTGTTGGTGCGGTCTGCCAGTTGAAGCTTGTAGGAAGGGTTGTTAAAGTAGAAGGAGTAGTATTGTTTGTTCTTGCAGAAGAAACGGAGTTGCCCGCAACCGGTACACCGGTATAAGGACCTGCAGTAATCACTGTTATCGTATAGCTGTCGGTAGCGGAGGCATCTCCCATCCATGGACGCTTATATAGGAATTCCATGACGGAGGTACCTGATGCAGTTGGGGTATAGTGAAAAGTTTGGGTGCCGGTTCCTCCAGGAGCAGCAGTTACATTATCCGGCGTAAATTCCCAGGATCCGGCTTGAGCCAGTTTGCTGGTTGATTTGGCGGTACTCTTAAGGTACCATCCGTATCCAGTAGAAGGATGAGCCGGTAATTGGAGTTCCAGGGCCTGGTCTTGAGCAACCTGAACCGTTTGATGTGCATTATTAGGTGTCAGACGAACATCTTTCTGACTGTACATGCCCATGTATGTGAAGAGGCAAAGTACGCTGAGGGTAAGTTTTCTTTTCATTAGACGTGTGTGTTATAATGTTAGTGTGTGTGGACTAAACAATATCGCTTGCAAAGAAAAAAACGTGTAGGTAATGTTTTATATGATAAGAGAAAGAACGCAGTCCTGGTTAAAGAATTCCCTTGGTAAAGAGGGAGAAAATGGCAGTGTAATACGTGTGATTCTATCTTGAAATTTCGCAGTGCTCATTCCTCCTCGGAGGATTCGCTTTTCGAATGCTTAAAGTAAATGTAAACTATTAAAACTTAAAAAGCAAATTTTTTATGGACCAAATTACAAGTGACAAAAAACGTGTGAACTTTTTTCTGCGTTTTCAAATTTTCACTTTTCAATGCTTTCTGCGTTTTTTCGGGGCTTAACGATGACACCTGCAAACAACTCTGATTCAGCGTCTTACTATGTGTATTTGCTAAGGCTTCGCTTGCTTCTTTTCGAAAAAAATAATTCAGAAAACCGAAATGACGATTTTGTTCAATCTGATTTATTCAATGATAAGGGAAGGAAAATGGTATTATTCCATAATTTTTTTCTAAAGAAAAAGGAATGATTTTTTTGAAGCATGCGCTGTATGCTGCATGTAACACAGGTTTGAGAGCCTTATCACTACAATTTAATACAAACATTTTTGGGTTCAGTAAAAAAGTCAAATGCTTCAAACCCTCCTTCTCTTCCTACTCCCGATCCTTTCACTCCTCCAAAAGGTGTCCGGAGGTCACGAAGAAGCCAGCAATTGATCCATACAATTCCTGTATGAAGCTTTCCTGCCAGACGATGAGCACGGGTCAGGTTTTCAGTCCACAGAATGGAAGCCAATCCATAAGTACTGGCATTGGCCATCATCAGGGCTTCGGCTTCGGTATCGAAAGGCATGATGGTCACTACCGGTCCGAATATTTCTTCCTGGTTCGTTCTGCAGTTATAAGGTAATCCTTCAATCACCGTAGGGGCAATAAAATAGCCTCCTTTGTTTTCTCCATCGAGATAAACCCGGTTTCCTCCGCAAAGCACTTTTCCGCCTTCACTTTTTGCGAGCTCAATACAAGCCAGAATTTTCTCCATATGCTGTTCGGAAACCACTGCACCCATCTTTGTTTTATCATCAGCCGGGTTACCGACACTCATCTTCGAAGCTTTAGCTACAAAATCAGTTTTGAATTTTTCATAAATACTCCTTTCCACCATTATACGCGAACCGCAGAGGCAGATCTGACCCTGGTTTGCAAAGGAAGAGTTCATAGTGGTGCGGAGCATGTTTTCATAATTGCAATCGGCAAATATGAGATTCGGATTTTTCCCGCCCAGCTCGAGCGACAATTTCTTAAACATAGGAGCTGCCACACGGGCTATCTCTGCTCCGGTTTTTGTTCCACCAGTAAAAGAGATGAGGGGTATTTCGGGATGAGCCGTAATGGCACTTCCGACTTTATGTCCATAGCCATGCACTATATTCAGTACTCCTTTGGGCAAACCCGCTTCTATACAAAGCTCGGAAAGCAGGAAGGCGGTCATGGGTGTTATTTCAGAGGGTTTGGCTACCACACAGTTTCCGGCAGCCAGAGCAGGTGCTATTTTCCAGGAAAATAAATACAAAGGAAGGTTCCAGGGGGAGATACACCCTGCCACACCTACCGGATTTCTCAGGGTATAGTTGATGGCTTCCTCTTCCATGGCATGAGCTTCCGAAGCAAAATGAAGGATTCCGGTTGCATAAAAATGGAAGTTGGCAGCAGCACGCGGGATATCGACTGTCCTTGCCAGAGAAACCGGTTTCCCATTGTCTTTCGATTCGGCTTTTGCCAGACGTTCCAGGCTTTTATCAATCAGAGAGGAGATTCTTAGTAAAACAGCGGCCCGCTGATCCTTGGGTGTTACTGACCACGAGGGGAACGCAGCTTTTGCTGCTTCGACCGCAAGTTGTACATCACGCTCGTCGGAATCGGGGAGTAAAGAATAAACCTTTCCGGTGGAAGGGTCATAATTATCAATATATTGTTTGCCTATTGGCTCGGTTAATTCTCCGTTGATGTAGTTCTGAAGCTTTTGCATGAGCAAAATTACGGTATTTCCAGGGGATTTCTAAAGTGGCTTAGTCACAATATCGAATATCCCGCTAACGGACAACAAAAAAGCCATTGAACAATGAAGTTTAATGGCCTTGATTAACCAATAGATTCTTTTTAAGCTGCTTTGCGATGCTTTGCTTTTTTTAATTTATTCTTTTGTCTAACCTGTTCAATAAATTCGCCAAGTTCCTTTGCTTCTTTTTTAGTCAGTTTTCCATGTTGAACATACAGGTCAACTTCCCTGGACTCTGGTTTCAGTTTCATATCATTAGTTGTTAAAATATTGATTAATCAGTTTGTTCGCAGCTTCTTCACCAATATACATCCTTTGTCCAAGTGCAATTTCAGCTCCAAGTGTCTTGTTATAATATAGTTTGAGTGTTGTCTTGGCTTCAAAAGCAACGAAACCTCCAAACCCTAAGTCCTTTGACTTCTTACAGGCAAACGCAAACATATTACCTCCAACGCCTTCATATAGTTTGTTTTTACCACGATTAAACTTCGCATTTTCAACCAAATTCACGAACACGTATTTCTCTTCCTGTTTAATTATTAGTGATACGAGTCCCTGAATGATTTTGACATTGTCCTTTATCGTCATTTTATACACTTCACATTTTCTATCGGACAAATCAATGTTCCAATCGAAAAGCCAATCCTTTTTCTTAATCTCCTTTTTGGATACCTTGTGAAATTCAGTGTCGAAAACATCCCCCGAAAGGGCATTTACTATTGAGTTTGAAAGTCGGTCAATTTCAATGTCGACTTCTGTTTTTCTGGCCATATTTCTATCTTTAAAGGTACGAATAATATCGGTTATTTTCATGCAAATATTATTATAAGCCCCCTGGAAAACGGGACCGTTGAAAATTAGGCCGAAAGGCTTGACTTTAATACTATAACCTGGGTTACTTGACTTCAACAAGTCTCTTTTCGGGATGAAATTCCAGATTTTGCTCTGATTCATTTCTGCAAACCCCGTAAATCAGTTAAAGTGAGCGGATGTCCTAAAAAAACCTACCTTGCTCGGCAGGTTTTGTTTCAGAAAAACCTGAAATAGAGACAGCCTTTTCTAAACATTCAGCACAACCTGGTTTGAAAAAATTAAATTACATTGACAGTTTAAGAGGTCTCGCAATTTTGGGTGTCGTTGCAACTCATACTGGTCAGCATGTTTCCGGTATGCCTGCCTGGTTAAAGTTCTTTACGGATTATGGAGCATATGGTGTTACATTGTTTTTTATGGCCTCTGCTTACACGTTATGTTTATCTTCCAGCAGGCGGGCTTCTGAGCATAATTCCACTCTCAAATATTTCGTAAGAAGGTTTTTTCGAATCGCTCCTCTTTATTATTTGGGAATCGCATTTTATTTCCTATTCTCTATTTTGTTAAATGAATATCACACTGGCACTTACTTTCCAGATTCACAATACACCCTTTTGAATATTGCAACAAATGTTTTTTTTGTTCACGGTTTTTACAGACCCGCTTACAATTACATTGTTCCCGGCGGATGGTCTATCGGAACGGAAATGGCATTTTACTGTGTTTTTCCGATGCTTTCCTATTTCTATGTAAAGATTATTAAGACGAATCTTCAAATCCTGCTGGTGCCGCTTTTTTCTGCAATTATATGTGCGTTGTTTTGGAGGAGCCTGCCACATATTTTCACCTCAGTCAAACACGATTTTGTTTTTTATTCTTACAATCTTTTTAATCAGCTTCCCGTTTTTCTGACCGGGATGTCGCTTTTCTATTTCACCGCTAAGTTCCGCTTTAGCCGATTTCATTCCATCGCTGCACTGGTTTTGTTTATTGTCCTTACGTTGATACTGGTGTTCCGCCCTGTCCCGGATATGACATTTAATACCTTATGTGTCTCCTTGTCTTTTGTTCTGTTGTTCCATCTATTTAAGAATCTTGATTTTTTAAATTTTAAACTGCTCCAGAAAATTGGTCAGCTATCTTATTCTATTTATGTTTTTCATTGGATATTTGCCGTTACTCTTACACAGAAAATTGATCACTTGTTGGAAGGCAATGTTAATGGGATTTTTATTTTTCTGCTCCAATTTGTCATCAATGTCGGATTATCGATACTTGTTGCGCTTGTTACTGAACGGTATATCGAAGAGAAAGGAATTGGTTTGGGCAGAAAATTGATACAAAGAATATAAAAGGAAGGGGATTCGTTAAATGAAAGGATGTTGGAGCCGAAGAATAAGTGAAGCAGATCGCCTCGTTTATCAAGTTACCAAGGAATCTATTATTGTTATCGCCTGCAAGTTTCATTATTGAATCAAAGATTTCGGTGGCTATTAGTAAGCCAAGACGCAATACAAATAGTTGCTTTGATTCATTTCATCAAATTCTGTAACTCTCTGTAAATCAGTTAAAGTAAGAGGATGTCCTAACAAAACCTACCTTGTACGGTAGGTTTTGTTTCAGAAAAACCGGAAAAGGAGAGTAAGTGCCTCGTAGGTTCGAATCCCTCTCTCTCCGCTACATGGGATGGGCTTGCAAATTTGCAAGCCCATCCCTTTTTGTTAGCCCCTAAAACCTTTGCCAGTTCAGCGACGATGCAGATGGACATGTAAAGAGTTACTTTAAAATTCTGGAGAATAATAGCATGAGTTGGATGAATGATGATCCAAGTGAGAATAGAAATTATGGCTTCATTGGATTTTCATGTCCACAGGAAATATTTATTGATTTTTGGATTACCAATGCAGAATATGAGAAATCGTAAAAGATGCTTTATCGTAACCTATTAGAAACCAACCCAATATTCAATAAGTCCTCCCGATAAAGGTTCGAATTTTTTATCAAGTGGCCCGCGAGAAGACCCCTGGTTTTTTCAAGGTCCCTTTAAACTCAATGTTTAAAGGGACTTTAATTTTTATGACCTCCAAAGTTTTCATCTTTACCCCAGATAATTCCTAAGGGCATCTGTACTTTCAAATTTCCGGTTTTTCAGATACCTTCCTTTAATAGTTCTGTGAACAGCTTCTACAGGAGAATTTGAAAAACGGATGTCTTTCAGTGCCCGGATTTTAGTGATCTTATGTCCGGATAATTTTTCAATAAACTCATCAATCTGCTTGTTGTGGTTTTCACGTCCTCCATCAGCAACCAGGTAGCTGTGTTTTTGATCGGGATGGATCATAATCACCTGTAGTGCATTTGCCAGAGCTTCTTTGACCAACATAAAACTTAGCGATTCGGCAACCGCAAAGCCAAGAATCATTTTTGAATAATTATCCATGACGAATGTAATGCAAATGGACTTTCCGTCGATGATGGGGTAATAAGTCGTATCCACATGCAGGTATTCATTTGGACAAGAGGCCTGCAAACCAATTGTTTTCCTGTCCTTACCGATGAGCTTTCTGGAAACACCCAGAATGCGTGCGTATTTATACCAGGTGTAAAGGCTTGCAATGACTTTCTTTTCGCGTAAACACAATCCTGCAATCGACACAATTGGCCAGTGGTCGTATTCCGGTGATTGCATCATTTTACGAATGATTTCTATTTCCCTTATCTGAAGCTGGTGAGGGTGACGCTTTACACACAAGGAAGTGTAAGAATCAAAACAATCAAACCGGGTGGAAAGCACCCATTGCTGATAGAGCGTTCGTGAAATACCAATCAGCTTCAGTGTACGGTCGATCCCAATATGCTCCTTCATGTAATGGATGGCTCTCAAAATCCTGATTTGCATGGTTCGTTCCTTGCCGGCATTTCTCAGAATGGGTTTAATCAATTCAGCGAGGATAATCCAGGATTTAGCAAAACCAAGCATGGCCTTCTTTACCCGATGATAATTCGAAGAAAGCTCGGCCTTATCAAAAGCCTCATCGAAAAAGTACCGGAACTCATGTCCCGTGTATTGGCTGTAATCCGTTTTTCTCCAGTTTGAAATGGTTGTGTAGGGAATCTGTTTTCGGAAGCTTTCTGGCAACAGGTATTCCCGTCCAACGGCATAGAGAAAAACGACGGAGGTGTCATATTTTCTTTTCATGTTTTTTATCTGGAAGTTCTGACAAAATAGTTGACCCTGCAGCCTTCAATAGCCTAAAAAGAGTCAGGCCAGGCCATTTATTTGTTCTAAATATCGTATATTATGAAATCAGATTTGTCACAAAACCAGACAACTGATTAAGCAATGGCCACTCAACCCAACCCGAATAGTCATATTGTACACTTTGACCTGGATACCTTCTTTGTATCGGTGTCGCGGCTGCAGAACAGTGCTTTAATAGGTAAACCTGTTTTGATCGGAGGCACAGGCGACCGGGGCGTTGTTGCCTCCTGCTCCTATGAAGCCCGGGCTTTTGGTATTCATTCGGCTATGCCTATGAAACTGGCCAGAAGGCTTTGTCCCGAAGCATTGGTGGTGAGAGGCGATTATGAAGACTATAGCTATTACTCCAATACCATTACCGACATTATTAAGGAGAGTGTACCGGTCTATGAAAAAACCTCTATCGATGAGTTTTATATAGACCTCACCGGCATGGACCGTTTTTATGGATGTTACAGCTTCGCTTCCGAGCTGAGGAAAAAGATTACCAAAGAAACAGGACTTCCGATTTCCTTCGGCATGTCCATGAATAAAACGGTATCGAAGGTAGCTACCGGAGAAGCCAAACCGAACGGACAGATGAAAATAGATTTCGGCACGGAAAAGAATTTCCTGGCTCCGCTGTCGGTCCGCAAGATTCCTATGATTGGTGAGAAAACAGCAGAGCTGCTTCGTACCATGGGTGTTGAAAAAGTAAAGACCTTGCAGGAAATGCCCGTAGAGCTGCTGGAACATGTGCTTGGCGATAACGGGAGGATGATCTGGAAAAAAGCAAACGGCATCGACCACTCCCCGGTGGAACCTTATTCCGAACGTAAATCCATTTCCTGCGAAGAAACATTCGGTCAGGATACGATTGATGTAAACCAACTCAAGGCCGTGCTTATTGCTATGACGGAAAAACTAACCTTCCAGCTTCGCAAAGAACAAAAACTCAGTGCCTGTGTAACCGTTAAAATACGGTATTCCAATTTCGATACGCATACCGT
>PLYR01000144.1 GCA_003153435.1 Bacteroidota bacterium
CAGGATATAAAGATATCATTCATGCTAGGCACAACCTCTTTCAGGCCATGAAGGCTGATGTGAGGAAGTACAGAGTTGATTACATCATTGATCGTGGTTTTTCCGAGCAACCTGATTTTAGCTTTGGTAACTCCATCTTCTTCGTGTTTATCGACAAGCTCAGCACCGGTCCAGAGATTGTGGGTAAAAGCCATCATATTGCCTGTGAAGTCAATTTCATAAGTATTGCTTTTATAGGTTTGACGAATCTCCTTCACAGATCCATCCAATATTTTACGACCCTTATTGATCAGTGCGATATGATCGCAGAGTTCTTCCACAGAACCCATATTATGAGTCGAAAAGATGATCGTAGCCCCTTTTTTCTTTAGCTCCAGGATTTCGTTTTTAATCAGATTAGCATTGATGGGGTCAAAACCGCTGAAGGGTTCATCGAGTATGATCAGTGATGGCTCATGCAGAATTGTTACAATAAATTGAACTTTCTGTTGCATACCCTTGGAAAGCTCTTCAATCTTTTTCTTCCACCAGCCCTGGATCTCAAATTTTTCGAACCAGAACTTCAGTCTCTTCATAGCTTCTTCTTTGCTTAAGCCTTTGAGCCTTGCAAGATAGAGCGCCTGTTCTCCTACTTCCATTTTGCGATAAAGACCTCTCTCTTCCGGCAGGTATCCGATATTTTCAATATGACCCGCATGGAGTTTCTCTCCGTTCAGGATTACTTCTCCGGAGTCTGGTCCGGTGATCTGATTGATGATACGAAGGAGTGTGGTTTTGCCGGCGCCATTGGGGCCCAGCAACCCAAAGATGCTGTTCTTCGGCACAGAAATGCTTACTTCGTCGAGGGCCTTGTAATTCTGAAATTGTTTGGTGACGTTGGTGGTTGTTAGCAGGTCTTCCATTCGATAGATTTATCCTTCAACGATGCTCAGCATGACGTAACGGCGAGCATAGTTCATGGGTTTTACTCAAAATATTCCTTCATCCTGTCAAAGAACCCTCTGTCCTTCTTTCCGGGTGCCGGTTCGAAATTTTTAGAATCCCTCAACTTCTCCATCAACTTTTTTTCTTCCGAGCTCAGATGCTGTGGTGTCCAGATATTGATATTTACGATGAGATCGCCTTTTCCATAATGTTCTAAGCTCGGGAGTCCTTTGCCTTTCAGCCGCAGGAGCTTTCCTGCCTGTGTCCCTGCATCGATCTTTACTTTGGCTTTTCCTTCTAGAGTTGGGATTTCAACACTGGATCCCAGGGAGGCATCTGCGAAATTAAGAAACAGATTAAAGATCAGATTGCTTCCATCTCTTTGAAGCTGGTCATGCTCTGCTTCTTCCACCTGAAGAATGAGATCACCTGGAATTCCCCCACGTGGTCCGGCATTACCTTTCCCGCTAACGCTGAGTTGCATTCCTTCAGATACACCTGCAGGAATATTCAGGGTAATGACATCTTCCCCACGTACGATTCCATCTCCATGACAGGCCTTACATTTTTCGGTAATGATCTGTCCTTCTCCTCCGCAGGAGGGGCAGGTTCCGCTGGTCTGCATCTGGCCCAGGATGGTGTTCTGGACACGGGTCACATGTCCGCTTCCATGACAGGTTGTGCAACGGGTGAATGAGGATCCGCTATGAGCCCCGCTTCCATTACATTTGTCGCATCCAATATATTTGTTGACCTTGATTTTTTTCTCTACTCCGGTGGCAATCTCTTCGAGGGTCATTTTTACTTTCACCCGGAGGTTTGAACCTTTGTTGACCCTTCTTCCACCCCCTTGAGAACTTCCACCGAATCCGCCGAAGTGCCCTCCGAAAATATCTCCGAACTGACTGAAGATATCATCCATATTCATTCCGCCTCCGAATCCACCCCCTCCGGATGAAGCTCCGCCTAAGCCGGCATGTCCGAAACGATCATAACGGGCGCGTTTGTCTTTGTCACTCAGAATTTCGTATGCTTCTGCAGCTTCCTTGAAATGCTCTTCTGCATCTTTATTCCCGGGGTTTTTATCAGGGTGGAATTTGATAGCCATCTTGCGATAAGCTTTCTTTAGTTCATCATCAGCTGCATTTTTGCTGACTCCCAGTATTTCGTAAAAATCTCTTTTGCTCATTTTAATTCGAACTTTTTAACTGCCAACCACGACTTTAGAAAAACGAATCACCTTACCATTCAGGGTATATCCTTTTTCAACTTCATCAATAACCTTACCCTTCAAATCTTCAGAGGGGGCAGGGCTATTGGTGATCGCTTCGTGCAAATCTACATTGAAAGGTTGGCCAACGGCTACGATTGGCTCGAGGCCTTTTTGCTTAAGAGATTGGCTGAATTTGTGATGAATAAGAGTTAAGCCCTCATTTACAGCCTTGATATCTTTAGCCTTCTCATTCGAACGGAGTGCTCTTTCGATATCATCCAGTAGGGGAAGGAGATTTTTGTAAATATCCTCTCCGGCATTTTTGAGGAGGTCCACTCTTTCACGAGTTGTTCTTTTGCGGTAGTTGTCGAATTCAGAATAAAGCCTCAGATACTTATCAGTCATTTCACTGAGTTTTTCTTCAACAGTCATCTCATTCGTCTTGCTCTGCGGATCCGGCTTAATCTGTTCTTCCCCTGAGTTCCCGGAAGTGTTCTCTTCCTGGTTGTTGATGATTTCTGGTTCGTTCGTGCTCATTTTCTTGAATCGCTTAAACAATTTGAAAAAAAATTAGGCAGAGTTTAGGTCTCAAAATTAGGGGTTTAAGGTTCGTTTGGAAGCGCACCTTAAACCCCAAATCTAATTTGACGCTGGCAAATTTACTGCCAGCATCAAAAGAAGGCCAAAATGTCAGGTTTTTAGTTCTGTTTGACGTGTTTTTCCAGTTCTGCATCCAGATCAGGACCACGGAGGTTTTTTGCAACGATGATTCCGTCTTTGTCGATCAGAAAATTCATAGGAATAGAATTGATCCCGTAAAGCTGAGCAGCCTCAGACTGCCACCATTTCAGGTCGCTTACATGATTAGGCCAGCTAAGCTTATCAGCAGCAATAGCATTCTGCCAGGATGCTTTATCCCTATCCAGGGAAACGCTGTAAATTTCAAATCCTTTTGCATCTTTAAATTTTGCATTGTGGTACTTGGTATAAGCAGCCACGACATTTGGATTTTCTCCACGGCAGGGACCGCACCAGGAAGCCCAGAAATCGATCAGAACCAGCTGGCCCTTAAGGCTTGAAAGGGCAATTACTTTGTTATCGGGACTATTAAATTTGAGTTCAGGAGCCTTGTTGCCCACATTAGTCCCAACCGTTTCACCAGCGGAAGTGTTATAGGCAATGAAGCTCATGCCTACTAAGGCTACTGCTGCAATACTAAGTATCAGGTTAATCTTTTTCATTGTTTTTGTCTTTTAGGGTTTTCTTACAATATCTGCGCCAAGAGCTTGCAGACGGGTATCTATATGCTGGTATCCCCGATCGATTTGGTTGATATTGAATATAGTACTCTTTCCTTCGGCAGAGAGCGCAGCAATGAGCAGGGCTACTCCTGCACGGATATCAGGTGAGGCCATGGATATGGCCCTCAGTTTTTGTTTTCTTCCAAGCCCTATGATGGTTGCCCGGTGGGGATCGCATAGAATAATCTGGGCTCCCATATCAATCAGCTTATCCACAAAGAAGAGCCTGCTTTCAAACATTTTCTGATGAATCAGAACACTTCCTCTTGCCTGGGTGGCAACCACAAGGATAATGCTGAGTAAATCGGGTGTGAAACCTGGCCAGATAGCGTCTGAGATGGTGAGAATAGACCCATCGATGAATGTATCAATTTCATAAACCTCCTGTGAAGGGATGAAAATATCATCTCCACGTCTTTCCATAGCAATTCCAAGCCTTGCAAAGGTCTGGGGAATAATACCCAGGTGTTCATAACCCACATTCTTAATTGTAATTTCACTTTGGGTCATGGCAGCAAGGCCAATGAAGCTGCCTACTTCAATCATATCCGGGAGAAGGCGATGTTTGCAGCCCGTCAGATATTCCACTCCTTCAATGGTCAGAAGGTTAGAACCTACACCGGTAATCTTGGCACCCATACTGTTCAGCATTCTGCACAGTTGCTGCAGGTATGGTTCGCAGGCTGCATTATAAATGGTGGTTGTGCCTTTTGCCATCACAGCGGCCATTACAATGTTGGCGGTGCCGGTCACAGATGCTTCATCGAGGAGCATATAACAGCCCTTCAGATTCTGAGCTTCAACTTTATAAAATTCGGATTGTGAATCGTAAATAAATTTAGCCCCCAGGGCCTGGAAACCGATAAAGTGAGTGTCTAGTCTCCTTCTTCCTATTTTATCTCCTCCGGGTTTGGATATATATCCTTTTCCAAAACGTGAGAGCATAGGACCAATAATCATTACGGAGCCGCGAAGGCCTCCGCCTTTTTTTCGGAAAGCTTCAGAATTGAGGTAATCTACGTTGACCTGGTCGGCCTGGAAGGTGTATTCTTCGGTACCTGTCTTTTCAACTTTCACCCCGAGTTCACAGAGCAGGTCAATCAGTTTATTCACATCCACGATGTCGGGGATGTTACTGATCGTTACTTTTTCGGGAGTAAGCAGAACCGCGGAGATGATCTGCAATGCTTCATTCTTGGCCCCCTGCGGAATGAGTTCTCCTTTTAGTTTTTTTCCGCCATTAATTTCAAAAATTGCCACAGGCGCTATTTCCCTTTGAAGTTCTTGTACTTACCACCATTATTGTTCCGGTTGTTATTGTTTTTCTGAAAATTATTCTTCTGAAAATTATTGCTTTTCTTGAACTGTTTCGGTGGGTTATCGTTACTCCGTTGATTGAAGTTGGCAGCCTTTCCGAGGATATCATTGGTGTATTTGAAACGAAAGTTGTCGGCGAGTTTCAGTTTACCTTTTGAAAGTTCGACAATGTGCTGAACGATGAGTTCATCATTAACAGAATCCCGGTTCCAGGTAAGGTAAAACCGTTTCATCATATGAGCAAGCTGCTCCACAAGAGCAGTCTTCATATCTCCGTCTTCCATCTCCACCGCTTTTTTGATCAGCGCCTCTACGGCTTTACCATAGTGTTTGTAACGGATATCCCTGGAAGGATAGCTTACACGTTCAGGTTTTGTCTGAAAAGTTTCGGGAGTTGGTTTGGGGTAGGGGGAGTCCACATCGAATTTAAAATCGGATATGATAAACAGATGGTCCCAAAGTTTGTGTTTAAAGTCGGTCACATCACGCAAATGAGGATTCAATTGTCCCATAATGCTGATGATAGCCTGTGCTGCACGGTTCCGTTCATCCCTATCGGTCAATGCAAGAGCATAGTCAATCATCTTTTGGATGTTGCGCCCATACTCGCTCATTAGCAATTTAGGTTGTTGGGTGTTATAGTCCATGTGGAAGGAAGTAGTTTTCAATATTTTAGGTTGGTCTTTATTGTGCGGTAATTATTCTCTCTTGAAGGGAACGGAGGAAGTACTCTGACCGCTTTTACTGCTCAAAAGTACTTATTATGTTCGGATTATGCAAAAAGGGGGCTCGTTTTATAGTCGGTAACCGTTTTATAAAGGGTATCCCTTTCAATTGGATGACGCCCGGCTTGTTTGATCAGGGAGATGAGTTCCTCTGTACTCATGGCCGGGTTTTGTTCTTCCGATCCTGCCATGGTATAGATCTTCGTTGTATCATCTATTGTTCCGTCTATATCGTCCACCCCGAAATTCAATGCCAACTGGGTTGTAGTCCTTCCGATCATAGGCCAGTATGCCTTGATATGATCAAAATTATCGAGGAAGATTCTGGAAACTGCATAATTCCGGAGGTCTTCCACAACCGTTGATTCAGGGATCGCCGACATCTGGTTGTCTTTATTCCTGAATTTCAAAGGGATGAACGTGTTGAAACCTCCTGTTTTATCTTGTAAAGTCCGAAGGCGCAGCATATGGTCGATACGGTGTTCATATTTTTCAATATGTCCGTAAAGCATCGTAGCATTGGAAGGAATCCCGAGTCCGTGAGCCGTTTCATGAATACTTAGCCATTCTTCAGAAGTGCATTTATCTTCGCAAATTTCCTTTCTGATCTCCTCATCAAAGATTTCGGCACCCCCGCCGGGCATAGAACCAAGGCCATGTTCCTTGAGAAGAAGCAAGCCTTCTCTCGCAGTCACTTTTGCCTTGCGGAACATATAATCCATTTCGACAGGGGTAAATGCTTTCACATGCAAGTCGGGGCGAAGGACCTTTATCTTCTTAATCAGGTCTGCAAAAAACTGCAGGCCCATCTTCGGGTGTACTCCTCCTACGATATGTACTTCGGTAACCGGTTGTCCTTCATATTTGCGGACAATGTCTAACATTTGTTGCTCAGAAAGCTCCCAGGATCCATCTTTTTGCTTTAAAAGCCTGGAATAAGAGCAGAATTTACAATCAAATACACAAATATTGGTCGGTTCAATATGAAAATTACGGTTGAAATAGGTGTAATCACCCTGTTTCTCCTCACGGACGAAGTTGGCCAATATACCCAGGAACCCAAGCTCAGCTTCTTTATACAAGCTAATACCCTCTGCTGAGGTGAGGCGTTCCTTATGGAACACCTTTGTAGCTATTCCCTTGAGTTTTGGGCTTATTTTGGATTGGAGGATGAGATCTAAGGCGGAAGGGTTGGGCATTCGTGTTTAATTTTAGCAAAGATACATGTTTGAAGATCAACTGCAAAGCTGAGATTTGAGTACTGGAAAAAGGGCAATCAATCGCTAAATCACCTATCTTTGCCTCCTTAGGAAAATCAGATTACTAAAAAGTAGGCTTTATTGCATTTGAAAGACTTCATTCTAATTTTACCCTATCTTAATAATAGGGAAGGCTTGATAAAGTCATTAAATTCAATAGAATACCCTACAGATAGGTATGAAATTATCATAGTAGATGATGGAAGCAGGGTTCCACTGACAAGAGAAGATATAGCACTTTCGACTGTAAAATCCGGCAAAGTTGAAATACTTAGGGCAGATCAGAATAAGGGTGTAGCGGCGGCCTTGAACCGGGCCCTTGAATTTATTAAGGATCGTACTGATTTCAAGTATATTGCCCGTCTCGATTGTGGGGATTTATGTGTAAATGAGCGATTTTCAAAACAGGTAGAATATCTCGATAATCATCCTGATGTATACCTGCTTGGCAGCAAGGTAATATTCAGGAACCCAGAAAGCGGGAGGGAGTATCAATATCAGAACAAAACAATTGAATCGGAGATTCGGAGGGAAATGCATTTTAAGTGCAGCTTTATTCATCCCAGTGTAATGTTCAAAAGGGAAGTTCTTGATCAAGTTGGTGTATACCCTGAAAATTATCTTCACTGTGAAGATTATGCTTTCTTTTTTCAAATACTGAGATTAAAGCATGTTGCGATTCTGCCAGAAATTTTATTGATTACTGAATGGAGCGATCAGGGCGTATCCTCCAGAAACAGGAAAAGGCAGCTATTGTCAAGGATTAAGGTGGTCTCCAGATTTGCTACAGATCCGGCACTTAAATTTGGGGGACTTCTCCGCCTTATCCTGCTTATTTTAATTCCACTGCCGGTAATACGGTTTGTGAATACCAGAAAGTGATTGCATGATCATAGTACACATTGTTGAACCTTTTGCGGCCGGTGTTGCAACCTACATCAAATCTCTGACGGAGAATATGATGGATAATACGCATATTATTATCCATGGGGAACGCAATAATCTCACGGCTTCTTCTGAGGTGAAAAAATATTTTCCAAAGAACAATGTTAAATTTATTCGATGGGCGGGTGTTCAACGGGAATTGAATTTCAAAAAGGATTTCAATGCCATGGTCCGACTTATTCGGATTCTTAGGAGATTTAAGAATGTAGATGCCGTTCATTTGCATTCTTCCAAGGCTGGTTTTCTGGGCCGTATTGCATGTAGTATTGTAGGCATAGAAAATGTCATTTATACTCCTAACGGTGCTTCCTTTCTGATTGATGATTTAAGCGATTTTAAAGTGGCCCTTTATAAAAGGCTCGAACAGTTTGCCAGTTTGTTCGGCGGTAGAGTGATCTGTACCTCCAANNACAGCCGGTCGGATTGTGAGTCAAAAAGGGCCTAAAATGTTTAATGAGCTTGCTAAGAAATTTAAAGATCTGGCGAATTTTGAATTTGTGTGGATAGGTGACGGGGTGGACAAAAAATTATTGGATGCGGATAATATTCGGGTTACCGGCTGGCTTTCTGCGGAAGATGTGCAGAAGGAAATTAAGGCATCCGATCTTTACCTCAGCACCTCCAAATACGAGGGCCTTCCATTGGCTGTATTGGAAGCTATGAATCT
>PLYR01000033.1 GCA_003153435.1 Bacteroidota bacterium
CTCTGTTTCTGTTTCTTAGTTTATACCCCTCACGCATCCAACAAGCCTTGAATATCAAACTTGGTCATTTTCATAAATGCCTTAATCACCCTGGGTGATTTAGCAGGATCAGACATCAGCTTACCGAGAATAGCCGGAACGATCTGCCAGGACAATCCGAATTTATCATCCAACCATCCGCATTTACTATACTTCCCTCCTTCTCCCAGCTTTTCCCAGAAATAATCAATTTCTTCCTGTGTTTCGCATTCCACCACAAAAGAAGAGGCTGGAGAGAATTTATACATAGGCCCTCCGTTCAGGCCCATGATTTTTTGGGTATTTAATTCGAACATCACCACCATCGGATTGATAGAAGTGATCTTTGAATTTTTAAAGACGGAGCAATAAAACTCAGCTGCTTCTTTTGCATTGCCGTCGAACCAGAGACAAGGATGAATGGAGGTGACCATAAAATGTTTTTGTTTTATAAAGTTCTACATCTTTTTATCAGCAACAAATATACACCGCTTCTCCGTTTTAAAATTTAGTCAGATCAGAAAAAGTGTATTCCGGCTAGCCATATTGGCGGTTTACCGAATTTCTAAAAAAATCCAAAACCGGTTCGTATACCTTTATGACAAAGACAGTTTGTTCTTTTAAAAAATCCAACATCAACATGAACTCAGTAACAGGCATATTTCTTCTTTTATTTATGACAATGATTGCCATAGGAAAACATACCCTTCCGAAAAGAAATTTGGATACACCTGATAAGTATTGTGCAGAGATTAATGAAAGCAATGTGCTGGTGGTTATGCATCAGGGAAAGGCAATCCAGGATACGGTGGAGCTCAATAATGGGATTCGGATTTTAAAAGAAGGAGACCTTCTTCTGAAGAATGGAACCAAACACAAATTAAAACCGGGTCAATGCGTTAATAAAGAAGGGGCCATTGAAAAGGAAGATCCTTAATGAAAATGAACTTATTATTTAAACTTAAAACTTAAACAAAATGAAAAAGCTAATCCTATTAATCGCAATCTGTCTTTCAAGCTTTTGCTCCAGGGTTATCGCTCAGGACGGATTTGGAAATACACTAAACCTCGGTGTCGGAGTTGGATATCCCGGTTATGTGGGTCATGCAGTACCAGCCTTTAATCTCAGCTATGAATTCGGGCTCCCGCATAACTTTACCCTCGCACCTTTCGTCGGCATCTATTCCTATCAAAACAATATGTATTGGGGAGATGCATACACCCCTTATCGCAACTATTCCTATACAGAAACAGTAGTACCTGTAGGAGGAAAATTGGCCTATTATTTTAATCAACTATTTCAAGCCGGGCCACGATGGGATTTTTATGGTGCGCTGTCTCTTGGGTTTTCGTTCCGTACTGTGGTCTGGGAAAACGGGTATTATGGCGATCGTACCCTCACAAATGATGCAAGCCCGATGTATGTCAACCTTCATGCCGGTGCGCGTTATTATATGACAGACCGAGCCGGCTTATTTTTAGATCTCTCCACAGGAACCACCACTTTCGGTCTTTCTTTGAATTTCCGGAATAGAGGAACCGTTTCGAGATATTAGTAAACGAATGCATTTGACTTTTGATTTTGTAAATGCGATTTAAATAATCATTTAAAACAAAGAAATCATGAAAACAAATTTCGTTGCCATAGCAGCCGCAGGTTTGCTAGGTATTTCATCCCTGGACGGCCAGGTGATTCAGGGAGGCTTGTTCGCTGGTGTTTCCACCGCAGAGATAAACATCAAAAACCTGAATACCACTTTGCGTAAGGATGCAAATGGTACAAGCTTATGGGGACTGGAAGGGGGAGTCTTTCTCAAAGCAAAACTCGGCCCTGTTTATATTAAACCGATGGCCCTGGCAAGTTATCAAGCAGGTCAGGTGATATTAAACAATAGGGATGGATCTATTCAAACATCCAACTTCAATTCTGGAAGAATTGAAACCCCGGTCCTGTTTGGAGTCAATCTCATCGGTCCTCTTCTTTCCATAGAAGCTGGGCCGGCTTATAACTGGATATTTTATGCAAATACCAAGGCTGATGGAAATATTGCAGTACAAACATCCGCGCTGGGATATCGGGTTGGGGCTGGAACGGAATTCGGCAGATTATTGTTTGGAATAGCCTATGAAGGGATGATCAATAACTCTTCCTCGGACAATACCAGATTTGAAATGCCAATGGAACTGGTATTTAATATAGGAGTACGTCTTGGAAATCAGAAGGAATCCCGATAGCTATCGGGACCAAGCGTTCAGCTTTAGGGCGCACATACACATAATGGTTGGCTCCAGGGCCCTTGCACACGCCTAAAGATGGTTGCTGTTCTGAAATAATATATGGTACCGGAGGTTAGTCCTTTGTACCGGGATTTGGAAACAGAAGAAGTGATAATCGTCTTCCATCCATCCGGTTTAGATGGATCGGAGGAGATCTGATAGAGGTAAGCTGCACGCCTAAAGGCTTGTGTTCTTAAAAGAACCACTCCCGGAGTACTATCCGCTTTGACAGAAAATCCTGGGGATTGCCGGAGCGGATATACTTTAACAGTCATCCCGGCGCTTTCTATGATCGCGACACCATTGGCCTCATCCTGATTTGCAACAGTCTCGACCATTCTTTTTGATTGAAAAAAAGCCATCTCCATAGACCTGACGGCTGCATACATCGGACTAGCAGTTCCAATAGCATGGCTCGATGCTGTGTTTATAGTGTTCTCTGCTTTTGTAATTTTATCCTGAAGGGTGGCAAGGCTGGGCTTTGGTTTAGGAAAATAAGGATTACCGGTCAATTTGCTTAGAATAAACCTCGCTTTTACCAATTTATTTGGAATGCTAAGCCTTGACATTCCAAGAACTGCTTGAAAATTCCGGGTCTTTAAATGATCTGCCATAAAAAAAGTTCTGCAAGTACTTCCAATTTATTACCCAGGTCCAATTAATTTCAGTTCCGAGTTTCTACACCTTTGATCTAAATTAATTATATTCCATATATAATACAACATTTCTATCTTTAATTCAAACTTCTTTCGTAAAAAGGGAGAGTTTTCTCTTTCTGCTTAGTTCCTCTAACAAGGAGAGTAGCGATTTGTAAGTTCAGAGCAGACAAAAACACTCTCCCTACTCAAATTGCAGCTATGTTCGAGCAAAATGACCAAACCAGAGTAGGAGTCTCTACTATGTTCGAGCAAAATGACCAAACTACTGCAGGAATTTCTACTATGTTCGAGCAAAAAGACCAAACCGGAGTAGGAATTTCTACTATGTTCAAGCAAAAAGATCAAACTACTGCAGGAATTTCTACTATGTTCGAGCAAAAAGGCCAAACCGGAGTAGGAGTTTCTACTATGTTCGAGCAAAATGACCAAACTACTGCAGGAATTTCTACTATGTTCGAGCAAAAAGCCCAAACCGGAGTAGGAGTTTCTACTATGTTCGAGCAAAAAAACCAAATAGTCGAGCAAAAAAACCAAATCGGATTAGGAGTTTCTACTATGTTCGAGCAAAAAGACCAAACCGGAGCAGGAGTTTCTACTATTGTCGAGCAAAAAGACCAACTGAGGGTTGCGATTGAATATATTGTTGAGAGGGGAGAGTAAACCTTTATTCAGAAAATATCTTCTTCTGTGGGAATTCCGAAGATTGAAAAAAATTAAAAGAGGGCTCGTCTTTGAAGACAAGCCCTCTTTTAATTACTTGATTATTGTATAACCACTTTCTTAACAAGACGCTCCGCGCCTGTTTGAAGCGTAATGAAGTATAGTCCTTCCGGAATATTCGTAAGATCAATTACTTCCTTATACGGTCCGTTGGCTTCGCGCAATGCAGAAAATAGTTCCTGGCCTAATACATTATTTATGGAAATGGTAAAGCGATAGCTTTGAGAAGTCTGAAGTTCCACCATCAAAGTTCCCGAGGCAGGGTTAGGAAAGACTTTATAACTATTTTCCAGAACAATATTTCCGGTTCCTGTAGAGAAACTAAGAGTAACAGTGGTGCTCGATTTACATCCGTTGGCATCTGTAATTGAGCAGGTATAGGTGCCGGCATTGAGTCCTGTTGCAGTTGCGGAGGTTTGTCCATTATCCCAGCTATAGGTATAAGCAGGAGTGCCTCCGGTAACAGTGGCCGTTGCCTTTCCGTCAGCGCAAACGGCGCAGGATGGATTCGTTCCGGTTGATTTAATATCCAGCGCCACTGGAGCAGTGAGGGTTACGACTGAATTTGAAATACAACCGGCTGAATCATTTACAGCAACCGTATAGGTTCCTTCTGAAAGTCCGGTTGCAACGGACGTTGTTTGAGGAGGGGTAGTGCTCCAGGAATAGGTATACGGAACTTTTCCACCGCTCGGGGTTACTGAAGCAGATCCATTTGCTCCACCATGGCAACTTATATTGTTTCCGCTGGTAGTCAGGATAGGGCCTCCCGAATTACCTACGATAGCAGAAAGGGTTTTCATACACCCATTTGCATCTGTAACTGAAACAGTGTACACTCCCGCCGCTAAACCTGTAAGGGTATCTACAGTCTGTCCAGTGCTCCAGGAATAAGTAAGTGTTCCTGTTCCTCCGCTTGCTTTAACCATAGCCAGTCCATTGGCTGATCCACAAGCTGCTTCTTTTGTGGTGGTGCTTGCGATGATTGGAGGAGGAGAAGACAAGGAAACAGAATTGCTGGTCTGACAGGTATTCGCATCCGAAACAAACACTGTGTAGGCTCCATCTGTTAAGCCCACAGCAGTCTGCGTATTTTGAGCCGGGATACTGGTCCAGGAATAGGTGTATGGAGCCACGCCTCCGGCCGGATTGGCACTTGCAGCCCCGTTATTACCTCCTCTGCAAGAAGGATTGGAATGAATCGTTGTACAGGTGAGCGGAGCAGCCGGCTGGGTAATGACTGCAGAAACCTGCAGGGTACATCCATGAGAATCGGTGATGGTAGCTGTATAGGTTCCTGCCGGGAGCCCTTTCGCAGTGGAGGTAGTTTGTACCGGCGTAGTGTTCCAGGAATAACTGTAAGCAGGGGAGCCACCCCAGGTAGCGACCGAGATCAGTCCGGAAGAATTCCCATTGCAGGAAACATTCGAGAGAGAAGATATGGAATCCATAAGAACAGCTGGCTGAGTAACTGTACGGGATACATCCGTCACACATCCATTTGAATCGGTTATGGTACAGGTATAGATTCCGGCACTCAGTCCGGTTGCTGTGGCTCCTGTCCCCCCTGAAGGGCTCCAGCTATAGGTATAAGGAACACTGCCTCCGGAAGGGTTCACGGTGGCTGTGCCATTCGAACCTCCATTACAACTCACATTGGTACCGTTAATGAGAGAAGTAGGTCCGCCAATATTGTTAATCGTGCCTGTTGCCCAGGTGGTGCATCCATTGGCATCTTTAACTAATACTGAATAAATTCCGGCACTCAGATTAGAGGCCGTTGCCGTATTCTGGCTTGGATTGCTATCCCAGGAATAAGTATATCCACCGGTACCCCCACTGGCTGTAACGGTAGCTGATCCGTTGGAGAGTCCACATCCCGCGTTCGTAATGTTTATCGAAGTTGTGATGGCAGCAGGGTCAATAATGGTGACCGTTTGTGTTTGAATACATCCGCTGGTATCTGTTAAGGTAAGTGTGTAAGTACCTCCTCCAAGGCCGGTAGCGATGCTGCTGGTCTGGGGAGGAACAGTGCTCCAAATAAAATGATAAGGAGGTACACCACCCACAGCACTTCCATGCGCTATTCCATTCTTTCCACCATGGCAGGTAATATTGGAAGAGGTGACCATAAGCTGCAGTGCACTATCAGGCTGAGTTATTTTTACACTGTCAATGGCCTTACATCCATCTGCATCCGTAACCGAAATGGAATAGGTGCCTGCAGAGAGCCCGATAGCATTCGGAGAAGTCTGAGCCGGGGTCGTACTCCAGGAGTAACTATAAGTCGGAGTGCCACCCAGAGCTGTTATATGTGCAGTACCTGTTGCCGTTTTATAACAGGCTACATTAGTATGGGTTATTTTATCCGTGATGGCTGTAGGCTGAGTAATGGTGATGAAAGCGGAAGATGTGCAACCGGCGGTATCTGTTACTTTAACGGTATAAGTGCCCGCAACCAGGTTGCTTGCTACTGCTCCTGTTCCTCCGGCAGGAGACCAAGAATATTGATACGGTGGAGTTCCACCTGTAACTTTGACAGAAGCTGTTCCATTCATCCCCCCGTTGCAGCTTACTTCCGTGCCACTGATGGTCGTTTGGGGACCACCGGTATTACTAATCACCACTGTAACATTTTTAGTACAGCCCACCGAATCTGTGATGGTTACAATATAGATCCCTGCAACAAGGCCAGAATCTGTGGAGGTAAGATTTGGGGGATTAGAATTCCAGGAATAGCTAAGGGGACCCGTTCCACCGGAAGCAGTGACCTTTGCCCAACCATTGGCTGTAGAGCAACTCGCGTTGACAGTAACCACTTTAGCCGTGATTGGGGCCGGTTGGGAGATTGTAACAGTAACCCAGGAAATACATTTGCTGCTATCTTTTACAGTTAGCGTATAAGTACCTGCCGTAAGGTTTGTGGCTGTTTGGGTAGTCTGGGGAGGGGTGGTGCTCCAGGAATAGGCATAAGGCATGATTCCACCACTTACATTGGCTGTAGCCGAACCATTATTTCCTCCTGCACAGGAAACCGGAGCAGGAATCACGTTCAAGGTAAGAGCAGAGGAAGGCTGTGAAATGACAACTGTTTTGAAAACAGTACATCCCCCTGCATCCGTAATTTTTACAGTGTAGGCCCCGGGAGGTAATCCGGTCAGAGAAGCGGTAGTCTGCACAGGGCTGGTATTCCAGGAGTAGGAATAAGGGGGTGTCCCTCCTTTTACAGTCACTTTTACTGTGCCATTAGAAGATCCATAGCAGGTTACATTGGTCTGATTAAGAGTTGCAGAGAGTGTATCTGGTTGTTTAATGGTGGTGACCGCAGAAGATTTACATCCGTTGGCATCTCTAACTTCAATGGTATAGGTCCCAGCACTCAGATTCGTGGCTGTCGACCCGTTTCCTCCTGAAGGCAACCAGGAATAGGTATAAGGAGCNNCGTTCTGCATCCATTTGCATCCGTAATGGTACACGTATAGGTTCCGGCAGCCAGGTTATTGGCTTTGGCATTGAACTGTGGGGGCATCGTGTTCCAGGAGTAATTATACATACCCGTTCCACCGTTTGCAGTCACTGTTGCAGTTCCATTGGCCTGATTACAGGCGGCATCTGTGGTGCTCACCGTTGCTGTTATGGGGGCAGGCTCTGTAATTGTAATTACATCACTATAAGAACAACCGGTTGCATCGGTGACGGTGACGGTGTAAGTCCCGGCACTCAGACCCGTAACGGCTTGTGTTTTAACAACCGGTGTGGTGCTCCAGGAATAAGTATAAGGTGTAGTACCACCAGTAACAGATGCGCGAGCAGAACCTCCAGATTCCCCATGACACCTAACATTTGTTTGAATAACGGTTACTTTCAGGGGGAAGAGTGGACCAGAGATCATCACGATTGCAGTCTTTGAACATCCGTTGGAGTCAGTGACCATTACTGTATAGGTGCCTGCGCCAAGACCCGTAGCCATTTGAGTCGTCTGAACCGGAGTCGTGCTCCAGGAATATTTATAAGGGGCTGTCCCTCCAGTTGGGAATATTTTCGCGGAACCGGTATTCTGTCCTGCACACTGGGTATTGGTATGAGTTTGGGTAAGAAAAATAGGAGTCGGTTGGGTGAGTGTTACCTGAACTGTGAAAGTACATCCGGCTCCATCAGAAACGATAACCGTATAGTTGCCGGCGCAGAGACCGGTTGCGGTGGCTGTCCCCTGCCCTCCTCCAGGAGTCGGAGTCCACATGTATGAATAGGTGCCGCTACCTCCTGTTGCAGTGACTGTAGCAGTACCATCGCAGAGACCGTTACAGCTCGGATTTTTATGTGTCGTACTTCCTGTACAGGCCAGGGTCATTCTGTTTCCGCCAAACAACGAGGCAGACAGAATGACCGTCATAAGGAACAAATAAAACTTTTTCATAGATTTTGTTTTTTTAATGTATGGTGATACTTAACCGGGTTTACAAATCAACAAATCTCAGAATCCGTCTGCGCACTTAACCATTCTCTTTCTTTTCTACAGCTAAACCAGTCTAGGAGCTGGGCTGAAGGCTAAAGAAAGAAGTATTTCATTTCTTTTATGGGCATCTATATATGATGTTCCAGGCCCCAAATGTATAAAAAGTAATTACTCCCCAAAAAATATTTCAGGGATAACGACAAAATTGAACTCAGGGGGATTTTCGGGCAAATAAAAAAGGGCTAAACCCGGAGAGGAAGATTAATTGAGAACCAGGATGATAACATAAACTTACCTAGCCCCAGACGTGAAGTATATTCCCGTTTAGTTGAGTATTATAGGTCTTCAGGTTAGTAACAGAAGGACCCTGAGTGACCTTTCCATTGGGGGCATAGGTGGAACCGTGTGAAGGGCAGAAAAAATCATTGATGGAGGATTGATAAAGGATGGTTGAGCCCTGGTGGGTGCAGACCTGGGAAACTGCAATAAAAGTACCCATATTGGTCTTCGCAACGATCAAGCCATTGGAGTATATATAACCACCTAATGTAGTCAGATTGGCATTGGCAGACTGCGTAAGGTCGAGATTAAAGTTGACGGTTGGAGGAGCAGCAGGCGTTGTTCCCCCAGTGGAACAACCATTCAGGCATGAGCCAATTGTTAAGGCTGCGGCACTGACTCCTAACATCGCTAAAAACTCTTTTCTGTCCATTTTTTATCTCTTTATACATCCCGTTTAGCAATTCGTTCAAACTACCAACCGTAAAGTGGAATAATGTACTTATTACAAATTTAAGGAATATTCAACCAATATTCATGCCACCGCCATGATTTTAATCATGCATTAATGAACAGATGTGGAAGAAATATAAACTGGAAGAACTCTGGCAAACAGGCTCTATAGTAGGCTATTAAGCAAAATATGATATTTTTGTCTTCTATCTGCTTTCTACCCTAATTTTTAAGCCTTGGCCCAAGTTAATGAAGAACTGATTCGAAGAGTATTTGACGAGATGGTAAAGCACAAACCTACTCTCTCCAAATATTTACTTGTAGACGAAGATGATCCTACAGATGCTGTTGACACCAGGGTACTGGCTGACTTGATCATCAAGCATTTTCCATGGCCCATTGGAGTTGAACTTCGCCGCCTCTTTTCCGGGTCTATGCGTCAGCTGGATCGTGGACGGCTGGACCAGCTTTTCAAAACCATTGAACGGACCATCCAATTCCTCAGTTTTGTGATGCTTGCACAGCTCTGGGAAGAAAAGATCAAACGCAATTTCGAGTTTCCGAAAGAATATGCCACTCAGTTTAAGAACAGAATCTCTGTCCTCTCCCTGGGCAATTATACCTGGTTAATCCGAGCTACAGGCAATCTGTTTGAATCCCTGAAAATAGAGCCCTTTATGCCGGAGATGAGTGAAATGCTCCATAAGAAATTCTATGAGGCACTCGATTTCTGGGTGCCTGAACGAAACGAGATCGGCCATTACCAGATTAATCTTACCGATGAAGAAATTCAAAAACGTTGTGTAGAATATGAAGACAAGCTCACGTTCATCCTGGGAGAGATTTCCTTTATTGTAAAGTATAAGCTTGTCACGATCAGGGAGATTAAAGTTTTAAAAAATAAGCATAAGCAGCCCCGCTTTAATCACCTCATGGACCTGCTCAACAATTCGGATTCGGATTTTAAAGCCACCGAAATGCAGCATGACCTCTTTGCCGATAGCAACTCGGTACTTCTGATGAAAGATTTCAAAGTACCTAACGAATTTCTGAATCTTAGCCCCCTGGTCATTGATACCCGTCCGGAGATTATCGACTCCAAGGAAAAATTCAATCTGAAGAAGGATATATTCATGTACACGAAGTTTGGAAATGACAAACTCATGTATGTGGGTACCGAGATCACGGAGAAATGTGACCTCTCTTCCCTGAGCAATTACCCTGTTTTGGTAGAACAGTTCAAAGATCTGCTTCTCTCGTTTGCATCACCAGAAACCCTGAACACCTGAGATGGAAACGATAAAGGGTAATCCGTTTAAGTTTCTGGACAGCTTCACCAAGGAAGACAAAGACATCTTTTTCGGAAGAGAAAAAGAAATTGAGGAAATATACTCCCGCGTATTCCAGAGCAATCTGCTCCTGGTCTATGGTGCTTCGGGTACCGGAAAAACGAGTCTCATTCAATGTGGCCTGGCCAATAAATTTAATGATTCAGACTGGCTGCCTGTGATCATCCGCCGGGGAGGAAACATCCTTACTTCTCTACGGAATCAGCTTGCTCATCTGGCTATTACTCCTCTGAAAGAAAACACTTCTCTGAAGAAGTCTATTCAAAGCCTATACCTGGATCATTTCAAGCCTGTTTACCTGATTTTTGATCAGTTCGAAGAATTATTCATTTTTGGGTCAGCAGAAGAGATCAGGGAGTTTGTTAGTGAAGTGACGAAAATTGTAAAATCGGATCTTCAATGCAAATTCATATTTGTGATCCGTGGGGAGTATCTCGAACATCTGACTGCATTTGAAGAGGAGCTTCCGGAGTTCTTCAATAACAGGATCCGAATTGAAAAGATGACCCGGCTCCATGCTGCAGAAGCGATCTCAGGCCCTTGCCGTATGGCTGGAATCCAGGTCGAAGAAGGCTTTGAACAGAACTTCCTGGAAACACTCAGCCCCGATAAATCCGAGGTGGAGCTTACTTATCTCCAGGTTTTTCTGGATAAACTTTATAAGAAAGCATCCGAAAAGAACCCCGGTCACCCGGTCTTTACCAATGCCCTCCTTCAGGAGATCGGCAAGATCAGTGACGTGCTCAGTGATTTCCTTGAGGAACAGATTGCCCGTATCCCCGATTCTGAAACAGCAGTCTCCGTACTCAAAAGCTTCGTTTCGATGGAAGGAACGAAGCGTCAGATAGACCTCGATGAGATCGAAATATTTGTAAAGACCTTAGGCAAATCGATTACCAGAAGTCTGATTGAACAGCTGGTCCACCAATTTGTGGATCTCCGTATCCTCCGTGATAAAGATGAAAGTGGTAAGTATGAGTTAAGGCATGATTCACTCGCTATACGGATCTATGAGAAAATAACCCTGGTTGAAAAGGATTTGATTGAAGTGAGGGTCCTCCTGGAAAATGCTTATACCAATTATCTGAAACGGAACATTCTTATTAATGAGAATGACCTGGCTTACATTGCTCCATATGAACGAAATCTGTTTCTGAATGAAAAGCTGCAGGAGTTCCTGGAGAATAGTAAGAGGGCTGCTTCCCGATCCAAACGAAGGAGGATGGTGGTGCTTATTGTGGTTGCAGGCTTAATCATTTCTGTGCTCTCTGGTTTTACCATCTGGGCCATGACCGAGCGTGCTCATGCCATTGATCTGAGCCGTGAAGCGGAAACTCAAAAACAACTTGCTGAACAAGAGCGGAACCAGGCCCTGAATTCCAAAGACGAAGCATTGAAGGCTAATAAACTGGCCCTGGAGGAGAAAGAAAAGGCTGAACACAACGAGCAATCAGCCATGACTGCAAAAAAACAGGCTGATGCCGCCAGGCAACAAGCGGTCAGCGCTATGAGTGTGGCAGAGCGGGAGAAGGCAAATGCGGTACAGCAATCGGATCTTGCACATAAAGAAGCTAAGAATGCCGAAGACCAACAAGAAATTGCGAAGTCGGAAAAACAAAAGGCAGAAAACCTCCAGAAGAGTGCCTACAAGAATTTTTTGCTATCTCTGGCTCAGGGGGTGGCTCTTAAATCAACATTATATAAAGATGATCCTCAGTTTCAGGGCTTGCTTGCGCTGCAGGCCTTCCAGCTCAATAACGAGAACGGAGGCAATCAGGAAGATCCTGTTATTTACGATGCCCTGAGAAAAGCCTCCGCTGCCTTCAATCATGGCAATTATCCGTCCATAACAACCAGCGGGGAAGTGAGATTATTATTCTCCAAAGGAGATACCCTTCTTACTGGAACTCGCTTAGGATCTCTCGGAAGCAGGCTCTTAAGTAATCTCTCCGCACCCGTTCGCTATATAGCCAAGGTTAATTCTGCTAAAAGTCCGATCGATGAATTGTACCTTGTTCCCGGCGAACATCAGCTGATTACTTCTCACCTGAACTTTCACATTTTTATTTGGGATCTGAATCCAAATAGTTTCACCAACCTTTCTTATCAGGAACTGGAAGGCCATAAAGGGTTGGTCAGGGGTATTGGTTTCAGTACGGATGGCTCCCGGTTTGCTACCGGAGGCAAAGACAGCCTCGTGATCATCTGGAAGCTGGAAAAAGGCAAGGCCAGTCTCGAAAAAACAGTCAGGGCCAGCGGAGCCGTTAAAACGATCCTCTTCACGGATGGCAACACCCTTTATACCTTGCTCGAAAACGGACAGATTAACATACTGGATGTCCGGGCCGGAACTTTTTCTTCTTTCGCTTATAAAGGAAATGGAAAACCAACCTGCATGGCTTATAATCCTCAGCGGAAACTGATTGTGCTAGGCTTATCCAACGGAAACCTCTGGATGGGAGACAGAACCGGAACAAAAGTCATGGAAACGAAGGCTCATACAGCTCGTGTGGATATGATCATCTTTGATCCTGAATATAAGCTCATTGCTACCGCAGGATCCGACCGGGCGGTAAAAATATTTGAGGCTGCCAATCCTGAAGAAAGCCCAAGAGAAATCAAAGATCTCAACACCAAGGCCAGAACAATCCTCTTCACGGCTGAACATACACTCGTCATCTCCTGCTCTGACAATAAAACCTACGTGCTGGAGGTTGAAAGTGATTCACTTGCTAAAAAAGTATCCGTTCAGTTAAAACGGAACCTAAGCAAGACAGAATGGAAGACTTTTTTCAGAGATATTCCTTACAGTAAAACAAAACCAGAATTGCCTGAATAACAAAACTTCATACATGTATAAAATAAGATTCCCACTTCTGTCATTCCTGATAGCACTCCTCTGTGTTGCAGGGAATGTTAGCGGGCAGGAGGATACCCGTTCTAAGAATAAAGCCATTCACGCCAATAAAACAGACATGGTTACTTCTGCAGATCAGGAGCTGGCCCAGGAATATTTTAATGAAGGCAAATATGATGCCTGTGTGAAGCTGGTAGATAGCCTGAAGAGCGGTGTCTCTTACTTCAGCAAACAAGCCAAAGAGGATCTCTTTATCTTGAAAATAAAAGCATTGCTGGAAGAAGATAAGATTCATGAAGCGGAAGAAGCGGCTAAAGAGCTCTTTCGCTTTGACCCGCACTACAGCCTGGACCTGATCAATAGTAACACAGAAGACTATAACCGGCTGATCCAATCGATCGATGTACACCCCTTGCTCTCCCTTGGGGTAATGAATTCAGTGCTTATGCCTCGCTTCAGCACCAAACAGGTTTATACGGTCTATCCCTATTTGAATTACACTGCACCTTTTAACTACTCTAAATATTTTTTAATGTATTACGCCTGGGCGGAGTATCAGTTTTCAGAAAAAATGACCATAAACATGGAGTTCGTGTACTGGACCATGAACTACTCCCACACACTCGTTGGATCCAGTAATAATCTGCATGTGGTGTACAATGAATCCATGAAGTTTTTTGAAACACCTGTTTATCTCAAGAGGTATCTCCTGATACCGGTCTTCAAAAACATTCTGCCTTATGTCTGTGCCGGATTCAGCTACCTGCGTCTTACTTCGGCCACAGCCAGTGCATCGGCCTATAGCAATACTCCTCCCTCCTACTATGATGGAGGAATAAACGTCCTCCCAATGAGGAACCAAAATACCTTTGAATGGATGTGGGGAGCGGGGTTGGGTTACAAGATAAAAAATCTCCGGATCTTTTTAGATTACCACTATTACGGGGGTATCAATAGTTTCACGAATGAAAATCAGCGTACTGCTATTCCGCTGTTAAGCAGGGGTTATGGGTATATAGATAGCAAAACGGTAATGGGTAAATCGGAGCTGGGAGCTTCCATCTCTCTAACCTTTAAGAATTCTGTATCCAAAAGAAAGGCCGCCAAATACAATTCTGCTGTTCAGTTTTTCTGATCAGGCCCGAATGCCAATCACCAGAATATCATCGGTCTGCTCCTGCCCTTCCTTCCATTCCTTTATAAATGTATCCAGGACCGTTCTTTGGGAATCCAGGTCCTGATCCTGAATCGATAAAAGTATTTCTTTGAATTTGGATGTTTTCAGTTTCTTACCTCCCAGCCCGAATTGGTCGGCATACCCATCACTGAATACATAAACAGTATCCCCCTGATTCAGAGAAAACTCGTGAGATTCAAACACCTGATCATCTTCCGTAAATCCTCCGATGGCTACCTTTGTGGCTTTAATTTCTATAATTTCTTGCGACCCTTTCCGAATGATCAAAAGAGGCCGGTTTGCAGCTGCATAATTCATTTTGAGCTGATCACCCTCCTTTCTTAAACACAAAAGAGCTATATCCATGCCGTCTCTGCTCTCCCCTGCTTTTCCACTTTGCCCGAGTGACTTCTTAACGCTCCGGTTCAGATAACCAAGTATTTCACACACCTGATCGGAGTGAAGGAGCGATTCATTCAGCTTCTCTATACCCAGCATACTCATCATGGCTCCCGGAACACCGTGTCCGGTACAATCTGCCGCAGCAATGTAATTCGAGCCGGCAGTTTTGCCAAACCAATAAAAATCGCCACTTACAATATCTTTGGGATTGAACAGGATAAAGGATTCCGGAAAATGTTCCTTTATCATATTCGGGTCAGGAAGGATCGCTTGTTGAATCAGACTTGCATAATTGATACTGGAGGTAATGTCCCTATTTTTTTCTTCGATCTCCTCATAAGCAGATTTCAGTTCCACATTTCTCAAGCGGTAAATTTCGGCTTCCTGTTCAGAATGCTCCACAGCAAATGAAATCTGCTGATTCTTCAACCTGTTTCCCAGTTCCATATTCAGTACTTCCTCCTTGAGGGAGTGAAACTTTTTGAAATGCAGGAGCGCCAGGTCCATATTTTCAGATTGCTCATAGGCTGAGGCCAGGAGAAAATGAATTTCATACAACAGTGGTTTGGCATGGAGGGAGGATGCAATTCCCAGAGCCTCTTCCAGCTCAACGATGCCTCGTGTTGTATCCTTTAAAAGCAGCATGTATCTTCCGATCCCGATCAGACAATGCAGGTCAAGCCTGCGATCTTTGCTCTTTTGATTTAAGGCCCGGCTTTTGGAATAGTACAACAAAGCCCTTTCCGGTTCCCCTTTTTTTTCATAGAGCGAAGCCAGTCCGAGATAATTCCAGGGGAGTGCCCCCGTATCATTCAATCTCTCCCGAAGTTCAATGCTCTTGTTATAGTAAAGAAGGCCGTTCTCAAAATCACCTTGGGATGTATAAGTCCTTGCTATCAGGTTCAGAGAGGAAGCTGCCGCCTTCAGTTCCTGAATAGACTCTCTGATTGCAAGGCTCTTCTGATAGGACTCCAGTGCATGGCTATAATCAAGCAGACGGGAGTATATGTTGCCACAGGTACTCAGCAAATCACCAAGACCTTCTTTATAATCAATCTTTTCGGCATGTTTAAGGCCCTCGAGGCAATAGGTAAGTCCTTTTTCATATTCTCCGTAGCTATCATAAAGATTACCTAACCCATTCAAAGCCCTGACAAGCCCAATCTTATCATCCTGAGCTAGAAAATAACGATGCGAAATCCGAAGTTTCTCGAGTATCCCATCCTCATTTTTACTCAATAGAAAAGAGCATACTGATCTATTCAGACCGGCATAAGCCAATCCTCTTTCGTACTCCACCGGCTTTGAAAGTGCTTCAGCTTTCAAAGCAAGCTCCAACGCTTCAGACGTATTGCTATACCTTAGCTCCCATGACTTTTCGTTCAGGGTATCAATCTGTTTACAGGAATTTGATGGTTCCTTCATCCGGGTTGGCTTAGGCGACAAATATACTTCATAATCGCTTGTTCTTTTATCCATTATTTCGGGGCTTTTTAATATATTTAGTGCCTTTTAGACCCCTGTATACCTTTGGATTATGAATAAATTTCGTTTAAAGTTTTTTGTGTGTTGCTTAGTGGTTATTGGTTTCCATTCACCATTTAAAGCCCAGCAGGAAGAAATCAAGTTCGAGTCCATTCCTCCTGAACAAGGTCTTTCCAACAAATCAATTCCGGCTATTTTAGAAGATAAATATGGTTTCCTCTGGTTTGCCACACAAGACGGACTCAATAAATACAATGGGTACGACTTTAAGGTTTACCAGAACGACCCTTCCGACTCCAATACCATCTCCAACAACAATATCTTTTGTTTGATTCAGGACAAAGAAGGCTACCTCTGGCTTGGAACCGAAAACGGAGGGTTAAACCGTTTTGATCCTAACAAAGAGAAAGCAATCCGATACACGCACGACGAGAACAATCCAGCCTCACTCAGCAGCGACAATGTTTACAGTCTGCTCGAAACCAAAAAAGGAGAGCTTTGGATCGGAACCTGGGAAGCAGGTATTGATGTGATGGATAAGGAGAGCGGGAAAATAAAAAAACACTTCCGCCACGATCCGAAAAATGAAGAAAGTCTTTCGGAAGGGGGCATCTGGTCTCTCTATGAAGATAAGAATGGGATTATCTGGATCTCTACCTGGGGAGGAGGGCTCGACCGATTCGACCCATCAACTGGTATATTTAAGCATTACCGGCATGACAAGAAAGATCCCGGCTCCATCAGCAATAATATCGTGGGGCCCCTCTTTGAAGATTCAGAAGGAAGGATGTGGGTATCAACCTGGGGTGGAGGACTGAACAAGTTTGATCGAAAGAGCGGAACATTTAAAAGTTATATGTACCGTCCGGATGACCCTAAAAGTATTGGGAGTAACCGGATCTGGCCGATTGTGGAAGATTGGGAAGGGAATTTATGGATCGGCACCTATGGTTCCGGACTTTGCCGTTTTGATCCCCGCACAGAGAAATTTCACCGCTTTTCCCATGACCCGGAAAACCCGAACAGTATCAATTACAACGATATCTGGTCACTCCATCTCGACCGTTCAAACATCCTTTGGATAGGTACCGAAGGGGCCGGAGTCAGCAAATTTGTAAACATCAGCAAACAGGTTGATTATTACTCCGCCGACCCTGAAAGCCCACTCTCCCTTTCTCAAAACTCCGTCAGAGCGGTTCATGAAGATTCAGATGGAATGCTCTGGATCGGAACCTGGAACGGAGGCCTTAATAAATTTGACCTGGTAGCAGGGAAATCCACTTCGTTCAAACACCTGGAAGAAAATGAAGGAAGCTCGGGATTAGACAAGATCAAATGCATCTTCGATGACCATAATGGATCTCTCTGGCTAGGTACCTACAGGGGTGGGTTGTTGGAATTTATTAAGTCGAACGGCACCTACGGCAAAAACTATGTACACGATAAATCCGATCCAACCTCTATCAGTGATAATTATGTGTATTGTATTCAGGAGGATAAAAGAGGAAATGTATGGGTAGGTACACTCAACGGGTTGAATATCTTCGACAGGGAGAGCAGGAAATTTTATCGTTTCAAAAACGACCCGGCTAATAACAAAAC
>PLYR01000091.1 GCA_003153435.1 Bacteroidota bacterium
GCATTAATACCGTCGGTAGATCGGGAAGCAAGGAGATAATCGCCACGGAAGAAAACGGCCAGTTTTTTATAGGAGGGGATGATCTTTTCGGTAATAGCTGTGGTATACAGCTGTGTCAATCGCTTTTTGTCATTCTCGGAAAAAGAGGCAGGAAATTGTTTGAGAGGCCCATAGAAGATTAGCGTTGCGGTATTGTTGATCGTAAGACTTTCCATCTGGGGAATCATTTTCAGAACCAGCTTTTTAGGCATAACCATTCCTATCTTCATTCCTTTCCTGCAATTAGCAATAGCGCTGTCGGTCCACACAGCAAATGCATCGATACGCTGTAGCCAGTTTTCGTAATCTTTTACATTTTCAAAAGGCTGGCTCCCTTTTCCGCTTCCCATCTGACCCATGGAGAGAGGCAATGAACTCATCTGGTTAAACGGCATCATTTCATTATGATACTGTTCCCCTTCCAGGGCAGTCTTCAGGATATCCTGGAAAATCAAATAGGATATTCTGTCTTCTATAGTCAGTTCTTCCGGTTTAAATCCATTTGATTCGGTTAGATATTTGGTGAAGAAATTATGTTCCTCTGAGAGAACTGCAGCCGACTCATCATTCGGAAGCAGATTATTGTACCGATGGTCACCGATAGAAGTTGCTTCGAGTGGAAAAAGTTTCAGACGCTCCTGGTAGTACCGGTCGAATAAGTCATGCAAGGCTTTGTTCGGTTTTGCATTTATGTTCTTCGCGGTATCAGAACAACCGGCTAGTGTGAAACAGGCGAGTAGAATTACGGAGTAGAGGGCCTTCATCGGATTTTGTTAAAGAAAATTTAGATTTCTGTTTATTTACCATCACTTGTGGAGGTAAATATAGGGGAATCACAGAATTCCAGGGAGTGAATAACAAATAATCTCAGGAAGGGCTAACCTTAAAAAGTGGAAGCACGAATCATAATTGATCTTTTACAAACACCTGGCAATAGTCCTTAATCATATTCCTTACGTTTCGGAATTCCTGCATGATTTCCTGCTCTGTACCTTTCATTTTTGCAGGATCTGGAAAATTCTCATGGAATTTCAAGGCATTAGAAGGGAAGTAGGGACAATTCTCTTTTGCATTATCACAAACGGTGATTACAAAATCGAAATTCAGATCCTTATATTCATCCACATTATTAGAGGTATGATTAGAGATGTCAATACCATCTTCTTTCATGACGGCTATGGCTCTGGGATTTACTCCATGAGTTTCTATTCCGGCACTGTAAATGACAGCCTTGTTACCTGCAAAGAATCTCAGATAACCTTCGGCGATCTGACTACGGCAGCTGTTGCCGGTACATAAGACGAGGATCTTTTTCATTGTATACTATTTAGGGTCACAGCATCCGGGAGGGCAGCAAGCAGATTCGGTTGGTTTACTGGCATAAACGGTAATGCTGAATATGCCAACCTTACTAGCCCGATACAATTTCAATTCTTCTTCAGACAGATAGGCGTTGAGGATGTCGTCCGGGAGATTGATCACTTTTTCTTTCTGGATTTTGATGTTCGTGAAACCAGTTGCTTGAATGATGGCCAGATATTCATTCTTCTGTATAGCCCCGGAAACACAACCGGCATACATCTCGCTGGCTTCCCGGAGGTTTTTGGGCAGGTCGCCGACCAGCACTACATCAGAAATACTAAAATGTCCTCCGGGTTTGAGTACCCTGAAGATTTCCTGAAAGGCCTTATTTTTATCGGGCACAAGGTTTAGAACACAGTTGCTCACTATTACGTCTGCTTTATTAGCTGTTAAAGGCATCTTTTCAATTTCGCCCAGCCGGAACTCCACATTATTGAAATGGAGTTTTTCTGCATTTTCTCTTGCCTTGTCAATCATGGCTTCCGTCATATCGATGCCAATCACCTTTCCGGATTCGCCTACAAAAGACCTGGCCACGAAACAATCATTTCCTGCTCCAGATCCCAGGTCGACAACGGTGTCACCTTCCTTCATATCCGCATATTCAGTCGGGATTCCACATCCCAGACCCAGATCTGCATCTGGATTATATCCCTGCTGAGTCGTATAATCGTCACTCATGATATTATATACTTCGGTGGAGCAGCCGCCGGAGCCACAACAGGAGGCCATATTGTTTTCTTTATTCTGAAGAGCTATTTCACTGTATTTTTCCCGGACCAGTTGTTTGAGTTTTTCTGAGGTTTCCATTTGATTATGTTTAGATAAATTATAAATGATCGTAATATAGCGATTATGATAGGATAATTTTTAACAGCAGCTATTCCCTTTCATATACGAATTAAAGAGTGATTGGAAGTAGTGACTTGCCTTGTCCCATTCCTCTTCATTGATGCAGTAGCATACTTTTGTTCCTTCCACATCTCCTTTTATGAGGCCGGCTTCCTTTAATTCTTTCAGATGTTGGGAAACGGTGGATTGGGAAAGAGGAAGTTCATCTACGATATCCCCGCAGATACAGGCTTTCTTTTTAAGCAAAAGCTGTAGGATCGCAATGCGTGCAGGATGCGCCAATGCCTTTGCATACACAGCAATCCGGTTATCCTTTATTGTGAAATCTTCTGTTTTAGCTGTTCCCATTATTCAATTCATTATATCGTAAAGATACGATTAATATTTAACAAACCAAGCACTTTTGAAAATATTTTTTTAAGTTTCTTACACTTTGCGCAGTAATTGTTACATAATTATTTGGTTTTTTATAATCTAAAATTATTAATAACGGGAAAGGAAAAAGCATTAGAAGTTTGCTATACCTTCGTTAAAGAATCCTGATACAAGAGGATAAGTTTAAGTTGAAATTTTAAAATAAAAGAAAATGATAAAGTATTTATATAAGTCCACTGTGTTGTTTCTGGCTACGAGTGTTCTGATGGTTTCCTGCAGCGGCAACAAAGAAGAGGTGAAAAAGCTGCAGCTTCAAAAAGATTCCCTGACCAATGAACTGGTGATCAGAGATACAACGATCAACCACTATGTGGAATCATTTACGGACATTGAAAATAACCTCGCTACCATTCGGGAAATGCAATCGGCTATTGCTCTGAATTCGACCGGAGGATTGGAAAGTAAAGCGGGTTCCAAAGAGAGGATCAATGAAGATATCAAAGCAATCAATTCTATGATGGCGGAGAATATGAAGAAGGTTTCTGTTTTGAATGCACGGATTTCGGCTTCAGGAAATAAAATAGCTTCCCTGAATAAACTGGTAGAGAGTTTAAACATACAGCTGGCTGAAAAACAAAGTGAGCTGGATGGATTACAGGAGCAACTGGGCCGATTGCATTTACAGGTCGAAGCTCTTTACACGGAAGTGGATAGTTTGGTTGTCCATAACAATAACCAATCGAATGTCATTTCGGAACAGGAATCGAAATTGAATACTGCATTTTATGCGATCGGAACGTACAAAACCCTGAAGGCTCATAATGTCCTGAATAAAGAAGGTGGTTTCCTGGGCATAGGAAAAGAGCAAGAGCTTAAAAAAGATTTCAATGCCGACTATTTTATCAAGCTGGATATTAGCCAGATCAAGTCGCTAGACGTAAACGCGAAAAGCGCGAAGCTTGTATCCACACATCCTTCAGATTCCTACCGCTTTGAGCATGATGATAAGGGACGGGTTACGGCCCTTACCATCCTCGACACCGATCATTTCTGGAAGGATTCGAAATACCTGGTTATCGTAACCGTTGAATAATAAACAGAGCAGAACATGAAAAAAATTGCAGCCCTTATTTTTATTTTGACTTTTGTCATGACCGGCAAGCCCGATGGTTTTGCTCAGGTAGTTGTAGATGTTGAAATCGCACCTCCAGCGATCCCGGAATACGAACAGCCTCCTTGTCCGGTTGATGGCTATTTGTGGACGCCGGGTTACTGGGGTTATGGGCCTGCCGGGTATTATTGGATCCCGGGAGTATGGCTGCTTCCGGCGGAAGTTGGTTTTTTGTGGACTCCGGGGTACTGGGGTTTTGAAAGAGGCTATTACCGCTGGCACGGCGGGTACTGGGGAAACCATGTGGGTTACTACGGTGGGGTTCATTACGGTCATGGATATGACGGAGATGGTTATCATGGTGGACGATGGGAGGGAGGGCATTTCCGATACAATACAGCAGTGAGTAATGTCAACCGGCGTACCGTTCGCAATACCTATGAAGATAGAAGTGTTGTGAACAGCAGAAAACCCGGAGGAGCCAGTTATAATGGGCCCAGAGGTACAAGTGCACAGCAGTCAGCAGGGCACCAGGCTGCCGCTGCAGAGAGACATGCTACACCAACCAGAACCCAGGAGAGCCATGAAAGAGCGGCCAGCAGGGATGTTAATAAACGAGCTGCGGTGAATAATGGTCATCCTTCTTTTCCTGCCCGGTCTGCTCCTGCCCGGTCAGCCCCTAGCAGATCACAACCCAGCAGGATGTCAGCGCCGTCTCATGGAGGAGGTGGGGGTGGAGGACATCGGCGTTAAGGTTCTGATTCGTCCTTCATCCTTCATCTTATTCTCTATTAACTCGGTAGGCAAGAGCAATAGATTTTGTCTTTCAGTGGGAAGAAGAATAGGTCTCTGATATTACATATTCATGCTGATACACTCCTGAAAATATTGTTCTATTGTTATTCAATTACCAGCTTCTGAACTGCACTTTCTCCTTTCGAATTTGTAACTCTTACGAAATAGAACCCTTTGGGTTGAGCACTTAGATCAATATCCTGAGAAGGTAAGGAGAAATCGGCAACATTGTTAAATAACACTTTTCCAAGAGCATTGAAAATACAAATTTCACTCCGTTCACTTTTAGCATTGATCATTGCAATGTGAAATTTCCCATCACAGGGGTTTGGGAAAATAGAAAGTGTACTTATTTGTTTTTTCTCTTCAATTCCAGTTATCCAATCACATTTTGCAATTCCTGGGGTGCTTACCCCATCAGCTTTAGTAAAAGAACCTCCTATGTAAAGCGATGAGCCATAAATGCACATTGCCATAACCCAATCGTTGACTACTCCTAATGGATGCCATGTTGTTCCATCCCATCTGGCAATATTTTTTACTGAGGTGCCACCTGCATTTCCAATAGACCCTCCCACATAAATGTTTGAATTGTAGGCTGTGATACATTGTACCACATCTGTATTTACAATGCCAGAGCCTAGGGAATGCCAGGATTGGCCATCCCATTGAGCAACCTGGCTGGCTGGCACTCCTCCTGCCCTCCCGAAGTCCCCGATTACATAAATACTTGAGTCACTTTGTGTGATTCCCGAAATATGATTATCCGTACCAGTACCTAAAGCTGACCAGGAAACACCATCCCACTTTGCAATGTGATTTAACGAATGTAGCCCTGAGGATGTAAAATCTCCACATGCATACAGGCACCCCTTATGCACAACTAGCCCATGGACAGTATTGTTGAATCCTGCTCCAAGAGCAGACCAGGATATTCCATTCCATTTAGCAATATAATTAGCTGACACCCCGCCTGCAACACTCATTGTACCACCAACAATCAGCTCCCCATTAAAGACTGCTAAAGCAAGTGCAAGACCATCCAATCCTGTACCTAAGGAATTCCAAGTAACCCCGTCCCAGCTCGCAATATTATTAACCAATTTACCACCGGCAGAATCAAAGGCTCCACCTGCAATAATTTGACCATTAAAATAATTGATTGTCTGAGTTTGGGGACTGTATCCAGCTTTTACTCCTCCTCCCAAAGGAAAACAAGATGTGTCATTCCAAAACGCAATTCGGCTTGCAGAAATACCGTCTATTGACCTAAATAAGCCACCAATATACAACCGCCCCTTAGCAGTATCCAGGGTAGCTGCTCCATAGGTATCTGTAATTCCACTTCCGACTGGTGACCAAATTTGACTGTAAGAGCATGTAGGAATAAACAGGAAGAGGGATAAATATTTTACAGCGGACATACGGAATTTACAATTTACGGTCAAATCCAGCATTAGAATAGACTTTAAACTAAAAACAAAGTGTTTAATTAAAAAATTGGATAATGTGAACGTTCTTCTACAAATGTAATTAAAGAAAGGAAGAAGGCTTAGTGAAAATGAAAAGTAATCAGCATACTGGCGCCATAAGCATACAGGTGCATTGTGTTATTCGTATAATACGACATCAGATCAGTATACCGATATTCGAAGAATGGGACTACACTAAACGAGGTTGAATTGTGTTTAAGGGTGCATTTTAATCTCGCTATTGCACTCAAACCATAGTTGTCTCCGATCTCGGCTTCAGTGCGATAATCGGCAGACCCTACTTTCCATAAATCTTTACTACCCATATCTAAATCAAATGTAAGGCCGAGAGATGGGCTAAATTCAAGCCAGGGTGCCGCCTTGAATTTGTAGTTGATAAATAAGGGCAAAGTTAAGTACCGATAATCAAACCGGTGAGCAACTTTATAGCCAGGGTAGGAAGTAGTGTCATAATCAGTTTGAAAACGTTTTACCTCATAGAATATACCAGACTCTATGGATACATTCTTAGTAATTGCTCTTCCAATAAATACACCTAAGCTGCCCAGGTAAAAAGGGGAAGGTTTTTCAAGATTTTGATTAGAAGGGGGCAATACCGGTTTCGTGTATGTCCTAAAACATTGCCTGATATCTGTGCCAATACTTAAGTACCATTTGGAACTTGAATCAGATTGACCATACTGATCTTTTACAAAACACAACAGTAGGAATAAGCAAACCCAAAGAGATTTTCGATATCTACTCATTCACAATTTTTTGAAACAAACAACCTGAAAAGGATAATACTTTAACTAAGTATACTCCGGGAGGTTGGTCAAGCAGGTTTATATTAAAATTGGTAGTGGTAATTTGACTTTCATAAACTAATTTGCCAGAATAATTGTAAACAGAAATCAGTTCCGTTGGTTCATCCAGTTTTTTAAGCGAAACCTGAAAGAGGCCTTTTGAAGGATTTGGTGTTACTAAGATACTATTTTTCTGTTCATGAATTAGCGCTAAAGAATCGGACTTGGTTGGTTTGTTGGGTTTTGAGCGACTGGAATTGGAGTCATGGATGTAAAAGGCCCAGTCTGTATTTGACCCAATAATGATATCTGGCACGCTTAGGCGCAAGGTTCCGTCGGGGGTAGTAAGGTTATTGTCAGTTTTCACATAATCACCATTTCGTGTGTTATACCAATCCACTGCGTAATTACTTAATGGTTTGTTTTGAGCTTTTTCTAATTATCTTCGCATATTGAAAAAAAATATTCTTTCATTCTTCATTGCATGCTCTCTATTTCTTGGGGTGACTTTTTGTACCCTTAAATACCGTCTTGCAGAACCAACACATCATTTTATTACCTGGGACGTATTTGGTTATTACCTCTATCTACCTTCAGCATTCATTTATCATGATCCCGGTTTTCAAGATACTGTATGGCTCAATAAAGTTTGTCAGAATTATAAACCCTGTCCAACCATTTACCAATTAGTCGTTGCTCCAAAACATAAAAAACTGAACATTTATACAATGGGGATAGCTGGTTGTTATGCCCCAGGCTTCTTTATTGCTCATTTATACGCAAAAATGTGTGGATATCCGCCAGATGGGTTTTCTGCGCCATATCAATGGGCTCTGATTTTCACCTCTCTGTTTTTTACTGGACTTGGCATTTTTCTGCTTAGGCATATTCTGTTACTTTTTTTTTCGGACAAGCTTTGTGCCGCTATCTTAATCCTTATCGTACTCGGCACTAATTTTTTATTCCATGCAGGATTGGATGGAACTATGCCTCATAATTTTTTATTCAGTCTGAATTGCTTAATTATTTTATTGACAATCAAGTGGCACGAAACCCTCCTGCCAAAATATGTTTTCTTGTTAGCAACAGTGTTAGCATTTGCAGCTTTGTGCCGACCCACTGAACTTGTATGGATTCTTGTGCCACTTTTCTATGGGATAAAGGGTAAGAATTCCCTTATTGAAAAAATAAAATTGATAGTTGGAAAACGAAAACAATTATTTCTCTCAGGACTGATAATGCTATTGATTTTTATGCCACAGTTTATATATTGGAAATGGGCAGCAGGATACTGGCGTGAATTCAATAACCACACGGAAAGGTTTTCATTTTTCTCTCCCTATACTATAGATTTTTTATTTAGCTATAAAAAGGGATGGCTAATATATACGCCATTGATGATTCTATCTATACTAGGATTTATTTACATTTTCCAAAATCGTCGCTATCTATTTCTGGCTTTATTTCTATTCTTTCTTATCAACCTGTATGTAGTTTCTAGTTGGGACTGCTGGTGGTACGCTGCAAGTTTTAGTCAGAGACCAATGGTGGAATCCTTGCCAATTATGGCAATTGCCTTGGGTCATTTCCTTGAAGCGTCTTGGCTCAAAGGAATATTATTCAAAATAACTGTAACTACTTGCCTGATTTGTTTACTCTTTTTAAATCTATTCCAGACCTGGCAATATTCGAATGGCATAATTGATTCAGAGCGAATGAACAAAGCCTATTACTGGAAAACATTTCTACGTACGTCGGTTTCAGAGGAGGATAAAAAACTAATTGAATCAGAAATTCATTTGAAATAGATATGGTTTTTAATGTCAGGTGAGCAATATAATTAAATGAGTAGGTGCAGGTAGGACTATCCAATCTTTTATTCAATCACCAGCTTCTGAACCG
>PLYR01000097.1 GCA_003153435.1 Bacteroidota bacterium
CTTCTTCCAATCAGGTTTTTTGATCGCTTCTTTTTCAAGGCTCTTGGTTGTAGGAACTAAAGATACGGTTTTTACATTTTGCCTCTATAATCCTTACTTTTACTCCCTAATGAATCAGACAGATCAACGTCCTTACGATTACCTCCTTACTGGCCAGGGTCTGGCCGGGACTATAATGGCTCATTTGCTAATTGAGAAGGGGAGGAAGATCAAAATAATTGATGATCCCAGCCTCTCCTCCAGCTCCAAAGTAGCAGGAGGGTTATTCAACCCGGTTGTATTTAAACGCCTGGTCAAAAGCTGGATGGCCGATGAGCAACTCCGTTTTGCAGAATCCTTTTATCATAAAATGGAAAGCCTCCTCGGCTCCACTTTCTTTCATAAAAAAGAACTCCTTAAACTCTTTGCCGAAGAGCAGGAGATCGCTCTCTGGAATAAAAAACGAAATGAAGAGGTAGGGAAATACCTAAGTGAAATTCACGACAGCTCCGACCTTTCTTCCTCTATCGAAGCACCCATGGGTTATGCCTCCGTGAGTGGAGCGGGATATGTGGATGTGTTGAGCTTCATGAATTTAAGCAGGGCTTATTTCAAGTCGCTGAATCTTTTAGTGGAAGAGCGGTTTGATCACTCCCAGCTGAAGATAACTGATGGGGGCATTTCTTATCATCAGTTTACTGCTCCCAGGATTATTTTTTGCGAAGGACATCTGGCTACATCCAACCCCTGGTTTAAATGGATGCCTTTTAATCTGGCCAAAGGTGAAGTGCTGACGGTAAAAATCCCCGGATACACAAGAGAGGAAGTCGTGAATAAAGGCGTATTTATTCTACCTATCGGAGATGGCCTCTACAAAGTGGGTGCAACCTTTGCCTGGGATAAACTGGATGAAGTGCCAACCGAAGCGGCAAAAGAAGATTTAATACAGCGATTGAAAAAAGTGCTGAAGCTTCCATTTGAAATTATAAATCATCGGGCTGGGATCCGTCCTACCGTTATTAATCGCCGGCCTCTGATCGGAGTCCATCCGGAATATCCCCAATTAGTCATGTTCAATGGGATGGGAAGTAAAGGAGTGATGATCGGACCATTATTCGGGGAGCATTTTATTGAACACCTGGAAAAAGGGATTCCATTGAATCCGGAGGTGGATATCAGGCGATTCTGGTCACCCGATTCGAATCACCAGCAGAAGGAATTTTTGTAGTCTTCCGGTATACATATATATAGCTATACTTCTGCATCTCCCCTTTAAAACTACATATTACTCAAAATCAATCGTTTACTTTAGTTTGTGAGCCTTTATAGGGACACCATTTATTGAACAGACTCTAATATGCTCGATCACTTCAGGAATTTTCACTTTTCCTCAAGGAATTTGTAGAATGCGTGCAGGAATTTTCACTTTTCCTCCAGGAATTTGTAGAATGGGTGCAGGAATTTTCACTTTTCCTCAAGGAATTTGTAGAATGAATGCAGGAATCTTCACTTTTTCTCCGGGAATTTGTAAAATCGGTGAAGGAATTTTCACTTTTCCTGGAGGAATTTACAGAATGGATGCAGGAATCTTCACTTTTCCTCCAGGAATTTGTAGAATCGGTGCAGGAATTTTCACTTTTCCTCCGGGAATTTGCAAAACCGGAGTAGGAATTGTCAATATGTGAGTTAAGTGTGAAAAAATCGGAGTGCGACCTTGCACTTTTCGCGAAACCAGAGTACAAATTTTCACCATTGGGGTTGAAGCTTACAAAGCGGGAGTAAAAATTGTTTATGGATTTTTGATCTAACTTGCATCAATAGTCCAAACAGACCCTCTTCCAATGAATACTTTCAAACAAATCTTCCTTTTCAGCGTACTCTCCTGTCTAATTATTGCCGGAGTCTTTGGTTTTCATTCCAGTTCCGGAGCTAAAACACATTATTCTTTTCCCAAAGGCGGGGCTTATGATAAAGAGTGGCTCAAGGTCGACTCTTTCGTTAACAAAGGACTGACCAAATCTGCTCTGGAAGTAGTGATGGGAATTTATGACAAAGCCAAAGCGGATCATAATTCAGCTCAGACCGTGAAGGCCATCATGTATAAGCTTCGACTGGAAGCACAGATGGAAGAATATTCCACCGAAAAAGCCCTTTCCTTTTTAAAGACAGAAGCCGCCTCTTCCAAATATCCTCTGCAACCGGTGATCCATTCCATGTTAGGAGAAATTTACTGGCAGTATTATACCAACAACCGTTGGAAATTTCAGAGCCGTACACAAACCGTTAATTTCAATAACAATGATGTGACTACCTGGGACCTGAACCATCTCGTGGATCAGTGCATCAAGGAATATCAGCTCTCTATCCGAAACCCCGATAGTTTAAAAAATGTTCCGATTGGTCTTTACGATGATGTGCTGAATAAATATCCTGAATCCAGGAAATATCGTTCTACGCTTTTCGACCTGTTGGAACACAGAGCTATTGATTTCTTCTCGGCTGAGGAACCGGATATCACCCGACCGGCTGATCGCTTTGAGGTTGACAACCCCTTATATCTGGCCTCGGCCGATCAGTTCATCGCACTGAAGCTAGCGTCTAAGGATTCCATGTCTATGAAGTTCTATGCACTCCAGGATCTACAGCAGGTTATCGCATTTCACCGAGCAGATACTGACCCGGTTGCATTTGTAGATGCTGAACTCAAGCGTCTGAATCTTATCCATTCACACGCAACATTCGAAAATAAAGATAGCACCTACCTCCAAACCCTTCTTGACCTGAAAACCGAGCTACAGGGAAAATTCCCTTCAAATTCTTGCATCAGTGAAGTGATGTATGAAATTGGCTTGTGGCATTATCAACTTGGAATGAAATACAACGCTCTCAACAGCGAAAGCTATAAATGGGAAAAGAAAACAGCGATGAGCATTTTTCAAGAGGCTATGGATAAGTTTCCAAAATCATTCGGGGCCGGAAAATGCCTGGCCATGCAAAACAGCATTCATGAAAAAACGATGCTGCTGGTTACTGAAAAGGTAAACGGACCTGATAAACCCTTCCGTGCTTTATTTACCTATAAAAACGTGAACAAGGTTTATGTTCGTATCGCAAAGATGGATATTGATAAGTTTAACAAATGGGGACAGCGGTATTATGGAGAAGAACTGATGAAGCAGTATTTAAAACTCCCGGCTTTTAAGGAATGGGAGCTTATTGTGCCTGACGATGGAGACTACTCCCAGCACAGCGCTGAAATAAAAATGCCGGAACTTCCTTTGGGTCACTACCTGGTACTTGTGGGTTCCAACAAAAGCTTTTCTACAAAGAACCAGGCTATTGCCTATACACCCATGTGGGTATCCAATATCAGTTATGTGGATCGAAGATTAACCGATGGAAGCATTGAATTCTATGTCATGCACCGGCAAACCGGATTGCCACTCACCGGAACCAGCGCACAACTATGGGTACAGAAATACAATTATAAGTTGCAAAATTATGAATGGTTGAAGGATCAGAAGTTTACTGCCGATGAAAACGGGTATTTTAAAGTCCCACCGGCTACCGATTACAGGAACTTCAATATTGAATTTACGAATGGAACCGACAAATTCTATCTCGACAATTCCTATTACCAGTATAAAGGTTACCAGCAGCCCAAAGTAAAAAATCCGAAAACATTTTTCTTTACCGATCGGGAGATCTACCGCCCGGGTCAGACGGTTTACTTCAAGGGGATCTGTATACAAACCGACGGAGACGTCAATGAGATCCTCACCAACCGCCCGGTTACGGTTACCTTCTATGATGTTAACTCGCAGAAGATTTCCAGTCTGGATCTGATCACCAACGAATATGGAAGCTTTACCGGTACTTTCACCTCTCCTCAAGGGGTTATGAATGGACAGATGTATATCACCGATGGTTATGGATCCAAATATTTCTCGGTTGAAGAATACAAAAGGCCCAAATTTGAAGTGACCGTCAAACCGGTTGTTGGAGTTTACCGCCTGGGAGATGAGGTAAAAGTAGGAGGAATCGCGAAAGCTTATTCTGGTGCCAATATTGACGGAGCAAAGGTGAAGTACAGAGTGGTAAGGGATGCTTCCTTCCCTTCCTGGTTTTATTGGTGGAGAGGATATTATCCAAATTCCCCTCAGATGGAGATTACCAACGGTGTAACCATCACCAATGATACAGGAGGCTATGTATTAAATTTCAAAGCTATTCCCGATCATAACTTCACAAAAGAATACAGCCCTCTTTACCAATACACGATTTACGTTGATGTAACCGACCTGAACGGAGAAACACACAGTAGCTCCGGTTATGTAAGTGTCGGATATAAGGCGATGACCCTGAGTATGTACATCCCCGACAAAATGAATAAAGAGGAGCCCCAAAAGTTTGCCATAAACACGGCCAACCTCAATGGTCAGTTCGAACCCGGAAAAGGAAAGATCGAAATCTTTAAACTCAAAGAACCAGACCGTGTTTTCAGAAAAAGGCAATGGGACAGAGCCGATCGGTTTCTGATGAGTAAAGACGAATACTATGCCGCCTTCCCGAATGATCCTATTGCGGAAGAAGACAATATGTATAAATGGGAACGGGGCAATAAAATCTTTGAAACCCCTTTCGAGAACTCCAGTGCGAATGCCGGTACTGTTCTGGCACCCCGGATGAAGGAAAAAATAGATACGCTCCGGCTTTCCAATATCAAACAGTGGGCTCAGGGTTATTATGTGCTCGAAGGACATTGCACCGATCGTTTCGGGGAAGATGTGAAAACCCTCACTTACTTCTCCGTTTATTCAGAGAAGGAAACGGCCATAGCTGCTCCTGAAACTGATTACTTCAATGTATTGAAAGCAGATGGAGAACCCGGCGACAAAGCCCGAATCTTAGTGGGAAGCAAGGAGGATGTGAAAGTATTATTCGAAGTCGAATACAAGAATCGGCCTATGAAGAAAGAGTGGCTGAGCTTGAATGGTGAGCAGAAGCTGATCGAGATTCCGATCACTGAAAACGACCGGGGCGGTTTTGCCTATCATTTTATGTTTGTTAAACATAACCGTTCTTACAATCATGACGGAACCGTTTATGTGCCCTGGACCAACAAACAACTCGATATCACCTTCGAAACCTTCCGCGATAAACTGGAACCCGGACAGAAGGAAGAATGGAAGTTGAAGATTAAAGGAAAGAAAGGTGAAAAAGTGGCGGCTGAAATGATTGCTACTCTTTATGATGCCTCCCTGGATGCCTTCCGCCCGAACTACTGGGATTTCAGCATCTATAATTCATTTTATTCGAATATCTATTGGACTATAGGCGAAACATTCGGTCCGGTGAGCACCGAGCTTTATGCGGATGAATGGAACCGCTATCAGGAAACTCCCTATCGATATTATGAAAGCTTGGATTGGTTTGGGTGTTCTTTCTGGGGAGGGTATTACAATTACCGTGGAGGGTCTAGTGGGTATGCATACGGCAGTACCACAACTGTATCCGTAACTACAGGAAATGCGTGCAAGGCAGTCGCCATGACACCTGCCGCAGCACCAGATATGGAAGAGAAGACAGTTTCTACAAAAGAATCTGAACATGCCAACAAAAAAAGGGCATTGGATAGAACGGAGGCAGATGGAGATAAAGTGGCCGACAAGCTTGATAATTATACGGATGAACCTATGGGTGGTGAAGGTTCGGGTTCAGCAGGACCTGGAAAAGGCGAAAAAGGTGGAAACAACCCGGGAAGTGTAAAAGCCCGGAGCAACTTTGCAGAAACTGCGTTCTTCTTCCCAACACTCAGTACCGATGAACAGGGAGAGGTTATCGTCAAATTCACCGTACCTGAAGCGCTAACCCGTTGGAAGATGATGGGGTTTGCTCATACCAAGGACTTAAAATACGGAAGCATTGGTAATTCCCTCGTCACTCAGAAAGAGCTGATGGTCGTTCCTGATGCTCCTCGTTTCTTCCGGGAGGGAGATGCGATGAGTTTCACAGCCAAAATTACAAGCATGGCCCAAGCAAAACTGGAAGGAACAGCTCAACTGATGTTCTTTGATGCCTTGAGCATGAAACCGGTGGATGACCTCCTCCTCGTAAATCAAGTCGGCACCCAAAACTTTACGGTTGGTAAAGGAGCGAGCACCGTTTTGAGCTGGGATATTAAAATTCCGGAAGGACTGGGCGCCCTTACTTATAAAGTAGTCGCGAAATCAGGAAACTTCTCTGATGGAGAGGAAATGGCCGTGCCTGTTCTTACTAACCGGATGCTGGTTACTGAGTCCATGCCACTTCCTATAAGGGGCAAGCAAACCAAAGTCTTTAACTTTGATAAGTTCATCGCTCAGAACAATCACAGCACGACCCTTCGAAACCATAAACTCACCTTAGAGTTTACAGCCAATCCTGCATGGTATGCAGTGCAGGCATTACCTTACCTTATAGAATATCCCTATGAATGTGCCGAACAAACCTTCAGCAGGTTTTATGCCAACAGCATTGCTTCTCATATAGCCAACTCCAGTCCTAAGATTAAAGCCGTATTCGACTCCTGGAAGAACCAGAGCCCGGATGCTCTGCTCTCCAATCTCCAGAAAAACCAGGAGCTTAAATCGCTCATGCTTGAAGAAACACCCTGGGTGCTGGATGCCAAAAATGAAAGTGAACGCAAAAAAAGAGTTGGGTTACTCTTCGATCTGAACAAGATGAGCAATGAGCTGGATGCTGCCCTTCGTAAACTTCAGAAAATGCAGACTTCAAACGGAGGATGGCCATGGTTTGAAGGAATGCCGGAAGACCGGTACATCACCCAACATATTATTACCGGCATGGGGCATCTGGATCATCTGGGTGTGCAGAATATCCGGAAAGATTCCAAAACCTGGACGATGGTACAAAACGGTGTGCTGTTCCTGGATTCAAAAATCCGTAAGGACTATGAATGGATCCTTCAATATGACAGGATTCACCTGAATGATGATCACTTGGGTTATGAAGCCATTCAATACCTGTATGCCAGAAGTTATTTCAAAGATGTACCAATCGACAGGCAGAACCAGAAAGCGTTCGACTACTATAAAGGACAGGCTCAGAAATATTGGCTGAACAAAGGAAGGTATATGCAGGGAATGATTGCGTTGGCGCTTTCCCGTTACGAAGACAAGAAGGTACCGGCAGATATCATGAAGAGTCTCAAGGAGAATTCAATTACCAGTGAAGAGATGGGTATGTATTGGAAAGAAAATTATGAAGGCTTTTACTGGTATCAGGCTCCGGTCGAAGCTCAGGCCCTCCTCATAGAAGCCTTTGATGAGGTGGCCCACGATCAGAAATCAGTAGATGATCTGAAAGTATGGCTGCTTAAATCGAAGCAGACCCAGGACTGGAAAACCACTAAAGCAACCACGGAAGCTTGTTATGCGCTGTTGCTCAGAGGTACGAACTGGCTTTCCACAGAAAGCAATGTGGAGATCAAACTGGGAGCATTGGTCATTGATCCGAAAAAGATGGAGGATGTAAAGGTGGAAGCCGGAACCGGATACTTCAAGAAGAGCTGGAGCGGGGATGAGATCAAGACCGATATGGGCCAGGTTACAGTGGCCAAGAAAGATGAAGGAGTCAGTTGGGGTGCACTTTACTGGCAATACTTCGAGCAGCTCGACAAGATTACTCCTCATGATACCCCTTTGAAACTAACTAAAAAGCTTTTGGTGGAACACAACACAGCTTCAGGACCGGTTATTGAACCCATCACCACAGAAACTAAACTAAAACCTGGCGACAAGGTTAAAGTTAGAATAGAGCTGAGGGTAGACCGGGATATGGAGTATGTACACATGAAAGACATGAGAGCCTCCTGCTTCGAGCCCACCAATGTAATCTCTCAGTATAAATGGCAGGACGGACTCGGTTATTATGAGAGCACCCGGGATGCGAGTACTAATTTCTTTTTCTCATCCCTGCCCAAAGGCAATTATGTATTTGAATACCCTCTTCTGGTTACCCATAACGGGAACTTCTCTAATGGCATCACCAATATTGAGTGTATGTATGCACCCGAGTTCGCAAGCCATTCAGAAGGAATCAGGGTGAGTGTAGGGAAGTGACAAAGGGACTACTTATTTTACCACTGGAACATTCAGAGTGTTCCGGTGGTAAATCCTTACCCCTGCTGCAATCAGGATAAAGCTTGCGGTGATAAAGATATGACTCAGGTCGTTGTAATTGAACCACCTTTCATTGATTGAAAGCTTGAGGGTATGAAAAATGGCTGAGAAGAATGACAGGCCAATACCCAAACCTATCCACCCCCCCCCTTTTCCACCTTTTCTGTAGTTCATAATATAAATGATCATGACCGGAAGCATTCCGGCAGCGATCTGGATTTTGACCACCATAAAGCTATGGATGAAGAAGAGACAGGTGAGGTACGCGAGAATTTGAACCTGTGCAATGATACGGAGGATAGTTCCCTGCCCGGAGTCCTTCAATACACTTCGGGATGCGGCAACCTGGGCAAAGTACACACTGCATCCGGCGATTGAATTCATGAGCATCCACGTTAGATAATGCTGCTCCTCGGTTTGATAGTGACGGAAGCCATGCACAAAGACTCCGGTTAAAACGGATAAGCTCATACCGAAGAAGAATAATTGCCAGGAAGTGATGGATGAATTCTTTCCGCTCATTCTCTGCATTACCCAGCAAACCCTCAAGCAGAGCAAGGTTAGAAGTAAATCGGAGATTGCTGTTACCGGTTCTGAAAGAGCAAAATTACCTACGTTTATCGCGAATGACTCCATAATTTCCGTTGACGAAGATAGATAAAGGAAAAATAAAAAAATAATTATCTGATTCGCCTCACCAAATCATCGTATATTGCATAAGCGAATGAGACCATAAAACAGAATCAAACGCTTTCTTTGAAGTGATGAAATTAAAAACGAAATGCTCTGAAAACCTTTATTCATAGTTCTTTCAGGAGTAAGTGTTTTTTTATTTTGTTTAAATTTTTCCTGATCACTTGAATTCCGAAACTGAATAAGCATGTTAACTCAACATGCACCCGCAACGTTATCAACACGCTCGTGTTGAAAAAATACTTGTGATATATTTTTTTTGGAAGCGAAATTTTTCTTACTTCGTATCAAATAAATTCAAAAACCAAAAACCATGGCAAAAAAAGTAGCAAAAAAAGCAGCAAAGAAAGCGGCCAAGAAGCCAGCAAAAAAAGCAGCTAAGAAAAAAGCTTCTAAAAAGAAGTAATTCTGGAAAAGGCTCCCTCAGGGAGCCTTTTTTTTTCCTTTTGTTTTCCCCTCCTCCCTACACAAATACCCCAACCCGCGGAATCGCACCAATACCAAGACCTTCAGACAGTCTTATTTTCCCTTTTTCAAAATAAATCCCGTCGAAAGCATCATTTGAAATCAATAAAGGCCCATCGAGATCGGCCCAATTTGCAAATGGAGTAAGACTCGCTGCAGCAGAAACGGCACAGCTTGTTTCCGACATGCATCCTATTAACAGAAGAAGTTGGTGTTTCTTCGCTTCCACCACCATCCTCTTTGCTTCAAACAATCCGGTACATTTCATCAGTTTAATGTTGATTCCATGAAAAAAGTGGCGACAACTCTCTATATCTTCAAATCTTCTGCATGATTCATCTGCGATAAGCGGAAGGGGACTTCTTGCTTTCAGCCAGGCCTGATCTTCTGTATTGGATCTTTCAAAAGGCTGTTCAACGAAAGAAACGTTCATCTCCTTCATCCTGTATATAAAGTCAAGCGCCTGTTCCCGGTCTTTCCATCCCTCATTCACATCTACCGAAAAAGGTTTGCTGGTGCAGGCTCTAACCGTTTCCAGTATTTTCATATCCTCACTTCCTCCAAGCTTTATTTTAAGAATTGGAAAATCGCCCGATTCGATTACCTTTTGTCTTATCCCGTCTTCCGAATCCATGCCGATCGTAAAAGAGGAATAAGGGGTAAGCGAAGGATCCGCCCCTAATATTTTATAGACCGGCTTACCTTCTAATTTCCCTTTCAGGTCGTGCAGGGCGATATCAATGGAAGCTTTTGCCGCGGTGTTTTTATTCTCCAATTGATCCACATACTCCATGATCGCTCCAATGTCTTGCAGACCATTAAACCTTTTAAGATTCACCTTCTGAAGAAATGCTATGGCCGTTTCATGCGTTTCTCCCAAATAAGGAGGCATGGAAGCTTCACCATAACCTATGCAACCATCATATTCGATGCAAGTAAATAGAACGGGAGTTGTTGTCCTCACACCATGAGCAATACGGAAAGGATGTTTGAACTGAAGGGTATAAGGTTTCCAGGTAAGTTTCATACCGCTGAATTTAGCGAATTGTTCTATATTTGCTCATCAAACCAAATTCTTCCTCACATGAAACGTATTCTCTGCCTTCTCGGATTAGGATCAGCGCTGGTGATCAGCAGCTGTGGACCAAAGAAACCTGAAAACCGGGTTGCTCCGGCAGGATATCAGATTATTGATCTGAACCCTTATGGGTTCTCTGCCAGTATTCTCATTCCGGACTCTACCAAGATCAACAGTCCCCTCGTCATCAACCAGCAAGCTGGTGTGGAGATTAAAAGAGGAAACAACTTCGACATCATCATCAATACAGGAGATGGAGAAATTGCAGATATGGTAAAGCAGAAAGCGCTGATTTCAGCGGAAGACCCTAAAAAAGTAAAACGTTGGATCCTGGATGAGCCGGCAGCCGTAATCTACGAACAACAGATTGCCGATCTGAAACCGGAAGTACACATGTACTGCATCATGAAAATAGGAACCATGAACTTTGCCATTGTTGACAACCACAACAGCAACAATGAAGAGCCCTTCAAAGAAGAAAACATGAAAATGATGATGGATGCGGCAAAATCCCTCATGGCTGAAGAAGCTCCGAAGGCTGCAAAACCCTAAACTGATCTTATTCTTTAATACCCCTCAGGATTTCTTTCCTGTGGGGTTTTTTATTTCAGAAGATTGAACGAAATCAATTGGGGGTAATGGTCTGTAACCTGTTACTATGATTCCTTTTTCAGAGCGAACTTCGTCTTGAGGCTTGGGATAAAGATGGTGAGCGAGTCGGCTGAAACACGAACTACAAATAACCGGTAGGGTGTCGTCTTCACTTCCCGGTGCTCATGATCGGTATACTGAACCTGATAGCATTCCATCAAGCCCGGAGCTTCGTCCTGCTTCCACATATATTGATAACTGTTTTTCTCGTTACCGGGTGGATAACTAATCTGCAGAGAGTCGTGCGAGATGACCAGTCGCATCTCTGAGCTGTCTTTGCGGATTACCCAGGTGCCTAATACTTTATTCTGATCAACCAGTTTCTCACAACCTGTAAACAGCATTGTGCAAACTGCAATAAGAAAGGAAAGTCTTATTGTCTTCAAGAGATTTGGATTTAGAACACCTCTAAATTAATGAATCCTGACAAGTTTTGTCAGGATTCACATTTTAAAGGTATAAGTTGATTTAAGCTTCGACAGCCTTGGAGGAGCGTTTACGCATATTCTCATCCAGGTGAATCTTACGCATACGTATCGATTTCGGTGTGATCTCTACATATTCATCACCCTGAATATATTCCATAGCTTCTTCCAGAGAGAAATTAATCTTTGGAGCAATACGGGTCTTTTCATCACTTCCGGAAGCACGCATATTAGAAAGCTTCTTTTCTGTACACATATTGATGACCAGGTCATCCGGACGAATATGTTCACCGATGATCTGACCCATGTATACCTCATCACCCGGTTCAATAAAGAAAGAACCACGGTCTTGAAGCTTATCAATAGAGTAAGCAACAGCAACTCCTTTTTCTTTGGAAATCAATACCCCTGCATTACGTCCTGGGATTGGGCCTTTCCATGGCTCATATGCTTTGAAACGGTGAGCCATGATCGCTTCACCTGCGGTTGCGGTAAGGATATTATTTCTCAAACCGATGATTCCGCGTGCCGGGATATCAAATTCGAGGTGGAGCAGGTCTCCTTTAGGCTCCATAACCAGCATGTCGCCTTTACGCTGACTCACCAGCTCAATTACTTTTCCGGAACTTTCTTCAGGAACATCAATAGTCAGGATTTCCATCGGCTCGTGTTTCACTCCGTCGATCTCCTTGATGATAACCTGTGGCTGACCGAGCTGAAGCTCGTAACCCTCCCGGCGCATAGTTTCAATAAGAATAGACAGGTGAAGTATACCACGTCCATAAACCAGGTAGGAGTCAGGAGAAGTTGTTTCTTCCAAACGCATCGCCAGGTTTTTTTCCAGTTCTTTAAAGAGCCTGTCACGCAAGTGGCGCGAAGTCACAAACTTTCCTTCTTTACCAAAGAAAGGGGAAGTATTAATCGTGAAGAGCATACTCATGGTAGGCTCATCGATTGGAATAGGAATAAGCGCCTCAGGATTCTCAAAATCAGCAATGGTATCGCCAATCTCAAATCCTTCAATACCGGTAACGGCAACAATTTCACCTGAACTGATCTCCGTAGCCTTTTTCTTTTCAAGACCTTCAAAAGTAAAGAGGTCTTTAATTTTATTTTTGATGATCGTTCCATTCCGTTTCACTAGGGAAACATTCATGTTTTCACGAATCGTTCCGCGGAACACTCGTCCTACTGCGATACGACCAACAAATGTTGAATAGTCAAGTGAAGTGATCTGCAACTGAAGTGAACCTTCATTCATCGGTGCAGGAGGAACGAAATCAATAATCCTGTCAAGGAGATAAGAAATATCTGTTGTAGGTGTTTTCCAATCAGCACCCATCCATCCTTGCTTGGATGATCCATAAACGGTGATGAAATTGAGTTGCTCTTCTGTTGCATTCAGGTTAAAGAACAAATCGAAAACTTTATCATGTACCTCGTCGGGGCGACAGTTTGGCTTATCCACTTTATTGATAACCAGGATTGCCTTCTTACCTTGTTCAAGGGCTTTCTGAAGAACAAACCGGGTTTGTGGCATAGGGCCTTCAAAGGCATCTACAAGTAGTAATACTCCGTCAGCCATATTTAAGACACGCTCCACTTCCCCGCCGAAATCGGCGTGACCAGGAGTGTCCATAATATTGATCTTGAAGCCTTTGTAGGTAACTGATACGTTCTTGGCCAGGATCGTAATTCCCCGTTCCCGCTCCAAATCGTTATTGTCCAGAATCAGTTCTCCTTTGTCCTGATTATCCCTGAATAGCTTCCCTTGAAGAAGCATCTTATCCACCAGCGTCGTCTTTCCGTGGTCAACGTGAGCAATGATTGCTATGTTCCTGATTTTCTGCATGTTCTTATCAAATAAGGTGCAAAAGTACGAAATAAAGCGAAACCTTTTACCGATGCCCGTGAAAAGGCCTGAATTCAGGGCTTACAAAGGAGAAGACCTTGTTTCTTTAACTGGACGAATTAATTCTTAAGATCCTGAAATGCTGGATGTTGCAAACCAACCAACGCATTTTATGCAAAAAAAGGGTGGATAAGAATAAATTAAGATAAAGAAAAAATAATCCGCATTTAGGGCTTATCTCTGCATTATTGAAAGAATTCCGGGGAATGAATGGGTGTCAAATGGGTCAAAAGGGAATCTGTAATAGAGATGCTTTGGGTCATATAGATGTCTTCATCCCTTTCCTGTTTCTTACTCATTATTATAGTATACCCTCGAGAGGAATAGAAAGCGGTATCACGATCAAAAGAACCCCTGACCTTATTATTCAGCAAAAGGGCTCCTGGTTCCCATGTATTCCCTTTGAATATCAACAGTTTATACTTCCCATCCGGCAGCTCAGCCATTGTATACCATTCTCCGGCACGGATAAACTCGTTTCGCATCCGACGTTTGGGGCTTTTTTCATCAATGAGGCAGGCCACCACATCCTGTTTCAATTGATTGGTGAAATGAAGCGCATGACCGGCAGGATCCTGGTATATTCCTTCACCGAATATACTGTCGTACGGAGAATCGGCTGTTTGAATAGACTTAACGAAATTTTTTGCTTTTTCAGGATGGAGAAAGTTTCCGTGATTCTTATCCATGAAATCCTGCATCCTTCTTTCACGTTCACTTTGTTCACCTGGAATTCGTAGTCCGATGGTGATCAGTACTGCAATACAAACACCAATAATGATTGCACGTTTGCGATAGGATTTTTCGTACGCTAGTTTTTTTTCTTTGTGTCTGACATAAGCCATTCGCTTGGCATACTCTTTCCTTGCCTCTTCCTTTTCCTGAGCAGGATTTGTTCCAGAAGTAAAAACACTTCCACCATAAAGTTGCTTAAGATTGTATCGCTTCCGGGATGTTTCATCCGAAAGAGTATCATAGGCAAGTGTTATTTCCTTGAATCGCTCTTCTGCAACACGATTTCCAGGGTTGAGATCGGGATGAAAACGTTTGGCAAGAGCCCGGTAGGCAAACTTGATTTCCTCCTGAGAAGCAATCCGGCTAACGCCAAGTATTTGGTAGTAGTCTTTCATGGAAACCGGTTTCATAAAGATACGAAAATGCCAGGAAAGAAGCCAGTCTCCCTGTGGCTATGTTCATCCTTCGTATCTTTAACCCCCGTGAACAAAAGCAAAAACTACCTCCTTCTTCATTTCATCGTCTTCATCTGGGGTTGGACAGCCATACTCGGGAAACTCATTACCGTGAGTGCTTTTGATCTGACCTGGTACCGAACCCTGATTGCTGCCGTATCCATCTTCATTTTTCTGAAATTTATGAAGACCTCCATTGCTACAACCTGGAAGGGAATTTTAACGTTCCTCGGTGTAGGCATAGTTGTGGCAGTACATTGGATCTTCTTTTATGAAGCGGTAAAGATTAATGTATCCATTGGTCTGGTCTGCTTTTCTTCCGGCACTTTCTTTGTTTCTTTTATTGAGCCTTTCTTTTATAAACGCAAGATAATCTGGTATGAGGTTTTTTTTGGTGCGATTGTTTTCGGAATTATTTATTTGATCTCTGACACCACCTTAACCGTCAAACCAGGAACCCACTATCTGCTTGAATCTGTACTGAATCCAAACCAGGCCGTGGTTATCTTCAGCTTATTGGGAGCCATGACCTCTGCTCTGTTTGCTGTGTTTAATGGTATGCTGGTCAGAACTTACGAACCTAAGACTATTACGTTCTATGAGATGGTAGGTGGATTTTTATTTATGACCATATATTTTATCTGCACCAGCCATTTCAGCAGCTCGTTCTTCCAACTCTCCGGAACGGACTGGCTTTGGCTAGCGATTCTTAGTATTGCCTGCACCGCTTTTACGTTTGTAGTCAGCGTCTCTATCATGAGGGAAATTAGTCCTTATACGGTTGTGCTCTCTGTCAACCTCGAACCGGTTTATGGCATCATCCTGGCTTGGATAATCTTCAATGAAAAAATGAATAAATCATTTTACATTGAAACCGGGGTGATTCTGGCCTTGGTATTCGGCAATGCAGTACTGAAAAGTCATTTTCGGAAAGAGGTACTGGAGGATGCACAACCGAATTCCTGAACAAAATAATTCTTACCTTTAATAGCGAAATGACCCTTATTAAACCATACTGCAACAGCCTTACCTCCTATTCCCGTTTCCTGACCCGGGAAGTGATGGTTGGAGATCTTGGAATCGGAGGAAAGAACCCCATCCGCCTCCAGTCTATGACCACTACGGATACTATGGATACCATTAAGACCGTGGAACAAAGTATCCGGATGATTGAAGCTGGTTGTGAACTGGTTCGTATCACGGCTCCGAGTTTGAATGAAGCGAAGAACCTGGAACTGATCAAAAATGAACTTCGAAAACGTGGATATAAGACCCCATTGATTGCCGATATCCACTTTACACCGAACGCAGCCGAATATGCTGCACGGGTGGTAGAAAAGGTCAGAGTGAATCCCGGAAACTATGCTGACAAAAAGAAATTCGAACACATCGATTATGACGATAGCTCTTACGAAGCTGAACTAGATCGGATAAGGAAACGTTTCAGCCCTCTTGTTAAAATATGCAAGGAATACGGAACCGCTATGCGGATTGGAACTAATCATGGTTCACTAAGCGACCGCATTCTTAGCCGATATGGAGATACTCCATTGGGTATGGTAGAGAGTGCTATGGAATTTTTACAGATTTGTGAAGAGGAAAATTATCACCACATTGTCCTGTCGATGAAGGCCAGTAACACACTCGTTATGGTTCAGGCATACAGGCTGCTTGCTCAACGGATGATGATGACCGGAAGATGCTATCCTCTTCACCTGGGCGTAACAGAGGCCGGCGATGGAGAAGATGGCAGGATTAAATCTGCCGTAGGTATTGGAACCTTATTGGAGGATGGTTTGGGAGATACCGTCCGTGTTTCGTTAACCGAAGAACCCGAATACGAAATTCCCGTTGCCCGAAATCTTGTAGAACGCTACACAAACCGTCCATTCATAACAGAGAAAGCAGCTCCTTCTGTTGACCTTCCTTACGATCCTTATGAACACAGTAAGAGGAAATCTTCCGAGATTCTGAATATCGGTGGACATTATGTTCCCCGGGTGGTGGCTGATTTCAGCAAGTTGGATAAAATTTCACCTGCATCTTTGTTTGCAGCCGGGTATGCCTATTCGGTTCCACTCGACAAATGGAACCTCAGCGACCAGGCCTGTGATTTTATTTATGCCGGAAAAAACAAAGTTGACTTTGAGATCCCGGGAACACTGAGTGTGATTTTTGACGCAGAGAGTCATGAGCATTCCAGCGTTTTTCCAAGGCACTACCCTCTTTATTCTGCAGAGACGTATATTCCGGAAAATGTGAAACCCGGGGTTCACTTTGTTCGATGTGATGAACACTTCGTACTTTCTCTACATACACTTCCTGCTACCGCTATCCTTGTACTTCATACTTCCGATAACTGTGCAATGCAGACACTGAGGAACATGATCATCCACCTGGACCAGAAGGAGATTCCAAATCCGGTAATTCTGCAAAGGACTTATAATAAATGTACGGCCGAAGAAATACAGCTTTATGGTTCTACGGATATCGGAGGACTGCTCCTCGACGGAATGGGAGACGGAACCTGGATTGAAGCGGAAGGACTGATGTCTAGAAAAGAAATTAATTCCTTGTGTTTTGGTTTGCTTCAGGCTACACGTACACGTATATCAAAGACAGAATATATTTCCTGCCCTTCCTGTGGCAGGACTCTTTTCGACCTGCAGGAGACAACGGCTAAAATAAGAGAAAGAACCAATCACCTCAAAGGTGTGAAGATTGGAATCATGGGATGTATTGTAAATGGTCCCGGTGAAATGGCGGACGCGGATTATGGCTATGTTGGAACAGGTCCTGGAAAGATTACACTCTACAAAGGGAAAGAAATAGTAGAAAGAAATATCGACTCCGAAGGGGCTGTGGATGCTCTTATAAATCTCATTAAAAAGCATGGCGATTGGGTTGAAATTCCTGAAGGCTCCGGTATTCATGCTTAAATCGCTATATTTGCTGAATAACCCAATCCCTTATCATGAAAAAATCTTACGTAATTCTATCTCTATTATTTATAACCGGTCTAGCTGCTCGCGGACAAAATGCAGCCACTCCGAATGCAGGATTTGAAACCTGGACTCATACTGTCAGCACTGTGGCTTACGACGATGCTACCGGCTGGAATGATCTTAATTCAACGACCGCCGGTTTCGGGTCTGTGACATGCTATAAAGCAACTGCTGCAGGAGACTTCCATGGTGGAGCTGCCGCTGTCAAACTTGTTACAACCTCTGTTCTAGGTACGAATGCGAACGGAATCGTTACAACCGGAACCATCAACACCGGAACACAGGCTATTACCGGTGGGATTGCTTACACGGGCCGCCCTGACAGTATTGTAGGCTGGTATAAAAGCACTCCTGGGACTTCAGATCACGGATTTATGCAAATTCTTCTTACGGGCTCTTCGAATACCGATACAATTGGTTTTGTACGTTTCAATTGCACGTTAACAGCCGTTCCTGCATATGTTCGCTTTTCTGCACCGGTTTGGTATAAGAGCACTAATAGTGTTACTACAGCACAGTGGCTCCTTTCATCGAGCAAAGGAGCAAGTGGCCAACAAGTGGGGACCACTCTTTTTGTGGACGACCTCGATCTTATTTTTAACTCTACCAGTATTCAGGAACAGGAACTGGCCAGCGGTTTTCACGTTGGGCCAAATCCGGCTACTGTCAGCCTCAGCATATTCAATACCAATCTAACCAGGGCACATATCGAATTTTATGAAATCACCGGACGGAAGGTTGGCTCCTACCCTGTGAATGAATCAACGAATCAGATTGATACCGGAAACATGAGTGCCGGTTCATACCTATACACCATCTTCAATGAGCAGGGAACTCCTCTGAACAACGGTAAAATCATCGTTCAGAAATAATACCATTCAGCTATTCACTTTCAGATTTACCAGGGCATCCAAGATGCTCTGGTAAATTTTTCATGAATGAAAAAAATCCTCTTATTCGTTTTCTTGTTGGTTCAGGCTCGTGTTTTTACGGCCCAGTCGAACGGTACCCTTAAAGGAACTGTCATTGATGCAGAAAATAAAGAATCTGTTACTGGATCGATTCTGATGGACCGGGATGATAAATCTCTGGGTACAGTTTCCGATGCTAGCGGAAATTTTGAAATGACTCTGCCTTCCGGCAAGCATACTATTATCTGTTCTTTTCTTGGAATGACCTCCGATACTTTCAGAGTGTTTATAGATTCTGCGAAAATCTCCATTTACAATGTACTGCTTCATTCAACGGCAAAAAATCTCAACATCGTAGTAGTTTCGGCTGGAAAGTTTGAGCAAAAGCTGGAAGACATCACTGTTTCCATGGAGGTCCTGAGGCCACAGCTCATCGAACAAAAAAACACGACCAGCATTGATAAAGCCCTGGAGCAGGTTCCTGGCCTGAACATTCTTGATAGTGAACCCCAGATCCGAGGAGGCAGCGGTTTCAGCTTTGGAGTTGGAAGCCGTGTGGCTACTTTGATTGATGGCATGCCAATACTTTCCGGAGATGCAGGAAAAACGGAATGGACTTTTATTCCGGTAGAAAATATTGCTCAGGTTGAAGTGATCAAAGGAGCTTCTTCCGTACTGTATGGATCAGCAGCATTGAGTGGTACCATTAATATCCTTACAGGTTATGCAGGAGATAAGCCAGTGACCAGTGCCCGTATGTACGCCGGTATGTATAGCAGCCCGGCTGATCCTACCGCCAAATGGTGGAGTGGTACTGCAGGATTCTCCGGTATAAATGCATTTCACTCCGAAAGGGTTAAACAAATCGATTATGTCATTGGCATCAACGGAACCTATGATCACAACTACATTGGCCCGAATCAACCTACTGCCAACAAACGGATTACCTATGATACTATTTCAGAAAATCAGGTCGGTCAACGTTCGGCCCGTTTCAACTGGAACCTCCGCTGGAGGCCAAAAAAAATTACCGGGCTTGCTGTCGGCCTGAATGGAAACTTCATGCAAAGTCATAATAATTTTTCCCTGGTCTGGGGCAATGACTCTAATGGCATTTACAAGTCCTACCCTCATACTATGACTCTTCAGGACATCACTATGGGTTATCTGGATCCTTATATAAGTTATTTCACGCCTGGCGGATTTAAACACAGCCTTAAAGGCAGATATTTTTATACCCTCAATAACCTTTCGAACAATCAAAGTAATCTTAGCAATGTCTACTACGGAGAGTATCAGGTATCTAAGGAGTTGAATGCCATTGAAGGTTTAAATTTTACCGGAGGAATCGTAATGAATCAGACTTATGTAACCTCCAATCTTTATTCGGCAAGCGGATCGAGGTACAACCACCTGGAGAACTGGGCTGCTTACACCCAGTTGGATAAAAAACTATGGAAGGTGCTAAGCCTTTCGCTCGGTTTCAGAGGAGAATATTTCCGGATCAATGGAAAGGAAGATGTGCTCAAGCCAATCTTCCGCTCTGGTCTGAATCTGAAACTAGCTAAGGCATCCTTTCTGCGTTATTCTTATGGTCAGGGCTACCGGTATCCAACCATTGCCGAACAATTCATATCCACCAATGCCGGCGGTATCACCATTTTCCCAAACCCTCAAATTCAACCGGAGACTTCCTGGAACACAGAGGTTGGATTAAAACAAGGGTTTAAAATCGGTAACTTCTATGGGTTTCTCGATGTTGCCGCATTCTGGCAGGAGTACTCCAATACCATTGAATATACCTATGCCGTCTGGGCCCCTGGAGCCGTTGGATTTAAATTTCTAAATACCGGTGACACAAGAGTACGGGGGCTTGATTTTTCATTTATGGGTGAAGGTAAGATTGGAAAAGATTTTACATTGAGTCTGTTAGGAGGATACACCTATTGTGTACCACAGAGCATCAATCCGGATCAGGTCTATGCAACCGACAATCCGACTCCAGGAATACCACCGAACCAGCTTAGCTATGCAAAAACGAGTACAGATACCACAAACAATATCCTGAAGTATCGCTTCCAGCACATCGCTAAAATTGATATGCAACTAAGCTGGAAGTTCCTTTCTATCGGAGGAGATGTGAGGTATTATAGCTTTATGCAGAATATTGATCAGGCCTTTTACAATCTGGATCAACCCAATCAACCTGGATCTGGTATTAAGGCTTACAGATTAAAGAACGATCATGGAATTACCGTATTTGATGCACGCATTGGTTGTAAGTTTGCCAAACATTACAAGGCTGCTATTGTAGTAAATAATCTGATGAATCTGGAATACTCATTACGACCGTTGAAGATCGAATCGCCAAGGACCATTGCCCTACAGTTTTCCTGTCAGTTTTAGGAATTGAGTTTAAGAACAGCCATGAAGGCGCTCTGAGGAATTTCCACATTTCCAACTTGTCTCATCCGCTTCTTTCCTTCTTTCTGTTTTTCGAGAAGTTTACGTTTACGGGAAATGTCACCTCCGTAACACTTGGCTGTAACATCCTTCCGGATGGCTGAAATGTTTTCACGTGCAATGATCTTTGCACCGAGAGCCGCCTGGATAGCGATCTGAAACTGCTGTCTGGGTATCAGTTCTTTCAGTTTCTCGCACATTTTCTTCCCCAGAGTATGTGCGTTATTGCGGTGAATAAGTGCGGACAGCGCATCAACCTGGTCGCTATTGATCAGTATATCCATCTTTACCAGGTCACTTTCTCTGTATTCGGTAGGGTGGTAATCAAATGAGGCGTAGCCCTTGGAAATTGTCTTAAGCCGGTCATAAAAATCGAAGACCACTTCCCCAAGCGGCATATCGAAAACAAGTTCAACACG
>PLYR01000017.1 GCA_003153435.1 Bacteroidota bacterium
GGCCCAGCCACCACTTTCAGTCCCTTACACCTTTTTGATGCACACCTTGAAAAAGGCGGAGTACTGGATCTGGATCTCCCGGCTGATTACAATACCGCTCTTCTGGTCATTGAAGGAAGTATTCAGGTCAATGGGAAAAACACTGCCAAAGCCGACCAGTTCGTCTTATTCAAAAATGAAGGAACCTCCATTCAGGTAGAAGGATTAGATAAAAGTATACTTCTGGTATTGAGTGGAAAACCATTGAATGAACCCATTGCCCAGTACGGTCCTTTTCTGATGAATACCCGGCAGGAACTGCAACAAGCTGTGGATGATTTTAGCCAGGGGAAATTTGGGAAATTGGAGGATTAATCAGTCTTTCAGGAGTGCCGAGCGAATGAAAGAAAAGAGAAGAAGTACTTCATTAAGTGAATGAAGTGAAAACATAAATTGAGAAAGTCTTTCCCTAAGTTAATGAAGTGAAAATGGAAACTGAGAAACTTCTTTTTGAAGTAAATGAACCCGATGCACAAGCTCATAGAGTGTTCCCGGTAATTAAGAAAGTCAGTTCACTTTCTGTTGTACCCTTTTTAAAAGCTCTTGCACCTTCTTCTTAAGCAGAAATACTAATTTCTGTAAGTGGAAAAGTACTAAACTTTGCAAAGAGACTAAACCGGTAAGTTATTAAACTCTCTTTCTTAGTTATGATTTGTACTCCTTAAGCAATTGTACCCATTTCGTAAGCTTCCATAGATCATGCTTAAGCTTAAGAAAGCGGTACAGGAGCTTACAAAAGTGGTTTGGAAGCTATTGAAATGGGTTTGGAAGCTTAAAGAGTTGGTGCATCAGCTTGAGAAAACGGTACAGGAGCTTACGCAGGTAGTTTGGCAGCTTCTATTTGTAGTATCTCAGCTTAAGAAAATAGTACAAGAGCTTATGCAGGTAGTTTGGAAGCTTCCATTTGTAGTATCTCAGCTTTAGAAATTGGTATAAGAGCTACCGAAGGTGTTTTGGAAGCTTCCATTTGTGGTACGGAAGCTTACGAAAACGGTACAGCTACTTAAGTAGGTCATTTCGATGCTTCCGTTGGTCTTACGTAAGCTTAAGAAAATGGTATAGAAGCTTCCGAAAGTGGTACAGCAAGGAGAGAAACAGAAACAGAGCGGAGAGCGATAAGGAGAGAAACAGAAACAGAGCGGAGAGCGAAGAAATTGTTTACTTCGCTCTCCGCTCTGTTTCTACGCTCTATTTCCATGCTCTGTTTCTACGCTCTGACTTTCAGAGGGACTATTAGTCCTTATCGAAGATCTTATTAAAGCCAATCTGAAACTTTATCCGGAAGTAGGGATTATAACAGGACATCGCTCCCTGGGGATTCTCTATTCCCGGGAGGAAAGCCAGCTCGGGGCCTCCTGAAATTATTTTATTATAATAATTCTGAGTATACCCAATCCTGAATCCGAGCTTTCCTTTCGCAATGGTATTGTCTATATGATAACGATTATATACTGGATTGGTACCTCCATATCCGGTAAGCCAATATATATCATCCAGGCTGGTGCTTATAGGAATCATCAGGTCTAAATAAAACCGGGTTAGTTCCTGTTCTCTTTTCTCTCCAAAGTTTGAAAATTTGCCGGTGACATCAATCAGTTTACCCAGGCTGCCTCCTATGAGGAACCAGGTGTAATCCATATACGTAGAGAATTCACCTTGAAAAGTTGTAGGAGCACCGTAACCTGAAGTGCCCATTTTAAGATTGTTGTTTGTCGCTTTTATGTATCATATCTTCCTTATCCATCTATTTCAGTAACGAGACGATATCAAATTCCTTTGAGAAAGAATGCTTTTGCTAATATGACTACAAATAATGTAGAGGATCAAAGCAGAATGTTTTCCACAATCACCAGTAAAATCAAGGGTTTTGAAAGAAATAAAAAAGGGCTGGAAACCATAATTGACTTCCAGCTCAGTTGGGCTCCCCTACTGGGCTGGATACGAACCTTTTTATGAAAGAGCTGGCTGAATGTGAGGTGTTTAAGTTAGAATTCAGAAAATCCCAACTTTTGTAACTCCGGTAAAGAGAATTACCTTCGCATAATGGAATACGAGCAGCTTTTTGAATCATTATGGAAAGAAAAGGTCCGGTTTTTAATCTGTGGAGGACTTGCCGTAAACATTTATGGCATTCCAAGGATGACAGCCGATATTGATTTGCTGCTCGATTTTGAAAAGGAGAACCTGGCTCGTTTCGATCAGGTCTTAAAAAAGCTCTCCTATTTACCTGTGGCACCCATACCCGTTTCCGTACTGAGTGACAAAGTTAAGCGTATGGAACTTGTTCGGGACAAGCATATGATTGCCTATTCATTTTTCAACAGCAAGTCAAATTATATGTCTGTCGACGTCCTTTTGGATCCTCCGGCTACTTTTGAATCGATGTGGGAGAAAAGAGAAACCAGGAAGATTGATAATTATGAAGTAACTCTGGTTTCATTACAGCATCTAATTGAAATGAAATTATTTGCAAACCGAAAACAGGATCAGGATGATGTTCTACTACTTTCCAAACTGATTGAGAAGAAATGAGCAAGCTTATCCCAATAAAAGAGAACCAGAATAAAGGGTTTCATTACACGGTAACAGATGAACAGATAGCTGCGCACCAGAAACTGACCTTGCACGAGATCTTTGAATGGCTGGAGAGTACGAATCGTTTTGTGAGGAAGGTGCAGACTCTCGAAGAAAAAGGAAGGAGTATTAGGGCAAAGAATATCGACTAGGTTAGACCCAAAACCTAAATAATCTCATTAAAGTGAATCCCCTCTGATATGGTGTCTCATATTCCTCAAGTTAATTTCCTTGGTCCAACTCAGATAAATCCCACTTCCGTTGCCATAGAAGTTGTATCTGTATTTGGTGCCGTCTGTATCAGTTATGCTAAGTTGTTCATTTGAAAGTCCATAAGAGCCGAGAGACCCCCAAAGAGAGAAATTAAATAAATTGATTCCTTTCTTATAAACCTTCATTGAAATGCCAAGTGTGTATAATCTAGCTGAACTTTCCCCTGTTGAGGATAGGGCATCTGTAATATCAATATATTGATTATGACTCATTTCCCAGATGGTCCCGTCAATCGAAACTGGTGATTTATCTGTACTTGGAAAAACACCAATATTGATGCCCCCAAACAAACTTAGTTGAAGGGACAGCTGCCGACTGTTATGCCAGAGATTATCTTTTTCAAAAATATTCCAGTAAACCAGGAGGGGGAAATTATAATAACCAAGTGCACCTCTAGCACTGTAGGAATTGCCACTCATCGTACTGTCATAGCGATTGTAGCTGAAACCTTTTAAATTGAATCCGCTTGCACTTCCGTCCCTGATTATTCCGGTTTCGAAAGAAAAATGAGTGAAATTATAGCCTACCAAAAGACCAATATCAAAACCTGGGGGAGTTACAAAGTTTTGTGTTTCGAATTGAAAGGTATTCCCAGCTTTAGTTTGGAGAGTCATGTTAAATGGCTCTCTGGTAAAGAAACATTTCCGATAGGAAAGGGGCTTTAGATAAAACCCTTGTTGACAGTTCATCTTACAGCAAACAGAAAGTATAATTAGAATCGTGCAGAAGCTTTTCATAGATTTTAATCTTTAAACTCTATCTGACCAGAAGCTTTTGGAAGAGTAGAAACCTGAAAGAGGTTCTTAACCATCTTCGAAAAGAAAGAATCTCGAAAGTGATTAAGAACCTAAATTTTCAGGCATTTATTCTTAACTCAACCCAGTCAGAAGTGAAAACGGGATTTGTGGAGTTGTCCCTTCCTCTAACTGTGAAATGAAGTTTACTAAAGTTGTGAATACCCCGATAAATTGTTAGTTTTTGTCCTCCACTCAGGAAATCGTAATTGCCCATACTATTCCATATCTGATATGGACCTGAAGTATTATCACATCTTATTTTATAATACACGAACGAAGCATCAAAGTTGTAAATATTGACACTTCCTGTTGGAATAAAGCTAACGAGGGAAAAGTATATCCCGGCAACCAGATGGTTTGCCTCTACATTTGTCGCATGAAACGGTTTGCTATGTTGCTGAAGAGGAAGATATGGTTCGGTGCAAAATATACTCCACCTCTCGAGCTGAATAGCCTCAAGCACGTCCTCTTGGGTGGAGAATGTCTTGATTTTTAAATTGGTAATGTTTTCTTGAAGGAGGTCTTGGAGTTGACTTTCAAAGACAACCCCTAAGGCAAAGACCTTTTCTTTCCCCATATCCACTTTGAAAATATGACCACCGATTTGAACAATATCATCCTTGTTAAGAATTGAACCAAAGAAATCATCTCTGATCGGGTCAGAAATACGGTTATCGATATGATGCCGATAATGAGAAACAAAGTCAGGAAGGTTATCCACCCAGTTAATGAATGCAGCTTCTTTTTCCGGTGTTGGATCTGTAACCAAACTTTCATAGTCCTCTTTCGTTTTGAATGCGAGTCTTCCTTCGATCACTGAGGCATTATATTCATTGGTAGTTGTTGGTACGGCCGCACGCTCTTTGTTTAAAGGCTCCTGTGAACTTTGGAGAGGGGGGCCTGGTAAGTCTTTCTTACAGGATTCTGAAAGTCCAAGAAAGAGTAGGCAGGCAAATAGAATTGGTGTTTTCATAAGTATGTGTTTTTTGTCCTCAAAAAGTGTATCCACATTTAGGCTGCGGAGTTTACCTGACCTGTCGTATACTGAGAATACACAAGGTCACTTCTCTTGATTCATTTCTGTTTCTTTTCCTCCTTTCATATTTCCGAATGCATTTCTTGGCTCACTTTTCTGGTAATTCAAGTTTAACAACCCGGCGCAAGGTATTTTGGAAACTTGCCAAATGAAAACGAAGTTGTGATCCACATTAAGAAATCAGAGAAGCTCAAAAGCTCCGTATAAATACGGATAGAAAGGGTCAAGATGGCAGTGGAAATAGGGTGTTCATTGAAACCTAATATTGATGATTTTTAAGAATCGCGGAAGGACATTGATATAATATTGGGACACAAAAAAGCCCTCAAGTTTCCTTCAAGGCTTTAAGCAAGCGTGAGTGTGAGTGCAGGAGTGAAGAAAAAACAGTGTGTCTACACACTCGCTCTCATTTATCCGCCGAAGCGCTAGCGAAGGAGGACACTCACACTGTTTTTGCTCCCCTGATTACAAACATCTCGAACCAGTTGGAGGAGGGGTTTAGGAGGATATATGAACTGAAAGCATTTATCCCTCTTGAAAAGAAATGACTTCAATGAGACGGGGTGGCAATTACTTGGAATTACAACCATTAACTAATGCATCAGGTATGCAAAGTAGGTATCTCAGAAGATTTTGAGCAAAATATACTATCTTTGAGATAGTAAAAGTAAAGCCATGAGCACTTCGGAATTAAAATACACCTTGTTCAGAGCCATTGATACCATCAATGACAGTAAGACCTTGAAAGATATTTATTCCTTTATTTCAAGGAAAACGAAGGCTGATTTTTGGGAAACTCTTACCAAAGATCAAAAGGAAGAAATAGAAAAAGCACTCAAAGAGCTGGACTCTGGAGCAGGTATCTCCCATGAAAAGGTCATGGCGAAGTACAAAGGCAAGTACACATAGTCATGCCAGCGAAAATAAGCTGGTCTCCCACCGCCAGAAAATCGTTTGATGATTTGGTTTCTTTTCTTGAGTCCAAATGGGAGAAGAAAGTCATTGAAAAATTATTTACTGAACTCAACCGAATATTAATTTCTCTTTCTGATAACCCGGAAATGTATCCGGAGGTTTCATCCAAAAAGAAACTTCGGAAATGTGTGATCAAACGAAAGACGTTACTGTTTTACCGGATTACTCAAAAAGGGAATATTGAACTGGTCATTTTCGCGGATGCCCGGCAAAATCCAAGGAAGTATAAAATGTAAAAACATTTTTTGTAATGGGCAAAATCAGACCCGGCAATGCTGCAAATTCCAAACTCAATGGAGAATGGGCACGTCATGTTCGTCCGTTCTTTAAGCGAATCACATCGGGTATTCGACGCTTGGATGGTAAAGCTTCGATTCGCGAGGCGATGAGAGAAGATAACAGACATGGACGAGCGCTATTAAAGTAAGATCAGTTGCTTTTCTTGATTATAAAACGCTCATAATCATTCGATGTCAAAACTGTGCTCATCGATGGGTAATCATCCCAATCGCACCACCAGCCTTGATCACTTAAGGGCCATGAAGTGAAAGGCCGCGAATTAAATGCAAAAGGCCACAAGAATGTTCTTGTGGCCTTTCTACTTCATGGCTCCCC
>PLYR01000059.1 GCA_003153435.1 Bacteroidota bacterium
GATGGAGTTTCTGATCAACAGGGTTATTATCAGTTCGATTTTTCATTTAAGTAAGGTCATTGCGTATCTTTGAGGGCTTTGTTGAAGCCACTTAAAAGATGAAAAGAATGCCCACCGGCTACCAGGAAACTATCGATTATCTCTTCGAGCGTTTACCCATGTTCCAGCGTATCGGGGCAGCAGCTTATAAAGCCAATCTCGACAATACCCTTGCTATCTGCAAACTCCTCCACAACCCCGAAAACAAATTTCGTTCCGTTCATATCGCAGGCACCAACGGGAAAGGATCCACATCGCATATGCTGGCTGCTATTCTTCAGAATAGCGGTCTAAAAGTGGGGCTTTATACTTCTCCCCATCTCCAGGATTTCAGGGAAAGGGTCAGGATCAATGGAAAACCTATTTCCAGGAAATATGTAATCGATTTTGTAGAAAAGTATCGTAAAGAGTTTGAAGTCATACAGCCTTCTTTTTTTGAATGGACTGTTGGACTAGCCTTCGATTATTTTGCCAACGAAAAAGTAGATGTCGTTATTCTGGAGACAGGTCTCGGAGGTCGGCTGGATTCAACAAACGTGGTCACTCCTCTGCTCTCTGTGATCACCAATATCAGTCCCGATCATATGAACCTGCTTGGAGATACGCTCCCAAAAATTGCCTTTGAAAAAGCCGGAATCATCAAACCCGGAGTACCAGTTATTGTTGGAGAGACACAACCCGAGGTGGAAGCTGTTTTTCGTTCCGTTGCCGCAGAAAAAAAAGCTCCTCTTTTGTTTGCAGATTGCACACTCCGTGCCAGTACCGAAAGCAGGATGATCCGTCCAGGAAACTTTCTGGCCATAAAAAAAGATGGACAAGACTGGCTGAGAAATGTGGAATGTGGCTTGAAAGGGCAATACCAGAAGAAAAACATAATTACAGTTCTGGCTGCTATTGAGGAATTGATTACTCAGGGATTCAAAATCAGTGAACAGGATATTCGCAAAGGATTGTTGTATGTAACCGTCACAACGGGTTTAAGGGGCAGATGGGAACAACTCAGCGCCTCTCCCCCAACCTTTGCAGATACGGGTCATAATGTTGCAGGAATGCAAGAAGTGATAAAGCAAATCGGTGAAGTACAGCATCACCGTTTGTACTTTGTACTGGGAATGGTAAATGATAAAGATCTAGATGGCATACTCTCCCTCCTTCCATCCCGTGCAGAATATTTTTTCTGCGCCGCTTCCGTTCCACGGGCGCTGGAAGCTGAAAAATTGCAGCAACTGGCTAGTAAGCATGGATTGAAAGGAATTGTTTCTCCCTCTGTAAAAGAAGCCTTATCAGCTGCCCAGTCTAAAGCAGGGCCAAATGATCTTGTTTTTGTGGGGGGAAGTACTTTTACGGTTGCGGATGCTCTTTAGCAAGTATGATTCCTTCATTTCTGGCAAGAAGCTATTCTCCTTTGTTGTTTTAAGTACAATTAGTTCAGATTCATTGGATCATTTTGTTTCTTCTTCACTGGAATCCAGATCTCTTCTTCTGAATGCGCATCATTCGGTTTGTACTTTTCTCCCATCACCGCAAAATGAGGACGGTTGTCAAGTATGTATTCTGCTTCAGGCAGCCATTTCTCGAAGATATACTGGTATGTTTTAGCCCCTTCGCTTGCAGGTCCGTGATGAATAAAAACAGCATACATGCCGCCAGGAACGATTATGGTTTCCATGCCTTCAGGAACGGAGTTGAAGTCACTCACTTCGATTGCAGCCCATTTCTCAAACTCTGCAGCAGGACTAAACTGATGGAAGAATAGGGGATTATAGACCTCCATGGAAAAGAGATCCGTCCCTAAACTGTTCTTAATTTCATTGCGCCTTGGCATAAATCCACTCCAAAGCTCTTTGATTTTGTTCTCAGCAAACGACATTTTAGTGCGTTTCCCCACCATTAATTTAGCCTTAAGGTTTTCAATTCTAATGCTCATACCAATTTCATGCTTTAGTTCTAACATATCAGAATCTGTTAATGGTTAATTTTCTGTGACTTAGTATGTAGATGGTGTACAGTAAACCTAAATAAAATTAATTAATTATGCAAGCGAAAAGGGGACAATCTCTATTCTCAACGTTGAACAGTGATGATAGAAATTCCGAAGGAATAATTAAATAAAAAAGGGCGCAAACTTATTGTTTGCGCCCTTTCGGATCTCGGAGAGAACGTTCATACATGGCTCTCAAGACCTCACAATCGCTCTTGCTTCGTTATGATTTATTGAAATTAATGCAACATATACCTCTGCAGTGAGCAGCACCATCATCACCTTTACCTATTCCAGTGTGCGGGTTATATGATTCCGAACTATCACATTCGGCCTGGGAAACTATCTTCCAGCCGTCTTTAAAATATCTAAAGAACGCTAATGAATAAGATCCTTTGTTTAGCAATATATCAGTGATCTTGCCGAGCATCTCTGAATCAAACTGCTGAAAAAATCCATGATTTTCAAATTTACCATAGGGAAAAGTAATCCGCAAACTCCCTTTAGAACACAGTACCCGCACAAGTTCATTAATTACTTTGATGTACTCGTAACTCTTCGCCTTTGTTTCTCCACTATGTGCCAAATCATATCCATACATGGAATTATCCATGTCAATATGTTCAATCGTTGATTGACACACTACATCTTCGAACCAACCATTTTTGAATGGCAATTCCCGCAAATCACCATAAACATAGGAAACCTTCTTTTCATTAAAACTGACGGACTCCGGATGAAAGGTATAAATAATCAATTCCTTGTTTTTTAATTCCTTTAGATTAAGAATTGCTTCGCAATTAAATGTAGATCCTGCATCAAGCAAACGTTTAGATGATTCTTTCAACGAGGAAAATATCCAGGGGTATTCTACAATTCGTTCATCGAGACCAACACCAAATCCATCCGGAAGCTTATTATTTCTGAAAGCATCCATTATAGTTTGAGAAGCGAGTGATTGATTAATTGACATCCATTTGTAGTTAGGATATCCGTCCGACCAAGGTATCCTCCCTTTTTTTATATAGCTTTCAATTTTTTGCTGTTCTGAAATATACCTAACAGGAAAAAGGGTTCTGTAAATTTTCTTGGCTATTTTTTTCATTGCTTATTTTCAATAGTTTGAATCACTTTTGCCGGATTTCCGGCAACAATGCAAAATGGAGGAACATTACTCGTAACAACACTGCCTGCGGCAACAATAGCGCCTTTGCCAATTGTGATTCCTTTTAAGATGGAAACATTATAACTAAGCCAGGCATAATCACCGATAATTATTGGGCTGGTCCTTACATTCTTATTTTCTTTCGAATGTCCGGATTTTAACATCTTCAGATAGCTTTCAGCTCTTTCCAAATGATCCAATTCATGTGAATCAGTATCGATAAGATTACAGTTATGAGAAATAAGAACATGATTTCCAATTTCAACCTTTGAAGCAGACCATATTCTGCTACCTTCCCCTATATAACAGCCTTCTCCAATCGTAATTTCTCCTCCTGAAGGAAACAGAAGTAGTTCACCACGAATATGCGTGCTTTTTGCGATTCTTATTTTATTGCGAATGCCTTGAAAATTAGAAACCCGGGCTTCTGCATAAAACCGTGAATCATGATGTACTTCTACCTTCGACTTACAGGTATTAATTGCTAAAAGATCCAAATGGCCCTGCAAGATCTCCGCAGGAACCAGACGAAAAAATAATTTTTGAAGTATATTCATGATCACTTGATAATCTTCCTTATCCTATCCAATTTATTGGTGAAATAGGTGCTGTCATTTATACAAGGGTCAGCACATGTTCCGGGAGTTTCACCCGAATACTTTGTCCGATACTGCCCAGCATAACATCAATAAATTTTCCTTCTTTTTTTTCAAAAACATAGCCTTCAACACCCTTGAGTATTCCGGAGGTTATTTTCACCTGTTGTCCTTCACGATAACCATGTTCCAGAACGCGAACCTCCAGTTGGTAATCTAAGTCCACTACTTTCCTCAGGCTTTCTATTTCTTCTTCTCTGATGACAGCCACTTTCCCTTCTGACTTCACAAAATTCACAATTCCTTTGGTCTGCAGAATTTCTGGAAATTGAATCGGCTTGGCAAAGACGAACAGATAACCATTCAAGAGGGGCATCATCACTGTCTTTTTCCGATCACTCCATTGCCGGAGCGTTTTGACCAAAGGCAGGTAAGCGGTAATTCCTTTATCATTCAAAATCCGGCAGGCTGTCTTTTCCTGTCTGGAAGAAACATATACCGCATGCCATTTATTTTCTTGAAGGATCCTCATTTTCACAGCTTCGCCTCCTCAGTCACATAGGCCTGAATGAGCGTTGAAATTATTTAGACACTATTTACTCCAAAGCAGCAACGGATGCATTCCGGTTTCCTGAATCCTGTTCATTTCAAATTCTTCAGGTTTGTAAATCACATACCGAATTTTTTTAGCCACTTTCTTCTCTGCTTTTTCAATAAGTTCGAGCAAAAAGGTTTTGTCTATATTTCCAATCAGCACCAGATCAATAATATTGGAATCCTGGCCCCTGGCCATATTTCCAACCAAATAAACCATCTCCAGATCTCCAATACGTTGTAAGACATAGTCAATCACATGGTCGAGTCCTACCAGCTTCATCACAATGCTATTGATATCTTTGAAAAGCGGGTGTTGAACGTTGACCTTGAAAACCTTTTTATTGCCTTCGTTATGAGAATCCAGGAACCCCGCCTTTTCGAACTTGTTCAATTCAAGCCTGATGCCATTGGTTGATTCCCCGAATTCTTCCTCGAGACTACGTAAATAGGCAGTAGTCTTGCTGTTCAAAAAGAACTTCAAGAGTAATTTAATCCGCGTTTTTGAGGAAATAAGCGTTTCGATCATGGATCGTTGGATGCAGATATTGAGTAACAATACTACTCATTCTATACCATATGTGCAAAAAAATCACGCAGATGAATGCTTGTCTTCCCGAACGGGATGTGGTGAGTGTGGTTGATGAGTATAGTTATGAGTGTGAACAGTTCACACTCACACTAGTTTTGTGGACATCGCCGGTCTTGAACCTACGACGTTATATGCTTATGTATTAAGCAGTTGCACTGCATTTGATTTCATCGGACACCGAATAGGACACTTTTGTATTGATCAGAGCTTTATCATAGAAATCAAAGTTACAAAAGAAATTTGATATACCGTTTCGTGAAAATTTCCAATCCATCTTAATAAAAGCATTTGTCGAGGGGCCCACTAGCCGATGGTCAGATTGAGAAAGAAATAAATCCCCGGAGCGTCGATTGTAACACAATTATTATCATTTCTCCCGGAAATATACTGAAGGTTTTAAATAAATTGGTCCAGATGGATACCTCCACCGGGAAATATCTGATGATAGTCATTTCAAGAGTGGAAATCCTTTTTTCGGAAATCGGATTGCTAGGTATTCGGTATCCTGGGAAGGTGAATTTTTCCTTGAGCAAGGTGGCTACGTTGGTGAGTTGAAAGAGAAAATGAATCGGGAGAATGAGCTGGATAGACGGTATAAATCAGAGGAGGTTAGAGCAAAACAAATGACAAACTTAGCCTGGGTGCTTATTGGTGGAACCTCGGTAGCGGCGTTATACTATCTTGCCAAAAGAATTTTGTGGTTTTGAGGCGGTCATAACCATTGAGCCGCTAAGGAATAATATTAGGGGGTGTTAATGCCGCCCAATACAATTCATTCTCTCGTTTCACCCAAAAATCTTTTCTCCCATTATTATCATTCGAGCGGAAACAAGCGGCACTGTGATCATAAATAGCAGTTCGGTAATCACCCATATAAATTATAACCTTATCTCTATGTTTGGGTAGTTCTTTATATGCGTCAATCCAATTCATTTATATAATTAATACGGAAGGTGAAACCTAAAGAAACCTAGAATAATTATTGCCCCTACAAACCAAAAAATAATGTGCTTTCTCTTAATGCCATCTATCTAGACAATTGGGTGAAACGGGCCAAAATTGAAAAGAAAATTACATGGCATTGTGCCCGGCACAGCTTTGGCACAAATTTGGTCTTTTATGGAGGCGATCTTAGAAGTACGTCCAGTTTATTAGGCCATTCAAATACACGCGAGAGGGAAAAATATGTTCATATTGTTGAATCCTTAAAGGAAAAGTCTGAATTTAATTTACCCGAAATAAAATTTCAGCATCTCAAAGATTAACGCTATTTGTAAGAACCCAATAGCTACTATGCCGGCATTATTTAGAGCTACATCCAGTGAACCAAAAGTGCTGACGGTTTTTTCGATGGCTGTTTGCGTATCTGTAAACCTAGATACATCACAGGCTATAAAAATAGCTTTTGAATTTTCTGATTTAATCTCCTCCATGGCTTTCAACCCTTCGTCTGATTTCAAATCAGCAATTGCCAGGTTTGCCCCTTCTCCGGCCGCTGCCAGTGCACAAGCTTTACCTATGCCGGATAACCCTCCGGTGATGAATACAGTTCTGTTTTCTAATTTTTTCATGTCTATTTTAAATAAATTGTTTTTGGCGGTTAGCATATTAAAGGTACCCGGCATGTTTTACAAAACTTTACACTTTCTGGTGTAAGGTTTACACTTTGCATCCGTAAAAACGGCTACTCAACATTAAAGGAATCCAACACTTTCTGAATACCCTGGTTGCTGATCTCGCTCACTCCATTCTCAGCTAGAAGTACATCAATTATTACCCATCCTCTTCCGGTGAGTTGAACCTTAATCTGTTCCTTCGAACCATAGTAGTGCTTCAACCGGGCTCCGATCTTCTTGTTCATTTTCCGGGCAGCATGAAGAATATCAACGATGTTCTCCAGGTGGTCAGTTGTCTCTTTCATTAGAGTGCTGATGTTCATTTATTGCAATCTTTCCATACTCATAGACGCATTTATTGCTGAAGTTCCTCCTATGGGGACTGCAGCTAAAGAAACAACATCAGTTGCCGAATGTGTAATGTTATGTAGTCTGATAACATCTCCCGCTGTTAAATTTACAATGGTATACCCTGTCGCAACTTCAGTTCCGGAAACCGCTAAGGAAGTGTTTTGGACATCACTTGCGTATGTTGAAGTGCCGACTGTGAGATTATTATCCGTCAATTCAAATTGTAGTGCACTTGGAGGAGTTAGTGAACCAGGTGTTCCTCTGACGTGATATTCGATGCGATAAACTCCTGAATTAAGTATCGTAAATGCATCTCCCCCAGGCACAGGAGGTGTAATTCCGAAAAAAGGCGATGCGGAGATATTATAAGTCACTGTTCCGCCTGCAGCCACCAATTGTGCTGCGGTATTACTCGCATACGCAAATCCAAGGACACCTCCTGCAGCGCCCGTTGCACCTACTGCCCCTGTACTTCCAGTTGCACCTGTTGATCCAGTTAATCCGATAATGCCCTGCGGGCCAGCAGCACCATTAGCACCTGTTGCTCCCGTTCGAACCTGCAGCACCAGTTAAACCAATTACACCTTGTGGGCCTGTTGCTCCAGTTGTTCCAGCCGGGCCAGCAACACCAGTTGCTCCTGTCAATCCGGTTGACCCTTGGGGACCTGTGACCCCTGTTAATCCATTTGCTCCGGTTGGGCCTGTAAAGCCAACATTACCCTGAGGACCAGTAGCGCCTGTTGCTCCAGTTGAACCTGTAGCACCTGTTAAACCAATTATACCTTGTGGGCCCGTTGCGCCAGTCACTCCGGTTGAACCTTGGGGACCAGTGGCTCCGGTTAGTCCATTCGCTCCTGTTGTTCCCGTAGTTCCGGTTGCTCCGGTAGCTCCCGTAGGTCCTGGTGTTCCGGTTCCACAATTGAGTGCATAGGGCACACTGAGCAGTTGGGATGTCCCCATAGCAATATATCCACTTCCGAAATCGGCTTCAATTTCCATCCATTTTGCCCCGGTATTCCATAGAATAGAAGGAAATATGCCACTTATAATAACTCCATTACCAATCTCCAGATTGATCAAACCAAATTGATTCGTTGTAGTCGAATGTGTTTCCTGATATACCGAAGGACCCGTTGCCGAACCATCATGAATAGTAGCTCGTACGCTTATAGCGCTGTTTGACATTGGGCTGCCTGCTGTATTTCTTACAATAGACTGATACTTGAAGGCTTGTGGTGCCTGAGCAAAAGCGCAGAATGGCAATAAACAAAATAATACTGTCGTGTATAAGGTATTGATCAGATTCCGTGTTTTCATAAGATGTTTGTTGTTATGGTCATTCCTATATGTACTTATTACCACTACCGATTCAGATAGATGGTTCCCTTTAGAATAGAAGAGTTATTACCCAAATCAAACAAATAGAAGTATGTGCCAACGGGTAAATCCTCTCCACCGATTCTTAATCCTTTGGTTGATTTTCCGTCCCACGTATTCAGATATGGTTGAGCTTCGAAAACAATATCTCCCCAACGATTAAATATTTTTATGGAATTATGAGGATATTCACTTAGTCCTTTGATTACAAACAGATCATTTATCGCGTCCCCGTTCGGAGAAAAGCCTTCAGGGATAAAGAAAGTTGTAATAAGCGCCTCCCCTTTTACTTCCGGTTGATGGAAGCCTTGTGTAAAATAGTTTCCTGGTCCGGAATAGGTCTCAGTGATTACTTCACCAATGGTCCATGCCATTGAGCCCATGGTGGATGTGGCATAGGTACCAGAAGAGCCAATAACATATTGAGAAAATGTCTGAGCAGATAATTGCTCATTCCCAATCCCGATTAATAGGAGTGGAAAGATTAGTAGTAGGCCAGATAATTGCTTTTTCATTTTCATTTCAAGTAACAATAAGATTCACAACTAAAATAAATTCTGGCTCCAAAGGAGTAAGAAATGGAGCAAGGTGCCTTTCAATAGCTGAAGCTCTAAGCGAATCACTTTCTTTTAGCTACCATGAATAGTGCAATGCCGCCTACGAGCGAAATTGCACCTACAATCGGTGGCCAATGCACAAGATGGTTTTTCTCTTTGTTTATTTGAATGGCTCCCAAATCGACCACCTTTTCGGTAGTTACGTAGGTGAAGCCGGTATAGATCATCATGATCAGACCCAGCACAACTAGGACGATTGCGAATGTTTTTGTTTGCATAGCATTGTTAATTAAGGAAACCATTTACCGCAAAAGCAGATCATTAAATTCAATTAATAGATCACGTTCTTTTGCGGTTGAATGGAATTTTGAGTTTATAAATAAATCTTCTAAGAGAAAATACTTTACTTATTTCTTACATTTTTCTGATTTAACAAATGCTCCTTCAGAGTCAAAGCATAAGCGATAATCATTTACTACTGCTTCGTATTTCACTTTTCCTCCAGCCTCTGTGGTTTTGCAGGATTCTTTTATTTTTTGCTTTGCATAGTTCTTAGCAACGTAATCAGCAGCCGGTTTAGGTAGTTCTGTCGCCTTGATAACGGTGGATGTTTCCACTACGCTCCCACTTGGGTTAATGACGACACACATTTTTGAACCTGAATTACTAAATTTTGTTTCGTAATTCCCGTTGCTACTTTTCCACTGCTCTGCTTTGGTACCAGGATAGAGTGAAGAGAATTTGGAAGTGACAAGATCTGGCACCTCAGACGTCTTAACATCTTTGCCTTGCGCGTTGGCTAAGCTTGCAGTTAAGATAACCGTCAAAATAAGAATCAATTTTTTCATCGCTTGGTTTTTAATTTGTGAATTCATTTTCACAGGACAAATTTGGACTCTTTGCAAAGTATAAGTATTGCATAAAGGTTGAGATACTTTACATAGTCTTTGGATTTTTCAGGAAGCGCTCTGAGTTTAGGAATTAGCTATACTTAACTTACCACTAAGGCACTAAGGACACTAAGGTTCACTAAGACCCAATAGCTATCAGGTTTTGCGGGTAAGGCTTAGTGCTTAGTGTCCTTAGTGCCTTAGTGGTTGTTTTTTAACCACTCAAAAGCAACAAAAGAAAATACAATTGAACACAAAGGACACCCAATAGCACGGCACACCCATGCAATCAGGAGCAACGGTCTTTTTGCACAGTTGCTTTTCACCCTGTGAATTATACAAACTTTTCAAATATTTCTATAAAACATAGCATTCCCGCTTTCTCATCTTTGTGATGGAATTTGATTCTTTCACTCAAAAAATAACAACTTATGACAAACTCGACTGTATTAAGAGGAAACTGGAACGTGATTCAGGGAAAGCTCAAACAAAGATTCGCTTTGGAAACTGGCAGGTATCTCTTGCTTGTGAAAGGCAAGCAGGAGGAAATTTATGGGATGTGTCAGGTCCTGTTTGGAAAAGCGAAGGGTGAAGTCGCAAAACTGCTATCGGGAAAATCGAATTAAAAAGCGGCAATGAGGGCATGCATTAGAATAGTATTCCCTACTTACTTTGGGTAGGGCCACTTTTCTTTAGAATGATTCCCAGCGAAGTATCTCCAAAGATATAAGACCAGGCCCAGTTAATAAAAACAATGAGCTTGTTCCTGACACTCAGAATGAGCATCAGGTGCAAAAACATCCATGTAAGCCAGGCGAAATATCCTTTGAAACGAATAAATGGTAGATCCACGACTGCCTTGTTTCTGCCAACCGTGGCCATAGTGCCCAGATCTTTATACTCAAACAATCGCTCTGATTTATTTTTTAAGGTGTTTGCCAAATTCTTTCCAATATTTTTGGCTTGGTTGATAGCCACATTGGCCACCTGAGGATGGCCACGGGGATATT
>PLYR01000149.1 GCA_003153435.1 Bacteroidota bacterium
CCCTCAGAGAAGCGGCAGCCATGGCGCTAACTTTCGCCCTCACTACCTTGGCATGGATATTCTTCCGAGCCCCTAACCTTCATGTAGCTTTCGGGTATATTCATGGAATGGTAAACTATTCTTTATTTTCAATGCCAATGGTGGTGCCAAAAATTATTTTTCCATTTCTCGGACTTTTTCTGATCATCGAATGGGCCGGACGTCAGCTAGAAAACCCACTGACAACTATTTTGAACAAATCACCGAAGGTGATCAGACATCTTGTTTATACGTTGTTGTTACTGACCATAGTAATGTTAAATCAAAGCGAGCACCCATTTATATATTTCCAATTCTAAAAAAATTGAGATGCATTTATTTATTCGTAAAACAGGGATATTTTGCCTTTGCTTTTTAATTGCATTTTGTCTTCTTTTTTTCTCAACCAATGTCCTGATTAATAAAAGAAGTGGGTTTGAAATCCCACATCATAAAGAATATGTGATTCTTGGCCACTCTCACCCGGCCTATGCTTTTAATGACTCCCTCATAGATAACTTTTGGAACGGAGCCCAATCAATGGAAGGTTATTTTTTCACCTATTACAAAACTAAAAAGTTACTTGAAGCAAATAAACAAATTAAAGCCGTTTTCATAGAATACACAAACAATCAAATTGAAAAATACGCTGATGAAAATGTCTGGGGCAAATATCTCCCTTACTTGATTCCAAGGATGTATCCTGTGCTTGATATAAGGGGACAGTTCACTTTGCTGTGCAGGAACCCACTTGGTTTTGCTCAGAATGTCCCCTCTTCCCTTAAAAAGAATTTACTTTTCTTATGGAGTGGAAAAAAAAGCTTCCTGGAGGCGACTTGGGCCCCAACTGATTTTATTACTTACGTTAATAAAGACACACTTCCAATACAGCCTTCATTCACAGATCCTGTCCCAAAAAAATCACAAATTGAATCCAGTATTTCAGAAAACAATTTATACTATCTTACTAAAGTCCTAAAGCTTTGTTCAGATAATAAAATAAAGGTGTATTTAATACGATGCCCTTTACCGCCTTCACGGTTATACTATAATGATTCCTTATTGAATAAGATCAAGGAAAAAGAATTTCCAGACGTTCCTTTTCTTGACTTCATTAATTACCCTCTTTTCAATTCAGATTTTGCAGATAGAGCCCATTTGAATTATATCGGTGCCCGAAAATTTTCAACCTTTTTCAATCACTTAATTCACAAAGGATTGATGGAAACTCCCAACAAGCAAGAATTTATTAACGGGGAAATGAAAAATTAATAGGTTTTGAATGTTTTACTGAGAGATTATTTTGAATAAATCTTCACCGAATGCGGCTAAGTATGGTTCTTTTTGAAAAAAATAAGAATTAATTGACCTGAAAATACCATCTTTGTTCCCGTAAAGAGATTCTTTCATGACCACTGTTCCCAGAATTTAACGAAGAAGTGATTATCCATATCGGTCAAATTTTCAATCAATTATGAAAAATACAAAACAGACCATCCTGGTTACTGGCGGAGCGGGGTACATTGGTTCACATACTATTATAGAGCTTCTTCAAAACCCCTCATATAACGTAATTTCACTTGACAATTTCTCCAACTCATCGGCACAAACTTATGAAAGAATTGAAAGGATAACCGGTCAAAAGGTTACCTACACCAATACAGATCTTTGTGATGCCAGCGCGCTTCAGCAATTCTTTGAGAGCAATCCGGACATCAGCGGAATCATCCACTTTGCAGCATTCAAATCTGTTCCTGATTCAGTTGCTGACCCATTGCTTTATTACCGGAACAATATTGTCTCCCTGATCAATCTTCTCGATTCTGCAGGAACTCACCATATCAGCAAAATTATTTTTTCCTCGTCCTGCTCCACCTACGGAAACATTAAGAAATTACCAGTTACCGAAGAAACTCCATTCCAGAAAGCTGAGTCTCCTTATGCATATACCAAGGTCGTAGGAGAGAGAATTCTCGGAGATTATATCAGCTCATGCAACGATGCAAAAGCCATTTCCCTGAGGTATTTTAATCCAGTCGGAGCCCATAAATCGGGACTCATTGGGGAGGACCAAATCAATCCTCCTACCAATCTGGTTCCTTTGATAACACAGACAGCAATTGGAAAAAGGAAGAGTTTTACTGTTTTCGGATCTGATTATAACACCAGGGATGGAAGCTGCATCAGGGATTATGTTCACGTAAGCGATATAGCCAACGCCCATGTTCTTGCTCTGCAACACCTCGAAAAAAGCCAGAAATCCTACGATGTATTTAACTTGGGAACGGGTAACGGTGTCAGTGTATTGGAAGCCATTGATGCCTTCAAAAAGGTAAGTGGCATCACTCCAAACCATGTAATAGGCGGAAGAAGAGAGGGAGATGTGGAAGCCATTTATTCCGACTGCAGTAAAGTGAAAAAAATTCTAAACTGGGAAGCCAGGTACAACCTTGAAGAAATGATGGGAAGCGCCTGGAAGTGGCAGCAATGGCTCGATAAGGAGCAAAAGTAAGCAAGACCAAATCTCCTACTTCAACTGAACAAACCGTTCCCCCGACAATTCATCTGTCGAACATTTTCCCATTCTTGATTTCAGAGGTTCTCCTAAGACTACCCCTTTCGCAATGACCAGATACTGAAAGTGAAAATGATCTAAAAAATCAACCTGACTTTGTTCGTAGCTAACAAAACTTTGATCTCGTTTTTGTGCTTCAACGAACTGAGAAAATGCAGCCTGCCGAACGGCTTCCTGTTGAAATCGAGCCACCTCCAGATCTGAATACCATGCCGGGTTTTTCAGATCATTCAATGTCACACATGGATAGAACTGAGGCATATACACAAGGTATGGACAACTAAATCCCGATTTATCCAGATCAAAAGGATCTTCCACTTGCAGTACAGCTACAAGGGCTCTTTCCTGCTTTCCTTGATTCATATTTTGAATTTCAAGCAAATACTTCTCCGAATAACTTCCATTGGATGGATCAATATACTTCCGGTGGGCGATAAAAGCGTAAACAGCTTTAAAGCTTAATAACAGGATCATGGCAAACAGCAAACCCTTTCGAACAACGGGCAAATACAGACGGCCACTATGGGTAGTGAAAAAATAATGAATCAGGGAAACAATCAATACTACATGCAAAAAAGTATAATTATTCGTATAGAACTGACTTGCATCAAAAAACTTATAAAATGTTCCGTAGGCCAGTAATGATCCTACATAGACCAACATACTTAAATAAAGCAGACTTCTACTAATCCCATTACTTCCCTTCTGAAAAAACCACAATCCAGTGATTCCCAGAAATGGAACATAAAGAAGGATAGTGATGAAAGGAATCCGGATTGTCCGATAAACCAATTCTACCAGAAATATTTTAATCGATCGGAAACCTTCTCCTGACCAATCCATATAATCAACCAGCTTCTTATGCATATAGGGACTCATTGCATTAACCCCCCAGTGGACATAAATCCATGCCATAAAAAGAAGCAATCCTGCCAAATACCCAAAAAGTCTCATAAATTCAATTTTCGTGATCCTCTTCGTAATGACAGAGATCACCAAAAACACGGCTATTCCGGAAATAGTTCCGGGCAGGGAACCGATTGACATCACGGGAAGCAAAAGCATAGCGGTGATTGCAAGAGGGAGATAGCCTGAGACATAAAAGAGCATACAAGCCAGCAAGATGGAATAATGCACCATGAACTTTTCTCCGGAGAACTCCATTGGAGCTTCTCCGGAGCCGATCAGAAAGGGAGACTCAACAAAAATATTGTGAAAATACAACCCTCCGACAAAAAGAAAGGCAATGCAACTGATCCATACCAGAAATGAGACTCGGGTGATACGCTCTGCCAGTGCCACCATTCCCAGGACAATCAGAATGGTCAGAAACGGATATGTAAGAAGATATAAGGAAACAAAGTTTAGGGTATGGAAAGGTACCGTCAACAAAGTATTCAGCCAGAGTTCAAAATAATGATACGGTTCCATTCCATGGTAAGCAGGACTGAGCATATTTTGAACCAGAAACCTGTTTTCCTGTCCGGTCAGACCCAACATCAGGGAGATATTCGAATAATAGATCTTATCAAAATAAGAAGCTCCCGGATTACAGTTCAGGATAAACCGAAATTCACCTTGAAAGTGGATTATTAAACAAGCAAACCAGGTATAAATTCCCAGAGAAACAAGCAGGAGCGGAAGTAGTTTACTAAACCCGAATCCGGACGCGGCCACCTCCTCTTCCTGCACAGCGGAAATGCAAACCGCTTGCTTGTTTCTTCGGACATACTGTCTAAGCTCCCACAGCAGAAAGCAAAACACAAGTACAACGGCCAGGTTAACTGTTTTGCCGGAAGTTTTCCAGAGTGAGTAGCATGTCACACAAAAAAAAACTCCGAGAATTGTTTTAATGAACACCTTTGAATAAAAACCCGTCAGGATCAGATGGGCATGAACTCCCTTATGCAAAATGTGACCAATCGCAAAGAAGAAAACCAAAATCAACAGCAGAAAAAGGTAATAGCTCACAAAGAGAAGCAGGGATTCGGCCATATCGAAGTTTTATCTTCCTACAAAGGGTTTAACTGGCATTAGTCATGATGGTATTTCTCCCCTTTCAAAATAGTAGCCCCTCTGTAAATCTGCTCGGTACAGATTAATCGGATCATCTGATGTGTAAATGTCATTTTTGAAAAGGCGATTCTCCCGGGATGAACTGCATATACTTCATCGGAGAACCCGAAAGGTCCTCCGATAACGAACGCAAGGTGTTTGACAGAGCCGTTCATCTGCTTCTGAAGAAGGGCGGCAAATTCCTTTGAATTGTACTCTTTGCCTTTTTCATCAAGTAAGAATACCCTGTCGCACCCTTCTGTAGCCCGAAGGATCAACTCTCCTTCCTTTTCTTTCTGTTTTAACTGAACAACGTTTCCCACCTGTTTCAAAGAAGGGATTTCCACACAGGTAAAAGGGAAGTAATGTTTAAGGCGGCTCATATAAATATTCACCCCTTCCTTAATCCAGGGTTCCTCTGTTCTTCCAGTGCAAATAAGGCTGATCTTCATGCTATTTTTTCCTCTTTCCAAATCTACTGATTTCTCCCTTAAAATACGCAGGCCCGATAAACTCAGGCCTGTATCCCAATAATACAAGATTGATTTCCTGCTTTTCTTTGAAAAATGGGGTTTTTGCTCTAACTTTGTTTCATAGATATTTTATCTGTTCAAACAAATACATTAACCGTCATTTTCTCCTGGAAACACTTACATGAAAAACGTTTTATTGCTCCTGTTTTTCTTATCTGGTTCTTTTCCGAAAGATGGGGTTGACCTTTCGGATGAAATCGCTGCCGCAATAAGAAGCGGGAATGCTGCTGCCCTCTCCAAGTATTTTGCTGCCAATGTGGATCTTAAAATTCTTAGCCAGGAAAATATATACAGCAAAGCTCAGGCGGAATTACTGATCCGTGATTTCTTTTCCAAGCACAGTCTGAAATCCTTTACAATTGCCCATAAAAGTGCCTTGAAGAATGATTCTCAGTTTGCTATTGGCACCCTCGAAACAACTACTGGAAAATTCCGGATTAATTTTGTCATGAAATCAGCCATTGGTAGCAATGTAATTACTATCACCCAATTTCGTATTGAGCCTGAAGATGAGTGACCAAACTGACAGATTCCAACCAGACCCCCATTCTATTTCAACATTCATTCAAACCGCTCTGAAAGAGGATATAGGTGATGGGGATCATACCTCCCTGGCCTGTATCAAGCATGGTGTAAAGGGCAAAGCAAAGCTTCTTGTAAAAGAACCAGGCATCCTGGCCGGTCAATCCCTTGCTGAGCTTATTTTCAAAGAGGTTGATCCCTCTCTTGAGGTGAGGACATTTATTTTCGATGGGCAACCCATTGAGCCAGGGAATATTATTCTGGAAGTGTCGGGAGAAGAACAATCTATTCTCTTAGCGGAACGTCCTGTCCTCAATTGCATGCAACGAATGAGTGGAATTGCAACTACCACTTCCAGATATTTAAAACTGATTGAAGGAACGGGCGCAAAGTTACTTGATACCAGAAAAACAACACCCGGCATGCGATTGCTTGAAAAATGGGCAGTGAGAATTGGAGGAGGAATGAATCATCGTATTGGACTTTATGATATGATTCTCATTAAAGATAATCACGTTGATTATGCAGGAGGAATAAAAGAAGCGATAAGTGCAGTCAGAGAATATCTCGTTAAGAAAAAAATGAATCTTAAAGTGGAGATAGAGGTCCGAAATTTTGAAGAGCTTGATGAGGCGTTAGAAGAAGGCCCGGGAAATATTAACAGGATTTTGCTGGATAACTTCACACCCGAAAACCTAAAGACAGCCGTCCAGCTTATTGGAAAACGATTCGAAACAGAAGCTTCCGGTGGAATCAATGAAAATACCATTCGGGAATATGCATTAACCGGGGTAGATTTCATTTCTGTTGGTGCACTTACACACAGTTTCAAAAGCCTGGATTTAAGCCTCAAGGCCTTTAAATAACATCCGATTTTATGAGCCCTGAGACCCAAGGCCCGATTGAGCGATTTCTAGCCAAGACCTATATTTTTCAATGGCTGAAAAAGTGGTCTGGTAAAATTTATCCTCCGGGATTCGAAGGTGTGAGCCTTTATGATACTGGTAATTTTTTCTATCATGGCATTGACAAAGGGGCCCTTCCTACCCGCGCTTCGGCAATGGCATTTAGTTTTTTTCTGGCCATCTTCCCTTCCATCATCTTTCTTTTTACGCTGATACCCTACATCCCTATTCCTGACTTCCAGGCACAAATTCTCAAAATGATCAAGGATATTATGCCCCCTGACTCATTTAAAGCGGCTGAAGATACATTGGTAGAGGTAGTAACCAAACAAAATGGTAAGTTATTATCAGTCGGTTTTCTGACCGCTCTCTATTTCAGCACAAACGGATTCAATTCTATGATTACCGCATTTAACACCAGCTACCATACAACCGAAACGCGCAAACCCCTTCAACAGCGACTGGTATCCTTGCTGCTTGTTCTGATTTTCGCCTTGTTATTAACACTTGCCGTAGGGTTAATGGTAGGAAGCGACCACATTACCCGTCATGTCCTTCCCAAAGGGCACTGGGCATTTTATTTAATTAAATCTACCCACTGGATAATCCTTTCGGCACTGCTTTTCACCGTTATCTCCTCCTGCTTTTACCTAGGCCCAGCTTCCAAAATCGGCTGGAAATTTGCTTCAGCCGGCTCTACCATCGCTACTATCCTCTGCGCCCTCACCTCTCTTGGTTTTGGATATTATGTAGGTCATTTCGGGAAGTACAATAAAGTATATGGCTCTATCGGAACACTTCTCATTGTACTGATGTGGATCTACTTAAACTGCCTCGTACTACTGATCGGATTTGAGTTTAATGCCGGCATCCATTCCGCAAAAAGGAAGAAACACACTGCTCATCCACATCCTGTCATTTCAGAGGAGTAAACCCTCCTGGCCTTTTCCCAGGTTAGGTTTATATTCGTATCTTTCGCACTGTCAAATTATTAGTCATGATAAAAAAGTTTGTTCTGCTTGGCTTCAGCCTTGTTCTGATTTTTTCTTCAACCTTTTCTCAGTCACCCGTCCCCTTTCAATCGAAGGAAAATTCTCTTTATTGGAAAAACCGGAAACCCTTTGAAGGCTATTGGCAGCAGGATGTTCATTACAGCATCAAAGCTGATATTGACGAAAAAACTGACATCATTACTGCAAGTGAAGAGCTGACTTATACTAATAATTCCCCCGATACTTTAGCTTATGTATATTTTCACCTCTACGAAAACGCCTTTCAGCCCGGATCCTATACGGATATGCTTCACAAGGCGAACAATTATCCAATCAGGTATGGAAAATATGAGTCGCAAGGACTTGGAACAAAGATTTCCAAGATTCAAATCAATGGGCTTGATTTAAAAACCGAGCTGGACAATACCATCCTCAAAGCATTTCTTCCTGCACCTCTGAAACCGGGTGAATCGATAAAATTCACAATCGATTTCAAGTCCTACTTTGATCCCGGAGGATCCATCAGGCGGAGAATGAAAATGTTCAATGCCTGGGGATATAAACATTATGACGGGGTACATTGGTATCCCCGTATTTCTGTTTACGACCGCAAACAGGGTTGGGATACAGACCAGCATCTGACCCGGGAATTTTATGGCGACTTCGGATCTTTTGATGTCGAGCTCACTTTTGCCAACGATTTTGTAATGGATGCAACAGGTATTCTGCAGAACAAAGCCGAAGTACTGCCACCAGCATTAAGAGATTCACTCGATATTAAAAGATTCAAAGGGAAAGTATGGAACTCTCCTCCAACATTCCATATCAAGCCTGATGGTACCCGGAAGACCTGGAAATTTCACGCCGACAATGTTCATGATTTTGCTTTCACGGCTGATCCTACCTACCGGATAGGAGAAACATCCTGGAACGGTATTCAGATCCTTGCGATGGCAGAAGAACCGCATGCTGGAAGGTGGCAAACGGCAGCAGACTTTACCGCAAAAGTCATCAAGTTGTATTCTGAAGATTTTGGCATGTATGGATATCCGAAGATGGTTGTCTGTGATGCTCAGGATGGAATGGAATACCCTATGCTAACTCTGGATGGAGGTATGGAACCCGACTTCCACTCTCTATTTGC
>PLYR01000142.1 GCA_003153435.1 Bacteroidota bacterium
GGGGCTGTTACAACGGAATCTCCAGTTGTTCAACGAAATTCCAGGATTTCATTTTCATTCCATCTTGAATCTTATAAAATGCAGGATCATGAAAGTAAGGATCTACCGGTGCAGGGGCCTCTTGAATCTTCTGAGCCAAGACGTTCAATGAGAAGGCTGAAATAATCATCGTGAAAACAAGGATTTTCTTTTTCATAGGTATTGATTAAAATGATAAAATATCAACTTTAGATCACAAGACATTCTAGATCTAAGTAGTTTAGTTATACTAAATGTCCTAGAGCAATTACAATTCTTGATTGACTTTATTCGATTAAACCTGAAAATAATACTTCAGGAGTGAGTACTGTATTTCATACAAGTGTAGAACAAATAGATGCATCATTAACAAAAACAGCATTATTTAATATACCAGAACAAGAAAAGTTGATATAATGCACAGAATTGCCATATACCTTACATCAAATGATGTAAGATTGACTCCTCCTTCACCATGAGCTAAGTTGACTTGCTAAACAAATTTGCCCAAACAGGGTCTGTTTATGAAGAAGTAGAGTGTATCTTTGAAGAAACAGAGTGTGTTTATGAAGAAGCAGAGTGTATCTTTGAAGAAACAGAGTGTGTTTATGAAGAAGTAGAGTGTATCTTTGAAGAAACAGAGTGTGTTTATGAAGAAGCAGAGTGTATTTATGAAGAAGCAGAGTGTATTTTTAAAGAAGCAGAGTGTGTTTATGAAGAAACAGAGTGTATCTATGAAGAAGCAGAGTGTGTTNNATTTATGGAGTAGCAGCGTGTGTAACGACTTAACATGAGAAAGGGAGTCCAAATTGGACTCCCTTTCTCATGTTAACTTGAACAACGTTACGATTGGAATTCTATTTCAAGGCTACTCCAACAGCCGAAGTCAGTGTTCCATCCACATAAATCTCTACCGTGTAATTACCGGGTACAAACATAGCTTTGGATGTCTCATTGTATTCCATGTTTAGGTCGGTTTTTGCACCGGTATAATCAATGTCTTTGCTGGTGGTAAACTGAAGGTCTTCACCTTTAGTATTTTTGAATTTACCGGAGCTGGCTTCCGGTCCGCCGATTACTTTTCCATCAGGAGCTACGATACGGAGGTACACTGTTTTCTTTCCAGCAGGAGCTACTTTATTATCCATCACACTGAAGTCAGTACTAAACTTCACGACCTTCTTGGCAATAGCGGTTTCTTCCAGCTTTCCATTGAGAAGCTTTTTCTTCATTGGGGTTACCTTTACATATTCGGTCTTGAGCATAGAAGCCGTATTGACTTTATCCTGAAGATTGGCTTTGTCTGAATTTGCAGCCGTAAGGTTGGTGGTCAGATCATCATTCTCTTTCTTGAGGAGTTTGTTTTCGGTTACTAGCTGGTCAATACGCTCCAGATATTCTTCGGTCAGCTTATCAAGCTCTGCAATTTTGGCTTCCAACTCCTTTTTCTTGGTTGCATTTCCTTTCGATTGTTTTTTGAGCACTGCAATCTCCGATTCCATACCCTGGATTCTTGCAACACCCTGATCAATTACATGATTCAGAGAATCGTTCTTCCCACGAAACACTTCCAGTTCGGCTACTTTTGACTTTACATCCACTTCCAGATTCGTATTGTTCACCACTAGGGTGTCTACTTTGTTCTGGATGACGGTAATTTCTTTGTTTTTTGATGACCAGAGGAAGAAATTCATTCCTATTGATCCTATTAATAATACAAGCAGGAGGATCACAATGCCTCTGTTGTTCTTTTGTTCTTTTTTCTCGGTTTCCATTTTAATTAGCTAATTAATATTGCTTTTATTTCATTTCTGATACAAAGGTATTCAAAAAAGGATGTGAAAGTGATTGTAACCCCTCGATTTACATCCTCACTTGATTGCAATTCCCAGTTCCTTTAACTGCTCGGGAGAGATTATAGAGGGGGAATCAATCATGACATCTCTTCCAGAATTGTTTTTGGGAAAGGCAATAAAGTCGCGAATTGCATCAGCTCCTCCAAAGAGTGCGCAGAGTCGATCGAAGCCGAATGCCAGTCCCCCATGAGGCGGAGCACCATATTCAAATGCATTCATCAGGAAGCCAAACTGGTATTGGGCATCTTCTTTGGTGAATCCAAGTATATCAAACACCCTGGCTTGCAATTCTTTATTATGAATCCTGATAGATCCCCCGCCAATTTCCACTCCATTGATGACCAGGTCATATGCATTGGCTCTGACAGATCCAGGATCAGACACAAGCTTATCCATGTCTTCCGGTTTGGGAGCGGTAAACGGATGATGCATGGCATGCCAGCGTTTCCCTTCTTCATTCCATTCGAGCATCGGGAAATCAATGACCCAATGACAGGCGAATTTGGTTTTATCTCTTAGTCCCAGCTGAGATCCCATCTCCAGACGAAGTTCACTCAACGCCTTCCTTGTTTTATGAGGCTCACCGGCCAGGATCAGCATCAGATCGCCGGGCTCTGCTCCGAACGCCTCTGCCCAGCCTTTGAGTGTTTCTTCATTAAAGAATTTATCGACCGATGATTTAATGGTTCCATCCTTATTATAGCGTGCATACACAAGTCCGCTGGCGCCTACCTGGGGCCGTTTCACAAATTCGGTAAGTTCGTCGAGTTGTTTACGGGTATACTCCCCTGCTCCTTTGGCACAAATCCCGGCTACCAGTCCCGCTTCATCAAATACTTTAAAGCCTTTTCCTTTCACAACTTCATTCATCTCCGTGAATTTCATTTCAAAACGTATATCCGGCTTATCCGATCCATAATACTTCATGGCATCGGCATACGTCATACGAGTAAGCTCGGGGATCTCTATGTTTTTGACTGTCTTGAAAAGATGTTTCACCAGTGCTTCGAAAATATTCAGGATATCTTCCTGCTCCACAAAGGTCATCTCACAATCGATCTGGGTGAATTCAGGCTGACGGTCACCTCTCAGATCTTCATCGCGGAAACACTTTACAATCTGGTAATATCTGTCGAATCCCGCTACCATCAAGAGTTGTTTGAATGTTTGAGGGCTCTGGGGCAAGGCATAGAACTCCCCCTGATTCATTCGGGAAGGCACTACAAAGTCACGTGCTCCCTCGGGGGTTGATTTAATGAGCACAGGCGTTTCTACTTCGAGGAATTGAAGCTTGTCAAGAAAATTTCTGGTCTCAATAGCCATGCGGTGACGCAGTTCGAGGTTGGCACGTACGTTGTTACGCCGGAGATCGAGGTAACGGTATTTCATTCGGAGTTCCTCTCCTCCATCGGTCTCCTCTTCTATGGTAAAGGGGGGAGTAAGTGATTTATTAAGAACGGTTAATTTACTGATGCGGATCTCTACCTCTCCAGTATTTATCTTCGGGTTTTTACTTTGGCGTTCAATCACTTCACCTTCCACCTGCAGAACCATTTCACGGGAAAAGCCATCTATAGCTCCTTCATCCTGGCTTACAAGCTGTGTTATTCCATATCGATCGCGGAGATCAATGAAAGTCATCCCTCCTAATTTCCTAACCTTTTGAATCCATCCGCAAAGAGTAACCTGTTGGCCTTTATTTTTAATGGTAAGTTCCCCGCATGTATGCGTTCTATATTTTGTTTTCAGCATTGCTTAAATCTTTATTACAAGGGGTAAAATTAAGAATTAATAGGAGAGAGTGATAGGTTTAACTAGATCCGGATCCCTATCACCAGCACATCATCAACCTGCTCATGCTCCATTTTCCAATCCCAGAAAGCTCTGTCGAGGTCGGAATACTGCTGATCCATGGTCCGGCCTGATATGGAAAGAAGGAGTTCCTTGAACCGGGTGTATAGGAATTTTTTGCCTTTCGGTCCTCCGAACTGATCCGGGTAACCATCGCTGAAGATATAGATGATATCTCCTGGCAGAAGATCCAGTTCCTGGTTGGTGAAAGGCTTCAGTACATCCCCATAAACGCCGATAGGCTGCTTGTTTCCTTTAAACTCCTTCAGCTCTCCCTTACGAATCAGATATAGGGGATTATTGGCACCCGCAAAGCTTAGTTTCTTATTCTTCTTATCAATACAGCAGAGCATCATATCCATCCCATCTTTGCTTTCTTGCTCACCGCTCTGTTGTTTCAATGCGAGAATGATACGGTCACGAAGGACATTCAGAATATAACCCGGATCAGACATCTCTGCCTGGTGTGAAATTTCATTGAGCAGGGAATTCCCAATAATACTCATGAATGCACCCGGTACTCCATGCCCGGTACAATCGCATGCCGCAATATATATTTTTCCGTCCTTTTTGTTAAACCAGTAGAAGTCGCCGCTCACCACATCCCGTGGCTTGAAGTAAATAAAATGATCGGGTAATTCCTTTCTGATTTCAGTGCTCAGGGGAAGGATGGCTTGCTGAATCCGTTGTGCATAATTAATACTGTCTTTGATATCTTTAAAGGCCAGGCTTAACTGATCATTGGCACCTTTCAACTCCACAGTCCTTTCCTCCACTTTCTCTTCCAGAATTCTTTTTTCTTCCTCCAGTTTAGCGGTACGGCGGCGGATCACCAAAACAACCGTGCCTCCGATGATCAGGATACAGATGGTATAGAACCACCAGGTCTTCCAGAACGGAGGAGTGATTCGGAACGAGAAAGAAACTTCCTGATCGCTCCAATAGCCATCTGAATTCACCGCTTTCACTTTAAAGATATAGTTGCCTCCGGGAGGGATGTTGGTGTAAACAGCTTGCGTATTCGTAGTCAGAGGCGACCAGTCAGCATCCAGGCCTTCGAGTTTAAAGGTATAGTGTACGTTACCGGTAGTCAGGGCCTGATAGTCGAACGTGAGGTGATTATCTTTATGTCCCAGAGAAAGATTGATGGGCAGTTTGGTGATCGGATCCAGTTTACTTGCATATTTGGTCCAATCCACATCCTGATAATAAAGCTTGATATCATTAAGCAGAATTCGGGGTGGAATATTATTGATATAATCATGAAAAGAAGAATAACGGCTCAGGCCATTGGTCGTACAGATCCACAGTTTACCGCTCTGATCAGTAAAAAATCCGTTCTGACAGATCTCTGTTCCCATGAGTCCCTCCTGCTCTCCATAAAACTTCACTGAATCGGTGGTAAAGTCTTTATTCACTCTCATCTTCACAATTCCTTTGTCTGTTCCTGCCCATAATTTCCCTTTTGCATCCACCAGCAGTGAATAGACAAGGTTGGAGACGAGACCTTCAGTAGAGGTGATAGGATTGAATTTTTTTCCATCAAAGCAAACTATTCCACTCTCTGCTGTTCCCAGAAAAATATTTCCTTTTTTATCCTCCGTAATACACCAGACTGTATTATCCGGTAGGCCGTTTTTCTTTGAAAAATGCTGCCATTTAGAGCCATCAAACATTAGGAGTCCTTCCTGCGAGGATCCGAACCATAGGCGTCCTTTACTATCTTGAAATAAGGTGAGCACATTATTGAGAGAATCGTTGGGAATAGGTACAGCAGCAACCTCATTGCCATGAACCCTGAATATTCCATTCCCGAAAGAAGCGATCCAGATATCCCCATCCTGTCCTTCTACTATCCGGCTGATGGTTGTGATTTGTTTCCCACAGAGGTTGTGATATGATTTTGAAAGCGCGTAAACACCATTCTTTTTTTCGAGTACCATCAAGCTGCTGGAGAAGTTAGATTCGAAGCCTACCCAGAGACGCTGCTTGGAGTCTTCACACAATGCCTGAACATTGGTTCCGGCCAGTTCTTTAATCGGCACTGGATGAAATGCATGACCATCGAATGAACTGAGTCCTGCTCCGGAGCAGCTCAGCAGATATTCACCCGATCGGGTTTGTGTAAAAGTGATTGTTTTGTTGTTGACTAATCCTTCTTTCTCTGTAAAGGTTACCAGGGCTTCATTCCGGAATTGATTTACGCCAAGCCCTGTTCCTGCCCAGATATTACCTTCATAATCTTCGCACAAGCTGAAGATATTGGCAGAGACGAGACCGTTTTTCTCCGTAAACAAGGTTCCGGCCCGGCCCGACATATATTTATATAAACCTATATCCGAACCAATCCAAATGGCATGGTGTCTGTCCTGCCTGATAGAACTGATGAATGAACTCCGCAGTTTATCAATGTTGGAAGGAACAATCTTCCCTTCTTCCAGGAAGCACACACCTTTCGAGGTGGTACCGATCCAAAGCTTACCGGCATCATCAAACTGAAGAGTAAAAACATTTACCTCTACCGAGGCATCTTCATAGGAGTATTCGGTAAAGCGCCTGCCATTGGGTCCGGAATGAGGATCATATTTACAGAGTCCTTTTTTCCGCATACCGAACCAAAGATTATGATGTTGATCTCCTGTAACCGCGAAAAATTCATTTGACGGGAGTCCATCCTTGGTAGTTAAGTTTGTAAATGATTTTCCATCGAAGCAGCTGATGCCTCCAAAGGTGGCGAACCAAATCTTATTATCTGTATCTACATAAGCAGAGTATACCACATCGCTTCCTAGACCATCCTTTGTGGAGTAATTGGTAAAAGTTTTTCCATCAAATTTGGAAACCCCGAAATTATTTGTGGTGATCCAGATATTTCCCCGGAGGTCTTCGGTAACAGAAGTAATATCTATTCCGGGAAGCCCATCATGCGAGGTATAGTTCTTAAAGAAACGACCGTCAAACCTGGAGACACCTCCCTGGGTTGAGAACCACAGGTAACCCCGGGTGTCGAGGAAGATATTATTGACAGTGGAATTGGCCAGTCCGCTTTTCGTCGAAAATGCTTTGATGTTATACTGTTGGGCATAGGAAAGAAAGGGAACTCCCCAAAAGCAGATGAACACAAGGAGGACTAAAAGACGTTTGCCCATAGAATGAATTTGCCCGAATAGTCTGACTATCCGGGCAAATTTAGGATTTATTTGAGAATGTCTTTTTTTATCTGACAATCACTTTCTTAACGACTTTGCCATTCAACCCGTTAAAGGAAATGGTGTAAATACCGGCAGGAAGAACATCCAGAGAAACTTCTTTGCTGTTAATACTCTGAGCGGCGTCTGCGGCAGTGATTCTGGAGTTGTAAACTTCCTGACCCACCACATTATATACTTGTATCACATAACCATCCTGGCTGTAGGGATAACCCACTGTAAAATGCCCGTCATTCGGATTCGGGAATAACGTGAAGGCGTATGGCTGTACCATTTGTTCAACTTCCAGAGGGCTGGCCATAACCGTTTTAATATTCGAACGGGAAGTGTTGATCTGAGCCCGTGTAGATGGGGTGCAATTGAAACTAGCCACCGCTTCTACCTTATAGCTGTAAGTATTTGCTGGGGGTGAAGCATCCGTATAGGAAAGCACGTTTGCAGGAACGGTAGCAATCTGAACCCATCCACCAGAGATGGTATACCTGGAAATGATGTAGGTGCTGTAAGCAAATCCGATGTATTCATCCCAGATCAGGTTATAGGCACCGCCCAAACCACTGTTGATGTTCAGGTGAATCGTTTTGTGCTCTGCACTTAGAGGTGACTCATCCCCGCATTGGTCAACTACACTGATTCTGTATTTCCAGGAACGAACCTGAGGATTCGCATTCGGGTCGGTCCACTGACTCATGTGATGATAGTTTACTGTATCCACCAGATAGTATAACCCATTTTGCGAACTTTCTTTATAGATATTATAACGGGCAATATTTGTAGATACCGGATTGTTCCAGTTCATTTGGTTGGTATTGGTAGCAGTATCCACAGTAATGAGGCAGATTGGAAGTCCGGCCGGCATATCGTGGGTAATGTTAAACGATTGTACAGACTTACAACCGTTATGTCCGGATACGGTCAGGATATAATTTCCAACACCACCGTTTGTCAATGCAGCCGTAGTGGCTCCGGTTGACCAGGAATAGGTATATGGAGAAGTTCCTCCCGCAGCATGGGTATAGATCTGTGTTAATGCGTTTCCGCAACCAGTTCCAAGGATAGAATCCTGATAGATATACGGGCCATTGACATTGCTCACCGTTGCGTCTGCGTAAAAGAGACATCCGTTATTATCAACTACAGTTACGGTATAATTCCCCGGGCTAATACCTGTATTCGCCTGTGTATTGACACTGTTAGACCAGATATAGTTGTAGGGCCCCGTGGTACCGTTTACTGCAGCTGTAGCACTTCCATCAGCAACTCCGCATGTAGCGCTGTGTACAACGATGGAAACACTAACCGGAGGTGATTCTCCAATCAGAATACTTTTAGATGAAGTACATCCATTCGCATCGGTGACGGTTAACTCTTTCGGACCGGCAACCTGGTTGTTGATATTCTGGGAGGTAGCACCAGTAGACCAATTATAGGTATATGGGGAAGAGCTTCCGATAAGATTAATGGAGATAGCTCCATCATTTCCTCCATAACAGGATACGTTCACCACGGTTCCCACGGTTATGGTTGGAGCTTCCGCATCATTAACCGTAGCTATTTTGAAATTCGTACAACCCTTGATATCGGTGACATTGATCACATAAATACCGGACGGAATGGAATCATCAATGTATTGTGATTTTCCATTCGACCACTGATAAGAGTAAGGTGCCGTACCTCCGCTTATGACCGCAATTGCTTTTCCGTTGGATTGATGACAATGGGCGTTTACTGAGTTCGTGGTAATCTTGATAAGAGAGGCTGGAATATCTACTGTTACAGAATCATTTGCGGAATAACCACAACCGTTTATTGCTTTGCAGGTAACAAGGTATTTTCCTGAATTCTGGAAAACGTGGTTGACAGGAGAAAGACTTTGATGGGTTACCACATTGCCGGTACCATCTCCAAAGTTCCAGACATAGGTTGAACCCTGCAGTGCGTAGAAGGTGATCGGAGCACCTTGACAAGGATAGACTGTATTATCATAAATGATAATATTACCATTGCCGCTTCCAAAATCGCTCGAATGAGGATTGATATTTACTCCAATGGTATCACTGAAAAAGTTTCCGCAAGAGTTGGTAAAGGTTACCGTTGCAACAAAATGGCCGGTAAGGGTATAGGCATGTTTTGCAAAACGATACACTGCATTCTGGAAAGTGAGTGATTGTGTGGCGTTAGCATTATTTGCATCACCAAAGTCCCAATGCACCGTACCATTTCCTGCCGGTCCAAAAATAAAGAGGATGGAATCTCCAGGGCAGGCTGCCCGGCTTGTGGCTGAAGCTTCATACATATAATCCTTTTTGTTTGGTATAGCTGTAGGAGAAACCACAACAACCTGCTTCAAAGAATCTTTACTACCGCAAGAATTCTGACCGGTACATGCGTAGGTATAAGTACCCACATTCGGCATATTATGAGAGCCCTGGGATCCGGCAGAACTGGTGCCATCTCCAAAGTTCCAGATATAAGTAAGACTTGGATCATTACCGCTTCCTGAGTTCGGGTAGGCATAATAATGCACTGCTTGTCCTGGACAAATTGTATCTGGTGTAATGCTGCTGCCCAGTCCTCCGAATGGAAGTGTGTTTACAATATGAACCGTGTCTGTAATCGTCTTGCTATTTCCGCAACCATTGGTCACTGTCAATTGAACCGCAAACTTACCAAGTGAAGGATACTTATGGGTAGGGGTTTCCTGGGTGGAAGTATCGGTGGCACCGCCCCCAAAATTCCATTTATAAGAAGAAAAAGCAGGACCATTCGGATACATCTGAACATAGGAATTGATACAAGCGGTATCATAATGCTGTCCATAGTTAATTTGTATACTCACGTACCCACCTACCAGATGATGAGTAGAAACCCTGATGGTGTCCAGGATTACTTTCGAATTTCCGCAGGAGTTGAAATAGGTCATTTTAACCGGATAGGTTCCTATTGTTGGATAGACATGGTTTACCTGGCTGTTATTGCCGTTCACATTATAAGAATGGGTAACTGTATTTCCATCGCCAAAATCCAATGCATAATTCTGATAATTCCAGTCGGTATAGAAACCAGCTGCATCTCCGGGGCACAGACTGTCAGATGCGAGTTGAAAATAAGGAGTGCTTGTAAATTGCGCATTCGAGTTGACGTTGATGATGCCCCACGCAGTGGTGGTTCCACAGGAGGTTGTTGCAACAGCTTGGATGGTGTAGGTCCCTGCTGTGGCGTAAGCATGGTTGGTGCAATTATATGTATTGGAGGTTGTATATCCATCTCCGAAATCCCAAACTACTTTAGTGATCGAAACATTGCCAAAAGTGTTTATACAAACACCCACATTATCACCCGGACAAGCCTGGCGGCTGGAAAGATTCAATGAATCAGAGGTTCCGGATACGGTTATCCACTGACCAGCATTTCCCAGAAAAAAGGAGCTGTTATCATACACATATAATTGTGCATAATACTGACCCGGATTAGTATAAGTATGGCTCGGATTAGGATTGGTTGAATTGGTGGCTCCATCTCCGAAAGTCCAGCTCCAAGTGGCCGCAGTACCTGGCGCAGAGCTTGTAAAATTAACAGACAATGGACCGCAGCCTGTGCTAGTGCTGGCACTCATGCTGACCTGGGCAAAGGTCCGAAAGGAAAAGAGGGTTATCAGAATAAATAAGGAGGTCGACAGGATGTATTTCTGTTTCATGGGAACTGGATAAGGTGAATGGATTTGATTTCGAGCCGCACAAATTATATTCAAATATAAACCTTTTCTCTGTTCTACCAAGGATTCTGAGCCATTAGTTATTAAAACCGGAACTGATTTTTTACCTTGATCCATTCCTTAAAAAATGGATATGTTTGCACCAAATAGCTGCTATGGAAGCTCAGTTGGATCTTGATATCCGTTTTATGAAGGAGGCCCTGAAGGAAGCCCGTAAGGCTTTTGAAGTTGATGAGGTGCCTGTTGGAGCTGTAATTGTTTGTCAAAACACGATCCTGGCCAGGGCTCATAACTATACAGAGCATCTGACCGATGTTACAGCCCATGCTGAAATGCAGGCCTTTACCTCCGCCACTGCAGGACTGGGAGGAAAATATCTTCCTGAATGCACTCTTTATGTGACTCTTGAACCTTGTGTGATGTGTGCCGGAGCAAGCTTCTGGACCCAGATAGGCCGAATTGTTTATGGGGCGAGAGATGAAAAACGAGGATTTCTTAAGATCAGTCAGCCCCTGCTTCACCCCAGAACGAAAATAACAGGTGGTATTCTGGAAGAGGAGTCTGCCACCCTCCTCAAAGAATTTTTTAAAAAGAAAAGAAACCCCTGAGTTCCTCAGGGATTTCCGAAGTCCTTATTTTACAGGCAGAGGGTTACCGTTGGTATCGAGCTCCACAATATCATAACCCAACTTCTGAAGACCAGGGTAAATGACTTTCTTATCTCCTACTACCAGTATCTTCATCTTGTTTATTACGATATACTTCGAGGCTAGTTGCATTAATTCCTCTTTTTTCAAACCGTTTAAAACATCCGTCTGTTTTTTGACATAGTTTTTATCAAGGTTAAAGTCGAGAAGGCGTTTGAGGAATGCCGCTTTCTGACGGGGTGTTTCGTAATTAAGCGCATCACTAAGCGACATTGATTTCTGCGCAAATTCAAGCTCCTCCTGGGTCATCCCTTTATCCTGATATTCCTTCATGATGGTAATAAGGTCTACCAGACTGGAGTCTGTTGCATTGATTTTTACCGGCGCTCTGACAATGAAGAGACCATTATATTTATCAGAAGCGAACTGGGAATTAACTCCGTAAGTCCATGCTCTTTTTTCACGAATATCGAGATTGATCCTGCTTGTAAACGATCCACCCAACGGGTAATTCATGACACTGGATTTAAAATATTCACCATCCGTGTCAAATTTGAGGCCGGTAGTTTCGCCCATTCTCAGCACCGATTGAGCTGCCTTGTCTTTATTGACTAAGTAAATAATAAGTTTATTCGCATTCGGGGCATCCGGAGCCTGTGTCATCATGGTCACAGGCTTGTTTTTCCAGGACAAGAGAAATCCGAGTTTTTTTACAATTGAAGCCTGGTCCACATCTCCTACCACTACCACATTAGCAATTGACGGGGAATAATGGTTCCAGTAAAAATCCTGTACATCTTTAAGGTTGATCGCTTTAACACTTGCCTCTGTACCCGAAGCAGGCAAAGACATGATGTTTTTTTCATCATAGATCAACTTGTTAAACACATTATTCGCAATTGTTTCGGCGCTTGAAGCGGCGTTGGCAATACTTTCGAGTATACTCTTTTTCTCTGTTGAGAATTCAGAGGAATCAAAACCAGGAGAAGTAAACATCTCTTCAGCAATTTTAAGAGTTGCATCCAGGTTCTTTGTGAGTGACATTATATTGAGCGAAAAATCGTCCTTACCAGAAGAGAAGTTTACGCTGCTTCCGAGCATATCGAGCATATTCTCAATTTCTCCGGCCTTATGCTTCTTCGTGCTCTGGTTGAGGATGGTTGCAGTCAGGTTCGAAATTCCGGCCTGGGAAATTAGTTCCTGGCGATGACCGGCATTCAGGTTAATGGTGATATTAACCATGGGCAGCTCATCATTCTTAACACCGATAAGTTTTAACTCGTTCGGAAATTTTTGTTCCCAATAGTCAGGTACTTTGACCATCGGAGCCGCTCCGGCTGTAGGCTTCACACTCCGATCAAAATTATCGTTTGCCTTGTTATAAGAAAGGTTTTTATATTCACTACTCTCCGGGATATCGGTGCGATGTTTAGGAGGAGTGAAGTTGTCGGCGGCAGCCACCACATCAGGATGTCCGGGAGGATATACGCTCAGGTAGACTGCATGTTTTCCTTTAATATATTTTTCATACACCCGCATCACATCCGCTTTGGTAAGTTTATGAAGGTCTGCAATCTGATGAGTAAGCTGGTTCGGGTCACCCAGGAGTGTGAAATTATGAGCCAGCATGGAAGCCTTACCCCTAACAGAAGATAACTCATTCATAAGCGCTACTTCCGTGCTATTCTTAAACTTATTAATATCTTCATCAGTGACTCCTTTTTTCTCGAACTCCGCAAAACCTGCTTTTATAATACTGTCTGCCTGAGCCAGTGTTGTACCAGGAAATGTAGTTACGCTGAAGCGGATCATTCCAGCCAATTCGCGCTCATCATGTAACATCACTTCCCGTCCGGCGATGCGGGAGAGTATAAATTTTTTATAAAAGATAGAAGTCTTGGAATTGGCGAGGATTTCGGATAATGCATCCAGTGCAATCGCATCCGTGGTTCCTGTTGGGGTACCAGGCCAGGAGATGTTCAGCTGAGGGCTCCGTACGCGGTCTTCGTATGACAGATACCGGTCTTTATCCAGCACCGCGGCTGTCTTCGGCATCGGTTTAACATCAATTCCTCTTGGAATAGGTCCGAAATATTTTTCCACCAGTGCAATCACTTCCGCTGGTTTAACATCCCCTGCTATAGTAATCACCGCATTGTTAGGGCCATACCAACGCATGAAAAAGTTTTTCAAGTCATGTACATCTACTCTGTTCAGGTCTTCTATATACCCGATGGTCAACCAGGAATAGGGATGTCCCTGAGGATAAAACGCTTCTGCAGTCTTTTCCTCTACAAGACCATAGGGGCGATTGTCATAATTCTGGCCTCGTTCATTTTTAACTGTACCCCTTTGCACTTCAAACTTTTGCTGAGTCACCGAATTAATCAGGAACCCCATCCGGTCTGATTCAAGCCATAGTGCTTTTTCGAGTTGATTGGAAGGAAGAGTTTCCCAGTAATTCGTGCGATCGGTATTGGTGCTGCCATTTAGGGTACCTCCTGCTTCATAAACCGTTTTGAAATGCTCCCCGTTTGCAACATGATCCGAGCCCTGGAACATCATGTGTTCAAAGAAATGGGCAAAACCAGATCGTCCTTCCTGTTCCCTTGCAGAACCGACATGGTAAGTCACATCCACATGAACAATTGGATCTGAATGATCCTCACTGATGATCAGCGTCAGGCCATTAGGCAAGACATAGCGCTCATAGGGAATGACGATTTCATTGCCTTTTTTTGTGACTTTTTCAACTAATTTGATTTTGGAATCATCTCCACCAAAGGCGGAAAGGAGAAATAAGCCTGTAAGACAGGTTCCGAGAATGAGTATGGTATGTTTCATCAGGTTCCAATTAGATGGAGGCCAAAAGTAAGAATATAGTGATGAATTTCGTACTTTTGCATGACAAATCGTTATTTAAAACACCCTAAATCCTATACCCATGTATCCAGAAGCAATGGTAAAACCAATGAAAGCGGAGTTGACTACCGTTGGATTTGAAGATCTCACCACACCAGATCAGGTTAACGCAGCCATAAACAGCAAAGGAACTGTGCTTGTTGTTGTGAATTCAGTATGCGGTTGTGCGGCAGGAGCTGCCAGACCCGGGGTTAAACTTGCCGTAGCCGGCGCAAAACATCCTGACAGACTTTGTACTGTTTTTGCAGGATTCGATACCGAAGCGGTGATGGAAGCCCGTAAACATTTTGCTCCTTATCCTCCATCTTCTCCTTCAATCGGTCTTTTTAAGGACGGAACACTTGTACATTTTGTTGAACGTCATCATATCGAAGGACGCTCTGCACAAATGATTGCAGAACATTTAAAGATGACTTTTGAAGAATTCTGTTAAAATAGACTTCGTAAAAGAATTCTATCAGCTTAACAAAAAGAACCCATTCCTTTCGGAATGGGTTCTTTTCATACAGGCCTATTGCACTGCGATTATTTCTTGTTGTCAACCACCTTCGGTACCTTAATATAGTCGGAGTCTTTCTGAGGAGCATTCATTAATGCCTCTTTTTGAGTAATAGTAACCTTCATTACATCTTCCCGCAGAATATTCACCTCATCACACATATAAATCAAAGGTTCAACTTTATCGGTATTCAGCTCATTCAGCTTATCAACGAATACAAGCATCCGGTTCATGTTCTGTACGAGTTCCGCTTTTTCCGTCTCATTAAATTCCAGTCTGGCCAGGTGAGCGAGACGGTCTACCGTATCTTTATCTATTTTCGGACTCATACTGATGTTCTTTTTGGAGTGATTGGTCTAGTATTTTATATATCTGCTCACGTAAAGGTACTAAATCTGTCTCACTCATCCCTTTGGTGAATACAGGTTTATGATAGATGACTTTCGAAAGTCCGGGTTTGCCATTGGACTTAAAAAAGCCTCCGTTCTGAAGAATCTTCCAGTTATTTATAAAGGTCACCGGGACTATAGGAACCTGTTTATCTATCGCTAGTTTGAAAGCACCGTTTTTAAATGCTTTCATTCTGGGTGCTGTCTTGGGAATGGTGGCTTCAGGATAAAGAAAAACACTATGGCCCTTATCCAGCTCCTCCCCTGCCCTAAGATAGGCCTTATGAGAGCCCGAACGACTGTTGCGGAATACAGGAATATTCATCTCTTTGAAAAACATACCGAAAAGTGGTGCATTCGTCAATTCACCTTTACCCATAAACACATAAAATCCTGGGGTCTTGCGGTAAGAAGCAACGATATCCAAATAAGAAGTATGATTTGCGCAATAGATACAGGGCTGGGGCAGATCTTCAAGCGGGATCTCCGATTCCCATCGGAAACGTATTCCAGGAATGGTCATAATCCAGGAGGCCCAGAACCGTTTCAGACGCAGAGCCTTCGGAAAACTTTCTTTTTTCCGGAGATGCCAGCGAAAGAATGGATACAGGATAATAAGCCCGATTAGGAAATTCAATAGAAAAATTAATTTCCAGACAGGCCTGAAGAAAAACATTAGTATTTTCAAGGGAAACAAAATTACGAAAAGGCTTGAAAGAAACCTTTCTATTCGAGACTGAATTCATCAGCATCCAATCCCACCGGAAAGGCGGAACGAAAATCCGCCAGAGCCTGATAAGACAAGCTAATCGTTTCAGTCAGGTCCTTCCCTGAATTTACCTGGCTTAATAGTTCTCCTTTAAAACTCATCACTGCCGAATCCCCCAGATGAGGCATATCATTCCCATCTTTCCCCACCCGATTCACTCCTACTACAAATGCCTGATTTTCAATGGCACGCGCAATCAAAAGAGTCTTCCAGGGGAAGTTTCTAACCTCCGGCCAATTGGCAACATAGATCAGGAGATCATAGGAGGCCTTCCCATTGATCTGCCGGTTCCTTGACCATACCGGGAAGCGCAGATCATAACAAACAAGAGGACATATTTTCCATCCTTTTAGTTCCACAATCAGTTTCTGGGTGCCTACTTCATAATGTGCATTTTCATGACCGTGACGAAAGAGATGCCTCTTATCATAGGTGGAGTAACTACCATCTGGCCTCATCCAGATAAGACGGTTGAAATACTTACCCTGCTCTTCTATGGCAAGACTCCCGGTTATAACACAGGATTTTTTCTCAGCCATTTCCTTCATCCACTGCACGGTTTTCCCGTTCATTTTCTCCGCAGTTATTTCAGGACGCATCGAAAACCCAGTATTGAACATTTCAGGAAGAATGATCAGATCGGTCTTTTCGTTTATTTTATTGATCACTTCCGAAAACCAGTTTCGGTTTTCTTCCGGCTTCTCCCAGACAAGGGGAGATTGTATGTAGGTGATTTTAAGGTCTTGCATTTGATTTCAAATTTTGCAAATAATTTCAGCAGCCTTTTCAAGCGTCTCATTCTGTTTCGCAAAACAGAAACGCAGGACATGGTTATCTTTGGGCTGGTGATAAAAAACAGATACAGGAACAGAGGCTACTCCGAACTCTTTCACAAGCCTGATTGCATACTCTGTGTCTTTTTCTGTGCTTAAGCCTTCATAACTCAGCAGTTGAAAATAAGTTCCGGTAGAAGGATTGCAACCAAAGCGTGAACCTGCGATCAGCTTATTGAAATAATCCCTTTTTTGCTGATAAAATTCATTTAACCCCAGGTAGTTGTCAGCATTCTTCAGGAAATCAGCTAATGCGTATTGAATGGGTGTATTTACCGAGAAGACCAGGAACTGATGTACTTTCCTGAATTCCTCCATCATGTTTTTGGGTCCCAGGCAATAACCTATTTTCCATCCGGTGGTATGAAAAGTTTTACCGAAAGAGGAAATTATAAAACTCCTGTTGATCAGGTCCGGGAATCGTGCCACGCTCTGATGAGTCTGTCCGTCGAAAAGTATATGTTCGTAAACCTCATCGCTGATGATTAAGATATCGGTGTTCTTGCAGAGTTTTTCAAGCTTGGTCATATCCTCTGCACTCATCACACTTCCGGTAGGATTATGGGGGGTATTGATAATAATCATCCGGGTATGATGATTAACCAGTTTCTGAACCTCTGTCCAATCGATGGTATAGTTTGGGGCTTTCAGCTGATAAAACACGGGCTTTCCTCCGTTGAGTTCTATGGCGGGAATATAACAATCGTAGGCAGGCTCAAAAATCAATACCTCATCATTTTCATGAATCATAGCCGTGATAGCCGTATAAATTGCCTGGGTGGCTCCTGCCGTGACTGTGATCTCCGTTCCCGGATCATATGTAGCCCCATACAGTTTTTGGGTTTTTTCTGCAATCATCTCCCTGAGTTTCAGAACTCCGGGCATAGGAGCATATTGATTGAACCCTCCTTTCATATATTTATCAATCAACCCGATCAGCTCCAGACTGCAGGAGAAATCAGGGAATCCCTGGCTAAGATTGATGGCCTTGTGTTCTGTGGCCAGCTTCGACATGACCGCAAAAATAGTGGTCCCAACCTGAGGGAGTTTCGAGTTAATTACATTCGGAAATAATGGCATAATTGACTTTGACTTTAGGTTCAAATTTACTGTTTATCCCAAAGTTTGCAATTGGAATTATTGATTTAACTCTAATTCCTTTTGATTATTTTTTTCTCATCCGCTAAATATGATTTACCTTTATTCCCTCATTTTATCCATCTTAAAAAAGAATCGATGATTATTGACGGAAAAAAAATTGTTTCGGTGTCTTACACCTTATCTACACCTGGTGCACTCTCTACCAGTGAAGAAACTGTGGTAGAAAAAACTGAACCGGAAGTACCCCTTGTATGGCTTTATGGAGCCGGCAGTATGATCCCTGATTTCGAAAAAAATCTTCAGGGCAAAAAGAAAGGCGATCATTTCGACTTCCGGATCAAAGCGGAAGACGGTTATGGCCTTTACGATGATTCCTATATCGCCAACATCCCGCTGGATGCTTTCCGAGGGAAAGACGGAAGCATTGATACAACCATGGTTAAGCTCGGAAACACTTTACCTATGATGGATAATCAAGGTAACCACCTTCAAGGTGTGGTTAAAGAAATCAGTCTAACAGAAGTGAAAATGGACTTTAACCATCCGATGGCAGGTAAAGACCTTCATTTTGTCGGAGATGTTGAGGACGTCCGTCTGCCTTCCCCGGAAGAAATTGAACACGGGCATGTACATGGACCCGGAGGGCATCATCATCATTAATTCCCGGAAGAGAAACTGACTTTTATTACCTGGGGGTTTCTTTTATTCAGTGATGTTAGCAACATAGAATTCCCGGTTCATCCGGGCTATGCTTTCTAGTGAAATTCCTTTTGGACATTCGATTTCACAAGCTCCTGTATTGGAACAGTTTCCAAACCCTTCCTTATCCATCTGTGCTACCATTTCTTTAACACGAGCAGTGGCTTCCACCCTGCCTTGTGGTAACAGCGCAAGCTGGGAAACTTTAGCAGAAACGAACAACATTGCAGATGAATTCTTGCAGGTGGCAACACAGGCCCCACAGCCGATGCAAGCTGCTACGTCAAAAGCTTTATCTGCATCCGGTTTCGGAATAGGAATATTGTTTGCATCCTGCGCATTTCCAGCATTCACCGAAATAAATCCTCCGGATGCAATAACACGGTCAAATGCAGAACGGTCTACTACAAGGTCTTTCACCACCGGAAAAGCTTTCGCCCTCCAGGGTTCCACCACAATTGTATCTCCGTCTTTGAACGAACGCATATGCAGCTGACAGGTGGTCGTTCCTTTTACGGGTCCGTGAGGGCGGCCATTGATAAACATGGAGCACATTCCGCAGATACCTTCCCTGCAATCATGGTCAAATGCAATCGGNNTTACCGGCTTCTTTGCCGTTTTTTTGTCTCCAGATATTAAGCGTTAAATTCATTTCTTTAGGCTTTAGTATTGAATCTTTATTATTTATAACTCCTCTGACTCGGGTGAACCACATCGAAATTCAGAGCTTCCTTATGCAATTCGAAACTCCCCGTGCCTTTATATTCCCAGGCAGCAACAAATGAAAACTTATCATCATCTCGTTTCGCTTCTCCATCCTCTGTCTGAGATTCTTCTCTGAAGTGACCTCCGCAAGATTCTTTTCTTTGGAGAGCATCCATACACATCAGTTCACCAAGCTCGATAAAATCAGCAACCCTTCCGGCTTTCTCCAGCTCCGGATTGAACTCATTGGCGGTACCGGTTACACGTACATCTTTCCAGAACTCCTCTCTTAACGCTCTGATTTCACCAATTGCTTCTGTCAGCCCTTTTTCATTCCGTGCCATTCCACATTTATCCCACATGATTTTTCCAAGCTTTTTGTGAAAATGATCTACGCTGTGGGTTCCCTTGATTGCAAAAAGTTTTTCGATTGTTTCCTGAACCTTTTTTTCCGCTGCAACAAAAGCTTCATGATCGGTAGAAATTGCCTTTACCCGAATCTCATTACTGAGGTATGCTCCTATAGTATA
>PLYR01000053.1:0-3910 GCA_003153435.1 Bacteroidota bacterium
TATCAAATCTTTCAATTGGCAAACTCAACGGTATCTGCAACCGATCTGGATAATATAGACAAAGCCCGGCTTATCGCCCAGTGCGATGTTAAAAACGGAGTTACCCGAATTGTCAATTTTGTACCTAACCCTGACTTAGGCGGAGCTGTTCCCCAGGAAATGGTAGTGGGTGCCGATAAAGGAATCAACCACACGTTCAGCATTACCTCCGATGCGTTTTCAACCAGCAACAGCAAAGTTTTGGTAAACCAGAAGACCTATTATTTCATGGCGGTTGCTTATGGTTATAATCAGTACATCCCTTATAAACAGGATGCTCCTTTCCAGGCTTCCAGCCCGTTTAGTCCTTCTCTGGTCGGACAAAAACTTCCTTACAAACGTGGACGTCAGAATATTAAATCCTACTCCGCTATTCCCCACATTCCGACTCCGCTCGGAGGTGGAACCATTATGCAGGCGGGTTACGGAACAGGACCTCAGATAACCCGTATTGATGGAAATGGAAATGGAGGAAACTGGCTGGATCTGACAGATGCAACAACCACTGCCATCGTGAACGCTCCAACGCCCGTTAGTCGTGTTGACAACCCTCAATATGTTGGNNACTGGTTTTCTTACCACAAACGCAACCTGGACCCTTTGGAACCAGACAACGAACGACAGTGTGAAATCCGATAAAACAATTGGGATCATTAATGAACAGACCATGACCAATGTGAAATCACTTATTCCGAATTGGGGTATTTCGATTTCCATTAATCAACCTGTATCCAATATGGGCCTCATCACCACAACTCAGACATGGACACCCGGTGACCAATCTTTTAACGTTATTGGAGGTACCATGACCTTTACGGATAATACCAAACAATGGCTCACAGGTATTCCGGCTTCATCCGGTTATACAGATTTTAACTGGATCCGGTCGGGAACAACAACGGCTCCTACATCCACTGCTTGTGATGCGGCATTCAACTCCGTTAAAGGAACCGATTATGCGGATCCGCTTGGACAGTATGCTAAGATTCTCGGTGGAACCTGGGCTCCTTACCGGATGTGTGCATACAATCAGACGATCGGTGGAAATTTATGTACCCACGGTCAGCCGGCATGGGATCAGTATTCTACATTCAATAAATTGATGAATACCCCAAGCGTGGACATCGTCATTACTAATGACCAGAGCCGATGGACCCGTTGCCCGGTAGTTGAAATGGCTGATGAGCCTACCTTGTCGCAAGGTGGAGCAGCCAAACTGGATCTGCGTAAAGCACCCTCTGTTGATAAGAACGGAAGTGTAAATACTTCTTTTGATTATGCCAGCGGAATGGGTTGGTTCCCGGGTTATGCAATCAATGTAGAAACCGGAGAACGTTTGAATATGGCTTTCAGTGAAAATTCATGGCTCTCTGCTTATAACGGTCATGATATGATCTGGAATCCTACTTCTGACATGGTTGATCAGCTTGGAAACAATGTATGGGGTGGAATGCAATATATCTATGTGTTCAACCACAATGGTAAATATGTAAAGACTCTTGGCCCCGGTGGAAATACCAATATGCCCGCATACGACGCCGGTGCTTATATGTATACCAAACTCAGCAGTTTGAATGCTTCCGATAAGCGGAATGTTTATAAAGACTGTGCATGGGTCGGTCTCCCAATGCTTACACCTGGTCAAACCCTGCGTTCAAATGATGTAAAAATCAGGTTGCGACTGGCCAAGCCTTATGCGAAGTTCCTCAATAATGCCGGGGATTCTGCAGTGGCGCCGATTCAGAACCGTTGCTCACCTAAATATACATTCTCTACCTCACCTCAGAGTACGATAACAAACAACCTTCAGGCTGCGAAGAACGCGCTTAACCTGATCAATATCGTTCCTAATCCTTACTATGCTTACTCTTCTTATGAGACGAGCCAGCTTGACAACCGTGTGAAAATCACGAATCTTCCTGGAAAGTGTACGATTAACATTTACACCATCAGCGGTACACTCATCAGACAGTATAAGAAGGATAATGATATTAGCTACCAGGATTGGGATATCAAGAACACAGCCGGTATCCCTGTGGCCAGTGGATTGTATATTATCCATGTAGATGTTCCCGGAGTCGGGGAGAAGATTCTTAAATGGTTTGGGGTCCTTCGTCCTATTGACTTGGATGAATTCTAAAAAAGAGTTTAAAAGGTATTACTATAATACAAGCATATGAAAAAAATCTATAAAGTTGTCTTTACCGCTACCCTGGGAGGTCTGCTCTTAGCAGATACCACCCATGCAGGGAATGATCAGCGGGCCGGTCAGGCCGGTGCACAGGAACTGCTTATTAATCCATGGGCGAGAAGCTCCGGATGGGCGGGTTCGGATGTAGCTGGATGCAGAGGACTGGAATCTCAGTTCTCGAATGTGGCAGGTACTGCTTTCATTCCAAGGACGGAGCTGATCTTTAACCATACCAATTGGTTGGTTGGTACCGGAATCGGTATCAATACCTTTGGTTTCTGTCAAAGGGTTGGTGAGACCGGCGCGTTGACTCTGGGCATTATGTCTATGAACTTTGGACAGATCCCAATCACTACCACCGACCTTCCGGATGGCGGACTAGGCACCTATTCTCCTTCCTTCATGAACCTGGCACTATCTTATGCCAAAGGATTTTCGGAGAATATTTATGGAGGATTGACCGTCCGGGTTGTTTCAGAAAGCCTGCCAAACCTTTCCGCAAGAGGAGTGGCTTTGGATGCCGGAATTCAATATGTCACCGGTAAGAAAGAGAATATCAAATTCGGTATTTCACTAAAGAACGTCGGTCCCCGTATGCAGTTTACCGGTGATGGATTATCTTTCCGCGGAAATATCCCGAATACAACCACTAACATGACTGTTGAACAGCGTTCTGCTGATTTTGAGATGCCTTCCCTGCTGAATATTGGTGGTCGCTATGACTTCCTGGTGATGAAAGATACCAGTGCTAAAGTAAACCATCGGGTGAGTCTTGCTCTGGCTTTTGTTTCCAATTCATTCAGCAAGGATCAGTTCCTGGTTGGTCTTGAATACGGGTTCCGTCAATACCTGATGCTTCGTGCAGGATATGCTTATGAGAGTGGAATATTTTCAATGGATACCCGCACCACCGCTTTCACCGGACCAACAGCCGGGATCACGTTTGAAGTGCCTTTCGGACCTGAGAAAAAATCAACTTTTGCGCTCGATTATTCATACCGCGCCACCGACCCATTCCAGGGTTGTCATACTATCGGAGCCCGTTTGAATCTCTGAGAAAATATTCTTAAGTTTGTTTCATGAAGAGAGTCCCCCGCCTTTGTCGGGGGATTCTCTTCGTGCTTTAGTCTGTTATCAATCGTTAATGCTTCTATCATGACAAAAATTGTTTATTTCACCGAGGAAGGCCTCAAAAAACTTAAAGAGGAACTTCATTCACTGGAAACAAAAGAGCGTAGTTCAATCTCCAAACAGATTGCAGAAGCGCGCGACAAAGGTGATCTCAGTGAGAACGCCGAATACGATGCTGCAAAAGAAGCTCAGGGCCTGCTGGAACTCAAAATATCCAAACTGAAAGATGCTATTGCCAACGCCCGTATCGTTGACGAAACCCAAATGGATAATTCTAAAGTATTTATTCTATCAACGGTCACCATCAAGAACCCTAAGACGGGAGCTAAAATGAAATATACGTTGGTCCCTGAAAACGAAGCGGATCTTAAATCCGGTAAGATTTCAATCTCCTCTCCTATTGCTCAGGGGCTCCTGGGTAAGAAAGTAGGTGATATTGCCGAAGTGGTGGTTCCTAATGGAAAGATGAAGTTTGAAATAGTAGAGATCACCCGATAACCCAGGGCATCAGACGCCTCTTTCTACCATGCTACGTCCGCGTCTCATTGG
>PLYR01000053.1:3916-4739 GCA_003153435.1 Bacteroidota bacterium
CTGATCCGGGAGTTGCAGGAAAAATATACTCCAAAAGGCTATCTCTTCTTCGGAGTCTTCCCCGGAAATCAGTATTCCGAAACGGAGGTAAAGACCTTTCTCCATGATTATAATCTCAAACTTCATGTGATCATGGACACCGATAAAAAACTGACTCATACCCTCGGTGCATCCATCACTCCAGAGGTATTTATTATGGGTGCTCATGGCCAAATTCTCTATAGCGGAAGGATCGATAACTGGGCCTGGGAAACAGGGCAGAAAAGGCTCAAGGCCACCGAGCATGACCTTGTTGATGCCTTAAATGCCATTGATGCAGGTAAGGCTACATATCAGAAAAAAACCCAGGCTGTTGGATGCATCATTGAGAAATAAAAAGAGCATCATGCTCTTTATCGGAGCCAGTCTGGTATTAGCCAGCCTGGTATTCTCTTCCTGCGGCAATACTAAAGGAACGCCAGGCCTTGTGGAGAAACCTGTTTTCACAGAAAACATCGCTCCACTGCTGTTTAAGAATTGTGTTCCCTGTCACCGAAAGAATGGCGCCGGACCTTTTCCACTCACTACCTATGTGGAAGTACTCCGAAAAGCGAAGACCATTGGGAAAGTAACGTCCGCTCATTTCATGCCCCCCTGGCCGGCAGATCCATCCTATAGTCATTTTGTGGGAGAAAAAAGACTTAGCGAAGATCAGATCGGCATGATCAGGACCTGGATCGAACAAGGATGCAAGGAAGGAGATCCTTCCAGGATCCCTTCACTGCCTGTTTTTCCGGAAGGCTCACTCTATGGCAAACCGGATCTGGTTCTTAAGATGAAACAT
>PLYR01000046.1 GCA_003153435.1 Bacteroidota bacterium
GAAGGTTTCTAAAACCTTACATCAATAATAATCAATTTTTTTCCATTCCTAGCAGAAAAGTATACGAAACTTCATAATACTTATCAGTCTTCATTGGTTTCGGTATATTTTTGCATTCTGAATGCAACTATCTATATATCAATCATTAATTAGTGAATAAAAAGCACCTAACCGTTCAACATCGGCGTTTTACGTGAATATTATTAAATTGTTTCGAGGATAGACGAACAGTCCAAAATATACTCTTTTCTTACATTAATGATAGACCAATTCTACTCTAAACAGAAATCCCGAGTCTGCTCCGGCAGCCGGCAATAGGTAGATTTTATCTTACCTTTGTGTCATCGAATCACTGCGACGATTGACAAAAGCAAAACTCCCCTTCCCCAAGCAAATTGCCTATGCCTGTGGTATGATGGGATGGAGCATTTTGACCAATATCATCGGGGTGCTCCTGATCTACTTCTATCTTCCCCCAGGCAACTCAGGACTTGTAACGCTTCTTGCGCAGGTCAGTCTTCTAGGAGTCCTGAATCTCCCTTCCGTAATCACCATTGCCGGACGTCTCGCAGATGCTTTTTACGATCCTTTTATCGGGCAGGCGAGTGATAGAAGCAGGAATAAGAGAGGCCGGCGGATTCCTTTTATGAGGTGGAGCATTATTCCGGCCTGTGGATTTTGTATGCTGGTCTTCAAGCCTCTTAACGCAGGAGTCAGTACCGGAAACGCCATTTGGCTTACGGGATCCCTGATCCTCTTCTTTATTTCCGCGACTACCTATATCATACCATACAATGCCCTGATGCCTGAGATGGCACATACCACTGAAGATAAAGTGCGCTTTTCCACGTTCCAACAGGTTGGATTTGTGTTTGGGATGATTATCGCTTCCTCAACCAGTAATGTTGCAGACCTGGTTAAATCTTTTCACCCTGATTTCACAAGGCTCGAAGCATTCCAGACCGCTATCTGGTGCCTTTGCGGACTCGGAGCTGTATTCATGTTCATTCCGGTCCTTGCCATCGATGAGAAGAGATATTGCAAAGCCGAACCTTCCACACTTAAGATTCTCCCTGCCATCCGCCAGGCTTTGAAGAACAGAAACTTTCTCTATTATGTAGTGGCCGACTTTTCTTATTTCATGGCTTTGTATATTATCATGAGTGGCCTTCAATACTTCGTGAGTGTGCTTTGCGGATTACCAGAGTCTTTTGGGGTAGTGCTGGTCGGATCCATGGTGGGTATTTCACTCTTGTTTTATCCTCTCATCAATATCCTGGCACGAAGAATCGGGAAAAAACCGATTGTACTTTTTTCCTTTTTCCTGCTTGCCACTACTTTTCTGGCCATTTATTTCCTGGGCAAATTTCCGATTGATAAGAAATTACAAATGTTCCTGCTGGTGTTTCTGGCTTCTTTTCCCCTTGCTGCACTTGGCATCCTCCCTCCTGCCATCCTTGCGGAGATTGCTGAAGAAGATGCAAAGGCAACTGGAGAAAACAAAGAAGGATTATTCTTTGCGGTGAAGTATTTCTCAGTAAAGCTCGGACAAACCTTTGGCATTGGCCTTTTTGCAGCGCTCACCCTCTATGGCAAAGATCCTGGAAACGATTTCGGCCTCCGGTTGAACGGGATTTTCGGAGCCATTCTTTGTTTATTGGCTATCGTAGTCTTTTCAAGGTTCAAAGAACACCTAAAAAGTAAGGCTCCATAAAAAAAACCTGACCCCTGCTCTATTCTCTTAATGAGAACAGAAAGGGGTCAGGTTATTTAGTTGTATTGTTCTGCCTGGCCTCCAAGGGCCGAAGCATGTTTACTTCTTCTTGTCTTCTTTCACTTCTTCGAAATCAACATCGGTTACATCGCCATCTTTATGGTTGGCTCCGTCTTGTTTATGCTGCTCTCCGGCACCACTGGCACCTGGAGCGCCTTGAGCTTCCTGGGTGGCTTTGTACATTTCTTCAGAAGCGGCCTGCCAGGCAGTATTGAGGTTAGCCATAGCAGAGTCGAGCTTAGCACTATCTTTTGCAGCATGTGCGTCTTTCAGTTCGGTAAGCGCTTTCTGGATCGTTTCCTTTTTATCGGCAGAGAGCTTATCTCCGTAATCCTTCAGTTGCTTTTCAGTCTGGAAGATAGTGGTATCCGCAAGATTCATCTTCTCCACTTCTTCTTTCGCTTTCTTATCACTATCGGCATTGGCTTCCGCTTCCCGTTTCATACGCTCTATTTCTTCTGCGGTCAGACCTGATTTGGCTTCGATACGGATATTATGCGATTTGCCGGTTGCTTTGTCCTTTGCACTCACCTGCAGGATACCGTTAGCATCGATATCGAAAGTCACTTCTACCTGTGGGGTTCCACGAGGTGCAGGTGGGATTCCGTCGAGGTTGAACTCACCCAGCTTGCGGTTATCTTTCGCCATCGGACGTTCTCCCTGATAAACTACAATCTGCACAGAAGGCTGATTGTCACTGGCGGTAGAGAAGGTCTCCGATTTTTTTGTAGGAATGGTTGTGTTAGACTCAATAAGTTTGGTAAATACACCTCCCATGGTTTCAATACCGAGAGAAAGCGGAGTTACATCGAGGAGCAGTACATCTTTTACTTCTCCGGTAAGTACTCCACCCTGGATCGCAGCACCGATTGCTACTACTTCATCCGGGTTTACACCTTTAGAAGGAGCTTTGCCGAAGAATTTTTCTACAGCAGCCTGGATTGCAGGGATCCGTGTGGATCCTCCTACGAGGATAATTTCCTGAATATCATTGACCGTAAGGTTTGCATTTTTCAATGCAGAACGGCAAGGTTCGATGGTACGTTTGATCAGGTCATCAACCAGTTGTTCAAATTTGGCACGGGTTAAGGAACGCACTAAGTGTTTAGGAATTCCATCTACCGGCATGATATAAGGCAGGTTGATCTCTGTGGTTGTAGCACTGGAAAGTTCTACTTTGGCTTTTTCAGCAGCTTCTTTCAGACGTTGCAGGGACATAGGGTCTTTGGTAAGATCGAGTCCACCGTTTTCTGATTTGAATTCAGCCACGAGCCAGTCAATGATCTTCTGGTCAAAGTCATCTCCTCCGAGGTGTGTATCGCCATCAGTTGATTTAACTTCAAACACTCCATCACCGAGTTCAAGAACTGATACATCATGCGTTCCACCTCCACAGTCGAACACCACAATCTTCATGTCCTTCGATTTTTTATCGAGTCCATAAGCCAGTGCAGCCGCAGTAGGTTCATTGATGATCCGTTTTACGGTAAGACCTGCAATTTCACCTGCTTCTTTTGTTGCCTGACGTTGTGCGTCGTTGAAGTAAGCAGGAACGGTAATAACCGCTTCAGTCACTTCATGTCCCAGGTAGTCTTCTGCTGTCTTCTTCATCTTTTGGAGAATAATTGCAGAAATCTCCTGTGGGGTGAAGGTCCGGTCATCAATCTGAACGCGGGGGGTATTATTATCTCCTTTAACTACTTTATAAGGCATACGAGCCATTTCTTTTGCCGCCTCATTATAGGTGACACCCATAAAGCGCTTGATAGAAGACACCGTTCTGGTTGGGTTCGTGATCGCCTGGCGTTTTGCCGGATCCCCAATTTTCCGTTCTCCGTCATTCGCAAAAGCGACGATAGAGGGGGTCGTCCGCTTACCTTCACTGTTTGCGATAACAACCGGTTCGTTTCCTTCCATAACAGCCACACAGGAGTTGGTTGTTCCCAGGTCGATTCCTATTATTTTTGCCATAATCTTTATTTTTTACTTTTTAAGTGTTTTGAATATCTGTAACGACTTCCCTAAGTCAATCACTATGCCAATAGCCCATAAATGACAAAAAGGCAGAAGACGATTTGCAAATCGTTGTTTCTGCCTTTAAATCAGGTATTTAAGAACTATAGCTCAGGGACAGGAAGCAGAGACGACCCCGCTGGCGTTGGCAATGTGCATGGGGCAAGAAACTGCATCGGTCGACAGGTTATCGAGTGTCAAATTACTCAGGGGTTTATCCCATTGGGCCACATCATACGTGTAACGTGCAGAGAAGAGTCCGATTCCGTTGACTATATTCGTATAGGTAGGCTTATCTCCTGTGATAGAACTCACTGGTTGATTCACCTGGATATAAGTGCTGAATTCATCCCCACCCGCGTATATAATCAATTCGCATTTCCCCATTACCCGTTTATAAACCGTAGGATCATTATCAGGCATTGATGAAGCCAAAAAATGAGTCAGAGATGACCAGCTCACATCCGATTCCATAGGCTCTCCACCGTTCAGGCTATTGGTGGTATAAGTACCGAAATTCATATCCACATACTTGTTGGTACCTCCCGCTGCATCATACTCGGTATAATGAAACCGGAACACGGTATTATAAAGTCGGGTATTATTTCCGGAAGTGCTTTTGAATTTATAAGGGAAATTTGTAAGGTAGAAGTTATAAGTAGGGTTTGGAAAAGGAGAGGTAATCTGAAGGCCCATACTTCCATCAGGCAGGGTTGCTCCGGTGCTTGGAATGAGTTTAGTCCTGCCAGAAGCCTGATATCCGGTTTTGGGATTGGTGACCGTAAGACGGTACTCTGCACCATCATCAGTCAATGCATTGACTCCAAGCGGACTCGTATGCGCCCGGTAAAGAATCTGAGGCTGATTGGCAAAAGTCCCGGAATCCTGACGAATCGAGGTTGTAGTATCAACAGCAAATGTTTGAACCAATGCCCCGTTCAACCATTTTTCCAGCCTTACATTCAATAGAAAAGAATAATTCATGGAGTCATGGACAGCAGCCATGCTATAGGCATTGCCCTGACCGAGGAAGGTCTTGTTAACACGGATGTATTGGACTGAATCCGTCTGATTGAGCAAACAGTAAATAACCATTTGTTCCTTCCATTTGGCGGTGAGGTTAAAATCCGATTTACAGGAAGAAAGAATAAGGGCCGGAAGGGCAATCAGGAAAATGACTTTTTTCATGTTAAAACTAAAATTACAGATCTATCTATGATATCTGTTCCAGCGGGGATTATCCGAAACGGGAAAGACAAATTTATTAATTATCCGTCAAAAGGAACGTATTTATGAAAAGAAACTAGGAATGAGTCCTTTATTTTGTGGATACCGTGTTTAGAAAGAAATTACCTTTGTGAGCCGAAAGCTGACGGGCGAAATCGTTCTTAATCCCGAACCTATCTAATCATTCTGATTATGTCTGTTGCAAAGAAAGAATTCAAAAAAGTAACCACCCATGTGCTTCTTGAAATGAAACGCAAAGGGGAGAAGATATCCATGCTTACCGCCTATGATTATACCATGGCCAAGATTGTGGATGGGGCTGGTATTGACGTGATTCTGGTAGGCGATTCAGCTTCCAATGTAATGGCCGGGCATGAAACCACGCTTCCCATTACCCTGGACCAGATGATTTATCATGCCTCTTCGGTAATCAGGGCTGTAGACAGGGCGCTGGTGGTGGTTGACCTGCCCTTCGGATCTTATCAGGGCAATTCGAAAGAAGCCCTGAACTCAGCGATACGTATCATGAAAGAATCCGGGGCACACAGCGTGAAACTGGAAGGTGGAAGAGAGATCCGTGAATCCATTGCCCGTATCCTCACCGCAGGTATTCCTGTTATGGGGCATCTGGGTCTTACCCCACAGAGCATTTATAAGTTTGGTACCTATACCGTCAGAGCCAAAGAGGAGGATGAAGCGGAACGATTGGTGGAAGATGCCAAACTCCTGGAAGAATCAGGATGCTTTGCCATTGTTCTGGAAAAAATTCCCGCTTCCCTGGCTACCCGCGTTGCTAAGGAAGTGAGCATACCGGTTATAGGTATTGGCGCCGGAGGAGGCGTAGATGGTCAGGTGCTCGTAGTGCATGATATGCTGGGTCTGACCACTGAATTCTCTCCCAGGTTCCTGAGAAGATATGCCAACCTCCATGAAACGATCACTACCGCAGTAGCAGGCTATATCAGTGATGTAAAGTCGAAAGACTTTCCGAGCAGCAACGAACAATATTGATGAATCAGCCCGAATTCCCGGTTATCATCTATGAGGATAACCATATTATTGCGGTCAATAAGCGTCCTTCCGAAATTGTCCAGGGCGATAAGACCGGGGATGAGCCGATGAGTGATACCCTCAAGCGTTATATCAAAGAAAAATACGATAAGCCAGGTGATGTATATCTGGGAACTGTTCATCGCCTCGACCGACCGGTAAGCGGAGTGGTTCTTTTCGCACGTACCAGCAAAGCTCTTTCCAGACTCAATGAAATGTTCAGGGGAAAAGAGATTCAAAAAACTTACTGGGCGGTGGTTAAGAACAAACCGAAGGAGCCTTCAGGGCTGTTGGTTCATTACCTGAAAAAAAATGAAGCTAAGAATATGTCAAAGGCCTTTGACAAGGAACAACCCGGAACCCTGAAGTGCGAGCTGGAATATAAAATCATTTACAGTTCAGATAATTATCACCTGCTTGAAGTAAACCCGCATACCGGTAGACATCACCAGATTCGTGTACAACTAGCTGCTATGGGAAGCCCGATAAAAGGAGATCTTAAATACGGGTTCAACCGCTCCAACGAAAATGCATCCATACATCTTCATGCAAGACAAGTGGATTTTATACACCCGGTGAAGAAAGAGCCTCTACGCATTACCGCAAATCCTCCCGATGATCCACTATGGAATTATTTCATGAAAATGCTGAAAGGGAGAGCTACTTAATAATATTGCAGTGCCCCATATAATTGTGCTTATTGTGAAAGACGTCTTTTAGGTCCACCTTCCAAACATACGTATCAATCTGTGCAATGTTGGATCCATTGTTTGCTTTTCCATTCCAGCCTTCCAGCCAGGTATACGTTTCCCACATCAGATTACCCCAGCGATCAAACATCATCAGGTGATAGTTATTCGGATCAATGCCGACCCCGTTGGGCGACCAGGTATCATTCTTTCCATCTCCGTTTGGTGTAAAGGTATTCGGAGCATAGAAAGTAAAGATAGGCTGGATACAAACCGGATGTTCTACCGTGTCCCAACAACCATCAACCGCCTGAACAATGAGGATCACCGGGAAGCATCCCGTATCGGGATAAGCATAGTGCGGGTTTTGAAGTGTGGAAGAAGCTCCTGCAAAATCTCCAAAAGACCAACTCCAGGAGCTGATGCCTCCTCCACCAGTGCTATGGTCGGTGAAATAAACCACAGAATCGAGTATGGTGGTAGGCTGAGGAGCGGCCGAGAAATCAGCTGTTGGTTTCTGAAGCACATTGAAGAATGGGCTGATGGATGCTGATCCTGGGCAGCCATGAATATCTGTTACGTTATAGGTAATGGTATAAGTTCCTGCTGTAGGATAACAATGATTGGCGGTATTACATCCGGAAGCTACACTTCCGTCACCAAAGTTCCAGTTGGCAGTGGCACAAGCCGGATTGGAGGTACCTGTAAAAACAACACAATCAGGCCCGCAAACCACGGTATCCTTCGATGCAACTGTGACTATAGGTGCAGGGTAAACGGTTACAGTAACCATATCTGAATCGGTAGGGGTGCCGCAATTATCGGAGACAATCACCGTGTAAGTAGTTGTTACCAGAGGTGACGCAGTGGGGTTCGCAACATTCACGCTGGAGAGACCTGTAGGAGGCATCCAGAAATAAGTATAGGGCCCTCCGTTACCACCGGAGCCTACAGAACCCAGAATGGTGGATGTTCCGGGACAGATACTCTTCGTCCCGCTGGCTACCACTTCCAGTGCAGGGTTCACAATGATGGTGACCGGAGTGGTTGCACTGCATCCATGAGCATCGGTACAGATAGCAGTATAGGTAGTGGTGGTTGTCGGGCAGACATGAACTGCAGATGGAACACCGTTGTCGGTCCAGGTATAGTTGTAAACAGGCGTTCCACCGGCGGCAGCGGCGGTGAGGTTTGTGCAACCACTCAGACAAATAGTTGCAGGAGTGGTAGCCAGAGTCAATACAGGAGGCTGTGTGATGGTAGCCGTAATGGAATTCCGGCAACCTGCGGAGTCCGTAACGGTGCAGACATAAGTTCCGGCACCCAGGTTATTCGCTTTCGGGGTGTTCTGCCCTCCGGGAACCCAATTGTAAGTATACTGAGGAAATCCCCCGCTTGCGGTAGCTGCAGCCATTCCATCTGTGCCTCCGAAACAGGCCACATTCCGGGTTGAATCGAGCACAATATTCACTCCGGGAAGATTATTAACTGTGTTAGACATGGTATCCGCACAACCGTGACTGTCTTTGACAATGACCGTATACGTACCCGCTGAAATTAAAGAAGCAGTAGTTCCGGTTCCACCTGTCGGGCTCCAGGCATAGGTATAACCGGGGTTTCCACCTGTTACATGAACGGTATCGTCTCCATCAGCTTTACCACAGTGACTTGGTTTTGGAACCATGGTCAGCACCATACCCGGCGGCATACTCACAGTTACTGTATCGGTAGCAATACAACCATGGGAATCTGTAATCGTCACGGTGTACAGCCCGGCACAAATGTTTGTACAGGCATTGCTCAGACAACCTGAATTCCAAGAATAGTTATATCCTGCAGTTCCTCCTGCCCCAGTTGCACCTAAACTTGCATTACATAAATTATGACAGGTCGCATTCACTCCGGAAGCTGTAGCAGTAAGCAAAGTAGGTTGAGTAATGGTTACAGTGCTCACGACCGAGCAGCCTTTACTATCTGAAGTAGTACAGTTATAGGTTCCGGCAGCCAGCCCGGTTGCCGTTGCAACTGCACTCGTGTTAGGGCTCCAGGAATAAGTCAATGGAGGAGTCCCTCCTGTTGCGGCAACGGTGGCTGTCCCATCGCTAAGTCCAAAGCAGCTTACATTAGTTGTAGTAGTAGTTGCAGTAGGAGCATTCGGCTGCGTGATGGTAGTAGTAGCGCTATCCGGGCAGCTTCCCGCACCGGCAGTGACCACCAAAGTATACGTTCCTCCATTCAGACCGGTGACGGAATTCGTTCCCTGACCGCCCCCGATAACTCCTCCCTTCCAGGAATAAGTATAAGGTGTTGCTCCGCCTGTAACAGTGGCCGTGGCAGTTCCATCGGCGCCGGGGGAGCAGGAAGCGGGTGTATTCGTAATGGTGATCGTTGGAGCCGGAGCAGGTGCAGAGAGTGTAACCGTACCGGTGGTAGCACAGTTACCCAAAGAGGTAACATTCACCACATAGGTTCCTGCCCCTAACCCCGAAGCAGTGGCGGTACCCTGCCCCACCGGAGGAACCGGCGACCAGGTATACGTATAAGGAGGAGTACCAACGGTAACGGTTGCAGTCGCCGTACCATCATTCCCGGGAGTGCAGGATGGGTTTGTTGAGGTAAGGGTCACCACTGGATTCGGATAAAAAGTAAGGGTCGTATCAATGGTATAGGTACAGCCCACCCCTTGCGTAACGGTCACTTCATAAGTTCCTGAAGCATTGACGGTAACCGATTGACCGGTCGTGGATCCAACAAAACCAGGTCCGCCCGGAGGAACGGTAGTCCAGGAATAGGTACCTACCGGTCCTGCACCGGGAGCAGTTAAGGTGTTTGTTCCACCTAAACAAACAGAAGGAGTAGCTGCGATCACTTGCACAGGACCACAGGAAGCATCCACATAAGCATAACCCCAGTGACCGCCAGGTACACAACCAGCAGCTGAAAAACGAACCGTTACATTCTGACCAATATAGTTTTTCAGATTCAGGGAGTTGGAAGTCCAGTTAGAATAGTAAACGGGCTTCCCGCTCCACTGGTTAGCAGAAACCTGCATTCCAGGAGGAGTACCTGCACCTACAGATTCTACATAATACTGAAGGCATGGAATGGGTTGCATATTCTGGTCAAGCACTTCAGCCCTGAAATAAGGACACTGAATCGTAGTATGAGGCGCCTGAACCAATACAACTGCATAGTCATACGAGAACATTGCATTTGCGGCAGTCACGGCAAAGGTTTGCTGAATGGATTCTCCCGGAGCTCCACCGGCTCCTGCAGCAGGACAAGAAGAGCCGGATCGGAGATTCGCATTTTCACCTCCTAATCTAAGGGAGTAGGTTCCTCCGATAGGCAATGGATCGAGCACAGGAAAGGCTCCATAGGGGTCGGTCCCACCGGCAGCATTTTCAATAGTAAACATGGAACAGGAGGTTTCCGGAGAATTTAATCCGAGTGTCGAAAAACCGGCGGCAACGAAGGTGACAGCCGAATCAGAATTACTATTCACACCTGTATAAGCAGTCCACCCTGTTGCATCTCCGGTTTCGAATCCAATATTGGTGCAACCGGCGGTGAGTGTGTTGTATTGAGAAGGGAGTTTACGAAGGCTGGATGGAATATGGTATTTATGACAAATGAACTGCTGCTCCTGCTGCTTTATATAGGCCTGGAGCTGAGCGTCCGTGAAATGTTCATCCTGAACATCCAGATAACAAGCTTTCAGGTCAAACCCTTGAAGAGAATCGCCTTTGAAAAAGGAGAGGCGGTCAAGCTGCTGGGCAATTCCACTCTGACCAATAGCCAGAAGGAAGAGTACGGGTAAAAGTTTTTTCAAGGTGCTCATGGTTCCCCATTGTTTGTGTGGTTGAAAATCAACGGGTGTGGCCGTTGTATGCCTTTGATGAAGCCAGATTTTTGTGTGCGCAAAAAATCTCCGGCTTATTCAGACTTGTAAAAAGAAAATGTACGTGATCTAGAAATATGTAGTGTAAATGTAGAAAATTGAAGTTAGGAAAGCAAGGCGTTTACGGACAGTTAACAGACAAAAATCAGACAAAAAGCCCCTGCGATCCTGGTCGATTTATAATTGCAATTCGACTTTCATTCTGGCCCTTTCACACCAAAGTGCTCTCCCTAGCTGGAGCCGAAGGGTCCTTTACGCAATGCCTTTTTTTCGGACAATTTCTTCTTTCCCTCTATCCTTCTTCTTTTGGATGCTTTGGATGGTTTGGTCTTTACCCTTTTTTTCTCCGGCTTAAAAGCTTTTTCCAGAAGTTCATAAAATAGCTTGATTACAATCTGTTTATTGCCCAGCTGTGATCGTTCACTTTGGGAGACTATCTTCAGCACTCCTTCCTTATTAATCCGGGAGGCCAGTTTAAGGAAAAGTTTAGCTTTTTGTTCCTCCGACAGAATCTGAGAAGCTGCGACATCAAATCCAAGCTCCACCTTTGTACTTACCTTGTTCACGTTCTGTCCACCTGCCCCACCACTGCGGCTGGCATTTAGTTTCAATTCGGAACTGAAGTCGGTCTCGAGGATACTCATTATGCTAAGATAAGGAAATGGAAGGTTGGGTTATGGTTAGGGTTTCACTTTCTGAAAAATAAGGATTCAAATTTTCCGTAATTTTAAAGTCCGGGCGCTAACATTCCGGGTAATATTAATGAAGAATCCATTTTTGTTCCTTTCCGGTCTTCTCTTTCTCCTGACAAATTATCTGCCTGCACAGGACTTAGACGTAAAGAGACTCAAATCCGAAGTACAGCACCGTATTGACACCTATCTGGATAAAGAAAAGAAACTTGCACCTTTTTATGAAATTTCCGATGACGGAATGATCGTTTATGCAAGTGCAGAAAAAAAGTCAAAAAAAGAACCGGATCTGAAGATTGCCTGGAGCAGCCTTGCCGCTGCAACTCCAAAGGCCGAAGCTAATCAAATCAGAAATCAGACTCTTCCTCTTGAGCATATCCGTATCGCACTCGATCCCGGTCATACGGCTGGGGATATTAACTGTGGGAAGATCGAACAGAAATATTTACAAATTCCCAAAGATTCCCTTCATCACATCCCCCAGGATTTTGAATTGGTGGAAGGACATCTGACACTGGGTGTTGCGCTGACCCTTAAGAAAAAACTGGAAGATGCAGGAGCCATTGTCATGCTCACCCATCACAAACCCGACGAAACAGCCTGTGGAAGCTCTTTTGAAGAATGGAAGAAAACAGAATTCAACCAGGTCCTCGACAGCCTTGTGCTCTGTAAAAAGATTACTGTACAACAACGCCTCTTCTATAAAACGAAGGCCGATAACCGAAAAATCTTCCGGGACATTTTCCGGGATATAGAATTGCAGAAAAGGGCTGACCTCATCAATGCCTTTCATCCCGACATTACCGTTATTATCCACTTCAACGTGGATGAAAAAAATACGGATTGGAAAAAATTTACAGACAAGGATTTTGTAATGACCTTTATAGGTGGAGGGATGCTCCCTTCCGATCTGAAGAGACCTGAAGAACGAATCGAATTCCTGAGGATGGCCACTACGGATGATCTGGATAAGTCTGAGAAATTGTCTGGTGCTGTTGTCAAAAGCTTTTCCTCCATTCTCAAAGTTCCCATTGCCTCCCGAACCCAGGCTAATTACCTCCGGGATAATTGTATAACAACCCCCACCCCGGGAGTCTACTGTCGTAACCTCATTCTGACACGCATTGTCCACACTCCCCTGGTGTATGGAGAAACCCTCTATCAGGATAACCGCGATGAATGCCGGAAATTGATGCTGGAAGATGGGGAGATAGAGGGCGTTAAAACCTCTGCCAGGGTCAGGGAAGTCGGAGAAGCCTATTATCAGGGCATATTGACTTATTTCTCAAAATAAGTCTACCTCCGTTTTTTTAGAGAAATATGTTATCTTTAGTTGTTCAATTCATTCAAGAATTGAACAATTCATTTCATTCACGATAATGAATAAAATTAAACTTGTTTTCTTACTCCTCCTTGGATTCTCAGCCACTTCCCAGGCACAGCATAAATCTTTTATGCAGAAACAGAGTGAATATTACAGACAGTTTCAATTTACGAAAGAAGCACAGTGGGACAGCCTCCTCGGGCACTCCTCAACCCGGGTTATTCCATCTCCTTCTTCTTCCTGTACACTCAATAATAAAAGAGTTTTTGGGTGGTGCCCCTATTGGGAGGATGTAGCAGCAACTGTTGCCAACTTTCAATGGAACCTGATCAGCGACCTGTGCTATTTCGATTATACAGTCAATCCTTCAACCGGAGGTAATAGTAATGGCTCTTTCGCATTCTCGACGAGTAATGCAGTTACCACTGCACTCAGCCACGGGGTGAATACGGAAATATGTATCACGCTCTTCAGCAGTCATGCTACTTTTTTTGCGAGCTCTACCGCACAAAACACATTGATTGCAAATGTTATTTCCGAACTCAATGCACGGGGAGGATCCGTAAAGGGTGTCAATGTAGACTTCGAACAGATGGCAGCCTCCGAGAAGGCTAATTTTACCGCATTCATTCACAATTTGAATACTCAGCTCAAAGCAGCAAATCCGAATTATGAAGTAAGCATCGCATTATATGCGGTTGACTGGGGACCCGTGTTTGATATTCCCGGCCTCAACAATGATGTAGCCCTGTACATTATTATGGGATATGATTATTATTACGGAGGAAGCACCACTGCCGGTCCGTCAGATCCCTTGTATGATTTCCAGACAGGTTATAACTATAATCATTCCAAGTCCATCACCGAATATTTAGTTGCAGGGGTCCCAAAATCTAAACTCTTGCTGGGAGTACCTTATTACGGCATGGAATGGCCAACCAACAGTAACACCGCACCTAGTGGTGCAACGGCCACAGGGTCCACACTTATTTATAATACCATGAGAGCGAATGCCAGCGGCAATTATACCAATGCAAATCTGCACTGGGAACCCAACAGCTTCAGCCCATATTTTGCTTATCAGAAAACAGGAGCCTGGTGGGAGACCTGGATTGATGACAAGTACAGCATGGATAAACGTTTTGATGTAGTCAATCAACGAGGACTCCAGGGAATTGGGATCTGGGCGATGGGGTATGATAATGGTTATAGCGATTATTGGAATGATATTCAGGATAAATTTTCCACCTGCCCAGTGGTAGCCTGTCAGGATACTATTTACGACATGGGAGGACCAAATAACCCTTATTACGAAGGAGAGGATTATACGTATACCATCTCACCCACCGGAGCTACCTCTGTTTCCCTTACATTTTCCTCTTTTAACGTAGAAGCAGGGAAAGATACACTCTGGCTATATAATGGTCCTTCTGTTGCCTCACCTCTTATAGGTAAATTTACCGGGACCAATTCGCCCGGTTCTGTTTCTGCATCAGGCCCATCTATAACACTTCGTTTCAAATCTTCAGGCACTACACCCGGGCCTGGATTTCAGGCTATATGGGTTTGCAATGGAGGAACTTTACCCCAACCGGATACGACCCGACCTACTACCGTTGTTATTCCTCCACCGGGTTGGGTGACCGATACAAGCTTTTCTTGTTCATTCTCTGATGCAGATAATACCGGAGGATCAGGTATTCAAAAATGTTTTTACCAGGTAAGCGACTTCAATGGATCTGAATGGAGGTCTTATAATTCAAGAGGATATTTCAACGATGATTTTGTTGGAACCAGCATCAATAATGAATGGACAAATACCACTGGTACATGGTCTGTTTCAGGCAGTATATTGACACAAAGTGATCAAACACTCAGTAATACAAATCTCAATGCCCCTCTCCGACAGACACTCTCTAACGAATATCTCTATAACTGGCAGGGCAGAATCACAGGAACAGGTACCAACCGCCGTGCAGGACTGCATATATTCTGTGACACTGCTTCCACTACCAACCGGAGTAACAGTTATTTTGTTTGGTTCCGGGTTGACAATGGAGTCTGCGAATTTTACAAAACGACCCATAATGTCTTTTCCCTTGTGAAATCGGTACCCATGACTACTGTTGCCGGTACATGGTATGACTGGAAGGTAATTTATGACCGCATCACCGGGCTCTTACAAGTTTATCAGAATGATGTATTCATTGGAAGTTACGCAGATCCTTCTCCAATCTCTTCAGGAGCCTATATCTCTTTCCGAAGTGGGAACTGCAACTGGGCTATTCAGAATTTTAAAGTGTTCCGTTCCAGAGCAACAAATACTCCTTTACAGGTTCAGGTTGGTAACTCTTCCAGAGAATTTCGCTATCAGAATCCTTCTCCTTCAACCCCAGCAGGAAGAGTCTGTTCCATGGTACGAGATACTGCAGGCAATATCTCAAACCCTTCGTGTCAGCTTTTTAATGTGGATTGGACGCCCCCATCTTTGTTTACGGTACAGGATGGTCCTGGCACTGATCAAGACAGCACCAACAGTATGACTCAGTTATCGGCTAACTGGACCGCCTCCTCCGATTCCAATTCAGGTATTTCCAAATATTGGTATGCCATCGGAACCTCTGCTGGCGCCTCCAATACGATAAGCTGGACGAACAACGGAACTTCCACAACCGTAACTCAGACCGGTCTTGCACTCACCTCTGGAACGACTTACTATTTCAGCATAAAATCTGAAAACGGGGCGGGGTTGCAGTCTGCCCCTTGTCAGGATGATGATGGTATTTTTGTAAGCGGAACCACAGGCATTCAGGAAGAGTCCGATCCTTTCCAGCTAAGAGCTTATCCAAACCCCTCTGCAGATGAGCTTACGATTAGTTATACTTTGAATACAAGCTCTTCGATCACCCTAAATCTGATCGATGTAACCGGAAGAACGATTCCTTTGCATTCGAATGCTCTGGAAAGCACTGGGACTCACCAATTCATCCTTCATGGAGGGCTTTATGCACGTGGGATGTATGTACTTGAAATAAATAACGGAGGGAAAAATTATTTTCTCAAGCTGATCCTGCAATAAGGAGTTCATTGCTTTCGTTAGAATTATATTTCCTTTCATCCCCTTATTTTTGCTATCTTTCTTTGTCCATTGCATATCCCCGTCATCTTTTATCTTCGTCCATGCGCCTATTTGTCAAAGTTCTCTTGCCTGTTATTCTTCTATTCACAGGCTCCCTCTTAAAGGGGCAGAATGTCTTCAACCGCCTTCTTTTGGGGAAAGACTCCGTTTATCTATATCCCTTCCCTTATTACAACTGGAGCTACGATGATAATCATGAATACGAAAAAGACCGAGGAAGGGATTTTGGAACCACTGACGGGCTCTTCATTACCACGCTGAGCTTGCCCACCGGAAAATGGATGGCCTACTTCAACAAACCTAAATGGGGTCCCAAAAAAGAAAAGAAGGATAAAATAGCCATGCTGTTCAATTGCAGCAGAGGAACACTCAACGGTCATGCAATTGTGTATAACCGAGCCGGGAAAAGAATTGCCGAAGGAGAATACCTGAATGGCCTTAAAGAAAACACCTGGTCTATTTATCTGGATGATGGAAAAACCCTGGTTCAAAAACTAAACTATCATAGCGGGAAAGGTGAAGGGGATTGGGAACAGTACGAGGGTGGCAAACTCCTAGTAAAACTCCACCTCAATGACGGGAAAAGAGAAGGAATCCAACAGCAGTTCACTGCTAACGGAACCCTTGAAGCTGAATTCCCTTACACAGATAATGAACCGAATGGAGAAGCTAAATCCTATTTCATTACCGGTGCTCTCGAAGAAGTGACCAACTATAAGGACGGATTCCTCCAGGGCAAACAGGAAAGCTATCACCTTAATGGCAAGAAGGCCAGTTCATGCACCCGTTTCCAGAATCAAGACATTGGATGGCTAAGGGAATGGAACAGGGATGGACTACTGACAAAAGAAACTCATTTTACGGAGGACACGGCTTATATAATGGTCATGAAACTGTTTTACCGCAGAGAGATTGATGAAACCGAATTTATCGACGGCCCTGACGTTAGCTGGTACGATAACGGTAAAATAAAAAGCAGAAGCTTTTACAAAAGCGGGAAATTAACAGGAAACGACACCAGTTTTTTTGAGAACGGAACCATTGAACAGTTCTCCTGTGATTCCCTCGCCGGCGACAAAAAAACCATCTTCCGGGTTTATCGTTCCTATTATGAAAAAGATCATAAGCTCCAGAATTACAATCGGACCATTAAAGATTCTCTTCTGCTTCATCAATCTTATGCTCCAAACGGGAGATTAACTTACGAGTCGGTCATTCCAAGTTACCCTGAAACCATCACACGTCATTTAAGAAAAGGAACGGACACAACGTTTGTTATTCACAAGCAAAGGACTATACTTGTCAGGGAGTATACCAACGATGGAATGATGACCTACGAAAACATCATAGATCCCAAAACAAAAAACGAAGCGAGTAAAAATTTCTCCCAGAAGGGCATTCTTCTTTACGAAAGGTTGATTAGCAATGGCACTTTAGAGGTTTCCAGGTCTTTTAATAAGAAGGGGATGCTGGAGAAAATCTCCTACTCCTCCACCAGAGTAAGTAAATCTGGTCATGCTGATGAAGAGGGCGAGTTTAATTACGACGGAGATTACGAGAGAGATAATTATAATAATTTTTTCCAGGACTCCGCTCGCTATTATAACAAAGGGATTCCCCGCAACGGTACGTACAAGATTAAGTGGGCCTTCCGGAAATTTAGCAAAGGGCTCATGGCAGATGGAAGACAGGAAGGAACCTGGATAGGACACGACGGAAAGCATGTAATGAATGTTTGGCCTGAACATAGGGGACAGGATGAAGGAACAGTGCTCAATTATGACATGTGTCGTTACAACTATTCCATCTGGGGACACAAACACCCTTTCCTCTACCTGCATTATAAAAGGAATTATACAGGAGGAAAAAAAGAAGGAATGACGTATGAATTGAATCCCGGGGGAGGAATAGAGAAAGAAACGGAATACCATAACGATGAACAGAATGGGAAGGAAACCTCATACTTCAGCAAAGACAAACCCAGTGAAGTTTGTTATTATTTGAATGATGAACTGAATGGGAACATGAAAAAATGGAATGTGCTCGGCAATATTACGACAGACAGGAATTATGTAAAAGGAGTAAAAGATGGTCAGGTGACGACCGCGTACTATGATACGGGGTTGAGGAAAATGGAAGGGCAATACAAGATGGGTGTAAAGATTGGAGACTGGAAACATTATTTCCAGAATGGTTCCTGTAAAGCCAGCATTCATTTCTACCCCGACAGGCAGGCAGATTCTCTGCGTAAAAAATACGGTATTGAATCTCTTGAAGAGGAGAATAAGGAAAAAGTATCCTTGTCAAAATTGAGCACTTCTAAATATAGAAGGAGACGTACTAATGTTCTCCACAAAGATGGTGATGATGGAGATATCACGAATGACAATCTGGAAGAGCAGGATGCCATGGTAAGCTATTTCTTCGAAAATGGCACCAAAGCTCAGCAAGGATTGGTTCTTGAAGGGACAAGGGTGGGAATCTGGAACTGGTGGAGAGAGGACGGATCGAAGGAAAAAGAAGTGGACTACACCAAGGGAGTTACACAGGATGGTTTGGGAGATATGATGTCATATAATGGGAAATATACTTCCTGGTATCCTAACGGAAATAAGTCGCTCGAAGCCTACATTATGAGTGAAGATCATAAATACGACTGCAGGAAAGAGGTGATGGATAATGTACAGAACTTACTTTACCTCAGCGGATGGAGTGAAGACGGGTCGCAGGTGATTGCCGCTGGAAAGGGATACTACAAAGGAATTGCTCCCGGAGGAATTGTAAGAAGCGAAGGAAAAGTTCAAAACGGAGTGAAGGAAGGTCCCTGGATATATAGGGATGAAAACGGCCGTATTGAATCGAAAGGAAGCTATGTGATGGGACTGGAAGAAGGCAAATGGCTGAATGGCGACCTGGAGGGGATTCACTCTATGGAGAATGCCTGCTTCCGTAATATGAATGCCGATGAAATGGAAAGGTTGATGAAGAAGCTGGAAGTTACTGAATGCTGGTACCATGAAGGCGTTCTGTCTTCCAGGCTCCGACATACCAATGAAGAAAGAGTATACGATAAAAAGCGCAGGTTCCATTTTTTCAGAAGGCATAGATACTTCGACGGCCTTTCTATTGAACCAAGGATCTACTTCGAAGGAGGGGATGTTTTTTGACAAGCCCCAATTTGGTACCTTTGTTTTTTAAACGATTATGCGACGCAGCCTTCATATTCATTTTCTTTGCTTAGCACTGTTCCTGCCAGGCTTGAATACGATCTATAAGGCCCAAACCAAAGAAGATTCCCCATTTTACCAGGTTGGGATTAGCGGGGTTCCTGTTTATACCGATTTAAAATCGGCTCTGAAATCGGAAGAGCAGGTATATAAGTGTAAGTTGGTCAATTCTCCTTTTGACCCCAAGCTGCTCCCCAAAATTTCGAAATTAACGAATCTGCAGTGCCTGATGATCTCGGCCAATGGCATCACAGAACTGCCATTGGAATTTACAGGATTCAGGAGCCTCCTCTTTCTATCTTCCTCACAAAATCAACTCCGGAAGTTGCCTGCAGAGATAGGTGGATTGCAAAACCTGATGTACCTTGAGCTATATGACACCCGGCTCGATTCCCTACCCTCTGCCCTGTCGTATCTGAGCAGACTCAAGTCTCTTCAGATTCAGAATAACAAAGCGGATACCTTTCGTCTTCCTGAAAATTTCGGAGAGTTATCTGCTTTAGAAGATCTTGTACTGTATCAGGTAAACCTCTACTCCTTGCCCCGTTCCGTTGGTCAATTAGGGAAGTTAAAAAGCATGTATATTTCCAACACAAAGCTGAACTCCATTCCTGGCTCCATTGGTAAACTCACCCGGTTGCAAAGTCTGGTACTTGATAATTGTCAGCTCACTGAATTACCTAAAGGGCTTTTCAAACTCAATAACCTGGGGTATCTTTCATTGAAAAACAATCACATCGCTCATATTTCGGATTATATCTGTTATCTGACCAGTCTTGGGGAACTTGACCTCAC
>PLYR01000070.1 GCA_003153435.1 Bacteroidota bacterium
TGAATAATTTTCTCTGGGTGACTTTTACAAGAAGCAACCCTGCATATGATATCTATGGTGTAAATAGCTCCACTGATCATAAACATTGGGGCTGCAGCGGACCACTAATTATTGATGCAAGGATTAAACCGCATCATGCCCCTCCTCTTATAAAAAACGCCGAAATAGAAAAACGAATAGATAAATTGGGCCAAAAAGGAGGGTCACTCTTTGGAGTGATCTGAGAGAGGAGTTATTTTAAGTTCCTTGTACCCGGTTTCAATATCCTCTGCCCTGCGGAATTCCATTCCTGGTGCTTCACCAATCACGATCTCAGCAGTAGTATAGATCATACATCCCTCCATCAAATGTCCGCCAAAAACACGGCCGTTTTTATCAGAAGCGGTGATATGAAAATGACCTCCACGCATGGAAAAGGTTCCATTCAATGACAGAATTTCAAGCTTATCCGAAAACTGCTTTACTTCACCGGCACCGGCCATGCGAATAGCGGCTTCCTCAAGACTCCCAACACAAGTTAGAATAAATGCAGCTTTCAGATTTTGCTCCTTCGCCAGAAGAAGGAGGCTTTTCTTCAGGTCAGAACCGGGAAGAAGACGGAGTGCATGAATTTTCATAGTGAAATATATTTATAAGAGAAGAGGCTGTCTGAACAGACAGCCTCTTTATCTTTAAACGGCAGGAATGCCTATCTTTTTCTTAATTCCTTCGGTGGTGACTGAACCCGGTCTTTCAATCGGGCTTCCAAGGGCTCTGTCCCAAACTAGTGAAGCAAGCACGCCTAATGCACGGGAGACCCCAAAGAGTACCGTGTAAAAATCAAATTCCGTGATTCCAAAATGCATGAGCAAAGCGCCGGAATGGGCATCTACATTAGGCCAAGGGTTCTTGATCTTTCCTGTTTCAGCCAGAATAGGAGGTGCGACTTCATAAACCATCTGTACAATTTCACAGATATCATCCTTTTTACCGGCACCTTTGATGTAACGGTTATAGAAATCCTGTTGAGCCGTGAAGCGGGGGTCTGTTTTCCGGAGAACAGCATGACCGTATCCAGGAACAACCTTACCTTCTTCAAGTGTCTTTTTAATAAAAGCCGCAATCTGCTCCTTGGTTGGTAAACCACCACCCAGTTCTTCTCTCATGTGCATAATCCACATGATCACCTCCTGATTCGCAAGCCCATGAAGTGGTCCGGCAAGTCCGTTCATCCCTGCAGCAAAAGCAAGATAAGGATCGCTCAGTGCTGAACCTACGAGATGGGTACTGTGTGCAGAAACATTTCCTCCTTCATGGTCAGCGTGAATGGTCATATACATACGCATTAGGCGTCTGACATCCAGATCTTCGTAACCCATCATGTGAGCTAAGTTCGCTGCCCAATCCAGTTTTGGATCTGGTTCAATATGTACATTGTTTTTATATTTCTTTCTGTAGATATAAGCTGCTACGCGGGGTAGACGAGCGATAAGATTCATGGAATCTTCGTATACATAATCCCAATAATCCTTTTTGCTGATTCCTTTACGGTAAGCTGCAGCGAAAAGAGATTCCGTCTGCATTGCCATGACAGCGATGCTGAACATGGTCATTGGATGAGTAGCGGCTGGCAACTCATCAAGAACGTCAAAGACATGCTTTGGCACGATTGCACGCCGTGCCCAATTATTTCCGAGGCCTAATACGTCCTCCTGAGTTGGAAGTTCTCCGCTTAGCATCAAATAAAATATTCCTTCAGGCAATGGCTCCGTTCCTTTAGGAGCTTTCGGAAGTTTATCTCTCAGTTCAGGGATTGTGTAACCACGAAAACGGATTCCTTCATCCGGATCAAGCTTTGAAGTCTCAGTAACGAGACCAATCATACTCTTCATTCCCTGATAAACCTGTGCTACCGTATACTCTCCTAGTTTTTTATCACCATGCTCCTTGATGATTGCTTTTACTTCGGCAGCCATTGGCTTGGCTTTGCTGATGAATTTGTCCTTGAGAGTATCCATAGGATAATTTTATGATTAGGATTAAGCACCTAAGTTAGAGAGCCTTTATTAAATTTCAAAATATTTCGAACTATAAAAACCTGAAGTTTTTTCCCAGGTATGTTGCTGAAGCACCTAGTTGTTCTTCAATCCGCAGAAGCTGGTTGTATTTCGCAACCCTGTCAGACCGGGAGGCTGAACCGGTCTTGATTTGGCCGGTACGGAGGGCGACTGCAAGGTCCGCGATGGTAGTGTCTTCTGTCTCACCGCTTCGGTGGCTCATGACTGCGGTATACGAGTTATTCTGGGCCAGCTGGACGGCATTGATAGTCTCCGTGAGTGTTCCTATTTGGTTCACTTTTACCAGGATTGAATTCCCGATGCCTTTTGTAATTCCCTGCTGAAGCCGGGTTACATTCGTAACAAAGAGGTCATCCCCTACAATCTGAACCTTCTTTCCTAGTTTATCCGTTAGATTTTTCCATCCGTCCCAGTCATCTTCCGCAAGGCCGTCCTCGATAGATACAATGGGATATTTCTTTGTCCAGGAAGCCCAGTAATCCACCATCTCTTCAGAGCTGAGCTTCTTTCCATCGGATTTTTTAAAATGATAGACCTTTTCTTTGGAATCATAAAACTCAGATGAGGCGGCATCCATAGCTATCCAAATATCCTTTCCTGGCTTATAACCTGCGGCCTCGATTGCCTGTAGAACAATTTCAATAGCTTCTTCATTGGATTTGATATTTGGAGCGAACCCTCCTTCATCACCAACGTTTGTAGAATACTTTTTTGATTTCAGGACCTTTTTCAAATGATGAAATATTTCGGTCCCCATCCGGAGTCCTTCACTGAACGAAGCTGCTCCAATGGGCATGACCATGAATTCCTGAAAATCAATAGAGTTATCAGCATGGGATCCTCCATTCAGAATGTTCATCATCGGAATAGGCAACAGATTAGCATTCACACCTCCAACATAACGATAGAGAGGCTGATTCGCCTCTTCAGCTGCTGCCTTGGCAGTAGCAAGAGACACACCCAGGATAGCATTCGCTCCCAGATTGCTTTTATTATCAGTTCCATCCAGCTCAATCATTTTGAGATCAATTGCATTCTGATCGAAAACATACATATTGGCAAGCTCTTCCCGGATCACAGTATTTACATGATTCACTGCATTCAATACCCCTTTACCCAAATAGGTTTTTTCATCCTCATCTCTTAATTCCATAGCTTCATGTGAACCGGTTGATGCCCCGGAAGGTACAGCAGCACGTCCAAGGGTTCCGGTATTGGTTATTACATCTACTTCAATGGTTGGATTTCCTCTGGAATCCAGGATCTGACGGGCTTGTATACTTGCGATAAAACTCATAATGAAACAATTTAGGATTGGTTAAATAGAAACTGATTTCCCTTTATTAGCTAATGGGCCACGATGGACCTTTTCCATTAATTCTACAAACTGATCGAAGAGATACCTTGAATCAAGAGGTCCGGGAGACGATTCCGGATGATACTGCACGGAAAACACATCTTTTACCTTGTGTTTCAGACCCTCTATGGTCCCGTCATTCAGATTTAGGTGAGTAACTTCCAATTCCTTATTTACCTCTACATCCTCTGTCCTAACTGAAAAACCATGGTTCTGGGAAGTTATTTCACTCTTGCCGGTTAGGAGATTCTTCACAGGATGGTTGATACCCCGGTGTCCGTTCTTCATCTTATAAGTGGAAATACCACAAGCCTCCGCGATGAGCTGATGGCCCAGACAAATTCCAAATACCGGGATAGCGCTCTGCATAATTTCTTTCACAATCTTAACTTCTTCATGCATCACACCTGGGTCTCCGGGGCCGTTGGATATCATGAATCCATCAGGGTGCCATTCTTTCATCTCTTTGAAACTTGTTTTCTGAGGAAATACCTTCACGAAACAGCCTCTTTCAACAAGGCATCGGACAATATTTTTCTTAACCCCCAGGTCAAGCAATGCAACCCTGAATCGGGCATCTTCTGATCCTGAGGTATAGGCTGTTTTGGTACTCACCTTTGAGCTGAGCTCCAGTCCTTGCATGGAAGGCACTTTTTGGAGCAAGGCTTTTAATTTTGTTTCATCCATCTCTTCAGAAGAGATGATCGCATTCATAGCTCCTTTATCACGGATATAACGTACGATAGCCCTCGTATCTACCTCACAGATTCCGACCACATTTTCCTTTTCAAAGTAATCTTTAATATTTCCATCAGAGCGCTCTCTGGAATGAAATTCATTGAATTTTTTGCATACAAGTCCGGCTATTTTGACTGACTCTGATTCCACCTCCTCCTTATTGACCCCATAATTTCCGATGTGGACCATGGTGGTCACTAAAATCTGTCCGAAATAGGAAGGATCTGTGAAGATCTCCTGGTATCCGGTCATTCCAGTGTTAAAACAGATTTCTCCGGTAGTTGTTCCGATCTTTCCGGCAGCTTTGCCGTAAAACACTTTCCCATCCTCAAGGATGAGTACAGCCGGCTTTTTATGTTGATATGTTGATTTCATCTCTGGTTATGTTAGCTGTCTAATGGATATTGATCCGGTGCCAGAATTTGTCCAAAAAAAAAGGGACAAAGCAAAAATACTTTATCCCTTTTTTCCTCACGGAATTTGTTTTAAGAAATTATTCACCTTCTTTGTCTTCTTTAGGTTCTTTTGCTTTAGCTGCCTTTTTAGGGGCTGCTGTGGCTGTTGTTTCCTCTGTTCCATCAGCTTTCTTCTTTCCACGGCTACGACGGGTCGTCTTGGCAGCTTTTTTCACGGTTTTACCTCCTACATAGATATTATTGAAATCTACCAATTCGATAAACGCCATTTCAGCACGGTCACCCGGACGGGTTCCTGTTTTCAGGATACGGGTATACCCACCTGGACGGTCGGCAATCTTGCCTGCAACTTCACGGAAGAGTTCTGTTACAGCCTCTTTGCTTTGAAGGTAGCTGAATACAACACGGCGGCTGTGTGTAGAATCTGTTTTAGATTTAGTCAGCAGGGGTTCAACATACAAACGAAGGGCTTTCGCCTTTGCGAGGGTAGTGTTGATCTTTTTGTGCATGATCAGTGAACTGGCCAGGTTAGCAAGCAGAGAATGCCTGTGAGCTGTTTTTCTTCCTAAGTTATTTACTTTATCTCCGTGTCTCATTTCAGTTTATTAATTTCGACTTACCTTGGTAAGTGGTATTTAAATTATTCCTTGTCTAATTTGTATTTCGCAACGTTCATTCCGAAGTTGAGGCCTTTGCTTGCAACAAGTTCTTCAAGTTCAGTCAGCGACTTCTTACCGAAGTTACGGAATTTCAACAGGTCATTTTTGTTGAAGGAAACCAGGTCTCCAAGTGTTTCAACATCAGCCGCTTTGAGGCAATTCAAAGCACGCACGCTCAGATCCATATCAACCAGTTTGGTTTTCAAAAGCTGACGCATGTGCAGAGACGTTTCGTCAAATTCCTCAGTAGCAGACTTTTCAATAGAATCAAGAGTGATTTTCTCGTCGGAGAACAACATGAAGTGATGAATCAGGATTTTAGCTGCTTCCTTCAGTGCTTCTTTCGGGTGGATGGATCCGTCTGTAACGATATCCATGATCAGTTTTTCGTAATCCGTTTTCTGTTCAACACGGTAGTTTTCTACAGTGTATTTTACGTTACGGATTGGAGTGTAGATTGCATCGATTGGAATAACACCGATTGTTCCGTTCAGAGGTTTATTTTCATCAGCCGGGATATATCCCCGACCCTTGTCGATGAAGAGTTCCATTTTCAATTTAACGCTTGATTCCATATTGCAGATCACGAAATCAGGATTCAGAACCTGGAAGCCGGAAGTAAACTTACCGATATCACCCGCAGTAAGCTGGGTTTTGCCGGTAACATTTACGATAACTCTTTCCATTTCTGTAGTCTCGATCTGCTTTTTGAAACGAACCTGTTTCAAGTTAAGAATGATATCAGTAACATCTTCTGTAACGCCTTTCAGGGTAGAAAATTCATGTTCAACTCCATCCAGTTTCACGGAAGTGATTGCATAGCCTTCAAGTGAAGACAGCAGTATCCTTCTAAGAGCATTACCTACAGTAATACCGTAACCAGGCTCCAGAGGACGGAATTCAAATTGTCCTTCTGTTTCATTTGCATTAATCATTACAACCTTGTCAGGTTTTTGGAAAGCGAGTATGGCCATTTTCTATCTGTTTATTGTGAATTTATGATTGACCGTCAGCCCTGCTTCAGCAGCAGGAATAACGTAACAAAGATCATTACTTAGAGTATAACTCGACGATCAGGTGTTCCTTGATATTCTCCGGAATCTGGTCTCTTTGTGGAAAAGAAACGAATTTTCCACTCAGAGTTGATGCGTTGAACTCCAACCATGGGTAACCCTTTCCGCTTGTTCCAACCGCATTTGCGATGACTTCGAGAGATTTTGATTTTTCACGGACAGCTACTGTATCACCTGGTTTCAAGGTAGATGAAGGAATGTTCAATACTTCGCCGTTAACAGTGATGTGACCATGAGAAACGAGTTGACGTGCAGCTGAACGGGTCCCAGCAATACCAAGACGGTAAACGGTATTGTCCAGACGAGCCTCTACAAGTTGCAGCAATACTTCACCGGTTACACCCTTCATACGACTCGCTTTTGCGAATGTATTCCAGAACTGCTTTTCAAGAATGCCGTAGGTGTATTTAACCTTTTGTTTTTCCATGAGCTGAACAGCGTATTCCGACTGTTTAGCACGTTTCTTTGTCAGACCATGTTGCCCTGGAGGGTAATTTTTCTTTTCCAGAACCTTATCAGCTCCGAAAATGGGTTCTTTAAAACGTCTTGCAATCTTAGATTTGGGGCCGATATAACGTGCCATGATGATTTTCTATTTTAAATTANNGCACGGCAGCCGTTGTGCGGGATCGGGGTGATGTCCATAATTTCTGTGATTTCAATTCCGTTTGCACTGAGCGTGCGGATTGCTGATTCTCTTCCGGCACCAGGTCCTTTTACAAACACTTTTACCTTCCGAAGACCAGCCTCATGAGCCACTTTCGCGCAATCTGCGGCAGCAAGCTGAGCAGCATAAGGTGTGTTTTTCTTGGAACCACGGAAGCCCATTTTACCTGCGCTTGCCCAGGAGATAACCTGGCCCTGAAGATTCGTCAGGGAAATAATGATATTGTTAAAGGTAGCGTTGATATGGGCTTCACCGATAGCATCTACTTTTACAACCCGTTTCTTGGTTACTTTAGCTGCCGGAGTATTCTGACCCTTCGCACCTGTTGTTTGTTGTTGTTTAGCCATTGTTGATCGTTAATTATAAATCGTTATGGGGTACTCTGCACCGGCAGGAAACCCCGCCTGATCAGCCCTTATTACTTGGTAACTTTCTTCTTGTTAGCAACAGTTTTACGTTTTCCTTTACGGGTACGTGCGTTGTTCTTAGTCGTTTGCCCACGAACCGGAAGTCCGTTACGATGACGCATACCGCGGTAAGTTCCGATATCGGTAAGACGTTTGATATTGAGTTGTACCTCAGAACGAAGTGCGCCTTCTACCTTGTAACGATCATTCAGGATCGTCCGGATCTGGTTTGCCTGCTCATCGGTCCAATCCTGAACCTTGATGTTCACATCAACGCCTGCATCATTCAGAATTTTCTGAGCAGTGCTCTTTCCAATTCCGTAGATGTATGTGAGACCTATTTCTCCCCTTTTATTCTTTGGTAAATCAATACCTGCAATACGAGCCATTACTATGCTGTTTTAGTTGAAGTTTGCAAAATTACAAAAAATGTACGAAGAATCAGTTCTTTTGACGCTGTTTGAACTTAGGATTCTTCTTGTTAATGATGTACAAGCGCCCTTTTCTGCGAACAAGTTTGCAGTCAACGCTTCTTTTCTTAATGGATGTCCTGACTTTCATTTTCTCTGATTTTTACTCTTATTTGTACCTATATGAAATTCGTCCTTTTGTGAGGTCATAAGGTGAAATTTCCACCTTTACCCGGTCTCCTGGCAGTATTTTGATGTAATTCATCCTCATTTTGCCTGAAATATGAGCTGTTATCACATGTCCATTCTCCAATTCAACACGAAACATTGCATTTGACAAAGCCTCGATAATCGTTCCGTCCTGCTCGATGGATGGTTGTTTAGCCATACTTATTCTAATCTATTACTATTTTCTGCTCTTTTAACACCGCTTCCACAAATTCAAAAGAAGTCAAAATATCAGCCTTTCCTTGTGCTTTTATTGCAATTGTATGTTCAAAGTGCGCCGAGGGCAAACCATCTGTCGCAATGATGGTCCATCCATCTTTCCCTTGCTTCACATTCTTCTTTCCAAGATTAATCATCGGCTCAATTGCGATAACCATTCCTTCCTTCATTTTCGGTCCGCTGCCCTTTTTCCCATAATTCGGAACTTCCGGGTCTTCATGAAGATTGCGTCCTAATCCATGCCCCACCAATTCTCTCACAACTCCATATCCATTCAGTTCGGCATGATTTTGAACGGCTGCACTAATATCACCGATTCTCAATCCACTCATTGCCTTCTCTATGCCTTTGTAAAGTGACTCTTTTGTCACCTTCATCAGCTTTTTAACTTCGGGCTTAACCTCCCCGATGGCGAACGTATAGGCAGAGTCGCCATAGAAACCATTTTTCTTTGCCCCGCAATCAACGGAGACAATGTCTCCCTCTTTAAGGATATAGGAACCTGGCATTCCATGAACCACTTCAGCATTCACTGACACGCAAAGTGAAAAGGGAAACCCCCTGTAACCTTTGAATGCCGGTTCGGCCGACTGGCTGCGGATATAATCCTCCGCTACCTTGTCAAGACTCAGAGTTGTAACCCCAGGGCCGATGACTTTGGCTACTTCAGCAAGTGCTTTTGCAACAATTAAAGAACTTTGACGTATTAATTCTATCTCCTCGTTTGACTTATAATGAATCATCCTTATTTATCGATCAGTAACTCGAAGCGGCCATGGTAGGGGTTCCCCTTCCCTTGATTCTTCCAGTTTTCATTAGTCCATCATAATGTCTCATCAAAAGGTAACTTTCAATCTGCTGCAGCGTATCAAGAACCACACCCACCAGGATGAGGAGTGACGTACCTCCGAAAAAGTGAGCAAATTCATTTGTAATATTCATCTTGATTGCAAAGGCAGGAAGAATAGCTACCAAGGCAAGGAACAGAGATCCCGGGAAAGTAATACGTGACATAATGTTATCAATAAACTCAGCCGTTTTTTTACCCGGTTTAACACCAGGGATGAATCCTTCATTACGCTTCATGTCTTCAGCCATCTGGTTAGGATTAACTGTGATTGCAGTGTAAAAATAAGTGAAGGCAATAATCAGAAGAGCGAAGACAAAGTTGTACCAAAAACCATAGTGGTCGCTGAATGTAGCCACAATTGCGTTAGAACCTCCAGCTGCATAGCCAGCTATAGTGATTGGAATAAGCATGATAGCCTGGGCGAAGATGATCGGCATAACACCAGCTGCATTCACTTTGAGTGGAATGTACTGACGTTGCCCGCCATATTGCTTATTGCCAACAATTCGTTTAGCGAACTGAACAGGTATCCTTCGTGTTCCCTGAACAAGCAAAATACTGAATACGATAACCAGCATCAGAAATACAATTTCAACAAGGAACATAATCAAACCTCCTCCGTCAACACTCAGGCGGTGAGAGAATTCTGCCATGAAAGCAAAAGGAAGGCGTGCGATAATACCAACCATAATGACAAGAGAGATACCGTTTCCGATTCCTTTGTCTGTGATTTTTTCACCTATCCACATCACGAAGAT
>PLYR01000064.1 GCA_003153435.1 Bacteroidota bacterium
CCTTTTATTTGTATATGCTCCAGTGTTTCTTTATTTCTTGGGATGCGGACCGGGGAAGAGGTGCGGGATTCAACTCCATGTATTACGGCTTCATTGGTTAGATATCCTTTCATTTTTGTGCCAAAGGCTTTGAATCCGTCCTGCAGTCGCTTTCCGATTTCAGAAGGAAGTAATTCATGCAAAGGGGCGGACAGTATCCCGGGCTGATAAGAAGTCTCAGGCAAGGTAGAGCTTAACTTTCCTTCTATGAAATCAATCATTCGCTGTGCGGGAGCGGTTTGGGTTTGCCCCCCTGCCAGAAATGCCATCTTCTCCAATGCTCTTTGATACCGGAGTCCGGCTAGCGGGCCCTGATCAGCATAGTGCTTGAAATCATCTGCTTCAATCGAAACAACGACCCCGGAATTGCTGAAAGGATTGTTTCGCTTACTGGGTGACCAACCATTCGTTACTACTTGTTCAGGACCGGTAGCGCAAGGAGCTATAATCCCACCAGGGCACATGCAGAATGAATAGACTCCTCTGCCTTCACTTTGATGCACTAAACTGTAGGAGGCTGCAGGAAGATATTCCCGGAGTTTTTCAACTTGAGAGAGATTGCAATGATATTGAATCGAATCAATGAGTTTCTGAGGATGTTCGATCCGCACACCCATTGCGAAAGGCTTTGCCTCAATTAATACACCCTGACGATGCAGCATTTCAAAAACATCACCGGCTGAATGTCCGGTAGCCAATATAACCTGGTTTGAAAGAAATTCCCGGGAAAGACCGGATACCTGTGCAAGAACACCTTTCACTGCTTGATCCTTAAGGATCAGATCCGTCATCCTGCACTCGAAATGGATCTCTGCTCCGCATGCCAGCAATGCCTCGCGGATACTGATAATAATCTGAGGAAGTTTGTTCGTTCCTATATGGGGGTGAGCATCCACCAGGATGTCTTCACTTGCTCCGTGATTAACGAATATTTTCAACACCTCATTCACATCCCCTCGCTTTGTAGATCGAGTATAAAGTTTTCCATCCGAGTAGGTTCCAGCTCCTCCTTCCCCGAAACAATAATTGGACTCAGGATTTACAAGATGTTGTTTATGAATGGCTGCCAGATCGAAACGGCGACTCCTTACATCCTTTCCCCTTTCCAGTATAATAGGCTTAAAACCCAAAGCAGCGATTTTTAGAGCTGCAAAGAGCCCTGCAGGGCCGGCGCCTACTATAATTATAGGTGCTGCTTTCGAAACATCAGGAATCTCAGAAGTCTTTTCAAGAAGTTCAGGGGTTTCACCAACGTATACCCTAAGGCGTAAATTCAATCGCACAGACTTGGCTCGTGCGTCCACGGAACGTTTTAGGATACGAATAAAGCTGATGGACTTTACTGATATAGATAATTTCTGAGAAGCAATGCTTTTGAGGACCTCTTCGGAGCCAGCGTCTTCAGGCGATACAAAGATTTCTGTTTCATGTATCATTTTTGCTCAGCCTTCGAATGTTACAGAAAATAAAAAGAGTTTCGAATTGAGCTTTTCGATGGAGGTGGAATAAATATATTTATCATGTATGAGGAGGTCGTTTAGTCCATAGGTGTATTTTAGTTCAAAGCCAAGTTTAAAATAAGGCATGAAAAATTCAACTCCTGCACCCACATCCACCCCATAATCATATTTCCGAAGCTTTACTACGGCATTTTGAGCATTCGTATTGTTTACGTCTTTTTGAGAGGCTAAATCAATACTGTATTTACCCCCGGCAAGAAAATAAGCGGCAAAATCATGGAGACGCTCCGAACGAAGCTTGAGATCCACAGGAAATTCAACCAAGGTTGACTCAACCTGCTTGGTCATGACAACGTATCCACGACTCGTGTCTTTGGGTGTATCGAAGGTGTAGTTAAGGCTACGGGCAGCGAACGACAAGTCAGGTACAAACCGCACCGCCAAATATTTCATAAATGCGTACTCGCAAACGATACCAATATTGAATCCAGGGCCTGATTTTGGGATGACGGATTTCAACGAATCCATCTGATAAACATTCTTGGTTGGGTGAACGATAAAATTGGAAGTGTTTACACCAAGGGTAAAGCCAAAGTGGAGCGCATGATTATAATACGTAGGAAGATTATCGGCACTGTTCGACTGCGCATTCAAAATAGGGGTATACGTGAAGGAGAAAGCGAGCAGGAAGAAAAAAATGTTCCGTCTAAAGTGTACCATCATAGTTCTCACCTGCTTAACGTAAACAAAGATAGATTTATTTTTTTCCTGTGTAAATAGTTGCAATTCCGAAGGTTAACCTTTTTTGAGAGCATTGTTTAAACCCTGTCTTTTCAAGGATGAATAGGAATTCTTTGTCTTCCGGAAAAACCATAACAGACTCATTCAGATAGGTATAGGCTCTGTTGTCTTTTGAAAAAAGCCTTCCAGCCAATGGGCAGAGGTATCGGAAGTAAAATGCATAAATCTGTTTAACCGGGAAAGAACGAGGCCTTGAAAATTCAAGGATTACAGCTTTCCCTCCAGGTTTTAATACCCTGAGCATAGAAGAAAGACCCTTTTCAAGATGTTCGAAATTCCGAACACCGAACCCAACAGTGATGGCATCAAAGGTATTGTCAGAGAAAGGGAGTTTTTCAGAATCTGCGAGTCGGAGTTCAATCTTGTCTTCGACACCCATCTTCTTCATTTTTTCTTTACCAACCATTAACATCCCTTCCGAAATATCAACGCCTGTAATTTTTCTCGGATTTAATTTCAAGGCTTCAACTGCAAAATCCCCGGTACCTGTAGCAATGTCTAGAATTTGCATGGGTTTTGAATCTTTCAGCAAGCCTACTGCTTTCTTTCTCCAGCTTTTATGAATGCCCATAGAGAGCAGTTGATTCAGGAAATCATAACGGGGTGCTATGTTATCAAACATAGCAGCTACCTGGTCCTTTTTTGCAGCGGAGCTGTTGTAAGGGACAACCATATTAGCTCTTTTTTGTTGCAATGGCGAGTACTTCTGTTTGAAGATTTTCACGGTTCACCGGAACCACCCCGACTTCCTCACAGACCAGTCCGCCAGCCAGATTGGAAATGATGGCGATCCATTCAGGTTTTAGTTTCATGGCCAGGCAGAGTGAAGCAACACTGGTAACTGTATCTCCAGCTCCGGAGACGTCGGCAATGTTTCTTACATGCGCAGGAATGATTTTTTTGGTCTTTTTGCTGCTTATGTATATCCCATGTTCTGAGAGGGTAATGAGAGCTGTATCTATCTTCATTTTAGAACGGAGCAGTTCCACAGCTTTTTGAATTTCTCGGATATTACTCTGATCGAATTCCATTTTCAGCCCATCTTTCAATTCCTTCAGATTAGGTTTGAATAAGGTTACCCCTTTGTAATCACTAAAATGTTTGCGTTTGGGGTCAACAACGGTAGGTATTTTATTCTTTTTCGCCTCTGAAACCACATGTTGAATCAAGGGAGCAGTGATAAGTCCTTTGTCGTAGTCCTCGAAAATGATTACATCAATTCGTTCATGCTTGATCAAGTAAGAAATAAGTTGTATGAATTGTTCTGTTTCTGCCTGAGTTATATCATGCTCCACTTCTTCATCCACACGGATCATTTGAAAATTATTTCCGATAACCCTTGTTTTGATGGTAGTGATCCGACTACGGCTTTTAAGGATACCCTTAAGACTAAGCTTTTGCTTTTGCATTAGCTCAAGAAAACGACTTCCCTCTTTATCGACACCAATCACTGAACAAAGAATAGGGGTTGCTCCCATAGCCTGTACATTCAGGGCTACGTTGGCAGCACCACCTAGACGGCGTTCTTTTTTGATGATTGATACGACCGGAACCGGAGCTTCAGGTGAGATACGGTTTACTTTACCCCAGAGGTAAGAATCAATCATGACATCTCCTATAATAAGTACCCTCAGGTCTTTGAAGGAAGTAAACATTTTATTGATTTCTCTTGCTGTCAACGTTTTTCTTTTTTTAGTATTAGAGTCAGTATTGTGTTGGTAACAGGTTGATTATTTTAATTCGGCGAGGGCAGCCTTCACTCGGCGGATTGCCTCTGTAAGTTTATCCTCCGAGGTAGCATAGGAAAGACGGAGGTAAGAATCATCCCCAAAAGCTGCACCCGGAACAAGTGATACATGTGCCTCTTCCAGTAGGTAAGCGCTCAGGTCAGTTGCATTTGCGATTTTAAAATTGCCTTTGCTTTTTCCGAAATACCAGGAAACTTCAGGATAAACATAAAAGGCTCCATCAGGTTGGTTCAGTTTGAGGCCTGGGATTTCTTTCATCAATGAAAGCACAAGGTCTCTTCTTTTCTTAAAGGCATCACGCATCACAAATGTAGAATCAGCAGGCAGCTCCATTGCTTTTTGCATAGCTTTCTGCGTGATGGAACAGGTAGCAGATGTAAATTGACCCTGCATTTTATCACAGGCTTTGGCGAGCCATAGGGGTGCTGCCATGTATCCACCCCTCCAGCCGGTCATTGCATATCCTTTGGAAACTCCATTCACGGTAATCACCCTTTCTTTGATAAAATCAAACTGAGCCATACTCTCATGTTTTCCAATGAAGTTGATGTTCTCATAGATTTCATCAGACAGAATATAGAGCTCCGGATATTGTATAATGAGGTCTGCAATAGCTTTCAGTTCTGATCGGGAATATACAGACCCTGTTGGATTGCATGGAGTACTAAATATGAGGAGGCGTGTTTTTGGAGTAATTGCTGCTTTAAGCTGAGCAGCGGTTACCTTAAAATTAGACTCGATTGTGGTCGGGATAACAACCGATTTGGCTTCAGCCAGTTTAACAATCTCAAGATAACTAACCCAGTAAGGGGCAGGAACCAGTACTTCATCTCCGGCATTCAGCAGGCAAAGCACTGCATTGGCGATGCATTGTTTGGCTCCGGTACTCACGACAATCTGATCAGCCGTATACTCCAGCCCATTATCGCGCAAAAGTTTGTTGGCAATGGACTGACGGAGTTCTAAATATCCAGAGACATGGGTATAGTAACTGAAGTTCTCGTCTATAGCTTTCTTAGCAGCTTCCTTGATCGGGGTGGGAGTAGGAAAATCAGGCTCGCCTAGACTCAGGCTTATAATGTCAACTCCCTGGGCAATCAATTCACGGCTCTTTCGGGCCATAGCGATCGTCTGGGATTCTGACAGGGCATTGATTCTGTCCGATAATATCATAAAGCAAAAATATAAGCCGCAAAGCTACGTATTTAGAATGGAAGTGCAAGTTTTAGTTGCTTTCCGGAGTCATTGAAAAAGAAGGGAGTATCCTTATGGAGGGGAGGGTGAAATCTTAACAAAAAGCGAACTCAACTCCCTCTGTATCTCGACTGCCACGCATAACTTTGTACATCATGCAGGAGCTTAAATGCATTCTCACCGTATATATAATCATCCAGGTTTTCTGCTCCGTATTGTTTCAGAATGTTCATTTGTCCAGGGGAGGGGACAGAGGCTCCGGTCCACCCTAGTGAATCAGTTCCACCTCCGTAAGGGTTGGTTTTATAACGTAGTTTCCAGACCTGGTCAAGGCTGGAACAGAAGAAGTACGTTTTTTTGAAGATGCTGTCTCTCGAAAATCCGCATTCCTCTACTTCATATTTTGAAAAAAAATTCTCGGCAGTCGGGTTAACATCCGAATGCATGATTCCACTGGCGAGCCTAACAAATTCAGTTTGAGTAATAAAGTTGACATCCTTCTTTCCTCCAGGAAGTATTGTAACAATTGCGAAATTGACCATTGAATTGTTGGGTCCGGGCATGAGGTTGAATGCCAGAAAAGAACCAACAACAGGAGGACCCGAGGTAAAGCTGGAGATTCCTGTCAGGATCACACTCAGCCAGAAGGCTGAAAATATTTTACCGTACTTGTTCATCGGTCCGGAAAGAGCAATATTCTATGGCACTCATAGAATCAGGAAAAATTGCGATATTTAACCCTCTTAAAGATATAAAAAACATATGGATGATGCAATGAAATTGTTTCTGAATGGTATGCTGATGATCGTACCCGCTTTGATTGTTTTTTTAACTGCTTATTATCTGATTAAGAGTTTTCTGGATAATGATGCAAGGAAAAGACTAACCGAGATTCGTATCGCCAATCAAAGCCTTGTAACCCCTACCAGGCTCCAGGCTTATGAAAGGATTGCTCTTTTTCTGGAAAGGATATCCCCCAATAGCTTGATTCCCAGAGTTAACAAGCAGGGTATGAGTGCAAGGCTGCTACAGACGGAGCTTATCAAGGCAATCCGTACTGAATTTGAGCATAACCTGAGTCAACAGATTTATGTGAGTGGTCATGCCTGGGAAATGGTCAAGACCGCGAAGGAAGAAATCATTAAGCTGATCAATATATCGTCTACAAAAATCCCTGATACTGCTTCCAGTCTTGACCTAAGCCAAATGATCATCAATATAGCGGCTCAAGTCACCAAACTACCTACTGAAGTAGCGCTGGAGTATATCAAACGAGAGGTGGGCCAGAATTTTTAATTTAAAGAAACAGTCAGGTCCTCACGATGAAAGAGCAGGAAAGGAAAGAAAAATTCACGACTGATTCGGGAATTGAAATCAAAAGGGTTTATGAGCAAAAAGCGCTCTCCCCGGAAGAACCAGGTGAATTTCCATTCACCCGAGGGGTACAACATACCATGTACCGCAGTAAGTTGTGGACTATGCGTCAATACGCTGGTTTTTCAACTGCTGAAGAAAGTAATAAACGGTATCAATATCTCCTCCAACAAGGTACTACCGGGCTTTCTGTTGCCTTTGACCTTCCGACCCAGATCGGGTATGATTCAGATCATGCATTTTCGGAGGGAGAAGTGGGCAAATCGGGAGTTGCCATTGATTCTCTTCGTGACATTGAAATTCTATTCGATGGGATCAGCCTGGAAAAGGTAACAAGCTCAATGACCATTAATTCAACCGCTTCGATACTTCTTGCCATGTATATTGCCCTTGCTAAGAAACAAGGGGCAGATCTTAAAAAGATTTCCGGGACAATCCAAAATGATATCCTTAAAGAATATGCTGCAAGGGGTACATATATATATCCGCCAAAACCCAGCATGCGGATTATCACAGATATTTTTGAGTACTGCAGTAAAGAAGTACCCAAATGGAACACGATTTCCATCTCCGGTTATCATATCCGGGAAGCTGGTTCTACGGCTGTTCAAGAGTTGGCATTCACACTTGCCAATGGCAAAGCATACCTCAAGGCAGCCTTAGCCAAGGGGCTTGATATAAACATATTTGCAAAAAGACTTTCCTTCTTTTTCAATGCGCACAATAATTTTTTTGAAGAGGTTGCGAAATTCAGAGCGGCCAGGAGGATGTGGGCAACGATCACAAAAGAACTTGGTGCCACGGATCCAAAGGCTCAGATGTTACGTTTTCACACGCAGACCGGTGGTTCAACCCTCACCGCTCAGCAACCCCATAATAACATAGCAAGGGTAACTATGCAGGCCCTCTCGGCTGTGCTTGGTGGTACCCAGAGCCTGCATACCAATGGTTTTGATGAAGCCATCGCATTGCCCACAGAGGAAGCGGCAAGGATAGCACTCCGGACTCAGCAAATCATAGGGTTCGAAAGTGGTGTTGCAGAAACCGTGGACCCCTTGGCCGGATCCTATTTTGTTGAAGAACTTACTTCTGAAGTGGAAAAGGCGGCATGGTTGTATATCCAGACCATTGATGAGATGGGTGGGTCTGTAGATGCAATAGAACAAGGATATATGCAAAAGGAGATAGCTCTTTCTGCCTATAAATATCAAGGAGCCATTCAGACCGGAGAAAAAATAATTGTGGGTGTAAATAAATTTGATGTAAAAGAGGCCCCACTCGGTAATATTTTAACGATTGATGATTCTATCAGACAACTTCAGATAGATAAGATCAAGGCTATAAAGGCTTCCCGAAATAATGCAAAAGTTAAAAAGATTCTTTCCGATCTCGAAACGGATGCTAAATCGGGTGCGAATCTAATGCCGAATATACTTCTGGCTTGTGAAGAGTACGCCACTCTCGGGGAGATTGCAGATGTGATGCGGGGAGTGTTCGGGGAGTATAAAGGGGGGTAGTGGTCAGCCCTCTAATGCCTGGTAGAGCTGTTTGCGGAAGGTGCAGCCACATCAGCCTTTTTATCAGGCACGAGCACATAAATGACCTCATTATCCTTCTTCATGAGATAATTTTCCCTTGCAAACTTTTCCAGGTTCTTAGGGTTTGTTTTTAATTCCATCATATCCCGGTTGTTCTTCCTGATTTCGTCTGTAAAATATTTCTTTTCCGTCCTGAGTTTGTTCACTTGCTGGTTTAAGTCGAACTGAGAAAAAATGTCGTTCTTATCAAAGAAGAGAACCCATACCACAACACCCACTGTTACCAGGAAGTATTTGTTCTTGAACAAGGGAAGGATGAATTTTAGACGTTTCATAATTACCTTCAAAGATAATCTGCTTATAAATGATTAATGATTCTTAGCTTTCGGGTTAAGAACAGGGGGGTGTTAATAAACCTTAGGTCAAATACTGCATTGCGGCCCGTTTATTGTCAATTTCAATGCTATGAAACCACTTTTTCGATCTTTAGCTCTATTCTTATGCTTATGCGCCTTTAAGAGCGGTGATTTATCATTTCGTAAGGAACAGATGAAAGCACCCAAGGTGGCTGTAGCCTATCAGGAAAAGTGGCCTGAAATAAAGCGGAAGCTCACTAATATGCATATTGATACAGCTGCTTTTCGCATCTTCATCCGGGGATTCAAATCAGAGAAGAAGCTCGAATTATGGGTGAGCTCGAAAACAAGTCCAGTTTATCAATTATATAATGTATATCCGATTTGTGCTTCTTCCGGAGAGCCTGGACCTAAGAGGAGGGAAGGAGATGGACAAGTACCTGAAGGTTTTTACTCGATAAGTGTTTTCAATCCGTACAGCAATTACTACGTTTCATTAGGAATTAATTATCCGAATCAAAGCGATCGAATCCTGGGTAATAAGAATGCACTGGGTGGGGCAATCATGATTCATGGAAACTGTGTGACTATCGGGTGCATTCCCCTTACCGATGATAAAATTAAAGAAGTGTATGTACTGGCTGTAGAAGCAAAGAATAGTGGACAGTTGGAAATACCTGTTCATCTTTTTCCAGAAGCTCTGAGCAATTGGCATGGAGTTGAAAAAGAGATGATTCAGAAGTACGGAGAAGGGGATAGCAGGATTATGTTCTGGAAAAACCTCTCAGAAGGATATGATTATTTTGAAAATAGTCATAAAATTCCAGAGGTCAGAGTGTCCGTCGATGGCAAATACACGTTCCGATAGGGTATAATTCGCTTAGTCTTTTTTCTTTTTGGAAGGGAGCAATTCCATCAGCGCTTCAAATCCGTTCATCAATTTCTTAAGAAGATCGAAGTAGAGAGCGAAACCAAGTACCAGAGACATGCTCCAGATCACACACATATTGTACCAATAAGTTTCGATGGATCTTCCCAAAAACACTTTACGTGGTGCAAAGAAATGTGCCAGACCGAAGTTGTTGGTAGGTTCCATAAACACCGGATCCAGCCTCTGAACCAAAGCTCCGTCCACTTCCAGGATCTTTTTACTCAGATCCTGTTTGTTCAGCACGAGGTCAGCCAAGCTTTCGTTATAATAATCGTTTTTGAGCTTCAGGAACTTCGTCCGGGCGGCAGTATCAACACTCGTATCATTCATTTTAGTGATGATCGCATTTCGTTTATCATCTTCCTGATTGTACCTTCTAACATAATAAGTAGAAAGCTTGTTCAGATAATCACGCAGAGCGGCGGCTGTTTCTGAGGTGAATTTCCCAGGAGCCAGCTCATTCAATTTTGTGAATTCTACATTCTTATTCCGATGAACTTCCTTACCTATTTCAAGGCTGAGCAATTTCAAATCTTTAGCAAGGGTTTTGTTGTCGGCATTCTTCATTGCAATTTCCGCGTCGTCCACTCTCGGACGAATGTCCGGTAGCCAGTAGTCCTTTTTGTAAGTGGCAGTACTCTGAGCCTTTTCGTAATTGTAAAAATTGCGTTCGTACTTATTATCTTTAAACTGACTTACTGCGAGTGCCTCAAAGGCCCAACGTGAAGTCATCACATCTCCGGCCGGGGGGACAATGCTTTGAGAAGTCATCACCGGATTGAGTTTGTTGAACTTGACAATAACTCCGCTCAATAATAATTGAGGAATAATGAGGAAAGGTATCAGGATATAGATCGTCACCGCATTATTGAAGGCGGATGAAATGTTGAGACCCAGCATATTCGCAAAACAGGAAGATGTAAAGAGTACAAACCAGTAATCCATCCACATGCCTTTGATTCCAAGGATTGAGTTACCAACCAGTAAGAATGTAAGACTCTGAATGGCAGAGAGAACAAACATGATACTGATTTTGGAGAAGAGGTAGCTTCCACGGCTCAGATTGAGAAATTTTTCACGTTTCTGAATCTTTCGGTCCTTGATGATTTCTTCTGCAGCCACTGTCAGCCCCAGGAAGAGAGAAACCACAACGGACATGAACAGGTATACCGGGATATTCTCATTGTCGCGGTAAGTATATCCTAAGGTGTTAGAGGCGTCAGTGCTGTAAAAACGAATCAGGAAAGAAAGGATAAACGCAAGGACAGGAGCTTCGAGCAGGTTAATGCTCAGGTATTGCTTGTCTGTGAGTTTAGCCAGAACATCCCTGGTAATAAACACCTTGAACTGCTTTATTTTGTTCGGGATATTAAAGGTGCTTTCAGGAATCTCGGTCGAGGGGCTTAGAAACTCAGTTTTAACCTCAATGTGTTCTTTATACATATTGTTCCACTCACTTGGAGAAACCTTACGGATCCTTGTAAGCTCACCATACTCGTCCACAACCTTCGATTCAATGATATTGAAAATCTGTTCCGGGTTTACATTACCGCAAGCCGGGCATTCGCTTTCGTTACAATTGACATGGTTGACCCGGGTCTTGAAATAAATAACAGCATCCACAGGGTTTCCATAATAAATCGGGAACCCACCTACATCCAGAATCATCAATTTGTCGAACATTTTAAAAATGTCGGATGAAGGCTGGTGAATAACCACAAAAATCAACTTGCCTTTGAGGGATAGTTCCTTCAGAAGGTCCATAATATTTTCCGAGTCTCTGGAGGAAAGACCAGAGGTAGGTTCATCGACAAACATGACCAGTGGTTCCCGGATAAGTTCCAGGGAAATGTTCAATCGCTTACGCTGGCCACCCGAAATCGTTTTTTCAAGAGGGCTGCCTACTTTCAAATCTTTGGCCTCAAAGAGACCAATGTCGGTAAGCACGGAATCCACTCTTTTAATCAGGTCAGCATCACTCAGATTACCAAAGCAAAGTTTTCCATTATAAAAAAGGTTTTGAAATACAGTCAGTTCTTCGATGAGCAGGTCATCCTGTGAAACGTGACCGATAACCCCTTCAATCTTATTCTTCTGAGTGTGGATGTTGATTCCGTTGATCAGTACTTCTCCACCGGAAGGAGTCTCGTTTCCATTCAGGACAGTAAGAAGTGTTGATTTCCCAGCACCTGAACCTCCCATGATACCAATAAGCTTTCCACTCTCTTCGGACATATTGATATTCCGAAGTCCCAGTTTTCCGCCTTTAAACTTGTACTCCAGATTTTGGGCAGTAAAGGTGACTTTCTTCTTGCTTTTATCGGCAAGGAAGGAAGAAATGATATCGCTGTAATAGATTGGCTGAACCTTAGAGCTACGGATGGAGGAGCCAGGATTGAGGATATAGATTTTATCCTTGGCAATAATCTGCCCGTTCAGGTATAATTCTGCATCTCCGAAGTACTGGAGAAGGTAAATAGCAACACTGTCTATCGAGATAACCCTGATCTGCCCCTGCACGGATTCATTGTAGACATGCCTGGTCTTTTCAAAGGGATGTTCAGGCTTGTTATTAATGATGAGGAACTGATTGGAGTCTGGTACATTGTCTTCTTTGTTCTGGACAAAGGCCATCATCTGTTTAAACTCTTCCGGATCAATGTTAAAAGTTTCGGCTACAGTTTGAACAAATTCAAGTTCTTGTTCAGAAATCTCATAACTGGAGTGGATAAACTCAATGAGTCGTGCAAGCACAACTACCTTTTGCCTTTGAGTCAGTTCAGAATTGATCTGGGTACAGATCTTCAGGACTTTTACAGAGTTGAGAGAGGTCCGTTTGGCAGAGCCATCCTTTTTCTTGGTAACCTGGTGATGGGCCTCCATGAACTCATCAAAAAGCTTCAGGTACTGATCAACCAGATCAGAACTCAACTGTTGCTTCAGAAAGGTCTGAACAATTGTTCTTCCATCGTTGGTCACGCCATCAACTTTCGCGATGATGGCAAATAACTGCATTAATGCTTTGAGAATCCGTTCACTCATAAATTTTTCTCTGCAACGCGTTTGATAAAAAAAGCATTATTACAGGGTTGTAGTAATGCTTTTTTTATCGAATATATGTTAGTTCGTTTATTGCTTAAAGCCAATCAGAATGACTGCACATCCGGAAGAACTACCGGAAGCAGGATTAAGTTTAGCTTCAATTATACAATCGAGTGTAGAGGATACTTTGAAATCCCAAAATGGAGCGTTTTTCTGAGCAGTGTTCGTAAAGAGTACGTTGCGGTCTTTATCAAAAACGGTAAATACGAGGTTGCCATCAGTAAGTCCACTGCAACCCGCTATACGGTATGTTGCCCCTCCGTAAAAAGTCGTCTGGAATTCAGCTGCCTGGTCATTCAACAGCAGGGAGCGATATGATTGCCCATCGGAAACAAATGGGAGTTTTACATGTTTGTTACAGATCTTTGCAATCGTGTCACACTGTGAAAAAGCGGCCTTATTGAAGGAGCAGGCTAAGGCCAGGATAAAAACAATCTTGAATATGGATAGAGGTTTGCGCATAAAGTTCATTTCTTGTGCTGTGTGATTTTGTTTTCTTCGTATACGAATTATTGAACAATACTCTTACGGATCGCCGCGATCTTATCAGATATCGCGGTAATCTGCTCCGCTGTGATCTTAACCTCTGTTTTGCTGTTAATAATAGTCAGGTGCTTATCAACCTGAGTGGTTGGCTCCACAAAAGTGTATTTTAATTCAATGTTTTCGAAAAGGGCAGAAAGCTCTTTGAACTGCTTGATAAGACCTTCATATTCAGGTTTATTGAAGGAAGCAAGAAGTTTGATAAGGCTGTTAACGGAGGTCCTCTGCTCACCAATACGGTTCTGCACATCCTGACTTGGTTTGGTCTTGAGTATGGCAGTTGCAAAGTGCATGCTTTCAATCCAACCTCCAGCAAGGATCAGCCCGCCTACTTCGCTCCGTTTACTATCCTTAAGATATGCATCACTGGCACGGTAAGCATCAGAAACCAGGGAAATAATAGAATCTTTTTTTCCAATATTTGCTTCAAAGCGCTTCATTAGCTTTTCATCAAAGGAACTTGCAATACCCAAGGCATCTCCCACCTTCTTAACAGAAGCAAAATAAGCCAGAGCCTGATTGTTTTCGCTGTAAATGGTGAGGTATCCAAGATCTGCTCCGTAAACTCCTAGGTTCAGGGCACGGTCAAAAGTGCTCTCGTATTTACCGGCTTTATTAGGCTCATTCAATAAGTCTTTTGAGAAAGGTGCCCCACTCTGATTAATAAGAATAGCAGTCTGAACAGGAGAAGGGATACTGAATATCTGACCATTAATATTAACAATCGGAGGTGCCGCACTGTCTTTTGGCTCTGCTCCGGGTTCTGTACCACTTGGTTTGGAAGGCCCGCATCCGGCTACAACTAAAGAGGCCATCGATACAATAAAGAAAGTTCTGGTAAGGGGCAGAAATTTAAAGGCCATATTCGGAAAGGGGTTAATGTTTAAAAAACGATGCAAGTAATAAAAAATTAATGAGGTATCAAAAATAGTACTTTTTTGATAACTATAAGAAAGAATTGTACTTTACGATAATATAATGAGATTTTTGCCAAAATTAGAGGTATTCCAGGCTTAGATAATATAAGATACCTTTGACACCCTATGGAGACCGGGAACACGAATTTTCAAATGACAGCCAAGACGCAGTTTGGGCTGGAAGACCTTCTTTCGGAAGAACTCAAGAAATTGGGGGCTGGAAACATTGAAAAGCACAACAGAGCTGTCAGTTTTGAGGGAGATAAGGGTTTTATGTACAAGGCTAATCTTTGCCTCCGTACCGCCCTTCGGATCTTAAAGCCTATAAAAACTTTTAATATTGTTAATGAGGAAGGTCTATACCGGGAAATAGGCAAGATTAACTGGGAAGACTATATGCAGGTGGATGATACTCTGGCTATTGACTGTGCCCTGAATTCAGATTTTTTTACTCATTCCCAGTTCCTGGCTCAGAAAGCCAAGGATGCGGTTGTTGACCAGTTCCGTAACAAACATGGAAGAAGGCCATCTGTAGATCTGGAAACACCTACGCTAAGGATAAATCTGCACATTTTTAAAAATGTTTGTACCGTGTCATTGGATAGCTCGGGTGAATCGCTTCATAAACGCGGGTATAGAAATCAGACCAATCTAGCCCCTATGAACGAGGTTTTGGCTGCCGGGCTTGTCCTCCTGAGCGGATGGGACAAAAGAACACCTTTGATTGATCCGATGTGTGGTTCCGGAACTATTTTGATAGAAGCAGCCATGATTGCGAATAATATTCCGGCCGGATACTTCCGGAAGAAGTTCGGGTTTGAATCCTGGAAAGATTTTGACCCTGCTCTCTGGGATACCATCTTCAATGCGGCGATAGACAAGATATCGGAAGAAAATCAACAGATCACCGGGATAGAGCTTTCTCCGGAAACGGCAAAGATGGCACAGGAAAATATTCTCTCTGCTAAAGTAGAAGATACGGTAAAAGTATTTTGTTCTTCTTTTCAGGATTTCGAACCCTGGGAGCACATCACCAAAACAACCGGAAGACCAATTCTTATCATGAATCCCCCATACGGAGAGAGGCTTGACACACAAAATATTGTGGAGCTCTATAAGAGCATCGGCGATACTTTAAAGAAAAAATATACGGGCTGTGATGCCTGGATCATTACCTCAAATCCAGATGCAATGAAGAGCATAGGCCTTCATGGAACCCGTAAAATAAGTCTTTACAATGGACAGCTTGAGTGTAAGTATCTGAAGTTCTCCATGTATGATGGAACGAAGAAGGTGCATAAAATCAAGGATAAACCGGAGTAAGCTCTGTAACCCCCCTGTTGACTATTATTATTTTTTCAACTTCGGATCCATAGCATCTGTCAAGCCTTCCCCAACCAGATTATATGTTGTCACGGTCAGGAAGATTGCTAATCCCGGGAAAATAGCAATCCACCATGCTGCAGGGGTTTCCCTCGCAGTGGCAAGTATTGATCCCCATGTTATCGTTTCTGCAGGAACTCCGATTCCGAGAAACGAAAGCAGTGATTCTGTAAGAATGGAACTGGCAATCCCGAACGCAAGGGCAATGAGTACCGGTGAAAGGGCATTCGGAAGTGCGTGTCGGAGAAGAATTCTGATTTCTTTGAACCCGAGTGCTCTTGCAGCTTCTACATATTCCAGGTTACGTATATGAAAAAGCTCTGCCCTGACAAATCTTGCAATACCTGTCCAGGCTGTCAGACCAATGATCAGCATGACGATAAAAATGCTAGGCTTGGTAATGATTGCTGTAATGGAAATGATCAGGAACAAGGTAGGAACAGAAACCATGATCTCAATGATTCGGGAGATAATCATATCCACAGGAATTCGAATTTTTGTTCGGAGAAAAGGGATGAGTTTTAATATAGGCACTAGCATATTTCCCACAAGAAGTATCCCTCCAAACAAGGCAAAGCTTATCAGGAGCTCTATACAGAATTTGAAGAAAGAATTTGCAAGGGCATCTCTGAGTGAATAAGCACGGACACCGAAAGCGTAGAACAAAGCCATGCATAAAAAAAGGCAGTTGAGCAGGATCCTTGCACGGGAAGCCAGCAAACGTTCATCCCCGAAAAAACCTGCCAGGGAACCTGCAATTAATCCGATGAAAAGGGCTACACCCATAGATACAATTCCTATGCTGAGTGCTATACGTGTTCCATGCAGCATTCCTGCCAGAATGTCTCTTCCAAGTTCATCCGTACCCATCCAATGTCTCCAGCGTATCGATTTAATATGTTGATGGGCTAAAGGACTTACTCCGTGTTCATTGTTTCTATCCAGGTTCTGGGGGAGATAAGGAATGAGTGGAAACAATGACCAGTCATAATCAAGTTTGTTCCATTCTACATTCAGTAATTCGGAAGGCCATCGGGACAGTCCGGCATCTACCAGATATTCTTTGAAAACAGGATAATAAACATGGCCCTTGTATTTACAAATTAATGGTTTTTCATTCGCCAGGAAATCGGCTAACAATGCTAAGACCACCAGGATGCCAATGAAGCGCAAAGACCATTTAGCCAGGCTATTCATAGCAAACTGCTTTCTTACATTACCCCAATGTGAGTTCTTCCTCATTTTCCTTGTTTTGAATCAGAGAAAGTAATCCGGGGATCGACCCAGGCATAGAGAATATCAGCAACCAGATTCCCGAATAAAGTCAGGAAAGCAGTAATCATCATAACGGAGAAGATGACCGGATAGTTCTTTGAAAACAGCGCTTCATAGCTTAGCTGACCCATTCCAGGAATATTGAAAATATGTTCAAGTACTACTGACCCTGAAACAGCCAGTGGGAATATTTCGCTGAATAAAGTAATGATCGGGAGCAAAGAGTTTTTCAAAGCATGCTTCCATATAATTGTTTTTTCATCCAGCCCTTTGGCTCTGGCAGTCCGTATATAATCCTGATTAAGGGCATTCATCATTCCACCACGCATCTGCCGGGAGATAAAGGCTAGAGACCCATAGGTCCAGCAAATAAGCGGAAGGATCAGACGGTAGGAGATGGCTCCAATTTTATAAAGGATTGATGCATCATCAGGCACTGGTGCTGCTCCGGGGCCCGGGAAGAGATGTAACCAATCGCCCCCGCAAAGAAAGATGACCAGCAAAGTGGCAATCCAGAAATTGGGTAAGGAATAAAGCACGAACAGCGTTGTGGTGCTGACCCGTTCAGATAACTCTCCTTTATGTGTCGCGGCCCTGATGCCTATCGGTATAGAGATGGCATAAGCCAGAATAACCGACAGCAGGCTGATACCAGCTGTCCATGGCCAGGCGTCGCGAATAGCAGAACTGACAGGACGCTGATCTTGATATGAGATGCCGAAGTCTCCCTGTATGAAACGGCTGAACCACCGATGATACTGGTTTGCGGTGCCATACCAATGAATGGCAGGGATATATTTTTTCATAGGATCAGCATGAGTGATCATAGTCCCGAGAGCTTGAGAGAGGGATTCAATAGCCTTAGAATTTGAAGGAAGAAGTGATGAATCGCGGTTGATGCGTGCTATATGGGCGATCAGATAGCTCATCTTCTTTTCGGCATATGTATCAAACAGCGTGTAAATCGTATTCTTGGCGTCATTAAGGGCCAGGGTGTTTTTGGGAGAGGAAGAAACACTCAGAAGCACAAGCTCCAGCTTTCGGATTTTCAGGTAATAATCGGAGACTAACTTCCAGTTGCCATACTGCCAGGAAAGCCGTTCCAGTGTTTTGCGATGGTTCTCTTCCTGAATTTTATAAAGTGTATCCGGATAGGAGGAATTGCAGATGTCAAAATAAAACAGCGGAAGATCAAAACCATAGGTGTGCCGGGCTTCCCTATAGGCTTTTTCAGAAGAGAGTTTGTCTTGCATCTGACCTTCTCCCTGGGAGTTTTTATTCAGAATTTGTTCGAGAGGATCACCGGGAGCATTTACGCTTATGAGGAAGGTTAGCAGTGAAATGACAAAAAGAGTGGGGACAAAGATCAGTACCCTCTTGAAAATATACCTCAGCATCCTTGTTTGTGGAGATTAATCTTTACCTGCTAACTTGAAAAGAGAGGGGCAGAACCCGGGTCGCATAACCGAGGGTTCAGCATTCGTGAATTTTTTACTGATTGCAAGACGTTCTGTAGGAGTGTACATAAAGATAAAGGGGGCCTGCTCATGAATAAGGACCTGAAAACGTTTATGAAGTATAGCCCGCTTGTTATCATCAAGTTCAATACGGGCGGCATCAAGCAGTGAGTCGCAGCGAGGATCGGTAAAATTTGCAAAGTTATTTCCTCCGGGTACAGCCGCATCACTCTTCCAGATCTGGGTAAGGTCATTCCCAACCGGAGAAGCTATCCATGCAGATATGAACATCTCAACCTGATGCTTTTTTAAATTATTGAGGTAAATATTTAACTCCTGTTCGACAAGGTTCACTTTAATCCCTGCCTTTCTTGCTTCTTCCATAAAAATGAGGCCGATCGCTTTTCGGGTAGCGGAGCCCGAATTAATGGTAAAGCTGATTGTGAATTCTGTTTTTTCTCCATCAATAACCTTATCCAGTATTCCGTCCCCATTCGTGTCTTTCCATCCGTCTTCTGAAAGTAGCGTCCTGGCTTTCTGTGGGTCAAAAGGGTAGGGGCTGAGATCAGTGTTATAGTCCTTTTTATCTGAGCTCAGGATAGGGCCGGTTATGCGCTTTGCAAGACCATAATAAACGGTTTCAATAATTTTATCGACATCGCAGAGGTAAGTGAGCGCTATGCGGGTCTTTACGCTTCTCAGGAGTTTGGATTTACAATTCATCCCAATGAAATAATAAGAAAGCAATTCCGGTGTGTACAAATTGAATTTTTCAGTAATGCCAGGATTTTTTTTCAGTTCCATAAATGCTTTCGGGAGCACAGAATAGATTACATCCAGATCTCCGGCTTTCAAGGCTTCTACAGCAGAAATCTGATCATTGATGGTGCTGTAAATCAGTTTGAGTGGATAGGCACCCATATAAGGGATGGTTTCTGCAAGGCTGTCACCCCAATAAGAGGTTTTTTTCTTAAGTACAAGTTGTTTATTAGGAGTCCAGGACTCCAAGTTATAAGGTCCGCTACCAGAAATGAATTTACCTTCACGCAGACGTTTTTCGGAAGACATATCGTTCGCGAATTTTATAATGTTAGAATCATTTTTAAATGCCTGTCCGTTCCTGATCAGATCGTGCACATTATAATTCTTCATCCAGCCATTAGGGTCATAGAAGTATTCCGGCATGATTTGAAAACCACCACAACCTGTCTCCACAAGAAAATAGAGGCTGTCGCAAAGGAAGGTCAGTTTTCTTGGGTCTTCCGGATAAAGCTTAAAATCGGAGATGAAGTTCATGGTTTCTTTGATGGCCGGATTATTCAAGGCTGGATTAAAGCAGGCTTTTATTGTAAACTCCACATCTTTGGCAGTAACCGGGCTTCCGTTAGCCCAACGAGCTTCTTTCCTGATCTCGTAAGTAAGGCTCATGCCTCCTTTGGGTGTTTTTTCAATAATTGGCCTGCTTTCAGCGAGTACTGGCACAACGTCCAGAGTCTTGAAATCGATCTGTTCCAGAGCCTGAAACATAGACCACATAATATTGTCAGCATTCGCTTCTGTTGTAATAAGAGGATTGAGCATTTCCGGGTCTGAAAGTTCCCACACGACCACCTGTTCCGGGTTTTTTGCCTGAAGTGAATTGCCCTTTCCTCCATTTTTATCTGTCCTGGAGGAGCAGGAAGATACCAGACTCAGAATTGGAATCAACACCAGGAAAGAGATAAGGGCGTTAAGCTTCATAAAAAGGATTAAATGGTTATCCTGCTGGCAAATATAGCACACGTTTGTTCAATTTAACCCTGTACTGGGAATGCGCTTCAGAAAACAATTTTAAAGGGGCAAAAAGGGGGTATTGGAAATCTTTTTATACATTTGCAATCCTTTTGAATAGCGTAAATATCTAATAACCGGAGAGATGCCTGAGAGGCCGAAAGGAACAGTTTGCTAAACTGTCGTACGAGTCAAATCGTACCGAGGGTTCGAATCCCTCTCTCTCCGCCTTCGCTCGCTGAAGCGAGCTATGGCGGACGCAGTCCGCAGTAGCCGCGAAAGCGAGTGCGCGATGGCTACGGACGCAGTCTGCAGGAGCTCGCTGAAGCGAGCTGAATTGGCTAAGCAGCCATTGCATTTTCTTTACCCTTCTCAGCAAGGTAGAGAAGGGGTTATATAAGAAATCCTTTGGTTTTATTTCCCACCATAAACCAAGGCACTCAATAACATAATTAAATCCACTCGTCATGTGGTACGTCTACATCCTGAAATGCGCCAATGGTAAATACTATTACGGCTGCACCTCTGATATCAAAGAACGTCTAACTCGCCATCAAAACGGATACGTTCCCGCAACCAAAGGAATCTTACCTGTGGAATTAAAGACTTATATCACATTCGCCGATAAATACAAAGCTTTTGAATTTGAGAAGTATTTAAAATCTGGTTCTGGCAGGGCATTTGCCAGTAAACGATTTCTATAATATTGCAGTCCCTTAAACATGGATCTGAACGCTAAGTAATTGGTATTCAGTTAAAATTCAGCTAACGATTAATTATTCAGCGTTATTGCCAAAATAATTTATACATTTGCGTCCCCTTAAAGGGAATTGTTCTTTCATTATCGGGGTGTAGCGTAGCCCGGCTATCGCGTCTGGTTTGGGACCAGAAGGTCGCAGGTTCGAATCCTGCCACCCCGACATCCTTTTTGCCTGTTTAGGGCAGTCATTAGATGTTCAAAGTTCTGAGGTCCTAGTTTAAAGTCATAAACCTTAAACTTTCAACCGGGAGCTTTGAACTTTTTTTTTGTGATCAGATCTCGTAGCTCAGCTGGATAGAGCAGCTGCCTTCTAAGCAGCAGGTCGCGCGTTCGAATCGCGCCGGGATCACAGAAGGACAGAGCGAGAGTGAGAGCGGAAAGCGATCATTCTCGTTTTTTTTGTTTACCCTGCCTGGGGTCTTACCTTTCATTCTCATTCTCATTCTCATTCTCACTCCCTCACTTCTACTGCATAATCGACTTCACTTCGAATTGACATAATAATTATTCAATTTCATATAATAATTTCCATATATGTATCAAAAATATTTTTCATACTAACGAATAGCTATACTTTCATCCACGATAAAATTGGGCCCAAGTTTTATTCTAATTCATTCATAAAATAAATCTAACCTAAAAAAAATTGTATGAAAAAAACCAAAATTGCAATGGTGGCAGTATTTTTACTGGCCCTTTCCTCTTCCTGTAAAAAGGATAAAACGGAGCTACTAAAAAGGGCTCAGCCTGAGGTCACTCAGGAGTCACTTCAAATTAAGACAGAGGTCGTCACAGATCCCAAAGTCGTTGCCATGTTAAAAGAGATTGTTCATAAAACCAGAACCGGAAGGATGCCATATCCTCAGCCGGAACCCGTAGAGGAGCCTAATTATTCAACCGTTACATTCAAGGAAGATTATCCAATTAAAGAAACTCAACCGGGTGTTTCAGGCTGTGTTTATATAATGAATCAAGTCGGGATGAATGCCGCCAATCCAGAAAATTATAGCCTCTGCCTTTACTTCGACTCTCTTGGCAACAATAAGGCAACCAACATTATTGGCACCAGAACCCAGGGTGCAAAACGATATGCCATTACCTATAGTTGGGCCTGGCAATTGCTCCAAGAGTTGGAGTATGATACCATCACCAAAAAAATTGAAGACCTGACTCCAAGATATTCTGCTCCTACAAAAGGCCAGGCAGCAATGGATTGTATCTCTGACGCCTATCAAAATCATGGAGTGACTTCCATTTGGCTTACGGTTCAGTCGGCCTTCATACCTCCAACCTTAGCAGCTGTCAGTCTGAGCTGTGTCATGATTAATTTTTGGCCATGGTAAATTTAGAAACGAAAGACATAGTGATCCTGCTCTTGACAGTCATGATCCTATTTCTACTCCTGAATCAGAATAAATCAAAAGCGCTTCTGGGTGTTCGAAGGGTGCTGGATATTATTGGGGGACTTATTTATATCCTGGTAATCGGTTGCAGGTGTGCTATTCCAAGAGATTCATCCTTCAAAGAAGTGAGCTTTACCTGCCTATACTATGCAGTACTACTCTTTTGGGGGGTGAGAGTGTATCGCTTTTTCAAAAATCGGAATAGAGAATCCTCAGAATAAGCAAAAGCCCCGTAAACTTGATTTTTACGGGGCTTTTCTATATGCAGGTGGAGAATGGCTTCAACTGAAGTGCTTTTGGTTAGAGGTGCGCTCGACCTTGATGAATTCTTCAACCTCATCCTTCATCGTCTTCATCTCCTCTAATTTAAGGCTTAGACTGTTTTTCATAATCTCAATTTTCGACTGCTCTTCCTTGTTCGGCTGACCATCTCCATCTTTTCTGCAAAGGGCTTGGGATAAAATCCCAATAATCTCATATTCCAGCTCCGAGGTTTCATCAATTAAAGCCCGGTACCGGCTCCATTTAGGATGTGTTTGATTGATCTGGCTCATCTTATTTGATTTTAGAGTGCTCTATAATCTTATCAACTAATTCAATGACTTAAAGTTACCCTGAAGCCCCCGATTTACTTCTGTACTTCACATTATCATTATGTTAATAGTTTTTGGGGACTGACTGATTGGAGATTTTTCTACCTTCGGGCATGTCATTTAAAATAAAACACTGGGAAAACATCCATATCCCCCTATGGCTGATGAAAGATACATGCTGGATGCTGGAGTGGAAAGTGCTGGGTATCACCATGATATTCCCAACCATCCTGGTGGCAATCTTTATTACCTGGAAAACCAGACTGGAAGAGGAATTCCTCATTAATCTGGCTATTTCATTCTGGATTTCAGGAAATGCGTACTGGATGTGCTGCGAATTCTTCAAGCATGTGGAACTTAAAGACTATGCAGGATATCCCTTCCTGGCAGGAATGCTTTGTGTGGCTACCTTTTATGGCAAACGCTTGATGGTCCGGAAGTAAAAATGCGGATGGGTCTTATTTTCGGAGGCTTTTCTTCTTTAGTGCTACCATCTTAATGGCAGTAACAGCAGCCTCATCACCTTTGTTTCCATGCTTTCCTCCGGCTCTTTCTTTGGCTTGCTTAAGATCATTGGTGGTAAGCACCCCAAAAACGATGGGTTTGTTATACATCAAGCCAACATTGGTAATCCCGTTTGCAACGGCGTTGCTGATGAAATCAAAATGTTTTGTTTCTCCCTGTATAATACACCCAAGGCAGATCACTGCATCAACATCATTCTTCTGAGCAGCAAACTGAGCACCCAAGGAGAGTTCAAAACTTCCAGGCACATAACGGATCTCTATGTTTTTTGCCTTTGCACCATGTCGGATAAGGGAGGCATGCGCCCCCTTAAACAAGGCATTCGTAATTTCATGATTCCATTCAGAAATCAGGATAACGAAATTCATCCCTTTTGCAGAAGGTACTTCTCGAATGCCGGGATCAGATAGGTTTTTGAGGGATGAGGCCATAAGTTGTAAAAAAAAAAGTCCCAAATCAATGGGACTTTTTTGTTTGTTTAGTTAATGTTTCCTTTGGTTTTAGCCCGGCTGATATACTTTTCTATATCCTTGCTTTCGGGAGTGTCGTTATATTCGGTCTTAACCTTTTCATACATTTTCACTGCATCCGCATAATTTTTTTGTCCTTCGTAAGCCAATCCTGCCTTTTTCAGGTAAACAGGGCTGGTGAAGTTATTATGACTCATACCGGAAGCTTTCAGGTAGTAAGAAATAGCCTCTTCTACATTTCCTTCTTCCATATAACAATCACCAACAGAACCACTGGAAATAGCCGAAGTGATCTGGTCATTTCCGTCATAATCCTGAAACTGTTTGATTGCTTCTTTGAAGTTCCCTTTCGAGCGGTAGCAGATTCCTAAATAGTAATGAGCCAGGTTACCGGTAGGGGTATTACCATACTCGTCAATGATTTTTACAAACCCCAGTGTATCGCCATGACCGTTAATAGCCAGATTCAGAGAGTCTTTTTCAAACCATTTCTCAGCCCACATAACCTTTGCCTGAGCCTCTTCTGCAAGAGGCTTCATGTACAAATATTTCCATGCAAAGAAAGCACCGACCAGGAGAAAAGCAGCACCAATGATAATGCTTAAACTTTTTCTGTTTTCATGTATATAATGTTCAGTCTTTCCGAGAGCTTCCTCTACATCCAGAATAGGTTCGTCTTTTTCTTCGGCCATTTAATAGTCTTTTATGAAATTAAGCGAGCAAAAATAGGTAAAATTTACAATCAAAGGCATTTTTCGGTATTTATCCTCTAAGAATTGTATTATTCCTGGTTTCGGGTCCATTTAAGTTCTCTAGGGTAGGTATCCGCTTCGATGTCGATAATTCATTGGTAAATTAAGCCCTGGAGCATAATGCCTTAGGTCTCATTTGCGTAATTTTGTGTATGTTTTTGAAAGAACTATCCCTGATTCACTTCAAAAGTTATGCAGAAGCCCGGCTGGAGTTTGGACCTTCCATAAACTGTTTCGCAGGGAACAATGGCTCCGGTAAAACGAACCTGCTGGATGCCATCCATTATCTTTCACTCTGCAAAAGCTATTTCAACCCCATTGATAGTCAGAATATAGAACATGAGTCTCCATTTTTTGTTATTCAGGGGCTTTATTCAACGGATGGAAGGGAAGAAAATCTGTATTGTGGGGTCAAAAGGGGGCAGAAAAAAGTATTTAAAAGAAATGGAAAGGAATATGAAGCTCTCGCCGAGCATATCGGCGCCTTTCCACTGGTTATGATTTCACCTGCTGATTCAGAGCTTATAGAAGGTGGCAGCGAGAGCCGGAGAAGGTTTCTGGATAGTGTGATCTCTCAGTATGACCGTCGTTACCTCGATCAGCTCATTCGTTATAATCGAGCTCTCAGCCAGCGTAACTCACTCCTAAAGCGGTTCTCAGAAACAGGGCAGTTCGATAAAGAAGCGCTTGAGGTATGGAACCTGCAATTGCAAATTGCTGGAGAACCTGTTTATGAAGAGAGAAAGAAATTCATGGAAGAGTTTGTCCCAATCTTCCAGCATTATTACAAACAGATATCCGGTTCTGCAGAAAAAGTGGATCTCGTGTACGAATCGGGGCTACATATGTACTCTTTTCCGGAAGCTTTGGACCGGGCATTGACGAGAGACAGGGCTGTACAGCATACCACGGCGGGTATCCATCGCGATGATCTTGATTTCCGAATGAATGGTCATCCCCTTAAAAAAACAGGTTCTCAGGGACAGCAAAAGTCATGTCTCCTGGCACTGAAACTAGCCCAATTCGAATTCCTCCGATTGCGGAGAGGAGATCATGGAACTCCTCTTCTTTTACTGGATGATATTCATGATAAACTGGATGAAAGCAGGGTGAAAAAACTGATGCAGTTGATTGGTGAATCTTGTTTTGGCCAGGTATTTGTAACAGACACACATCCAAACCGGCTGTCGGCTGTCTTCCGGGAACTTCAAATTCCTTGCAGGCTCTTCCAGGTCGAAAAAGGGTTGGTGAATATGGTTGAATCAGATGATCTGCAACCACTTCCTTAAAATTAATAGATTTGCAACTTAATAATTACTACATGATAAAATCTTTCCTCTTTATCTCCCTGCTGACGATTACATTCGGATCGTCTGCCATCGCTCAGTCGGCTGTTGATCTGACCATTAGCGGAGATACCAAACTCAAGGCTAAAGACAATAACGGAGCCATTGCCGATTATACTGCGGCCATCAAAAAGAACGAAGCGGCAGCACTGGATTTCATTAAGAAAAATGAACAACACCAGAAAATGACCGCTTACGAGGTTGCACTAGCAGACAATGGGCGTGCTCCTGAACCTAAAGTGGAGTGGGCTGCTCCTTATTATGGTCGTGGAATGGCTCAGAAAGAACTCAGCAATAAAGAAGATGCTCTGAAGGATTTTGAAACAGCCATCAGCCTTAACTGGAAACTGGGTGAAGCGTATTACGAACGTGCCTTTATGAAATACCCCAAAGAGGATAAGGATCATCAGTGTATGGATCTGAGACTGGGTGCCGATTGCGGCTGTGAAAAAGCGAGAGTTGCCTATGAAGATAATTTCTGCTGGAACAACAGCATTAGTCATTACAAGGAAGGTACCACCAAGTTAAATATTAAGAGTTATGATGAAGCGATCGTTGAATTTGATATTGCCATCAAGATCAATCCAGACTCTGCAAACATTTATGTAAAGAGGGGTATGTGTTATTTCGGATTGACCAAGAATGAGAAGGCGATGGAAGATTATAATACGGCTATTAAGAAGGATGAGAAAAATGTGGATGCACATTATAATCTTGGATTGGTTTACCAGGCCCAGGATATGCACCAAAAGGCTTTTGATGAATTCGCCAAGGTTATTGCCCTTAATCCTAATCATTACGAAGCCTTTCTTCACCGGGCACTTAGCTGTGAAAGCCAGGGGCAATTTGCTTCGGCAATCTACGATTACTCTGCAGCCATCCGGATCCATCCTAAAATTGGTGAGAATTTCTATAAAAGAGGATTGTTGAAACGGGATAATCTTAAAAACGAGAATGATGCTTGTGAAGATTTCTGCAAAGCATCAGATCTTGGTTTCTCTGATGCAGATGATCTTGCCAAAGACTGCAGGAACCCGAATAAGAAAAAGAAAAAGGATTAGCTGTAACTTACCTATTCCTGGGGTGAAATCGAATAATCTCCGACCGGAGAAAATCCCTGTCCAGGTGCGTATATATTTCTGTAGTAGTGATAGAAGCATGCCCTAACATTTCCTGGACAGCCCTCAGATCAGCCCCACCGTCGATAAGGTGAGTAGCAAAGCTGTGGCGGAAGGTATGTGGACTTATTGATTTCTTCAGTTGTATTTTCTCAGCAAGGTTCCTAATCAGAATAAAGACCATAACCCTTGAAATCCCTTTCCCTCGCTTACTCAGAAACAAAGTATCCTCATGGCCCTTCATAGGCTGGATATGAGTACGTACACTGTCCTGATACAGCTGGATATGCTTCATGGCTATACTTCCGATGGGCACCAATCGCTCTTTATCTCCTTTTCCGGTGATCCTCATAAACCCAGAATCGAAAAAGAGGTTGGAGATTTTCAGTCCGATAAGCTCTGAAACACGAAGCCCCGAACTATAAAGCGTCTCCAGCATGGCTTTATTCCGTTCTCCTTCGGGTTTGCTTCGATCGATGGCGGCAATGAGCTGGTCAATCTCCGGTACACTTAACACATCCGGCAATTTACGGCTGGCCCTCGGAGACTCCAGCAAGGCTGCAGGGCTGTCACTGATCATGTTTTCCATAATCAGGTATTTATAAAAGGCCTTGATACCCGATAAGATACGTGACTGTGAGATAGGTCCCAGACCAAGCTCAGTAATCCATTGCAGAAATTCCTGAAGATGTTTAAGTTCTACTTCGAGGGGCCCCAGTGAATATTTCCGGATTGAAATAAACTGCTCCAGTTTCTGGATGTCATGTAGGTAAGCCTGTACCGTATTAGCGGAAAGGGAACGTTCCAGTTTAAGATAGGAAGCAAAATTCTTAATGTATATTTTCCAGGTCAAGCCGATTATTATAAAGGTGATCGGATTTAAAGGTAATTATTTAACTTTAGTCCTTGAGAGACCACCTCGCTTATGAAAATTGTCATCATTAACGGACCCAATCTAAATCTCCTTGGAAAAAGGGAACCTTCTGTTTACGGTTCCGAATCCTTTGAAGCCTTTTTTGAAAAGCTGAAAGCGCTGTATCCGTCGCATCAGTTTATTTACTTTCAAAGTAATGTAGAGGGGGAGCTCATCAACGGCCTTCATGAACATGGTTTTTCATCCGACGGTATCATCCTTAATGCCGGAGGGTATACTCATACCTCCGTTGCGCTGGCCGACGCCATTGCAGCCGTAAAGACGCCTGTTGTGGAAGTTCATATTTCCAATATTTTTTCAAGGGAAGATTACAGGCATGTTTCCCTTATTGGCGGAAAATGCAAAGGCAGTATCTCGGGTTTCGGGATGGATTCCTATCGTCTGGCGGTGGAGTCAATCCTTCAGCAGTAAGACCTTTTTGAATTTTCCATCCCTCCATTCGAAATCCTCCTTGCCTATTCTGATGATTCCACCGTCTTTGAGATCGGCCATATTCACAATGTCCTGTTCAATTGTATGAACGGAACCTCCGGTAGCCTTAGCCAGGTCGAGATAAGCGGTATTCACTCCATATTGCGCTCCACAAAGGATAATCTTAACTGGTTTGTTCACTTTCTTTGCAAGAGACAGATCTCTGGGAGTAGCGTCATTGTCAGCAATCATCACTACTTCATCACAATCGGGGAATTTCGTGTTTCCGTAAATCAGGGCTTCCACATTATTTTCAGGTCCGTCTCCTCCGCCACCGTTTCTCATGGCTCTGGAAGCAGAAGCAATAACGGCATCAATTGTTTGCCCCGTAGTGTCATAAATCCCTCCGGTTTTTCCTATCACCTTTTTGTCATCCGGGGTCATATCCCCATCGTTAAAGAACACGAAGTTCTTCACCCTTTTCTTTTTAATGTTCAGATTATGCCATACGAGGACCTGGCTGGTATAAGGCGACATACTTCCGGTAACATCGCAAACAATAAGCATCTCCAGCCATTCCCGGTTACGGTTCAGAACTTTTATGACTGTTGAGTCGCGGATGGGAAATTTGCCTTTGGCATAGGCAGCCAGGGAGCGGATCTCGCCTGACATGGATTCTTCTGTCGGGGCCGGCCTAAAGGTGATGATAAAACCATGAAACATAGCATTAGCGGTCTTTTCATCTTTGCATGCCGTTTGCTTGATTATTCTCCATTTAATACCTGGGTCCGAGAAAAGGGAAGGCTTTGCTTTCTTCAGTTCAGCGAATCTCCTGGTGTTCAAAGCTTCAATCTTGTAGGTTTTTGGGAAATCGGTATAGACCAGGTCTATATATTCAATGACATTACCCTTGCAAAGTTCCATATCCTCCGGATTTTCGATTTCACATTTAGAGTAGGGCATTTTGAGATAAATCTGATTGATCCCCAGTCCCGTTATCTTACAGGTAGGAGTTTGGCTCAGGGTGGGAACCAGTCCAAGGTAATTCTGAGAAAATGAAATCGTGGCCAGCAGGCTCAGGAGGAGGGTGGATGATGCTTTCATGCGCTTTAGTTTTAAAGATGAAAGGAACCTTATTCACTCATAATACAAAGAGGACGAAAAAGAAACAGAAAAAGGAAAGAAAGTGGAGATAATGTTAATATAACGGAGGGCTCCTTTGATTTATTATAAGTTAAGCCGGTGGAAATAGGATTTAAAACGATTGCGTACATTTGTCTGATACGAGATTATGCATCTACCCATTACTTACATTATTATAGGCATCACCTTGCTGGTTTCTATTCCGGCAATGAATAATGCCGACCTGAAATGGAAGTTGATGTTTAATGCCTATCAGATTAAACACCATTGGGAATGGTATCGTTTTTTTACTCATGCACTCATTCATGCTGACTGGGCACATCTGTTATTCAACCTTTTTTCCTTTTATTCTTTTGGCCTTTTCGTTGAATCGGCTTATGCAGATGAGGAATTTTTCGGGGGAAGAGGACCACTATTGTACATTCTTCTTTATGTTGGAGGAGCCGCAATGTCGTCTGTCTACTCTTATGAAAAGAACAAGGATAATATTCATTACAATGCACTCGGTGCATCTGGTGCTGTTTCTGCAGTCATCTTTGCTTTTGCTCTGATTAATCCTATGGCTTCTATCAGCCTCTTTTTCATTCCTATGAAAGCCTGGATCTTCGGCTTTTTCTTTCTAGGTGTTTCCTGGTACCTGGGAAGGCGGGGAGGGGGAAATATTGGGCATGATGCACATTTCTGGGGGGCTGTTTATGGGGTGGTTTTTACGCTTTGCCTTAAACCTTCACTGGCGCAGGAATTTATTACGAAAATTATTCACCCTTTTTGATTCTGATCCTTCATGTTGAACAAAGTTATATTCCTTGACCGAGACGGGATTATCAATATGGAGAGGGGTGAATACACCTGGAAGATGGAAGATTTTGTTTTCGTGGAAGGACTGGTAAAATCGCTCAAAATATTTATCAAACACGATTACAAGCTGATCATTGTTTCCAACCAGAGTGGGGTTGGAAAAGGGGTTTATTCATTTGAAGATGTGGAGAAGTTGCATGCTCACATTATGCGTTATTTGAGGATTAATGGAATAGAGATCACAGAAATCTACTATTGTCCCCATCATCCCGAAACGAGCCGTTGTATTTGCAGAAAGCCAGATTCACTCCTCCTTGAAAAAGCCATTGCGCGTTTTCAGATAGACCCGGCAGCATCCTACTTTATAGGTGACCGGGAGCGGGATGTAGAAGCGGCCAGAAAAGTAAATGTTAAAGGCATCCTGATTGAGAGTAATACACCTCTGCTGGAACTGGCCGGTAAAATTGTTCATTCACATGCAAACTAATCAAGCTATGTTCGATCTTTCTATTAATCTCAACGGGAAATTACACCAGGAGTTTGAACCTGTTATTCTTGCCAATAACAGAGCTTTCCGCTATGGAGACGGTTTGTTCGAAACGATCCGAGTGGCCAATGGTAAAATCCGTTTCCTCGACAGGCACCTGAGTCGACTGATGTCTTCTATGGAGCTGCTTAAAATGACGGTCCCTGATTTTTTTAATGCGGAATTCTTTGAAGTAAAAATTAATGAGTTGCTTGCGCAGAATAAGATTACAGAAGGAGGAAGAGTTCGCCTTACCATCTTCAGAAATGAAGGAGCTCTTTACGAACCGGAAACAAACAATGTTTCTTATCTCATCGAAGCCTCACCGATAGAGCATAGCGTATACACACTCAACGAAACTGGTTTAATTGTTGACCTCTATAACGAGTTCAAGAAACCTCTCAACAGGATGTCATGCATTAAATCGAACAATGCACTTGTGTATGTAATGGCTGGCATTTTCAAAACAGAAAATAAACTGGATGATTGTATTCTTCTCAATGAACGATTCAATATTACGGAAGCGATCAGCTCCAACCTGTTTGCAGCAAAGAATGGTGTGTTGTACACCGCGCCTATTGCTGAGGGTTGTCTCGACGGAATCATGCGTCAGGAAATAATCAATATCGCTAAGGAAAACAGAATAGCCGTTTATGAAGTCACGATGGCTATGAATGTAATGCTCAATTCAGATGAAATATTTCTGACGAATGCAATCCGAGGTGTTCACTGGGTCGGAACCTACCGGGCGAAAAAGTATTCCAATAAGATGGCTGAGAAGTTGGTTTCTCTGCTTAACGCAAAGCTTTAACCGTTTTAGTTCAGATTGGGGTCCTCCGGAAAGTTCGACATAATTGCAAACTCTTTTCCTCCCAAACCTTTCATCACAGAACTCCAGAGGTGCTTTGTATCGAGATTAAATACTTCTTCCGACTTTGCAGGTGCAACAATCCAGGATTTGCTTTTAATCTCCTCGTCCAGTTGACTGGTACTCCATCCTGAATAACCGACAAAGAACCTGATCTCATCCGGTTTGATCACTTTGTTTTCGATCATTTCCTTCACCGCATCAAAGTCGCCTCCCCAATAAATCCCATCGGCTATCTCAATACTGTTTTCAATATGGCTACCGAGTCGATGAAGAAAATACAATTGATCTCTCTGCACAGGGCCTCCGAGATATAGACTTTCCTTGTAATCCGGAAATCCGACAAGGGCATTATTAATCTTCAGGTCAATGGGTTTATTGAGTATAAAGCCAATAGATCCTTTTTCATTGTGCTCAACAAGGTAAATAACGGATCGCTTGAAATATGGATCTTCGAGGAAAGGTTCAGCCAGGAGAAATTTTCCATGGGCTGGAGTGATCTTCGATTGGAACTCAAACATTTTCATCCAGTAAAGTTAATGTTTACGCTTTATTGACGAAAGAGAAGGGGTGTTTTTTTGTAAATTTGAGGAAAGAAGCCACAACGATGGAAGACTTGAAAAATTATATCAATAAACTGAGGTTTGATTTCACCAAGGGATCCCTGGATGAAAAAGACGTGGATGCCAACCCGATTAATCAATTCCACACCTGGTTCGATCAGGCCGTTGATTCCAAAGTAAATGAACCTAATGCTGTCATGCTGGCCACTGTCGGAGCTGATTCCAAGCCTTCTGCAAGGATTATGCTGCTGAGAAACTTCAATGACGACGGATTTGTTTTCTATACCAATTACCATAGCCGGAAAGGCAACCAGAGCCAGGAAAATTCGAATGCGGCCATGACCTTTTTCTGGCCTGAGCTGCAACGCCAGGTCCGGATTGAAGGCTTTCTTGTAAAGCAGTCGGCTGAAGAATCCGACGAGTACTTCAACTCCCGTCCCCGCAGTAGCAAGGTTGGAGCCTGGGTATCTCCGCAAAGCCATGTCATCAATGGCAGGAAGGAATTGGATGAACGGTTCGAAAAAATGGATAAGGAATTCGGAGAAGAGGTGCCCAGGCCTCCTCATTGGGGTGGCTTTGTGCTTAAGCCATTAACGATTGAGTTCTGGCAGGGACGGGAAAGCCGGTTGCATGACCGGATTTTGTTCTCACTTCATGAAGACAAGTGGAAGATAGAAAGGCTGGCGCCTTAATTTCTTCTCCAGCATCAGTGTGGAGAAGAAAATTGATCCTTCACCTGCTTTGAATAATAGGGTAGTACATACCGGTAGGCCTCATTCCTGGGAACCAGCTGAACCTTTAACTGGTCTGTTGTCACCGTGCATCCTTCGGTTTTCTGATCACTGCAATCGCACTGAATCTCCTTTACTTTCCTGAGTTCGTAATTTTTCTTCATCTCGTAAGCAAGGAACGTCATGACCATGCCGCCACAGCAATTGGAATAACCTAGATATTGTTTCGTTTTGGAGTCATATACAGCGTTCGGGATCAGGTCAAATCCTTTTATTTTTTGGAGACCATCATGGGTATTTATCCAGGCATTCCCTTTTAGCTCTGTTCCGGGCATAGCAACGAATTCATCAGCTATAAAAAGATCATTGACACCGTCATCATTAAGGTCTTTAATTGAAATCGGAGAAGAAAACGGCGGAGAGAGCCTGGAAGTGCATGAAGTGTTTCTGAACCTTCTGACCCAGGTCTTTCCTATCTGTTGCCTGATTTCCACAAAGAGGGTGGTATCATTGAGCGAATAAGCAATAAGGGCATGGCGGTCGTATTTAGAAAAAAGATTTCCAATTCTGACTATGGAGTAGATGTAGTGTTCCTTAAATTCTTTTGTTGCTGAATTATCGCTTTCGTAGGAGAATGAATCTTTTTGGGCCTCAAACAGAAGTTCTGTTTTTATCCGGAGCTCGGCATAAATCTCCTCCATTGTAGAATCAGGGAGGAGTGATGCGGCTCGCAACAGTCCTGACGATCCGGTGAAGAGCAGGACAAGGCAGAGGGTGGAATATCTTAACATCTCCAAATAAAAGTATAAAAAAAGCCCCTTTCGGGGCGTTTTATTAATCTTCTTTCTTTGGAGTCTTACGTCCGGCTTTTTTAGGAGCGGCTTTTGTCTTTTTCGGAGCAGCAGCAACTTTGGCTCTTTTAGCAGCAGCTTTTTTCTTCTTAGTAGGTCTTGAAACGCCATGTGACCCAATAGTAATTTTACCTTTTTTAGTTTTTTTATCGCCTTTACCCATAAGAGTTGTTGATTTTATTGGTTAATGCACAAATGTAAGAAAATTATTGCACCTGCTTCCAAAACTCTTCTTCGATCAGTTCTGGTTTAGTCAGGATATTCCTTGCCCATTCCAATTTGAGGTCGAATTGTTCCTCTGCACTCAGAGCCCAGGGCAAGGAGGAAGAACGTAGTTTATTACTTAATGTATGCAGGCACATAGCTGCTGTAACCGAGATATTGAAACTCTCTGTGAAGCCATACATAGGCACTCTTACAAACTCATCAGCCATTTCAAAAACATCTGCGGAGATCCCATCAATTTCGGTTCCCATCACCAGTGCAAGTTTTCCTTTTTCAAGATCCAGTTCAGTGATCGTACAGTCGTTTTTATGTGGAGTGGTAGCAACAATCCGGTAGCCCTGGCTTTTGAGGGTCCGTATAGCATCCGGGGTATTATTCTCCTTGCCATTATATTTATGCAGGTTCATCCATTTTGTGGATCCCATGACCACATCTGGGTTGACAGTATATTTATTCCGGTTTTCAATGATATGTACATCCTGAATGCCGAAGCATTCGCAGGTACGCAGAACGGCACTGGCATTATGAGGCTGGTATATATCCTCCAGAACAAGGGTCAGGTAACGGGTCCTCCATTTTACAATTTCCTCTATTTTCCGGCGTTTGTTCTCCGTGATGAACTGCGTCAGATATTCATAGAGCCGAAGCTGGAGTTCAGGGGTTAGTTTATTTTCCATTCGAACGGGCAACCATGTTAGCAATCCTGTATAGCATCCGGGCTCCTACGTTCGCATCCCAGTCGTCTTTTCCAGGTGCCACTTCATTGATGTCGAAAGCAATGATGGTACGTCCGCTTTCTACGATCTGCTGGATCAGGAACAGCACTTGTTCTGACTCAAACCCTCCTGCCACCGGTGTTCCTGTGTTTGGGCAAAGCTTAGGATCTAATCCATCGATGTCGAAACTCAAGTATATTTTTTCAGGAAGGCTCACCACAATTTCCCTGCAGATATCAGCCCAGGTTGAACCGTTATATTGTTTGTGCTTGATGTCTCTGTCATAGAAACATTTAATCCTTCCCTTTGATTTTACGACGAGTTCGTTTTCAGCCTCACAATAATCGCGGATTCCAACCTGAACAAGCTTTTTAACCTGAGGTATTTTCAGAGCATTAAACATGATGGATGCATGGGAATATTCAAAACCTTCAAAAGCATCCCTTAGGTCGGCATGAGCATCTATCTGGAGTATGCCGAATGACTTATGTTTAACTGCCAGGGCCTGCATCAGACCCAATGGGGTACTGTGGTCACCTCCGAGCAGCCCTACAATTTTGTTGCGCTGCATGAAATGAAGTGCCCGCGTTTTCACCCAAAGATTCATGAAGGTGCATGCCGAGTTTACGCGGGTCTGTGTCTTCTTCATTCCACTGTGGGTCGCAGGGTCTTTTCCTGCCTCCAACAACCCTATATATTTCCTGGCTTTTTTCCGAATCAGATTACTTTTCTCCTGGAGGTCGGTGGGTATTTCATCCATGGCAATTCCTATTTTCCATGCATCAGCTATCTCCGGATCATAGAGATCCACCTGGAAGGATGCATCAAACACAGCTTCCGGTCCTTTTGCAGTTCCGTCTGCATACGAAACCGTTACTTCCCAGGGTACGGGAATGATAATAACTTCCGCCTCTGCCGTGGTGAAAGGAAGGCCAAAAATTCCAGCATTTTTATCACCGAGACTATTGGGATTAAATTTCTTTATTTTTTCTGCTTTTGTCATAATCAAGGATTGTCAGGCGAATTTAAGAAAAAGGATTACCCATTAAATGATTTCCATAACCCATTTTCCAGAAAGAGGAAACCCTCTCAGGAATTCAGGGGTCCCCATTTTACGCTTGCCCGCAAGTTGAATATCATGCAAAACAATCAAACCGTCGGGTGCTGAAACTTTCAAGAAGGTGGTTCCATCCGTTAGAATGGTTCCCGGATCATCACCGGTTATCTTTTGCTCGAGTGAGGATTTAAATATTTTCAGTCCAAACCGTTTTCCTTCCGGAGATATAATTTCAGAAAAGGCAGTAGGGTAGGGGCTCAGTCCGCGTATAAAATTATGAATAGATAATGCTGGGCTGTTCCAATGAATGCGGCAGTCTTCCCTGAAGATCTTTGGAGCTTCATTCAGGTGCTCACCGGGTTTGAGGAGACTTTGCTGATCAATCTGGGGATAGGCACCGTTCTTCACAGCGTTAACCGTTTCGAGCATTAAATCGGCACCGATGATCATTAACCGGTCGTGAATTTCACCGGCTGATTCATCCGGGCCGATCGGCGTATGTTTCTGAAAAATGATTTTACCAGTATCAATCTTGTGCTGTAAAAAAAATGTACTGACTCCGGTTTCTTTTTCACCATTCATAACCGCACGGTTGATTGGCGCCGCGCCTCGATATTGGGGGAGAAGAGATCCGTGCAGATTTATGGTTCCAAGCCGGGGCATGTTCCATACCAGCTCCGGAAGCATGCGAAAAGCAACCACAATCTGCAGGTCAGCATTTAATGCTTTTAGCTGAGCTAAGAAGGATTCATCTTTCAGGTTTTCAGGCTGTAACACTGGCAGTCTTTTTTCAACAGCATACTTTTTAACATCGGAGACCGAAAGCTCCAGTCCCCTTCCGGCAGGCCTGTCAGGCGCAGTGATTACTCCGACAATCTCATACCTGTTCCTAACCAGGATGTCGAGGGAGGGGACTGCGAATTCGGGGGTTCCCATGAAAATGATTCGGAGGTTATTCATGTAGATCTATTCAATATATAAAACAAGTCCTTTAAGGTATTCTCCTTCCGGATGAAAGATACTGACCGGATGATCTGCCGGTTGAGACAGGTGATGAAGAATCCTTACGCTTCTGCCTGATTCAATGGCAGCGGCCATCACGGCACCCTGAAAAAGTGATTTGTCGATTACCTGTGAACAAGAAAAAGTAAAGAGTATTCCCCCGGGCTTAATCTGTTTAAAAGCTTCGAGGTTTAACCGTTTATAACCCTGCACCGCATTGTGTTTTGCATTTTGATGCTTTGCAAATGCTGGAGGGTCAAGAATGATCAGATCATAATATTTACTCCGGCCTTCCAGGAAGTCGAAGGTGTCTTGTGCAAAGGAGGTGTGGAGCAGTGTGCCGTCGCTTACTCCTGTGCCATTGAAATTATTCAGTATTACATTCTTATCGCAAAGCTCCACTGCTTTTTTGGAGCTGTCAACCGAATGTACTTCTCTGGCTCCTGCAGCAAGTGCATAAATACTGAAACCTCCGGAGTAGCAAAAGGTGTTTAGTACGGTACGGTCTCTGCTGTATTTTTTAACCAGCTCCCGGCTCTCCCTTTGATCAATAAAAAAACCAGTTTTTTGTCCTGTTTCCCAATCGACCAGAAAGCGATGCCCGTTTTCCAGAACCTCATTGCTTTCTGTCTGACCCCATAGACAGCAATTCACGGCTTTGACTGCCGACATCTTAGGCATCGTATCTTCACTCTTATCATAAACGGCTTTAAGTTCTTCGCCGTAAACCTCTTTCAATGCATTTACGAGTTCTTCTTTTAAAAGGTGCATCCCAACGGTGTGTGTCTGGATGACTGCGGTACCGTTAAAAAAGTCGATGATCAGTCCCGGCAGACCATCACCTTCCGCATAAACCAGGCGATACGTATTGGTCAGGGGATTTCCGGCGAGGCCCAGTTTTTTACGAAGGTTGTATGCTCTTACTAATTTATTCTTCCAGAATTTGGAATCAACCTCCGCTTTCTTAAACGAAAATAAACGGACAGCAATGGAACCGATGGTATAGTGTCCCATACCCAGGCATAGGCCCTTGATATCCTGCACTTCTACGATCTCTCCTTCGGCCGGCTCCCGGCTTTTGGATTTGATAGCACCTGAAAAAATCCAGGGATGGAAACGAAGTGGACTTTGTTCTTTCCCGGAATTCAGGATAATGACAGGGTAAGCAGCGTTCATAAAGGAATTTATTCGAACAAAAGTACGATTTTGAGGGAGTTAGGAGACAACCGGAAGATCTTCCTTCAGGATACCCAGGGCGCACTTAAAATGCTGTTTAGGGCAAGCCTTAAAACCGTGTAATCCGCAAGGACGGCATTCCAGTTTTTCACGGGTCTGAACGATGAAGTGATGGTCGCTTAAAGGACCAAACCCAAAAGCAGGAACAGTAGAGGCAAAGATTGCGGTTGTATTTGCATTCATCGCGGAAGCGAGATGCATGGGGGCACTGTCGTTGGTGTAATTCATGGCTGCGGCTGAAAGGAGGGCAGCTGATTCCAGCAGGCTTATTTTTCCGGCAAGGATTACGATGTCTGCACCCGGGCAGGCGGATTTTATGGCCTCACAAAGGGAATAATCACCTGCGGCCCCCAGGAGATAAATACGGATGGACTTTGGGTGACAAGTATTGATCCATTCAATCCATTTTTCTTTTGGAAACTGCTTGGTAAACCAGACGGAAGCAGGAGATATGGTGATATACCGGAAAGCTTTTCCACTTTCTCCGCCTGATTTGTATTTCTCTACGGCAGCATAATCAGCTTTAGATGGGTAAAGCTTTGGCTTGGCCGCATGATCATCACAGATTTCCCGGATAAGCTGATTGTTGCGTTCTATTTCATGTTTGCCGTTACCTATTTCATGAGGAACTTGCTTCGAAAACATAAATGAAAGCGGGTTGCTATCAAACCCTATAGTTTGTTTGGCTCCGGAAAAAGCAGTCAGGATTCCGGAACTCAGATGGCGGTGAATATTGATGACATAATCATACTGGGCTATCCTCAACTTTCGGATCATACGGAACAGGTTTCCTGTTTTGTTGCTGGTCTTATCCCAGACGAGTAGCTCGTGTAGAAAAGGGTGATTGCCGAGAAGTTCTTCATTCCCTTTCCGGATCAGCATATCTATCTTGGCGGCCGGGTATGTATGATGGAGTTTTTCCAGCACACCCGTGGCGAGGATTACATCACCGATAAAAGCGGGTTGAATGACAAGTATCTTCACATGAAACGATTTATCTCTGGTTCCAGCACTGATTAAACGGCCACATCGTGTTCCCTCAAGGCTTCATTCAGGGAGGTTTTAAGGTCAGTGCTTGCTTTACGTTGTCCTATGATAATGGCGCAAGGCACCTGGTAATCACCTGCAGGAAATTTCTTGGTATAGGAACCGGGAATCACCACAGAACGCGGGGGAACGATTCCCTTATACTCCTTGGGTTCTTTACCGGTCACATCAATTATTTTTGTGGATTTCGTGAGCACTACGTTCGCTCCAAGCACCGCTTCTTTCTGCACATGAACCCCTTCTACAACAATGCAACGGGATCCGATGAAGCAGCCGTCCTCAATAATTACCGGAGCAGCTTGCACCGGCTCGAGTACACCACCTATTCCAACTCCTCCGCTCAGATGAACATCTTTCCCTATCTGGGCACAGGAGCCCACAGTAGCCCAGGTATCGACCATGGTTCCGCTATCCACATAAGCACCTATATTTACATAGCTAGGCATCAGAATAACCCCTCTGGCCAGAAAGGCCCCATATCTGGCAATAGCAGCAGGAACCACTCTTACTCCCAGAGCTTCATAATTATGCTTGAGGGCCATTTTATCATAGAATTCAAGCGGACCTGCTTCCAGAGTTTCCATTTTCTGAATAGGGAAATAGAGTATGACTGCTTTTTTTACCCATTCATTGACCGTCCATGACGATCCATCTGCTGAGGGTTGAGCCACTCTTAACTTCCCCTGATCCAGGGAATGAATCACTTCCCGTATGATCTCCTGTGTTTCTCCCTCTTTGAGAAGAGCTCTGTTTTCCCAGGCTGCTTCAATACTTTTTTGCAGATTTAGCATATCATTCAGGAATAATCAAGTTTTAGCCGTTGTACGTAGAAGCAAAACTAAGAAAATATCTATCTCCGGGAAATCATTAAATTTGTCGAGATTTCAGCACATGGGCCGTATTATGGCAATCGATTATGGGACTAAAAGGGTGGGTATTGCGGTCACAGATCCCCTGCAAATCATAGCCAGTGGTTTATGTACGGTACATTCCAGTGAAGTGATCCAATTTCTGAAAGATTATTTTAACCGTGAAAAGGTTGATTGCCTCGTTCTGGGAGAGCCCAAACGGATGGACAATACCCCCAGCCAGGTATCTGTTCATGTAGAGGCTTTTTTACGGTTGCTCCGTAAAACTTTTCCTGAACTGAAGCTGGAACGGATAGATGAGCGCTTCACTTCCAAACTTGCTTTTCAGACTATGATAGACAGTGGACTGAAAAAGAAAGCCAGGCAGAATAAGGAACTCGTAGATGAAATCAGCGCTACTATAATCCTTCAGTCCTATATGGAGAAGTTGAACGGTCTTTAAACGACCTCTTTAAAGAATTAAGATTTTACAAGAAAACTAAGAAAATGATTTTACCAATTGTCGCATACGGCGATCCTGTTCTGAAAAAAGCAGGGGCAGAAATAAAAAAAGGGCATACCGGGTTACAATCCCTCATTGATGATATGTTTGAAACGATGTATCATGCAAAAGGAGTAGGTCTTGCGGCTCCTCAGGTCGGGCAGTCGGTTAGATTATTCATCGTAGATGCATTCCCGTTTGCGGAAGACGAGAATGATGAAGAAAGTGAGATGTCTATTGAGGAGATCCGTTTTCTGAAAACGTTTAAGAGGGTTTTTATTAATCCAAAGATCAAGGAAGAGTGGGGAGAAGAATGGAAGTTCAATGAAGGTTGTTTAAGTATTCCGAAAATAAGAGAAGATATCTTCCGTCTTCCGGAAATTGAGGTTGAATACCAGGATGCCGATTTTAAACACCATACAGAAACCTTTTCGGGTATGGCTGCAAGAATTATTCAGCATGAGTATGATCATATTGAAGGAAAATTATTTACAGATCGAATTTCTCAACTCAGGAAAAGAATGATCAAGGGAAAACTCCTGGATATCTCCAAAGGAAAAGTGAAGACAGATTACAAGATGAGATTCCCTTCCAAATAAAAGAGTATTATTAGAAGCATCCCCTCAAATTAAATTGAAATCATCCTATGAAAGCAACACTATGGTTAACAGGAGGGGTTCTGTTTCTGGCGATGGCCTCCTGCGGTCCCGGAAAAAAGGAAAGAGAAGCAAAAGAGAGAGCCGATAGCATCCGAGCCAAAGCCTTCAGCACTCAACCCCGTGCGAGGGAGCAGTATGCAGCGAATGTTAAAGAGGCGGAGGCAAAGATGAGAGCTTCCCAATCAGGTGAATTTAACCCCGAGATTGCCAACGCTCTTATTAAAGCGTATTTGGATTATGCGAACACTTTCACCGGGGATACGCTGGCTCCGGATTACTTTTACAGGGCAGGGGAGATTGCTGCAAGGGGCGGAAACTATGATCAGGCCATATTCCTTTTCAATACGGTTGCCGATAAATACACTGATTATAAATATGTGGTAGAGGCCATGTATGAGGAAGCAATGATCTATGACAGCAAACTTCCGGGGAATGATGCCAAGGCCAAGATTATTTATGAGCAGATCATCCGCAATTATCCCAAGCATAAGCTTGCGGAGGATGCCAAAATAGCCATTGCCAACCTGGGCAAGTCGGATGAGGAGCTTGTGAAAGAGTTCGAAAAGAAAAACCATATGAAATAAGTATCCCATCCGAAATGGATAAGATCAATAAGTTCAATGTAAGGGTTTACGGAATTTGTGTGAATGAGAACCAGGAACTTCTTGTAGCAGATGAACGGATCAATGGGGTGGAGATGACAAAATTACCAGGTGGGGGATTGGAGTTCGGAGAGGGGCCCTTGGAATGTGTGCGACGCGAGTTTTTGGAAGAGTGTGGTCAGGAAGTGGAAGTGCTTGGGCACTTTTATACGACAGATTTTTTTATCCTTTCTGCCTTTCATACCCAAAGTCAAATCATCAGTATTTATTACAGAGTGAAGCTTTTATCAAACCCTCTCTTTAAAACAAAAATCAGGAAATTTGATTTTAATACGAAAGATGCAACCTCCATTGCTTTTCGTTGGGTTCCGTTAAAGGACCTTAGTCCCGGTGAGTTTACTTTTCCGATCGACAAAAGGGTTGCCGAACTGCTGCTCGAAAAAAACCGGACCTTTTAAAGGTCAAATACCCTGGAGATATTGAAGCCTAGTCTGACCTGTTGCATCCCCCACAACTTGTCTGTGTGTGCGAAATATTCGGGTTCATCGAGGCCGAATGAATTGCATACGGCTATCTGGAATACGTGTCCTCCTGTTTCAACATCAAACCCGAAGCTCATGCTTGGATAATAAACAGGCGCTCCAGGCGTGACTTTATCATAATATGCATTTAAAGGCATTGCATATTCTCCGGTGACCGCTACCCGGTTGGAGAGCTTGAAACGGAAAAGTCCGGTTGCGAAATAAGAATCGTTCTTGTCGCCAGGGTTGGTTACAATATTATAATGCACATAGGCAGCGCCAAATTGAAGACTGAAGCGCCGGTTGAATTTGCGTGCAATCAGGATCTGGTCGCAATAAGAGAGACGGTTCAGGTCTTTTGCATAATAACCGTCCCCGCCCGTTCTGATAAAAGTGCGGTAAGCACCTGCAAAGAGGGTTACACTGATTGGACTTCCTTTTCCGGTAGTCTGCCGTAATAGCCGGTATTTGGCAAATGCATCCACCATCTTCTGATCATTGCATCTTCCAATCCCAACCTGAAAGCGGCCATCAAAACAATATTCAAGGCTCAGTTTGATACTTGCCTGGGCATCGAGGCCGAAGGCATTATATCCTAAGTCATTTACATTGTTGGCAGCCAGATCGCCGAAACGGTGAGATATTCTGAAGTCAAGGGTACGTCTGCTCTGGGTTTCAATAGTATGGAAATTAACCAGGCGAGTGGTTTTAAAGGTTGCAATGACAAAGTCTTTTTCTTTTTTCTGGTCCTTGTCGTTTACGAGGCTTAATAATTCGTCCTGTGCAAACAAACCTGCGGAGAAGCTAAGAGCGAAGGCTCCGAGAATTAACTTTTTTATCATAAAGAAAGGATGGAATTAGTTATTAAGTGCCCCGTTATTGGCCCATTTTACAATTTTAGCAACATCACATGGGTCGAGGCTGCCTGTCAGAGGCATCCAGTTGGTAGGTGCTGCATTGGGGGTGTTGTGTTTAATGGCCGGAATGAGTAATCCGTTCTGATTCGCTTTGTGAACTCCTATATACGTTGAAAGCACTACCCCGCCCTGCATGCTTGCGGCATCATGACAACCAGAGGTGGCACAGGAGAGAGCCATTACCGGTGCCACACTTGTGGCGTAGCTTATGGTTCCAGAAGAATCACAAGTAGCGCTGGAGGGTGGGGTTACCGGGTGAAAAATAGAATAGTTATCGTTGTTGCAGGATGCGACCAACAGCATCAACATCCCGGATCCCCAAAATAGTATCTTTTTCATAGGCTTCAGAGCTAGAAAATTAATATTGGTAAAGGTAACAAGATTAAATAGAAAGAACAATGGTTCAGTTAGACTCTAATCCAGCTTTCCGGCTTCCTTCACTTCTACCCATTTTCCATGTTTGCAGGAGCTGATCGTATGATCATACATCGCTTCACACAGAATAGAAGGCAGATAAAAGCGTCCAAGATAGCTTGCATTTAATCTGACGCGAAAAGTCTTCGTTTGGTTGGGTGAAAGGTTAAAATAAGAGTAAACCCGGTCATCTCTGATATCCTGATATTCGGGTATATCTGATTTCTTTTCGAGGCTCGTTTCATCCATACGGCTGTTCCAGATCTCCCATCCGGAAGGGAAGATCTGAGTCAGCGACATTTCTTTATACTCTGATCTCGGATTCGTATTCGTGATGCTGACTTCCGCATAGAAATCGGTCCCTTGCTCCAGTTTGTCGACATTTATATCCGATCCATCCATCTTTTTGTAATTGACCGACATCAGAAGGTTATTGTCAAATTCCTTCTGGTCTCCTGTTTCCGGAATACCTTCCAGGATGATCCGGACGTACAAGATTCCTTTCCCCTTATTTTGAACATTTAGTTTACCAGATGCATCCCCGGTCTTCATATCAATCTGAGAAATGCCTTTGGTACCTTTCAGTGAACTACTCTTTCCGTTTAGTGTAAAAGCATAGTTCATCTCGGCCGAAGTACCTCCATTGGTGGCGAACTTCGTCATGGCCAGGAGGCAATAGGCGGTGGTCTGGGTGCTAAGCCAGTTATTATGATTACTAAGCAGGTTAGAGATATCTTTAGCCGCCAGCGCTGCCTTGGCACGTTGTCCAAGCAAAACAAGGGTTTCCAAGATCATCGCTTCATCACGGTCGGAAGAACCGAACGTATAGGCCATTTCTGAGTATTTTGGGACCGTGGTCGGTATCCCGGCAACCAGAGCTTTTGCTACTTCATCTTGTTTGGCCAGGGAATAAGCTGCAGCAAGTCTCCATTTAGCCGCCACAGAAATATTCCGGAACTCTCTCAGCCTGTTCATGGCACCCAGTTCTGGTACTCCGGCAAGTGCAAGTGTATAAAGCCGGTAAGCTTGTTCCAGATCATCATTATAAAAATAAAATTTATCATTTCGGGGCATCCATTCAACCGCCACCTGTTTTTGATAGCGTTTCCAGTTATCCAGAATTCCTAAAGGAAGGTTATACCCTTTTTTCTCCGCTTCAATCAGGAAATGCCCTGCGTACGAAGAGCCCCATTCGGAGGGCTGGTTGTCTCCCGGCCAGTATCCAAACCCTCCGGAGGCAGTTTGAAACTGTTTCATCCGTTCAATTCCTGATTTAATATTATCAGACATGACTTTGGTGAAGTTGCCATCCAGCTCCATGAGGTCTGAAAGATAAAGCTGAGGGAATACAGCGGAAGTAGTTTGCTCAATACATCCATGCGGGTACTCTATCAGATACTTCAGCCTTTCTCCCAGATTGAGTGGGGGGATGGTACTGAGTTCAAGCGTACCCTTATTCGTTCCTGCCATTCCTGTAGGAGCGTAGGAGGTATTCCATTCCTGACCCGGCTCCACGACGGTTTCCATCACGGTGGTCAGTTTGGGGTTGGGGTTTCTGACATCGAGTTCTATTCCATAAGATGCTTTTTCAGAGCCTGAGGTGGCTTCAATATTTACCTTTCCAATGCCCAGGCCTGATCGGACTTTCAAGTGGAAAGTAATAACCTGTTCACCCGTTTCTGAAAAACGGATGGATTTGGAACCTGCATCATCCGTACTGAAAAGGTTATTGGTAGTAATATTGACAGTTACATTCCGGATATTTTTTTCCATAGCGAAAACCGTAACCGGCAGATCCAGGGATTCGCCGGGTCCGACCACCCTGGGCAGAGTTCCGAGAACCATTAAGGGTTTACGCACGGGAACCGTTTTGTCGGTTGATCCGTAAGCAGCATCCTGTCCGACGATTAGCATCACCCTTACCGAACCTACATATTGAGGCATCATGAAACGGATGTTTTTCTTTTCTCCCTTGTCGACATGAAAGGGTCCAAAAAACCGGACCATCGGTTTGAAACGGTTTGCTTTAGCCTGAGGTTTATTGCCGGCGCTGGCATCTCCACCTATGGCAAGAATATGTTGTAACTCCCCACCATAGGCTCCCATCACCAGGTCAAACATATCCCAGGAACGGACTCCGAGTGCTTCTCTGGCATAGAAATTTTTCCATGGATCAGGTGTTTCGAATCGGGTCAGATCGAGTAATCCTTCATCTACAATGGCCAGCGTGCCGGTCATTTCTTTCCCGTTTTCTTCGGAGACGGTTACACTCGTCATCTCTTCCGGTTTCCAAACCGCATTCGTTTGAATCACCGGACGGAGATGCGTATGCGGGTCTTCCACGAGCACTGGAATAACTCCGTAAAGACGGATAGGAAGGTCATTTTTGGTTTGTCCATGCGGCTGAATAAGGGTTACATGTATGTATATATTGGGGGCCATCTCGGCAGTTACCGGAATGCTGAAAGTAATATTCGGTTTATGGGCATCGGTCCAGAAGGCCTGCAGTACTCTGGAGCCTGTTTCCACGGAGATGAGTGCACGGCCTGAGTCGGATGAGGGGATGGTGAGTTTAATATTCTCCCCGACATTATACTTAGGCTTGTCGGAAGTAAAGGAAAGAAGCGTGGCTCCTTCTTTTCCTGAAGGAGTGCTTCCGGCCCAGGAAGGCCAGTCGAAAAAGGCAACGGAACCGGAGGAATGACCACTCTCCGGGTCGGTAACCCTTACGAGGAATCTTCCCCAATCGGGCCTGTTCACACGCAGGTTGAAGTGTGCCTTGCCATTGATGGTGGAGATTTCCTCTGTGTAATAAGGTTGATAATAAGTACTATGCACATAGTTGGCCAGGTCGTTATTATCGTTTTCCCACCACCAGCGCCATTGAAGTTTATAAACTTTCACAATCAGTTTGCGGGAAACAGGGAAACCATCCTGGGTGAGTGAAACGATATTGACCACATGGTTCGTATCTGTTTCAATCATTCCGCTGAACTTTTTCCCTTCCGGCATCTGAACACCTACATAAGTGGAATAAGGAGAGTAGGGGGCAGAGAAACGATCTATACTGAAACCTCCTCCATCTTCAAACACCCTAGTTACGAAGGATGCTTTGACCATCCCTGGAGCGCCTTCGGCAGTTATCTTCGGGCTAAATTCGGCTTTGCCCTGATTGTCTAAATTATTTTCGAAGACCGACTGGGTCTCTGTTGAAAAACTTGCTGCAGGGTCATCGAACAGGAATTTGTCATACCCTTTGAACGTCGTGTGCATCTGTGAAAGTGTGACTTCCACTTTCGCTTTCAAACCTTTTGCAATCGCTCCTGTAAGCCATGTGGCAGAGAGCGTGGCAGAAGCGTCTTTGCCCAGGAACTCGCTTTTTTGTTTGCCGAAATCCAGACTCATTTTTAACCTGTTCGGCATCACGGTTTCTATCTTCAGGTTTTTAGTGAACGTTGCGCCTCCCACTTTTATCCGAGCCATCCAGTTACCGGTAGGTGCTTCCGCATCGGTGGTGATTGTGAAATTATAGAAGCCGTTTAAAGAACTGGAGCGGATCAGCTTCTTCACCACTTGTCCACGTGGATTGATAAGCTCCATCGTGACCGGATGAGCAGCTGGCAGTTTATGTTCTTTATCTTCGAGGATAAAGGTCAGGAAAAGAGTATCCCCTGGTCTCCACACCCCGCGTTCTCCATAAATAAACCCTTTGATTCCTTTTTGCACTTCATCACCTCCCACATCAAAAGCGCTCATCGACAAGGCTGATCCCTCATCAAGTTTCAGGTAGCCTCTGGTTTCTCCTTTTTTAGCAATGAGGAGGAATGGTTTGTGCTTGACGTCACCAGAGGCCATTCCATCACTATTCGTCTTCAGAGAAGTGATGAGCTGCTGCTGGTAGTCATAAATTTCCAGAGTGGTGTTGGGAACAGGAAGGGCAGTCTTTAGATCCGTTACGGTAAAGTTCATGACCCCGTTGGTTCCTTTCTGAGCAATGAGTCCGAAATCGGAGGCCAGGATATTTCTGCTTACATCTTTGTCATGTCCATAATAGGCATTGTTGCAAGGGTCACTGTGTCGCTCCTGATAGGTTTGCCCTTCCGAGCTTCCGTAATCTTCATAATAGGATCCTTCTCCACCATAGCCATAGTCCTCGTAATAATCACCGTAATATGACATGCCTTCCCATTTATCATTTTCACTGTCTATATCCTCATCCGTTTGCACCTCTTCCATCTGCGAATCATTTTTCGAGGAGCCGGAGCAGTGATAGGTAGAATAAGCTTTGCGGAACCCGATTACAATTTTATAGATGGCACCCGGTTCTGCATGGATCATCTCGTTCAGATCGAGGTGAAAGGTGTTCCATGCATTGGATTCAGCACCCACTTTAAGATTCAGAGGAACCTTTTTCTTAAAGATAACCTTACCAACACGCAGCAGCTCCCGATCCCCATCGAGGTTATTGACCTGCAGGAACTGTGCAATATTTTTCTCGTAGATACGGATGATTTTAACATCCACAGCACTGAGGCTGACGGCCCGGAAAGGGAAGAGCAAGCTGCCGGAAGCCGGGAGGATGACTCCACTTCCAAGCAATTTGACTTCCGGTTTGAGCTCTTCGAAATCGAGGTCATTGATGAACCGGGTTTTTAACTCGTATCCAAGAATGTTTTTGATGCCGGGGAAGATGCTCACCTTATGGCTTCCGTTCAGACGGGCAGGGGGGTAGGCTTTTATTTCATTGTCCTGTATGGTATAATTCAAACCGGTGGTTCCGGAGATGAGGATTAGTCCATCAAGCACTTGTTTGTCCTGGATCGGATCACTGAACTGAATTCTGATAAATTGATCAGCGCCCTGGTTTACTTTGACATTCATGATTTCGAAATCACCCAGCGCGGGTATCACTACCAGCTTGTATCCTTCGGATTTATCGGCTCCAATATTTTTCCCATTCCATTTAAGCTCGATACTTCCGGCCTTTGCTACCCGGTGTATACTGTCGACTGTAAATTTATGGGTGGTGTTGTCGCTGTGTTCCCAGTGGATGGAAAGACTTTTACCGTCCTGAGTGGCTTGCAATATTTTCTCTACTGCTGTATTATCTGCACCATCGGCAGTATTCAGGGTTCCGTTGAGCTGTTGCCATTGAAGGGTTTTGCGGTCTGTTGTCTTAGAACCATCCACTGTTACATCTGCTTCCTGGTTCATGGTCCGGAAGGTGAATTCAAAAGATTTAAATTCATCCGGAACCGTCTGGATTTTGCCCAGTTTAAATGTGGCCTCATATTTAGTACCAGAAGGCATTCTCGACTGCGGTCTGAACTCTATGGTGCGACTATCGATCCAGAAGGCTGTTCCTGGTATGGAAGGAGAGAAAGAGAAAAGCTCTTCTTTGACCGCTTTGTCGAACTCCGCAGGGGTCGAGACTTCTGATGCGAAGCGAATCCGGATATGAGATTCATCGGAGATGGTTCCGGAGGTATACGCAGAGATGTAGGCTCCGAAAGCAGGGTTCACCCTGTCGCCGGTGCTGCTTTTGGCATTATGCTTTAAAAAAGTCAGAGATAGAACAATAGCGGCCGTTAGTCCGGCAACAAGGAGGAGGAATCTTTTAGACATATATCAGGATATTTGAGGGAGGTTGGTTTTATAACCGAACCATAGCTCAAATATCAACTAATACTGGCTTGAAGCACATTCTGTTAATAAATATTAACTGCGTTCTTTTGCAAGGTTTCTGAACAGTTCCAGCTCTTTTTCGCTGAGTTTGTTTGGGAGCTGTACTTTAACGGTGAGATATAAATCGCCAGCAGTACCTGGTTTTCCGAAAACCGGCATCCCCATTCCTTTCAGCCGGAGTACTTTACCGTTCTCTGTTTCAGGTGGGATATCGATGCGGATATTTCCTTTCAGGGTTTGAACAAGGGCTTTCCCTCCGAGGATTGCGGTGTAGAGATTAACAGCTGCATCGCAGTGCAGATCCGTTCCTTCCACTTTAAAATGCGGATGCTCGGCAACGAACAGGGTGATGAGGATATTTCCGTCGGGTCCTCCGTTTCTGCCTTTACCGCCTTTTCCCTTTAGTCTTAAAGTCTGCCCGTTTTTTACTCCAGGAGGAATCGTGATTTCCAGTACAGCTCCCTGGGGGTTTAGTTGGCGCTTGGTTCCCAGGTAGGCCTCTTCCAGTGAAATCTCCGCTTCCGCCTGATAATCTTCTCCCTGCATCGGTCGCTTTCCGCCCCGTGCACCTGAGCTTCTGGCCCCACCGCTTCCTCCGAAGATCGATTCAAAGAAGTCAGAAAAATCTTCCCCTTCCTGATGCCCGAATCCACCTTGTTGACCGGCTCTTTCCCGCTGCCAACGGCTCCAGTCAAAATTATCTCCAGTCGATGGACCTGCATTCTGGTATTGCTTCCAGTTCTCTCCAAGCTCATCATATTTACTGCGCTTTTCAGGATCTTTCAATACCTCATAGGCTTCACTCACTTCCTTGAATTTTTCTTCCGCAGCCTTATTACCAGCATTCTTGTCGGGGTGGTACTTCACAGCCAGCTTACGGTAAGCTTTCTTGATGACTTCCGCTGTCGCTGTCTTTTCAACTCCCAGAACTTTGTAATAATCTTTATAATCCATAAACTGTACCTGTAAATGTATTGTTCAAAATTACGTTATTCATGAATAGCCAGGATTGGAATATGGGTATGATAAGCCATTTTTCGGGCTGTACTTCCATGAAAAATTCTGGAAAGCAGGTTATGATGCCGGGGTACCATCACCAAGAGGTTAATATCCTGATCCCTTTCAAACTCCATCAAGCCATCTATGACATCAGAATAGGTTGGGAAGTACAATGCCAGAGGAATATTTTTTAACTGTTCCTGGAGTTTATATCCTCCGAGACTTAGATTGTCGTTCGTCTTTTCATTTGGGTTTCCTACATGGATAACCAACAGTGAAGATTTGAAATGGTTGACTATTCCGGATAACAGATTCACCGTTTCAGGCTTCAGAGTGCCCTCGTAATCATTTGCAAAAGCTATTTTAGAAGGAGGGGTGAACCGTGCTTCTTCTGGAACAATGAGTAATGGTTTAGGCACATGTTTCATAACCCCGGTGGTGACACTGCCCATAAGTGCATGAGCAATTTTGCCGGACCCGGAAATTCCCATCACGAGCAGATCGACGCCTTCTTCTTTGGAGAAATCACCGATCTCATCCACAGCAAACCCCGGAGACACCTTACAGATTATGGTCAGGCCTTTTCCTTCTCTGGTCAGCAGAGTATCTCTGAAAACTTCCAGGTTAGCCCTGTTGCTGTCTTCCAGTGCCTGCGGAGCAATAGCCATGACCGGCATGTCGGTACTTAGCGCAGGAATCTGATAGGCATGAAACAGCGTGAGTGTTGCTCCTATATTTTTTGCAAGCAGACACGCATAGGCAGCTGCATTATCCGAGGAAGGGGAGAAATCAACCGGGACCAAAATTTTCTTAATATTCATACCCTAAAGGTACTCATCACACGGGACTGGAAATATGACTAAAATCAAAATAAAAACTGATCAAGCTCATGACTTTATTTTCATTCTGTATAATCCAGGTCCTTACTGTGAGTCTCATCCATCTTCCAGACCGAAAGAAATGCAAGAACCATAACCACAGCCCCCACAATCATGGCAGCATTCAGAATCCCGTTTCCGTGACCCGTATTACACCAGGGCTGATCAGACATGCTTTGCCAGGACCAGGCCATGAGGATCACAGCTCCTCTGACGAAGTTAGGAACGGTGGTGGTGACGGTAGAACGGATATTGGTTCCGAACTGTTCGGATGCCACGGTAATGAAAATGGCCCAGTAACCCTGAGCAATACCCAGCAGGAACATGATGAGATAAAAGGTGCTTACTGATGCCCCGTAAGCATTACAGAACCAGGCGGAAAAAACGGTTACAGCCAGAACAGCAATGGCAATGGCCTTACGTCTGGAGCGGAGCGCCTGACTCAGCACACCTGTGAGGATGCTTCCGATCGCTGCTCCGGTATAGTGAAACATGATGGCACGTCCGGGGATGATGATTCCTTTTACTCCGAGGGCTTCACCAAATTCTTTCGAGTAAAGGATTAAGATGCCGATCACGAACCAGACAGGAATTCCGATCAGGATACATCTCAGATATTTGAAGAATTGCTTGAAGCTGCTGAAGAGGCTCAGGAAATCACCTCTTTTAACATTCGACTCTTTAAGTTTGGCAAACATTCCGGATTCACTGACATAAATCCGGAGTCCAAGCAGGCAAAGGCCGAGAGCGCCACCGGTCCAATAGGCCTGCTTCCATCCCCACTGACTAACCAGATAAGCCAGTACGGCACCGCAAATTCCAACTCCCGATACAATGCTTGTGGCGTAGGCCCGGTGTTCTTTACTCATCACCTCGGAGACCAGGGTGATCCCAATGCCTAACTCTCCGGCCAGTCCGAAACCGGCAATGAACCGGAGTGTGGCATACATACCCAGGCTGTGATCCACAAAACCATTAGCAATATTGGCGAGAGAATAGACTAGTATTGTTCCAAAAAGAGTTGCTAATCGGCCTTTCTTATCGCCCAGAATACCCCAGACAAATCCACCCAGCAGCATTCCTCCCATCTGCATATTCATGAGATATAAACCCGCAGATTTAAGTTCACCCTCGGCTATTCCCATGGCCCGTAAGCTGGGAATGCGTACGATACCGAACAGGATCAGGTCATAGATGTCTACAAAATATCCGAGGGCGGCAACAATGACAATTATATTCAGTGGATTCCGGTTGTTTTGGATCATCAGGGCCAAAATTAAGAATTCCGGAATCTCCCAGCCAATAAATCAATGTTTACTTAATGCATTAGCAGCTAATTCTGATGGCGAGGATTTGCAGCGTTGGTTGTGTGTTTGCGTATCTAAGCCTGATGGTGCAAAGATCCAGCACCAGGTTGGTTCAAAGATATCCCTGCCTTTCCGTTATCTTTACCTATATGAGTGACAAATTACAGGCTCCGAAAAGTTTTTTTCGATCTTCCCGATACATTCTTTTTTGGCTTTCGAGTTTGTTTTCAAACATGGGTACCTGGATGCAGCAGGTGGCGCAGCCTTGGGTGATTTTGAGTTTAAACAACTCGCCTTTTTGGGTTGGAGTGGATAGCTTTGCCATGAATGCTCCCGGTTGGATCTTCACCCTTTGGGGTGGTGTCTTAGCCGATCGGTTTGATCGTAAGAAGACCATTTTATTTTTTCAAGCCATCCAGTTTTTATGCGTATCCACCATGATTCTTTTATTAGTGATGGGTTGGCTAAAAATATGGATGATTGTTTTGATTTCTTTTTTAATAGGCCTGACAGATTCACTTTCTATGCCCTCCTTTCAATCTATTATCCCCTCTATTGTCGATAAGAAGGATATTCACCAGGCGATCTCACTAAACTCCACTCAATTTAATTTTTCAAGGATTTTAGGGCCGGCCATAGCAGGTGTTATTATTGTTAAATACGGCGCTGTGGCTTGTTTTAGTGCAAACGCTGTTTCCTATCTGCCATTTTTTCTGTCCCTCTATTTTATTTATCCAAAGAGTAAAATAAAACGAGAACCGATCGAAGCAAAACCAATTCAGCAGTTTAAAGAATTTCGTAAGCTCTTATCAAACCCGGATGTGCATTTCCCGTTAATGAAAACCTTATTTACAGGAATCTTTTGCGCACCCATCGTCGCTTTCTGTGCAGTGCTGATCAAAAATGGATTTCATAAAGAAGTTGAAACATACGGTGCATCGATGGGAGCATTAGGAATAGGCGGATTAATAGGTGCTACCCTTTCTTTTATAACATTACCCCAAACCTGGAAGTTAAATAAAGTGGCTTCCGTTGCAAGCATATTGCTTGGCATCATCATACTTCTTGTTTCTCTTAATCAATCATTTATATTGCTGATTATTCTACTTATCCTTGCAGGGGCAGGATTAACAGCTAGTAATATTGCCGTGAATTCATTCTTACAGGAAAACACCACCAATAATTTTCGCGGGCGAATAGTGAGCTTCTTTCAATTAGCTCTTTCAGGTGGTATTTCCATTGGTGCCTTGCTCACCGGATTTACCGTATCGCGATTCGGTATTTCTAATGCGTTTTTTTTCAATGGGACTTTGGCAATCCTGATCCAGAGTTTCCTTTTGTGGAGGCAAATGAGAGTGCCTGTTGCACAGGAAATAGCGAAATAATCCTTTTATTGCGCGGAAATGCGCCAACAGCTGGCTTCGACTCCGCTCAGCCACCCGGGAATTACACTTTTAAATTCAACTTTGACATTAGTGGTTTCGACTCCTTGTACTGAGGGAAGTCGAAGTGCGCTCAACCACTCCAGACACTGAGCGGAGTCGAAGTGTCCTCTTCATAACACTAATAGAAAGAATGGCAGCGGTCCCCGAGCNNTTTGCGTATCCGTGCCCTGCGTGGTCTTAGTGAACCTTAGTATCCTTAGTGCCATAGTGGTAATACAAGTATAGCTAAATCCCATATGTGAATAATGCAAAGCTTTGGAGCACTTGTATAACAAATTAGGCTGTAAAGTCTTCAATTTTGTGTCGTTGTAAAAATTCATTTACAATTTAATACTTCACAAAATGGGAAATGTAGAAACACCAATCAAAAAGGAAAAAACAGTTATTCCAACTGCTGAAAACAAAAAAGGAATTGAGAACCACAACAAAATCGCAACTCATTTAGAGGCGGCAGCTGACCTTCATAAAGAAGCGGCTAAACATCATGAAGCCGGTAACCACGAAATGGCAGCTGAAAGCACCATAAAAGCACATGGGCATACTGCTCTTGCAAATGAGCATCAGAAAGAAGATGTGAAACAACATGCGGTAACTAAGTAATTCTTTAATAAAAAGGGTGCCACTTTATTGTGGCACCCTTTTTATTTACACAATAATGCATTTACTTCACTTAGCCGAACAGTATTCTGTCATTACCACCCTGAAACCAGCAGCATGTGATTCTTTATCTGAAAAATAATGTTTCGTAATCTTATATCGTGTTTCTGGTTTTAAAGCTTCAGATGTATCCTCGTAAGACGCCCACTCACCGAACTCCGCATCCCAATTAATGGCTGGAGGTGGGTTACGCATATAGTTGACCGGCTCAATTCCTTTTGTTCTTAGTCTTATGAGCAGATCGTTAGTCATTGCTTTCTTTTCTGTTGGGAACAGGTATGCAAAATGTCCCTTAGGATCATATTTTTTCTTTTTCATTGCAACAGCCTTTTTATAGGTTGTCATCTTTTCTTCTTTATTGGTATAGATCACATAATCCCATTCTTGAGTCTTTGGCAATCTGAAGGGAGGAGGGAATATCCCATCTTCCATTCGAACACTAGACTTCCCATATTTTCTACGATCAGAATCAATGAATAATTCGGATGTTTTGCCACTACCTCCATAATAATTCTCGACTTTGAAATAATCTTTCGAGGTGTCATTCTCCACAAATTCAAGGATACCTTCTTTTATCAAAATCATTTCAGCTAAACGATCCGATTTCCATTGGCAATAGCTGTTTGCTTGTTCAACGGAGACACCCAATACAGGATAATCACCAAAAAGAGGGTCTCTGAGGTAATGTTGAACTAAATAATTTCTATCAGAAGTATCAAGTTCTGTTTTTTGCCAAAACAAAGTGTCAGGCAAGGCCATTTGGTATAAGAGAAATTCATGGTGTTTCAGCAAAAACGATAGGTATGCACCATATTGACTATTTCGCTCTTCATATTTGGAAATGTTAAACGACTGAATAGGTACAGAGTCTGTTTTTCCAGGGCTCGTATAAAAAGCTCCTTTCAACAAGATAAAACGAACCATTTCGTCAGGAATCGGATCGCAGGAAGGGGAGTAGGAAAAGCCTCCATTCTGGCCGAAGCAAGCCGCACCACTGAATAGGAGAAAAGAAAATAGTATCAATGTATTGATGAGTCTTGTGTTCAATTGAATTTTATATATAACTCTTTCCGTAAGCCTTATCTGATCCTAATGATAACGCCCAAAAGCATTAATTATTGCTGTTTCACTCCCATACGGATCCACTTCGTTTGCCAATTTGGCAACCACTGCAAGTATTTAAAGAGCAACCTATTGAATTGGTAGATTAGTAACCTTATCTTTGTACAAATCAAATGCGATGTTATCTAAAAAATCGAAGTACGCCATAAAGGCTTTGGTGGCTCTTGCAAAACATAGCAAGAATACGGTACCCATGCGAATCGTCGAAATTTCAGAGCAGGAAAGAATTCCCAAGAAGTTTCTGGAGGCGATATTGTTGGACCTTCGGAAGCATAGAATTCTTGGAAGTAAGATGGGGATTAATGGAGGTTATTACCTGCTTAAAAGAGCGGATGAAATCTTTTTGACAGAAGTCATCCGCCTGACCGATGGCCCTATTGCATTAATACCGTGTGTTAGTTTAAATTTTTATGAAAAATGTGATGACTGTGAGGATGAAGTAACATGCGGTTTAAGAAAAATAATGACCGAGGTGAGAGAAGCAAGCTTAGACATCTTTTCCCAAAATAGCATAGCCGATCTTGTAAAAACAGAGAACCAGTTGATGAGGAAACGAAAGAAAACATAAGTTCTATACCAACGGTATTCCCAGCCTGGTGAAATGATTATTTAATAGTATCCGTTTCCGCTCACCTGTTTGGCACTATTGAAAAGGAAGAAAAAGGTTACCCTGAATACCACATCTTCGTCTTTCACCACACGCGTCCCGAATAACTTTCCCGTTCCACTAGGTCCAGCTGAGCTCATCATGGCGTTGTTGGCATTCCACCAGAAATTGGGCATAATATGTATACGTTTATCAGGAGTCCAGTCTAATCCGGCTGTCACAAACGATTGTGTGTAGAAGGTAGCCGAGTTCAGGTTGCTTCCGGTAATTCCCGAATACGCTTTGGAGTACACCCGGTTGGTATTCCATTTTGTATCTGGATTGTAGCTGTCATAACGACCAAAGATATTCAGTTTGTTTTTTATAATCCTGGCCGATGCAAACACGGAGAGGCCAATCTGTACACCTGAGGAGGTATCGTTTTTGGCAGAAAGTTTCTTGTTTTCCGGGTCATAGGTCTGGTAAATATCCGAGTTCTGATTGGTTTGCTGGAATACCTCTACGCCAATATGAAAGGCCGGAGCCCGGTAGGAAACGTATGCATTGAGGGTTGTATTGGAGGTATGATAAGGCGAATATTGTTGATTCGAATAGTCACCATACACTCCAATCACCAGTCGTTGCTTGAACAATGCCGTATACAGATTCAATCTCACCTTTTTGTAGGGATCTGTCTCGGGTATGGCAGCATTACCGTTTCCGAGCTGAAGATAATAACCTATAATGGAAGGTCTGGACGAGTCGGCGCTGGTCTTGCTCTCCCATAGTTTCCCTTGCAGGGATACCCCCAGGTCGGTGGATGCATCGATGCTATGAAAATCGAGAATGGTCCGTTCTATGGAACGATAGCCCCAGAGGGGAGATACTCCATAATCTGCAGAATAGGAAGAAGTCTGAAACTGCCCGAAAATAATATCAGTTCCTTTCCAGATATTGGACCATTTCACATACGCGTACTTCAGGTATGTGGTGTTCTGATTATTCGGCAGGAGTGTCTGCTCATTAGCCAGGACCACAAATGCGCTAAGGTTTTTGGCGAAATTATAATCATAGCCCAGGTAAACCCGGCGTAGCTGAAACGCATTGGTCTGTACATTTGCCGGTACAGGGTTGGTGCCCGACGCTACATTGCTGCTGTTTAGTGCGCTTGTTCCTTTGTACTGCACATTTCCCGCTCCACGTCCAAGTGTATCGTTGTGGGTTTTGTAAGCATAATCACCGAATACTAGTCCCCAGAGATTACCGGAAGGCTTAAAATCTCCGTTTGATTCGGTGGGCTGTTGGGTCTGCTGGCCGTAAGCGATGTTGGCAAATAGAAAAGTTAGAATTGAAAATGAGATAATCTTGAGTGAGAGGTATATATGTTTCATATCCTGATTGGGGTTTGAATTTGTAAAATGTATCGACGAATTGGAGCTCCCTGTTTGGGAGTCCGTGGCAATGCCACACATGGAAGCATGATGCCTTAAGATGAATGGATATTGCTGTTTAGCACATACAACAACACATTCGCAAGCAGGAGGGGTAGTGGCTTGGAAAATCAGTACAAACAGGAATTAATCCTGATTTGATTTGGTCTGAATGTGTTGTTTTCATTGTGTTTCGTTTCTACTTTCTGAATGTAGATGGGACAAATATATGTAATCTATGGATATAGTAGACATTTGACATAAAATATTTCATTAATTATTTCGGAGGCATTTAAATCCGATCTACGCCATTGGGCATCCATTGTATTCGGATGGTGCGGATATGTCGCGCTGGTTGTGTGTTTGCGTATCCGTGCCCTGCCTGGACATGCGTTGTGTTCAATGGAGTTTTATTTTGTTGCTTTTTGAGTGGTCAAAACGTAACAAAAAAGACCACCACGCGTGGACTCCCACGCACATGGCGAATACTTTAAAACAGAGCACTTGTCTATTTTTTTGCTGGACTACTTAATAGTTTACTATAGAATAATTTAATTTTTCTGTCATTTCGAATACATTTCTATCTTTGCGCCGGAGAGATGGCAGAGTGGTCTATCGCGGTAGTCTTGAAAACTACTGGGTGTAACAGCCCCGGGGGTTCGAATCCCTCTCTCTCCGCCAAACAAAGTAAATGCCCCGAAGGGGCATTGTTTGTTTTCAGGCATTTAGCTAGCTTGCTTTCGCAAAGTCATTGAGACAAAGAATGTTAGTTCGGGCTAATTAATAAAAACACTCCATCAAAACCCAAAGCCACCCTCCAATGAATCCCATCATAGACCATATCCAAATCACTGTAAAAGACCTCGCTAAGGCCGAACCTTTTTATGATCAGTTTCTGTCTATTCTTGGTTTTGATCTTGCTCGCAAGTCGAAAGGAAAGGTTGTAAAGCATGATTTTGAGGTGATTGAATATTTCCATCCCCTGATGATTTTCGGGATCAACTCTCCCCGTGTAGCGTTTAAAGAGGAGCATGTCCATCGCCGGAAACCCGGAGCCTTGCACCATCTGGCTTTTAAAGCAGAATCTAAAGAGGAAGTTGACCGAATCTCCCTTCTACTCAAGGAGATAGGTGTTAATATAGTAGACGGCCCACAATTCTTTCCTCAACATGGGGAGCATTATTATGCTGTTTTCTTCAAAGACCCCGACGGAATCAAATATGAGATTGTGTACGAGAAGAGACCCCTTTGAAATGACAAAATGACATAAATTTAGTAAACAAAGTCACTTCAAACTTGATTAGGTGTACTCCGAGTAGAGTAGGAGTAACAATTACAGGAGTAAAAGTGACTCCGGTTAGAGTAGGAGTAACAATTACAAGAGTAAAAGTGACTCCGGTTAGAGTAGGAGTAACAATTACAAGACAAAAAGTCACTTCGGAAGTAGTAAGATGTATTCCGTTTAGACTCGGATTTACTCCCATTAGACTCGGAGTACATCTTACTACTTCCGGAGTGTTTTTATTCAATGAAAAGTGTCACTTATTCAGAGTCGGATGGCAAAATTGCAGGAAAGGAATACCTCCGGTAACATCAGGAGGAAGTCCGTTCAAGAAATGGATTAATTCTGGTAAAACGGGAGTTCATCCTCTAAAGGAGATTGTTACTCCATTTAACTAATGAATTACCGGTACTTTGATTATTTTCCGGATGATTATTTTCGTAGTTGCTTCAATTAGAGTAAAAATGGAACCTGAGCCTTGGCCCTGACGTAAAACAAAGTGAGGTAATTATGCAGACGTTTTATGCAAGTGATTGATTAACTTTGTAGTAAAATAAGCTAATGTCAAAAACACTCGTCATAGGAGCCACAGAAAAGACAGACCGGTATGCCTATAAGGCGGTTGAACAACTGTTGCATCATAGCCACCCCGTTGTTGCGATCGGACAAAAAGCAGGGGAAGTACTGGGTGTAAAAATCCAGACCGGCTTACCCGAACTAAAAGATATCGATACGGTTACCTTATATGTAGGTCCTGCCAATCAGATTTCTTACTATGACTATATCCTTTCGCTGAAACCCAGAAGAGTGGTATTTAATCCCGGTACAGAGAATCCCGAGTTTGAAAAGAGAGTAGAGGAAGCAGGGATCATTGCCCAGGAAGCATGTACGCTGGTCATGCTGAGCATTGGAAATTACTAGGACAGCCAAAAGCATTCAATCGAATTTATTTTAACTACTTTTTGCGTGAGGGATTGAGGCATTTTTGTCTGAGCTCTCCCGCCCCTTCGGCGGGAAGCGAGTGCCGAAAGCCCGACCCTGAAGTAAAAAAAGCGTGGACTTGAGCCTTAGCTTTTTACTTCAGGGGCACGCCCAAATCATTATTTTAATGGTGCATCATTAATTGGCGCAAAAAAAAGGCCCTGCATTGCTGCAGGGCTTTTTTCAATAAGACAAAAAACAAATTAGTTGTTCTTTGGTTTAGCTTCTTCCTTCTTAGCAGGAGCAGCTTTCTTGTCGTCTTTCTTAGCTTCTTTCTTAGCAGGAGCTTTTTTGTCGTCTTTCTTAGCATCTTTAGCATCTTGTGCGAAAGCCATAGAAGTAGTGAAAGCTACTACGAAAAACATTGCGATGATCTTTTTCATGTTGTTTGTTTTAATTGGTTTTGGGTTCTGTTATAATTATGACACAAAGGTGGACAATGAATATGAAGTCATTATGAAGAATCAGCTCATTTTCGAATTATTTTCAAATAATAATTTAAAAACTGATCCTTTCCCCGGTTCTGAGGTCACAATCACTTCAATATTATGAAACTCTGCGATGGTTCTGACAATTGGGAGACCTAGTCCGTAACCCTCTGTGAAGTTAGCATTCAGCCGTTTGAACCTGCTGAAAATATTGCCTATTTGTTCATTTGAAATGCCTATTCCGGTATCTTCCACTTCCAGGATAAAAGTTCCCTGCCTCATCATCCCCCTCAAATATATTTTGCCCCCCTCCACGTTATACTTAATGGCATTATTGACCAGGTTGAAAAGAAGGGTAAAAAGCAGGTCGTGATTACCGTTTTTGAGCTGGTAGTTATCCTTGAAATCTATAATGGCAGTAATGTTTTTACTGGTAAAACGCTCTTCTATTTCTGAGACCACTTCGGAGGTAAGCTCCAACATATTTATAGAGTCATTTTTCAGATATTGCTCGTTTTCAATACGGGAAATGAGCAGGAGCGTGTTTGTAACTTTTTTTAACCGGTTCAGAGTCTTCAGGGAATCGATTAAGCGGATGGCGTTTTCTTCATCCATCTTTCCTTCGGAGAGCATATTCTCAAACCGCGTCTGAAGCACACTGATAGGGGTGAGGAGCTCATGCGATACGTTGGAAATGAATTCTTTTTCCCGGGTAAAGGTGTCTTTGATCTTATGCATCATCTCATTGATGGTCTGGTCGAGATACACAAAATCGGCCGTGGTAGTAGGTATGGTTTCGAAATTGAACTTCTCGGGGGTATCGACAGACTTGAGTTTTTTCTCGATAATCTGATGGAAAGGGCGAAGCAGATAATTGGAGTAACCGATGTTCAGGAGGATGGTGATGGCAAAAGAAATAATCAACACAAAGAATGCAACTTTCTGCAAAACTCCGTTCAGCTCCTTGACCACCGCAAGGCTTTTGCCAATCTCCAACATGTAAAGGTGACCGGCGTGACGAAAGGTGACGTTCAAGACCCGGTAATCTACTGTTTCATCATCCCAGATCCGTTGGGTGTTCTCGAACTGGACTACAGGCATTACTTTTTCCGTAGCTTCAATACTGATGTATTCTTCTTTCAGGATATTGTAACTCGCAAAGATGCTGTCTTGTTCTTCCTGAAGAAATTCTTTGATCCCTACTTTGTTTACAATCTTAATCACCTTGTCTTTCATGATCTGCAACCGGTTGTCGGTATGCTGCGTGGAGACGATCGAGATGATAATAGGAACAATAATAATGAAGGCCACCAGAACAAGCAGCTTGGAAAGAGTACTGTATAAACTTAGTTTGGTGCGGAGCTTCATTATTTCATACTCACCTTATAACCGATTCCCCTTACGGTTTCGAGCCAGTCGGTTTCGGCGTAGGTGCTTAACTTTTTTCGGAGGTTCTTGATGTGTACATCCATGTAATTACTGTCGTAATCATCTTCCAGGATATTTCCCCAGATATGTTCGGTGAGCTGGAGCCTGGTAAGCACCCTGTTTTTATTAAGCAGCAGATAATGCAGAATGTCGAACTCTTTCTTGGTGAGGGTGACTTCTTTCTCCGAGAAGGTAACCGTGCGGTTTTGTATGTCCATCATGAACCCGAAAAAAGAAACTACATTCTTCTTTAAGCCATGCCTTCTGCGGGTGATGGCTTGCATGCGACTGTGAAGCTCGGGCAAAGAAAAAGGTTTGGCCAGATAATCATCAGCCCCGAGATTCAGTCCTTCGATTTTATCATCGGTAGCTCCCCTTGCAGTGAGAATAATAAATGAAGCCTCTTTCTCTGCGTTCTTTGCTTCTTCCAGCAGGGACAATCCATTTCCATCAGGCAGCCCCAGGTCGAGCAGAATGAAATCATAATTATTGACATAGATCTTTTCCGAAGCTTCTTTCTTGCTTCCCGCAATATCGCAGGTGTAATTTTCTTTGGCCAGGAAAATACCAATCTCCCTGCTCAGGTTCTGCTCGTCTTCAACAATCAATACATTCATTCGCTATAATGGGATTAAGTAATAGGGTAGTCATCGTTCTTGCGAACGTAAATTTCCGATAAAAATTCAGTTTCAGCAAATAGAAATGCTTTCCAGCAATACCCTGCAAGCAAAGCGGATCTCTTCTTCCGAAATCGTCAGAGGTGGAGCCAGCCTCAGGGAGGTGGCGTTAAAAAGGAACCAGTCGGTTATAACCCCTCTTTCCAGGCAAGCCTGAATGACTTTTTGGTTTAAATCCGGGGATTCAAACTCCATGGCAAGCAGCAATCCGGAGTGCCTGAGTGCTTTGATTTTTGGATGTTGGAGCAAGGAAACAAACAAGGCTTCCTTTTCTTTGACCTTGGCCACCAGGCCCTCTGATTCCAGCACTTCAAATGCGGCAAGTCCGGCTGCACAAGAGAGAGGATGGCCTCCAAAGGTAGTCAGGTGTCCTAAGACAGGATCTTTCACAAAAGAACTCATGATTCCGGAGGAAGAAATAAACCCTCCCAAGGGCATTCCTCCTCCCATCCCTTTCGCACAGACGAGGATATCGGGGATCACGCCATAATGTTGAAATGCGAAGAGAGAGCCGGTGCGTCCAAAGCCGGTTTGGATCTCATCGAATATCAGTAAGGCTCCTTTCTCCGTGCACCGGTTACGTAAAGCCTTCATAAAATCGTTCTTCCCGGGAACGACTCCTGCTTCACCCTGCACCGGTTCGACAAAAACGGCTGCCGTATGTTCATCAATCTGATTCAGTGCTGAGAGATCATTAAACTCCAGTATCGTTGTTCCAGGCAGTAAGGGACGGAAGGAGTTCTTGAATTCTTCGCTTCCCATAATACTTAAAGCTCCTTGAGTACTTCCATGATAGGCATTGCGAAAGGAGCAAATATTGGTTTTTCCGGTGTAACGTTTGGCCAGTTTCATAGCTCCTTCCACAGCCTCTGCTCCGGAATTGGTGAAGTATACGGTGTTTAGGCTAACAGGAAGATGTTCGGAAAGCTTCTTTGCAAAACGCACCTGGGGCGACTGGATATGCTCACCATACACCATCGTGTGCAAGTATTTCCCTAGTTGTGCCTGAATCGCTGCGATCACATGAGGATGAAGGTGTCCGGTGTTACTCACGGAGATTCCCGAGATCAGGTCCAGGTACTTTTTACCATCCAGGGTAAAGATCCAGGAGCCCATGGCTTTCTCGATCTCTAATCCTAATGGAAGTTCACTGGTCTGGGCTATATGACGGTAGAAAAATTCGTTGGAGCGGGGCATGGATTTGAGACTAAGGGAATACCTTGTAGATGTCTTTTCTGTCTAGGATTCTGGCCAACTGAACCGAGCTACCTTCGATAAACATTCCTAACCGGTAATCCCCAATCCGTATACGATAGGCTGATTTATGACCGGCAAGTTTCTTGAGATTTGGAATTTCGGAGAGATTGTTGGCAGCCTCTAAACGAAGAATCAATTTTAGAACCCCTACCTTGACATGCTTTACTTTCAGTTTGTCAAGGTCCTTGCTGAAGCGATCAAGGAATTCAACCTTCATCAGGCTTTCAATTTTTTCAATATAACCTCCCGGCTAACTTTCTTTTTCCTATCCGCCTGTTTCATCAGCACAGACATCCCAAAGTCTTCAATTTCTTCAGAATTCATCCACTTAGCATCAATACCTAGCTTTTTGAGCAGGTTAGATAGGAACTTAATTTCGGAAGGATTTTTGGATTGAATGACTAAGGTTTTCATGCCTCTAAGGTTTATACAAATGTAAGGAATTTAAGGCTAGAATAATGGTTTTATAACTAGAGCATTGCACTAAAATTCGGCTCACTGCTTCATAACAGATCCGAACACTTTCTTCAATAAATCAGTGACCTGTGCAACAGGATCTTTACGGATTTTCATCTCTTCATCTTCCACCAGCTTGAAGAGGCCTTCTAGTCCTTTCTTGCAGACATAATCGCCCAGATCGGGATTCTGTTTTTCAACGAATGGGATACGGTTATAGGTATTGACAATAGGAGTCCATGATTTGGTCAGCTCCACCTTTGCAATGGCAGCATCTACAATCGGACGGAATTTAGCAAGCAGGTCGTTCGTGGTATGATCTCTAAGATATTGAGTGGCTGCCGTGTTAGAGCCTTTCAGGATCGCGAAACCATCTTGTACACTCATGGTCGTGATGGCATTGATGAAGATATCCACAGCCGATTTGGAAGCTTCTTCAGCGGCCCTGTTCAGATTCATTTCGAATTTATCCACCTGATCTTTCATGCCCAGATCAATACATTTGTCTTTTACCTTCTGAGCATCTGGTGGGAAAGGAATGAATATTTTGGGGTTCTTAAAAAAGCCATCCATCTGAGAAGCAGACGCAGTTGAGTTTTTCGCGGCTACTTGAAGAGCTTCCCTTAATCCTTTTACGACTTCCTCGTTGGAAAGAGGACTGTCTGAACTGCTTCCTTTTTTATCTCCCTCGGCCTTTTTCAGAAGGTCTGATCCGTCTTTTTCAAGGTTCCCAAGATTGATTTGAGCATTGACCTGATAGCCCAAACAGGAAAAGATGGCGAGTGTGAACAGTATTTTTTTCATGGATCTATTTCTTTATTTACCGGCAAAGTACAAATATTCGGCCAAAGTTTACGATGTCAACAATTCCAACCCCAGGGATGTTTACAAATCCTTCATAAACACGTCATGCTCTGGTACCTAAACCTTAAATTCGTGCATTCTAAATGATGAATAAACTAATTGTATGGTCACTGAAATCATAACCATAGGCGATGAAATCCTCATTGGGCAGATTGTAGATACCAATTCAGCCTGGATGGCCCAGGAACTGAATAAGGCCGGGATATTCGTCAAACAGATATCCTCTGTATCAGACGAAAAGGAGCATATCCTGAAAGCGCTTGATGAAGCGAAAAATAGGGCTGATATCATACTAATTACCGGAGGACTCGGCCCTACCCGTGACGACATCACCAAGACTACTCTTTGTGAGTATTTCGGGGTAAAGCTTGTTTTCAATCCGGAAGTTTACAAAAATGTGGAAGCGATTTTCGCCCGCTTCGGTAAACCGGTCACCCCAGTAAACCGCCTCCAGGCTGAAATTCCTTCCAACTGCATCCCTCTTCCTAACAAAAACGGAACCGCTCCAGGAATGTGGTTTGAACAGGATGGAAAGGTCTACATTTCCATGCCCGGTGTACCCTATGAGATGAAAGGGATCATGGAACAGGAGGTCATCCCTAAGCTGATTCAGAAATTCCGCTTTCCTCATATCCTTCACCGGACCATACTCACTCAGGGAATCGGAGAGAGTGCTCTGGCTGAACGTATTTCCGATTGGGAAGATAGTCTGGCCCTGCATCATATCAAACTGGCTTATCTCCCTGCTCCGAACATGGTCAGACTTCGAATGACCACTTCCGGTCCCTCCAGAGAGGCCCTTCAAAAAAATGTTTCGGAGAAAGAGTCAGAACTTCGGAAACTCATCTCCCCATATATTTTCGGGGCCGACGATGAAACGATACAAGAAGTCTTAGGAGATTTGCTCCGGAAGAGAAAAGAAAAACTGGGACTGGCGGAAAGCTGTACCGGGGGTTATATCTCTCATCTCATTACGAGTATTCCGGGTTGTTCCGATTATTATGAAGGATCTGTAGTAACGTACTCCTATGAGCAAAAGGAGCGTTTGCTTGGCGTAAAGAAAGAAACCCTCGAAAAGCACGGTGCGGTAAGCAAGGAAGTGGTCACTGAAATGGTACTTGGAGCTTTAAAGACTCTTCAGGTACAACATGCCATTGCTGTATCCGGAATTGCGGGTCCATCAGGAGGTACCACAGAGAAACCCGTGGGAACGGTGTGGATCGCGGTTTCATCGGGAGGAAAGCTGAAAGCGGAAAAATTTATGTTTGGTCATCAGCGGGAAAGAAATATAAAAGTCTCCGCCGACACTGCATTGAATATGCTGCTGCAAATGATTTTGCAAGCGGATAATCAGTAACAGCTAGCGGATAATAAACCTTTAAACACCGGCTCTGTAAATCATTTATCTTTGTTTCAGCATTAGCATTAAAATATGAAACGCCGAGAAAACAGACAATTTGAACCCCTGGTGATGGTACTCACAACCATCCTCCTCCTGCTAATCCTTTCTTTTACAGGAGCAGGGTTTCATATCGGTCCGTTTGAAACAAGAAAAGTTAATCTCCTGGCCGATGTGACTTCCTCTGGTACCATTTCCAAAGCATTTCCCGAAAGCCAGAAGGTATTATCCGATACCATCGCTGTGAAGCAGATCCGGAATGTTCAGAAAATAAATGTACCCCTCGATCAATACCCAGGCATCATCCAGTTTGGAAATGATTCCTCTGGTGGACTGATCCGTTTCTTCACAGCCCTGCACCACCTTGGCAAAGACCGTAAGAAGGTTCGCATCGCTTATTTCGGAGATTCTATGATTGAAGGGGATCTCATCACCCAGGATTTCCGTTCCCTCCTTCAGGAAGAATTCGGAGGTGATGGAGTAGGGTTTATGCCAATCACCAGCATTGTAGCCGGATTCCGTCAAAGCATTATTCATTCCTTTTCTCCTAACTGGAAAGAGTATACCCTGCTGGATGCCGTGCCACCAGACCATGGATTAGGGATTACCGGTCATACCTTTCTTCCTTATTACAACGCTGCGGAAGATGACTCTATAGCATCTGGAAATGAAAGCTGGGTTAAATACAGTGCTGTTGGAAGAAAAAGGCTAAACCGTTTCGGTTCGGTGAGAATGTTCTATGGAAAATCAGACGGACATAATTCGGTTTCCCTGAAAGGGAGAAAATCCTTTGCACTTCCTGGAAACGCACCGGTGAATGAAGTTTATGTTTGTCCAAATCCGGTTCAAAGCTTTACCGCAGTGTTCAATTGCTCCTCACCGCTCAACGTATATGGGTTTTCAATGGAAAGCGACAGCGGCATTGTACTCGATAATTTCTCTTTCCGGGGAAACTCAGGAATGCCTCTTACTAAAATGCCCTACAGTGTGCTTGCCGGTTTGAATAAGTATCTGAACTACGACCTGATTATCCTTCAGTATGGGGTCAATGTGGTGAATGATAAAGTAAAAGATTTCTCCTGGTATGAAAAAGGAATGACCGAAGTGGTCAAGCATATGCAGAACTGTTTTCCTTCGGCCAGTATTCTGGTGATTGGGGCGGGCGACAAGTCCACCCGCATAGAGGGTGAATATGTAACCGACCCGTCTGTTCCCATTGTTATTGAAGCACAGCGCAGAGTGGCGGAGAAAACAAATACTTCGTTCTGGAATTTTTATCAGGCGATGGGAGGGGAGGGGTCTATGGTGAAATGGGTGACCGGAGATACTATATTTGCCAATACAGATTACACACACTTTAACTCGAGAGGAGCCAGGAAGGTGGGAGGCTTACTCTATAATTATATAATCGGTGAATTCAAAAAAGACAAAAAAGCCGGGTAACCGGATCGTATTATTTTTCATTCTTCTTTTTCCAACATTATACCTTCAGGCTCAGGTTCCGAATATCGATTCGATGCTGCAGCATTACCCTTTCATCAGGCCAGAGCTTAGTGTTATCCATAATGATAGTATTGCAATGAGATCATTTTATAAGAAAATGGCAGATTTAAAAAAAGGGCAAAGAGCCCGTGTAAACATCGTCCATCTGGGTGATTCCCATATACAAGCCGATCTTTTCTCCGGCACCGTGCGTCAGCTGGCTCAGCTTGATTATGGAAATGCAGGGAGGGGCTTTATCTTTCCATACCGCATTGCCAAATCCAATGAACCTCCTTCCTACAAGACCACCAGTAATGTAAAATGGGAAAGTAAACGAAACGTGTTTCCCGATCAGGCATTGCCGATTGGAATAGGAGGGTTTACCATTGAAACAAAAGATAGTAATGCAACCCTGTCGCTTACCGTGAAAGACCAGGGAACCCTCCAGTATGGTTTTACCAAATTCACCCTCTTTCATGAAAAAGGCGCAGGTAACTATGGATATGCGGTATGTGATGAACTGAGCTGTAAAGTAGGTACCATTGACGCGCGCAATACAGACTCCTGCCGCTTTACCTCTGTTCAGTATTTCAACAAACCCATGCACCAGCTTATGATCCGTTGTACCGCAGGTGATTCGGGATCCTGCTCGAGAATATACGGACTGCTCCTGGAGAATGACAAACCCGGTATACTCTATAATATGATCGGTGTGAACGGTGCGGAATTCCGGCATTTTAACCTGAGCGAACATTTTCAGGAGCAGCTTACTTATCTCCAGCCCGATCTGATGATCATCTCCATGGGAACGAATGAAGGCTTCAGCGCCGGATTCGACCGGGATGCGTTTACCCGGAATATCGATAGTCTGGTAAGCGGGATCCGGGCAAGGAATCCAAAGGTGGAAATCCTTCTGACCACCCCAGGCGATTCATACCGTAAATCGAAGAAAGGTCGTGTGAAAAACCCCAATATGACGCTGGCCCGGAATGCAGTAATCGATTATGCAGAAAGTCATAATTGTGCCTGGTGGGATTTGTATGAAATTATGGGAGGTTATGGTTCCATGGGAAAATGGTTTGTAGCAAAACTGGCAGCCAAAGACCGCGTTCATTTCAGCGGCGCTGGATATACCATGCAGGGAGGAATGCTTTACAAAGCCATGAAGGCGGGGTGTGACAGATATAATAAATGAAAAGNNCTATGCCTTTAATCCATCATCCCAAAATCCTTAATTCTTTAAATCCCAAATCCAAAAATCCTAAATCCCTAAATCCTTTTTCCCTTTGTTCCACTTTGATCTACATAAGTTTTTAACCTCACTGGTCTACAACCCGAAAGACCCGCTGCTGTTTAACAGTGGTTTCTTTCTTTGTTTCTTCTTTGCTTTCCTTCTTTTTTATCAGTTTGTCTACAAACGCAAACTAACCCGTGTATTGCTTTTTACTGTATTCTCTCTTTACTTTTTTTACAAAGCTTGTGGATTTTATTTTCTTTTTATACTTCTCTCGGCAGTGGTTGATTTTAACCTCTCTAACTGGATTGACCGGGCTTCTGCACCACGGAAGAAAAAGCTGCTGTTGGCTTTCAGCATTATAATAAACCTTGGGCTCCTCTTCTATTTTAAATACACCGATTTTTTTATCGGAATGATTAACGACTGGGCCGGAGGGAACATCCAACCCCTGAAGCTGATCCTTCCTATCGGTATTTCATTCTACACCTTTGAGAACCTCAGCTATACCATTGATGTGTACAGAGGACATTTCAAACCGGTAAAGAGCTTCTGGGATTATTGCTTCTTTCTCACTTTTTTCCCGAAGCTGGTGATGGGTCCCATTGTTCGGGCGGCCGACTTTATCCCCCAGATCCGTAAAGACATTCAGGTGTCGAAAGAAGATATCGCCGTAGGGTTATACCTGATTGTAGGGGGACTCTTCAAAAAAGTGGTCATTTCCGATTATATCTATGTCAACTATGTGGATTATATCTTCAGCGATCCAACCCGCCATAGCGGCATAGAATGTTTGTTAGGGATCTATGGTTATGCCCTCGTTATCTATTGCGACTTTTCAGGTTACAGCGATATGGCCATTGGTATGGCCCGATGGATGGGTTTTTCAGTTCCTGTAAATTTTGATTCTCCATACCAGAGTACGAGTATTACCGAATTCTGGAGGAGATGGCATATCTCCCTGTCTTCCTGGTTACGTGATTACCTTTATATACCCTTGGGAGGGAATCGCAAAGGCAAGATCCGGCAATATGTAAATCTGTTTATTACCATGCTGCTTGGAGGTTTATGGCATGGAGCCAGCTGGAATTTTATTCTTTGGGGTGGGATGCACGGAACAGCACTTGCTATTGATAAGATGAGGATGGAGCTTTTTGGTAGGGTTAAGAAAGTGCGTTCTAAAGTCTATCTATTTCTTCAAAAAGGCATCGGCCTCATCATCACATTCCACTTTGTTTGTTTTTGCTGGATATTCTTTAAAGCAGGCTCATTCGAAAACGCAAAGGTCATCCTTCACCAGCTCTTTTATAATTTCAATGCAAATGCGTTTGTACCGCTCGTTCAAAATTATCAGACTGTTTTCGGGGTTATGATTCTGGGTTTTGTGATCCATTTCTTTCCCAGAAGCTTTGAGCTCCGGTCTCAGCGTTTTTTAGCCGTTCTGCCGGTTGCTGGGCGCATTGTGGTACTGATGGCAATCGTCTGGCTGGTTATTCAGGTTAAGACCTCAGAGCAGGTTCTGCCTATTTATTTGCAGTTTTAAGGGTATTTCAAAGGTAAAGGAGGTATATTTTGTCCTTTTTCTTTGTCAATCAAATAAATATTCGTTTCTTTGCAACCCCATTATAGAAAAGTAAAGCTTTAAAAAAAGAAATGCCATGTCGAAAATCTGTGAACTAACCGGAAAAAAAGCCATCACTGGCCACCACGTTTCTTTCTCTAACCATAAGACCAAACGTAAATTCAACGTGAACCTGAAGGTAAGAACCTATTTCGTTCCTGAAACAGGTGAAACGGTTACCCTGAAAGTATCTACTTCAGCGATGCGTACTGTTACCAAGAACGGTATCTATGCTACCCTGAAAGAAGCTCGCGAAAAAGGTTATACTACCAAATAGTCATATACCCCTTTATCTTACTGAAACGTTGCTACCTTCGTGTAGCAACGTTTTTTGTTTAAAATATGTCAAGACCTCTTCTCTTCTTTTCCCTTACGTTGCTCCCGCTGTTAGCCTCTTCCCAGTCGGATAGGTTTCGTTATGACAAAGATCTGTTGACCGCGGATTTTCATTCCGGACGAAGGGAAGCCCTGAGAGCCCTGATGGCGGATAACTCCATGGCCATTTTTTATGCTCATCGTGAACTAATCCGTTCGAATGATGTGGAATACCAGTTCAGCCAGGACCCGAACTTCTACTATCTCACTGGATGCCCTGAGCCTGAGGCCATATTGGTGATTTTCAAGAACAAGGTTCACATCGATTCCCTCTATACCAATGAAATCATTTTCGTCCGGAAGAGAGACCCTTTCCGGGAAACATGGACCGGGCGAAGGCTTGGGACGGAAGGCGTCAAAAAGGTACTGGGCTTTAAAGATGCCTTACTGAATACCCAGTTCGAAAGCTTTTACCCTTTGTTGAAGAATTTTGGGAGAGATTCTATAGGAGAAAAAAATGATCTTCAAGCGCTCAGGGAGATTAAAACCCCAGAGGAGATGACCTTACTGCGGAAGGCTATTCTGATCACTTGCGAATCACACGCCGTGCTGATGCAGACCATTGATACGGCTATGACCGAGTATCAGGCCCAGGCAGTGGTTGAATATGGATTCAAAGTCAGGGGATCCGAATATCCCGGTTATCCAAGCATCGTGGGTTCCGGTGAAAACACCTGCATCCTGCATTATACCGAAAACAGAAGGAAGTTTACAAAGACAGACCTGCTTGTAGTGGATGCAGGAGCCGAATACCATGGGTATACGGCAGACATCACCCGGACTTTGCCTGTTCAGGGAACCTTTAGTAAAGAACAGAAAATCATTTATGATATTGTTTATGAGGCCCAGGAAGCAGGTATTTCAGCCTGCCACACCGGTAATGAGTTCAGAGCTCCTCACAACGTAGCTTACAAAGTGGTGGCAAAGAGGCTGAAGGAACAGGGAATTATCAAAGAAGAGAGCGAAGCCAGGAAATACTTCTTTCACGGGACCTCTCACTATCTGGGACTGGATGTTCATGATGCAGGTTTATACGGGAAATTAAAGCCAGGTAATGTCATTACTGTGGAACCCGGGATCTATATCCCGGAAGGTTCTGATTGTGACCCTAAATGGTGGAATATCGGGGTTCGGATTGAAGATGATATCCTCATTACCAACGGAGATCCGGAGAATCTGAGTGCTTCCCTTCCCCGGAAAGCGGAAGAAGTAGAGGCTTTAATGAAGAAAAAGATCCTTTTTCCAGGCCTTCCGAAGGAAAAATAAGGCTTCCTTTTGTTTGGAATGAAAAAAAACCTACATTTGCAACCCGTTTTATGCGATTGTGCCCGTTCAGGGGAGGGTGAATAACCTTCATCGGCACTTAAAAATTCAGATAATAAGATTAGTCATGGCAAAGAAAGGCAGCAGAATTCAGGTAATCCTCGAATGTACCGAACACAAGGAAAGCGGTAAACCCGGAACTTCCCGTTACATCACTACCAAGAACAAAAAAAACGATCCTGACCGGATGGAGCTGAAGAAATTCAACCCGATCCTGAAAAAGATGACCGTTCATAAAGAAATTAAATAACCCGGTAATACCTAAAAAAAATGGCTAAGAAAGTTGTTGCAACACTCAAAACCGGTGAAGGAAGACAATTCACACGGGTTATTAAAATGGTTAAATCTCCTAAAGGATCTTATTTCTTTAAAGAAGAAGTCGTACATAACGACCACATAAAAGATTTCCTGGCTGACGCCAAGTAATGCCTTATGTAACAGAAATTAAAAGCTTCTCCTGATCAGAGAAGCTTTTATTATTTATACCGGAAGCTTTAAGTTCAATCATCATGGGTATTTTCAGTTTTTTTACAAAAGATAAAAAGGAGAAACTTGATAAAGGGATTTTTATTACCCGGAAGAGTTTTTTCTCTAAGCTTGCGAATGCCATCCTCGGTAAAGCCGTCATTGATGATGAAGTACTCTCTCATCTGGAGGAAGTATTGATCAGTTCGGATGTGGGAGTGGATACAACCCTGAAAATTATTGACCGGATTCAGAAAAGAGTTGAGAAACAACGGAAAATAGAAACCACAGAATTAAACGGGATTCTCCGGGAGGAGATTTCTTCCTTATTGTTTGAAAGCGGAAATAAGGATGAAGTAGAGTTTAGTATTCCCGAAGGGAAGAAGCCTTATGTAATCATGGTAGTAGGCGTGAATGGGGTCGGTAAAACAACCACCATCGGAAAGCTGAGCTATCAGTTTAAAAAGGCAGGAAAGAATGTATTGCTGGGTGCCGCTGATACCTTCCGTGCTGCAGCGGTAGATCAGTTGAAGATCTGGGGAGAACGGACCGGTGTACCGGTTGTTTCGCAAGGAATGAACGCCGATCCAGCTTCTGTTGCTTTTGATACCCTACAGTCGGCACTGACCAGAGGTTCAGACGTTGTCATTATAGATACGGCCGGTCGTCTGCACAATAAGGTAAACCTGATGAATGAACTTGGGAAAATCAAGAAAGTCATGCAAAAGGTGGTTCCTGATGCTCCGCATGAAATATTACTGGTTCTGGATGCTTCTACCGGTCAAAATGCAATCAATCAATGCCGTGAATTTACAGCTGCTACGGCTGTCAATGCGCTTGCACTGACCAAACTCGATGGTACTGCAAAAGGCGGAGTCGTGATCGGAATCTCTTCTCTCTTTCAGATCCCGGTGAAGTATATTGGGGTAGGGGAGCAGATGGATGATCTGCAGGTTTTTAATAAGCATGAGTTTGTTGACTCCTTCTTTCAACAATAGTTCTATATTTACCCGATGAACTCCCTGTCACGTGCTTATTTATGTTGCTTAGCGCTTTTGTTAGGTGTTTGTATTTCCCCTGAATTTTTTTCCCAGCAAAAAGCCATCGCCGACTCCGTACTCAAACTACCGGAGAAAGACGTGGCCGATTCTATCCTCTTAAAAAGATATAATATCATCGGATGGAACCTGAGCACCATTGATCCGGATAAATCCAAACTGTACGCAGAGAAGGCCAGGTCACTGGCGGTTGACCTCGAGCAGCGCCGTGTCATGAAAACTGAACAGGTGATGCGGGAACTGGGCACCTCCTTCAATACGCTCGGATCGATAGCCTACCGCAACGGTGATTTTGGTCTGGCTACCAAGGAGTTTTTGAATGCCCTGAAGATTTTCGAAAAATATCACGACGATTATAAAACCGCTACCGAATACAACAACCTCGGTGGGATGTATGTGAGTCTGAACAATTACCCGGAAGCAGCTAAATATATCAATAAGTCTATCGAGTTGCATGAGAAGCTTTGTGCAAAAGAACCAGCAAACAGAGAGTATCAAAAATCCCTCGCCCGAACCTACAACAATCTTGGAAGCATGTATGGCAATCAAGATAAACTTTCAGATGCACTTTTTTATTTTGATAAATCCCTCCGTCTTCGGGAGTCTCTGGGCGATAAAAGAGGAATAGCTCATACCGAGTGTAATATTGGAGACGCATACATGCATCTGGGTGATTTTCCGCAAGCAGATGATTATTTTGCCAAAGCCCTGGACATCTTCCGTAAAACAGGCGACATCGTCGGAGAGGTAACCTGCCTGAATAATATCGGACTGGCTTCGGGTTATGAAAAGAAATTTGACAAAGGAATAAAAGCCTTGAACGAGGCGGAAGAGATAGAAAGAAAAGCACACTTTACCGATGATCTGAAAGCCTCTTACGAAGGCTTTGCAAACCTGTACAAGGAAAAGGGAGACTTTAAAAAAGCCAATGACTATCTGTATAAATTCATCGCCATTAAGGATTCACTCGTAACCGAGAAGATCAGTAAACAGGCCGGAGAATTACAAGAAAAATACCAGAGCTCCAAAAAACAAGCCCAGATTGATCTGCTGGAACAGCAGCAACGCAATGAAGAGCTTGCTTCCAGCCGTCAGCGGTTGTTCATTTACTTCATTGTTTTTGTATTGGTGATGGTCATTACCCTGGCCTTTGTACTCTGGAACCGGAACAAGATCAAACAAAAAGCAAATCAAGAACTCGGAAAACAGAATACCCTCATCCAGCTCCAGAAGCAGGAGACGGAGCATCAGAAATCCATCATTGAAGAGAAACAAAAAGAGATACTGGATTCCATCTTGTATGCAAGGCGGATTCAAAGTGCAGTGATTACTTCCGATGATTATTTGTCCAAACACCTCAAAGAATATTTTACGTTTTATAAACCCAAGGATATTGTAAGCGGAGATTTTTACTGGGCTCTGGCTTTGAATAAAAAGTTTTATCTGCTCACCGGCGATTGTACCGGACATGGTGTTCCCGGAGCATTCATGAGCCTGCTGATGATCTCTATCATGAATGAAGTGGTGATTGAAAAAGGAATCCACAGTCCGGAAGGGGTCCTGAATGAAGCCCGCAAGTCGATCATCAAAGCCATTAACCCGGGTGGGCATGAAGAGGCCAAGGATGGAATGGATTGTACACTTTGTGTTTTTGATCTGGAGCATTTGAAACTGGAATACGCGGCTGCAAACAGCAGCTTTTATATCGTACGGGGTTCTGAATTAATTATTTGTCCGGGTGATAAAATGCCCGTGGGCAAGTCGCCCAAAGATGACGAGCCCTTCACCCTCCGGAAAGTGGATCTGGTCAAAGGAGATGCCATCTACACCCTTACAGACGGAGTGGCTGATCAATTCGGGGGACCGAGAGGAAAGAAATTCAAGTACAAGCAACTCCAGGAGCTCATTGCCTCCAATGCCCATAGCTCCATGCATGAACAAGGAAAAGTACTGGAACGAGTGATTCACGAATGGAGAGGAAACCTTGAACAGGTGGATGATATCCTGGTTATTGGGGTAAAAGTTTAATGATTCAGCTCAATACCCATACTTCTCACCCCACAACTTCTTCAAAAAAACACGCATTTCATGCTCTCTTGCATTGGAGCCTGGTTCATAGAGCTTGGTTCCACTTATATCCTCCGGTAGGTACTCCTGTTCGGAGAAATTATTTTCATAGCTATGCGCATATTTATAATCTTCTCCATAGCCTAACTGCTTCATGAGTTTGGTTGGGGCATTCCTGATTCCGAGGGGTACTGGCAGGCTTCCGGTACGTTTAACAAGATCCTGTGCCATCCCGATAGCCATGTAGGAAGCATTGCTCTTCGCTGAAGAAGCCAGGTAAACGGCTGCCTGAGAAAGGATGATCCTGCTTTCCGGCATCCCAATGGTATTGACGGCCTGAAAACAATTATTTGCAATGACCAGAGCGGTTGGATTGGCATTTCCAATATCTTCCGAAGCCAGAATAATCATCCTCCTGGCAATAAATAACGGATCTTCACCTCCTTCAATCATTCTGGCCAGCCAGTAAACAGCTGCGTTAGGATCACTTCCTCGCATGGATTTAATAAAGGCAGAGATAATATCATAATGTTGCTCTCCGGCTTTATCATACAAAGCCATATTCTGCTGCACCTGATTCAGTACAAATTCATTGGTGATAATAATTTCCTGTTGAGGAGAAGAATTGATGACCAGTTCCAAAATATTGAGCAGCTTTCTGGCATCGCCTCCGCTTAGCCTCAGCAAAGCCTCTCCTTCTTCAATCCTAATGTTTTTGCTTGCTAGCTCCTTGTCTTCATGAATGGCCCGGTCCATCAGCTTCAGCAAGTGTTCTTTATCGAGATGCTTGAGTACATACACCTGGCATCGGGAAAGGAGGGCGGAGATGACTTCAAAGGAAGGGTTCTCTGTGGTTGCACCGATGAGGGTGACGTCTCCTTTTTCGACGGCTCCCAGCAATGAATCTTGCTGCGACTTGCTGAAGCGGTGGATCTCATCAATAAACAAAACCGGTTTTCCTCCCCCAAACAAGCCTTGATTCCTGGCCTTTTCGATAATCTCACGGATATCTTTGACACCCGAATTGATTGCACTGAGTGAATAAAAAGGTCTTTTCAGGGTCTGAGAAATGATATGAGCCAACGTAGTCTTTCCCACTCCGGGAGGACCCCAGAGGATGATGGAAGGCAGGATTCCGCTTTCAATGGCTTTGCGAAGCACAGCATCCTTTCCTACCAGATGCTCCTGCCCGATATATTCATCCAGAGAGGAAGGACGCATCCTTTCTGCTAAAGGTTTTGACTCAGACATTCCGCTTTTTTTACAAAGATAGTTGATATCCGTTGGATGAGGTCTCCGGGTTAATTCCTAAATTTAGGGTCTAAAGCAACGCTCCTATGAACTCTACTTTAAACCGGATACTCTTATCACTCACATTGATTGGGTTTTTTACCATTTCCAGCGCTTTCGCACAGAAAACAAAGGTTCAGAAACTGGACAAACGTAAGTTTGCTATTGAAATCCGGGAAACGACCACAGAAGGAAAGAAGTTCGAAAAGGATGTTTTCGAGTTTACCCCAAAAGAGGTGATAGGCGATTATTTTGAATCAAAACTCAAGGTCCAGACTATTCATTATAAAACAGTGAAAGACAGTTCCTATACGGATGACGGGACCGAAGTCAAATACTTTCAGATTTCCGGTCAGGAAAAATCAGGAAAAGCGGAGGAAGTATATCAGCTCGAAGCCATCGTGAATGGCCGTGATATCTCCGGTACCATCAAACTCATGAAAGGGGATGTTGTCAAGAAGAGCTGGGAGTTCGAAGGGAGCCAGAATAACTGAGTCTGGCTTTTTATCAACAGGTCCCGTTTCATTACTTCCCCTGTTTTAATGCCCATTTCTGATTAGTTTTGTGCTGACATGAAAAGCACAAAGAAAAACCGCCCCCTCATTTTAGTAACCAATGATGATGGGATCACCGCACCGGGGATCACAGTGCTCATCGAAATCATGAAAGAGCTTGGAGATGTGGTGGTCGTTGCACCCGACAAACCTCAAAGCGGAATGGGACATGCCATTACTATCAATTCAACACTGCGTATCAACAAAAGTAACATTCACTCGGTGAAGGCTGAATACAGCTGCTCAGGAACCCCGGTCGACTGTGTGAAGATTGCTGTAAACAAAATACTCCATCGCAAACCTGATCTTTGTGTATCCGGGATCAACCACGGCTCCAACTATTCAATCAATGTAATCTATTCAGGTACCATGTCAGCTGCGGTGGAAGGGGCCCTGGAAAGCATTCCTTCTATTGGCTTTTCCCTTTGCGATCATGCCCTGGAAGCAGATTTTGGTCCTTCCCGTTTCTATGTACGCCAAATTGCCGAACGTATCCTTAAAGACGGACTTCCGGAAGGGGTTTGCCTGAATGTAAACATTCCGGATATTCCTTCGGAAGAGATTAAAGGGATAAAGGTTTGTAGACAAACAAAGGCGAACTGGATTGAAGAATTAGATGAACGCATCGACCCCAGCGGCAAACAATATTTCTGGCTTACCGGCAGGTTCGATAATTTTGAGAAAGGGGAGAAGGGAACTGATGTATGGGCACTCGACAACAAGTATATTTCCATCGTTCCCGTTCAATTCGACCTCACTTCCTATGCCTCTATTCCGAAACTAAAAAAACTGGAGAAATGAAAGGCCGTGCTGATCATCTGTACCTTGGACTTGCAATAGGAATACTATTCCCGTTTATAGCATACTTTATTTATTATCTCTATGGTTACCGGTTTATGTCAATCCCTGTTTTTATAGGACATCAGAAATATAACGGCCTGCTTTTATCGAATATCAGACTGTGTATGATTGCGAATCTCGTTCCCTTTTTTCTTTTTATCTATACAGAAAGAATGAAGTCAGCCCGGGGAATACTCTTTTCGATGTTTATCTGGGCAGGAATTCTTGGTTATTTGACTTATTTAGCCTGAGCATGAAATACTACCTTATCGCCGGCGAAGCTTCCGGAGACTTACATGCTTCCAACCTAATGCGGGAAATCAAAAAGAAGGACCTGCAGGCAGAATTCCGTTGTTGGGGAGGAGATCTCATGGAGGCTCAGGGAGGGACCATCGTAAAACATTATCGGGATTTGGCATTTATGGGATTCACCGAAGTCCTTGCCAATATCCGAACTATTTTAGGAAACATTGAGTTCTGTAAAAACGATCTCCTGGAATGGAAACCTGATGTGGTCATTATGGTGGACTACCCGGGCTTTAACCTTCGGATTGCAGGCTTTGTAAAAGAAAAAGGGATTCCTGTATTCTATTACATCTCTCCTGCCATATGGGCCTGGAAACAGAGCCGCGTCCATAAGATCAAGAAGGTGGTGGACCGGATGTTTACCATCCTNNAAACAATTCCCTCAGTACCATTTTGTGGTGGCCGGAGCACCTTCCATGCCTAAAGCATTTTATGATTCTATTATAGATGGTTCGGATGTGGAGATTGTTTTCGGTCAGACCTATAGTCTCCTGAGGCAATCTTATGCCGCACTCGTCACCTCCGGCACTGCCACTCTGGAAACTGCTTTGTTTCGTGTTCCACAGGTGGTCTGTTATAAAGCAGGTTCTATCTCCTACCAGATTGCAAGGCGATTGGTAACAGTCAAATATATTTCGCTTGTAAATCTGATCATGGACAAGCCCATCATCACAGAGTTGATTCAGGATGATATGAACCCAACCCGGCTCGCAGCAGAATTGAAATTGATTACTACTGACGAAGGAAACAGAAAAAGGATGCTGCAGGAATTGGATGAACTTAAGATTAAACTGGGGGGCCCTGGTGCTTCCGCCCGTCTTGCAGAACTGATGATGAAATACCTCCGACTCAAGCATGCCTGATTGTAAATATATATTAAGACTTCTTCTCTTCATTTCCGTTTCAGCCCGATGCTCTACCGTGGATATCAGGCTTCTGTCTGATTTAAAACCGGCTTCGGTGATTTGTTCGGTTGTTTCTGGAAAATATGTGGTATATGGGGATGACCGGCGCATAGTAGATACAGTCTCCTCTGCGGTGCTTGAATTTCAGTTGGGGAAAGATTCTGTATCAGTCAAGACACTGGAAAAGAAACTAGGATGTTACAAGAAAGTCTCCCTGGTTTCTTTGATCTCCGCTTCCTCTTTTAAACTCAAATCCATCGCACCGGCTACAGGCATCCGGATATACGACGGTGATCTGCAGGTTTCGGTGGATAAGGAAATCATGATGCTCATCAATCATGTGGATCTCGAAAAATACGTTGCGGGAGTGGTGGAAGCAGAATCAGGGACCGTTGCTGAGGATGAGTTCTATAAAGTCCAATCCATTCTTTGCCGCACCTATGTATTGGCCAATAAAAACAAACATCTGGCCGAAGGGTTCAATCTCTGCGATCAGGTTCATTGCCAGGTATACCGAGGGAAGACTAAAAACCCCAGAATCTTTTTTGCAAGCAACGAGACGCATGACCTGGTGGTGGTTGACAATGATTTAAAACTGATCTCTACCACCTTCTGTTCGAATTGCGGAGGACAAACCGTGAATTCGGAAGATGTATGGGGTAAACCTTCCTCCAGCCTCAAATCGGTTAAAGATTCGTTCTGCCTCCGGATGCCTCATGCCAAATGGGAGCGGCATGTGTCTGTAGAAGACTGGAAAAATTACCTGGAACTCAAGCATAAGTTTCCGGTGAATGACAGCACTTCATTCAGCTCTGCACTCAACAACAGTCAGAGCGGTCGGATGGTTTATTTTACAGATAAGAATCTTAAAATACCGCTCAAAACCATTCGGACGGATTTTCAATTGAAGTCCACTTTCTTCTCGGTGATGCA
>PLYR01000011.1 GCA_003153435.1 Bacteroidota bacterium
TTCCACTGCTTCGTACTACCAAACCATCAACCAGATGGTCAATGAGCGGTTAGGTGGAGCAAATGCGGCCAGACTTATTTTATACTCGGTTAATTTTCAGGAGTACCATCAATTACAGGAGTCGGGCCGGTGGGATGCCATTGAACAATTATATACGGATATAGCGTTGAAGCTGGAACACGCAGGGGCCGAGTGCATTTTATTGTGTGCAAATACACCCCACTTAATTGCTGATCAATTGGTACCCAAACTAAAGGTTCCTTTTATTCATATTGCGGATGAGACAGCCAAAGCAATCAACAAAGCCGGAAAAAATAAAGTATTGTTGCTGGGAACGAAATTTACGATGGAACGCCCCTTTTTTATAGACCGGCTCAGCCAGCATAACATAGAGGTGGTGATCCCCGAGTCTGAAGAAAGAGAAATTATTCATAGTTCGATTGTGAATGAGTTTACGAAAGGAATTTTTTCGGAGGAAATCAAACAGAAATACCAAAACATAATACGCGACTCTATAAGCAATGGTGCAGAAGGAGTAATATTTGGCTGTACAGAGATTGCCCTTTTATTAAAGCCGGAAGAATGTGCCCTTCCTGTTTTCGACACGGCGAGGATCCATTCCAGTGCTGCGGTGGAGTTTGCGATTGGGTTATAATTTGGCTGTTAAGCCCGATGGCGCCGATATGCAGCTCTGGTTGTGTGTTTGCAAAAATTCAAAATATACCTATTTTGTGGGGGCATGCAACCTTCTTCTTCCAAACGACGTCTTCTAAGTATCAACAGGTCTCGAACGATGCCAATACAAGCAAATTAGGATTTGCTTTCGCCTCGGGCTCGTGGTTTGCGGTCGTTTTTCAAGCATTTTTACTTGTTTAATTCAAAACCCATGAACAAATCCTTCGACTCACTCACAAGATCACTCTTATTCCTGTTAAGCGTTTTGCTGCCTTATTTTTCTTTTGCGCAGGCTCCAGCCCTTCAATGGCAAAAGGTGGTTGGTGGAAGCGGAGGTGATTATGTGAATAGTGCCGTAGAAGCATCCAGTGGGGGATATGTTTTTGCAGGAACTTCCGGCTCGGCTGATGGAGATTGTCCACTTAATCTGGGCGGTGGTGATGGCATGTTGCTTAAATTGGATCTAGGAGGAGGCCTGAAATGGATAAAAATATTTGGCGGCTCGGCGGTGGACCAATTGCCTTTTGTTTCAAAAACAAAGGATGGAGGTTATATAGCCGTCGGTTATACGCGCTCAACAACTATACCCGGCTATCATTCCTTAGATGATGCCTGGGTTGTAAAAACAGATTCCCTTGGTAATCTGCAATGGCAAAAATGTTATGGTGGTTCCGGAAGTGACAGGGGAACAGGCAGCATAAATCAACTCAGCGATGGCAATTATTTGCTCTGCGGCTTCACAGCTTCTGCTGATGGAGATGTAAATGGTTACCATGCCGGAGGAGGGGATGCCTGGGTTGTAAAAATAGATTCCGGCGGTACGCATAATGTACTATGGCAAAAATGTCTTGGAGGAAGCAGTGGCTCCGGGGGTGCGAAAAATGCTATTGAAGCAAACGATGGAGGAATTCTTGTAGTTGGTTATACCTTTGCAACCAATGGAGATGCCGTTGGTAATCATGGCGGTGAAGATGGCTGGATAGCAAAACTAAATGCTGCCGGCACCTCTGTTTTGTGGGAGCAATGTATGGGAGGTACCGGTGATGATTCTTTTTGGAGCATCGTGCAATTGGCTGATAACAGTTATGCCATCAATGGAACTTCTGGCTCGGCCAGTACTTCAGGAAATCATACAGGCAGCAATGATTATTGGTTTGTTAATCTTTCAGCGAACGGGAATACGGTTATTTGGCAAAAATGCTTTGGTGGAAGCGGAACTGATAACGGCCTGAATGCGACCGTTACAAGTGATGGAAAATTTATTGCCACAGGCCGGGCCGCTGGCTCAAACGATGGCGATGTAACCAACCTCAATGCTCCTTGTCAAGGCATTAATAATTATAATTTTTGGCAAATAAAATTCGATTCTTCCGGCATCATCTGGCAAAAAAGCTTGGGAGGTACCGCATATGATGGAGGCAACATGATCATTCAAACGAGTGACGGAGGCTATCTGATCGGCGGAGAAACATCTTCAGGCGACGGTGATGTTACCGGAATTCATGGAACTGCACCCTACCCCGAAGACGCCTGGATAGTGAAATTGGCCCCGGATGCTTTAACAACCGATGTGGTAAGTAGTCCTAATGATGTTGACGGTATTATTATTTATCCAAATCCAACAAATGCCAACTTGAATTTATTTTTCACAACCGAGGGGCAACATCTTCAATCGGTCGAAATATTTACATTGACCGGGACAAAAGTATCTTCCATTAAGTATAATAGAACAGATAATATGCCAGCGCTGGACTTGTCCAATCAGCCCAATGGATTTTATCTTTTAAAGATATCAACGGAGAACAATTCGTTTATTCGAAATATTTCAGTAATCCATCAATAATCGATAGATCAGAAAAAACCAACCCTGCCCTCTCTGATGGCGCAGATATGCAGCCTTGGTTGTGCGTTTGCGTATCCGTGCCTTTTTCTTTCTGCTGTTAATTGGAGCTTACCGAACAAAACAAAATGTCAGAAGAGCTAACGGTTTAGCGAATGCAAAGAAAAGTATCAACCTGAGAGGGATAGCTAATCCTTAAATGTTTTTGGCACTTTAGGGTCGGAAACCAAGATGTAATCTCCAAGGTTTTTGTATTTACCCCAGTCAATAGTTGGAAAAGCATCATCAGTTGTGCTAGACAAGGTTAAGGTTTTCACCTTGGGGGAATATTTTCTCAACTGTGTAACTATGGCATATCCCTCATCGCTGTGAAATCGTCCATTTACTTGCATCACTTTTTTGTGAGGGTGCTCTTTTAAATACTCCGAGATAGACCAGGCCATGGTTGCATCCCAAAGTGATTGAGCCATTGGAAGATTAAATGTACCCATCATTGGAGGCATACTTACCGGTTTTGCTGTATCACTTTTTGAGATGAAAGACTTGGTATGACCAGACATCTCCTGTAGTTTCTCATAATATTTTCCCGTAGCTGTATCATACGGCAGTGGAGCAAAATATTTCTTAGACAAAACGGGAAGTGATTCAAGAGCTTTCTGCCCTTTTCTTCCAGCAATATTCGTATACCGACTTGGGGCATTTGCACATACTACATCCAAATGTTTTTCTTTGGCGAACTCAATCAGCGGTCGATAATCCCGGTAGTTGGACCAAACTCGCGCGTCATGCCTGAAATCTTTTTCCCGTATATAGCCATTCAGGTACTCATTCATCACACCCTGCACATCTCTGTCAAACATTTCCATCGACAAGGTGATGGTATTGTTGTAGGTATCGTATAAAGCCAGAAACAATGCTTTTTCAGCATAATGAGTTACCGAATCATTGTGTTCTTCCCCATAAAAAACAACATCAGCATCTTTAAAATCATTCACCATATCCTGAATCGTTATCTCTTTGCCGAGCTTAACGGAATAGATCCGGTAATTCTTTCCAGAAAGGCCTTTCGCAGTATCAGAAGGTGACTGAGCCATCGTAAGCGTTGAAAAAGAAAAAAGAATAAAAAAGAACAGGATGGAGAGGCAGGATATTTTCATTCTTTAATTTGTTAGTTGTGGTGTTTACAGCATAACAAATGTACCTTAAACACTCCAATAATATCGGGAAGCCATCAGCCGGTTGTTAAGGCCTTCAAAATGCAGAAATGTATGATAAGAATCATGCTCTTATCAAACAGATGTTCCAAAGCACCTTATAAGCTGTGCTTATCTTTGTATTAAATCAACACGGCATTACATTTAAAGTCACATACCCATGATACAGACCATCAAAAAGTTATTCGGCCTCGGGCCAAAGGTTAATCTGAAGGAATTGATTGCACAAGGTGCAATTGTCATCGACTTTCGTTCTAAAGGCGAGTATTCTGGAGGACATGTCAAAGGGTCCCTGAATATACCATTGGACCAGCTCGGGAACAATCTTCAGAAATTAAAAAACAAGGAACAGACCATTATAACCTGCTGTGCTTCGGGTATGCGCAGTGCATCCGCGAAGAGAATATTAAAGAGCCATGGATATAACAATGTCCATAATGGTGGATCCTGGTATAAAGTTCAGCAATACCTTTAATAAAATGACATTTTCAGAAATAATTCATTCAGATAAACCGGTGCTGGTAGATTTTTCAGCCGAATGGTGCGGCCCTTGTAAAATGATGACACCCATCCTTAACCAGCTAAAGAGCATGATCGGGGATAAAGCAACCATTCTCAAGGTAGATGTTGATAAGAATCGGGAAGCGGCAAATGCTTATCGCGTGCAAGGAGTACCTACCCTTATTGTTTTTAAAAACGGAGAGATCAAATGGCGTCAATCAGGAGTGGTTCCGGCTGAGCAATTAAAGAAAATTATTGACCAACTATCAGCACCTCCAAGTTTAAAGTAACACCCGATGGCTCGGATATGTAGCGTATCTTGTGTGTTAGCGTATCCGTGCCCTTTCTCGGGACGGATTAGCTGGAACACCGGAGATATGCAGCAAGTCCATTCGAATTAGAAGTAGAAAAAAACCAACCCCACCCTCTCTGTGTACTTAAGAGAAAGCAGGGCCAGTTTATTCACACCTTCCTCAGGAACCCGAATCTACAGAGTCAAAGCCTGAATCACAGCGCTCCAGTTACCTTGTACTCCTTTGGTCGATACCATATACCGGAAATAGTAATGCGTATTCGAAGTCAAAGCAGTTGCAGTAAACTTGGTTTTGGTGCCCATATAGATGGTGGTCCATCCGGTGGCACCGGTTGAGTCGGTAGTCATTTCATACATATAGGCAGAGCGTAGCACTGCTTTTATGTTTAAAATAACCGTCCCCTTGATTGTTCCCGGTATGGCGGTGAAAGTCTTTGGTTTTCTGACCAATGGCTTTTTTTCATTCATACCCGCAGAGGCAATAATCTCTGATGTTTGGGCTGCATCGGCATTTGCAATCCCTTCCACATATGCAGCCAGAGCCTTTACAAGGATTTTAAGAGCCCGTTCGTCGGTGTGCATCGTTGCAACAGAGCCTTTAACCCGGGTGAGCGATTTCTCATAATCACTCTCCAGCAGGTTCACCGCTGTAGTAATGTCCGACAGAGCAGGATTAGGGGTTGGGAAATTGGTGTTGCCAGTCATGCTCGTCACATAGTGCTGGGCATTCTGGATGAGCTGGGGGACTGGGAGATACGAGATTCCCAGTGAAACCAGCTTCTTTTTTGGTTTAGCTGACATTGTTTTTGTGTTTTGTGTTCCTTTGATAGTTTACGCTCAAAGCGTGATTGTTTTTACTTCAGGAACGATTTATTAATTGCCGTTTGCGATTTTCGCAACCGTAAGCTAAATTCCAGCGCTGCGCATTACGCTGTAGAATCTGATCTTTTTCAGGAAACCGGTTTCCGGAAATTGACCCCTTCTTACGGTTAAACAAGCGAGAATGACTTTTCGAACAAAAAAAATGAAAAAAAAATCTTAATGGCTGAAAATCAGGGAGATTATTTTTCACTTTTTAAAAGGGTGTTTTTTATATGAAATGGGATGGGGCGTCGGACAGTTCTCAAAAAAACGATATACTTCTTTGGAGAAGTGATAACATACTCTGCTACTCTAATAGTACACTCTGCTACGCTAGTAATACACTCTGCTACTCTAATAGCACACTCTGTTATTAGAATAACACACGCTGCTACGCTGGTCACACACTTTGTTACTCTAGTAGGACACTCTGCTACCCGAGTAACACACTTTGTTACCCTAGTAGGACACTCTGCTACTCTGGTAGCACACTCTGTTATTCTAATAACACACTCTGCTACGCTA
>PLYR01000069.1:0-54622 GCA_003153435.1 Bacteroidota bacterium
CGTTTAGCAATGAAAGGAGACCAAATGCAAGCTTAAGAAATACATTTAGCAACGAAGGGAGACCAAACGGAAGCTTAAGAAAGGGGTATTTCAAAGAAAGGAGAAGGAACAACAACTTACTTTTGACAGATTCCAACTAAAGAAGAGCAAATCATAACTTACGCTTAACGGATTGCAGTGAAAGGAAACCGAATCTTAATTCAAAGAGGAAGTATGGTCATTAAGAAAGTATATATGACAACTAGCGTCTGTAGTTTCTTAATTTAAAGCTTACATCTTTGAGTTTTGGAGCAACCGTTATAAGTGTTACGATTGGTTCGTTTACGGATATTGTTTACCAATAACAACGCAAAATTATTTTCCAGTCCTGGAGCTTGTATACGCTAACGTGGAATTGTTAAATTTGTCTATGCCTCTAAACCAAGATATAAATCAGACTCCTGCCTATGTTCTAAAAAACAGACCAACCAAGATGTATTTCATATCCATCATTCTGATTTTGACTGCCATAGTAAATGTCTATGTGCAAAAAGATATAAATACCTCACAAATGGGACTGTATGCTGTAGCACTTGCTGCCGGGATCATGGGCCTTGCAGTCTCTCTTTGCTACCGCAACAGTCTTTTCATCTATGATCATGGATTAGTAAAAAGAAGTGGGTTTATTTATTCAGGCATCAGAAATGTGAATCTGGCATGGTCTGATCTTACTTCATTAGAAAAATACAATTCGATCAAGAGAGGGAGCTATTTTTATTTCGGGCTCAAACCTAAAGCACCTGTAAAGCAATTCAAATATCCGATCACTGATACCTTTCGGAATAAGGAAGACATCGAGGGTTTCCTGCGGTTCATGAATTCAAAAGGGATTGAAATAAGATGCATTCAACAGGCTGACCTCGCTGCAGTCTTCGATGAAGAGAAAATCAAAAGGCGGGAAGGAACAGGGGTAGCCTCCTTACTTAGTCACTTTTATGTAGAAGGATTATCTAAATAAGGCGGGTCTTAAAACTTAACTTCAAGAACCCTGTGCAGCGGAATTTGCATGCTGGTTTTCAGGAGGATATATTTCTCTGTAACGCTCCAAATAGTTGTTTCAATTTCTTTTATTCCGGAGTTGTCTTCAAATACAATCTTCACTTTACATTTATAATTGTTTCCAAGGAGCATTGCCCGTTCTGCATCCGCTCTTCGTTTGTTTCTCAATTCCTGGGAAGTAAGTACATCGCTTTGTGGGAACTTCAGTCCGGAAACAAAGGCTTTGTCGATCACCGACGGGTGAGGGTGTAGTGCGCTCATGGGGATAAGTATCAAGGTGAGCTAGGTTGTACGAGTGCCAACAAATTAAGTTTCATATTTCTTGCCTGGGCTTTTCACCTTTTATCCACAATGAGGCTTTTTGATTTTCTTATCTTTATCGTCCGATACCTATACAATACCTAAAATTGCCCGTCATGAAAAAAACGCTCGCTCTAATTGTAATAAGTATCACACTCCTTTTCAGTTGCCAAAGCAAATCTCCCAAAGAATCCGTTGCTCCTTCTGTGGGGTTCACCACCTCTGATTCCTGCAAGGCTATAAGCAAATCCACCGATGTTTCCTGCAAGCTTACCACGCCTGAATTGCAGATTCGAAGGGAGACGGTGCTTGAAAACCTGAAAAGACAAATGCTCGATAAAAAGGAATTGATCGACGGATATGCCTTCAAATTCTCTGGCTCTGACAAAGTGGTGGATGAGCTCACTGATTTTATTAAGAGCGAAAGGGCCTGCTGCGACTTCTTTACTTTTAATTTATCCATTGCGGGCGATAAAAGTGAGGCCTGGATGGAGCTGACCGGATCAGGCAAGGCAAAGGAACTGATTAAGTCGGAGCTTGGTCTTTAAAGGTACTATTGTGATATACAATGGATAAAAAAAGGGTAGGCATTTCGTGCTTACCCTCTTATTGAACCATTAAGCAATATTAAATTCTTTCCCTAGACCTGAATAAATAATTGCTCCAGAGGACGTCTGACCTTTTTCATCTTGGACAAAGGATCTGCCTCCGAATCGCGGTACCCTAAAGCCATAATGGCAACACTCCTCAGACCCTTTTCCTTCAATTTCAGAATTTCATCAAAGGCTTTCGGGTCGAAGCCTTCCATAGGAGTTGAGTCCACATCTTCCATAGAGGCTGCGCTAAGGCCTGTTCCTAAGGCAATATAGGTCTGACGGGCAGTCCAGTTAAAGTTCTCTTCCGTACTCCTCTTGAGCAACCCTCGCATTCTGTCCTTAAAATCTTTGAGCATCGCTACGTCCATTCCCCTGACCTCTGCAATGAGATTTATGTATGCGCTGATTCGCTCTTCCGTAACATTGTCCCAGGCTGCAAAAACGAGGAGGTGTGAAGCTTCCGTAATCTGAGGTTGGTTATAAGCAGCGGGTTTCAGCTTTTCACGGATCTCCTTGTTCTCTACAACCAGTATAGTATATGGCTGAATGCCAAAAGAGGATGCAGAGAGCCTGATAGCTTCCAGGATTCGTGTGAGTTTATCTGGTGCTATTTTTTGTCCGGTCATCCGTTTGGCTGCATAGCGCCAGTTTAGTTTTTCAATTAGATTCATACAGGTCGGTTTTAATTCGGGTACAAATATAGGTAAACCAGGGTGCTTCGTGCCATTAGTCAATTCCAATTTTGTCTTTTAAAATTGACCTTGTCGTTATTATTTTATGTACGCTCTTCCCAGTCTTTTGTATTATCTGGTTCCTTATCTTTAGCGTTCTAAGTTAATCATATGTACTCGAGGTTTCGTGAACGGGTTTTGAAAATAATCCACATTCCCAAAGAAGAGTGCGATGCTTTTTTTGCATCGGAGAAAGTCGTTGAATTTCTGAAGCCAAAAGAACTTTTCATAAAGCAAGGGGAAGTTTCAAAAAAACTTTCATTCGTCAACAAAGGTGTATTAAGGATGTACTACCTCTCCGCGGAAGGAAAGGAGATTAATACCCGCTTTTTTCTGGAGAATGATTTTGTGGTTGAATACCAAAGTTTCCTCCTTCAAAAGCCTGGCCGATATTTCATCGAAGCTCTGCAACCTTGTGAACTGATAACAATACAACACGCCACTCTACAAAAGGCTTTTGAAAATTCCTATTTGTGGAATAAGTTCGGACGTATCGTTGCTGAAAAGAGCTATGTTCAGGCTGAAAAGCGGAATGAGACTCTCCTGTTCCTGAGTGCAGAAGAACGTTACCTGGAGCTGCAGAGAAAACATTCCGCCATTTTTGAACAGGTACCTTTGTACCATATTGCCTCTTATTTGGGCATTGAGCGGGAAAGCCTTAGCAGGTTGAGGAAAAAGCTTTCCCATACAAACAGATTGTAACCTAGGTCAATTTTTCAGAATTGGGGATATGCGACCTTTGTGATCTAACCATCAGATCAATCTCATGAAAAAGGATGAATCCCTCCAACGATTAAAATCAATTAGTGAATCCATCTTAGAAATTACTGGAAAGACAACAGATCTTTCCTTCTTTCAAAAAGAAAAGGAGGAGAAATGGTCTATTGCAGAACATCTTCAGCATCTCAGTCTATCCATTATCCCGGTAAACAACCTTTTAAAACATCCTGAACAAATGCTGGAACGATGGGGTTCTAGCAACAGGGCGTCCAGGAGCATAGAAGTCTTTGATCGCGATTATGATGCTGCTATCCAGGGACAACCCTGGAAATCCTTCCCCGGCTTTGTGCCCATCACCGGCGGTAAACCTGAATCTTCTATAAATATGCACACAGCCAGGAACAAGGGGATACTTGAAGATTTTTTCAATCTTGTTGGAACAAAAATTCTTGAGCTCCCGGAAAAGATGATGATTAATCCGGCAGGGGGAAAGGAACCCGTAATCAGTTTATTTGCCTATCAAACCAGCTCTCTTGTGACCCAAGCATCCTTGCTACCCGAACCGGAACTTGATCGGCTTCAACTCCCCCTGCCTTATCTTGGTATGGTGACAATTGGAGAAATGGTTTACTTTGTATCCAGGCATTGTAAACAACACCTGATAAGAATCAAAGAATTAACAGCTATACATGGGACCTGCTGATTTTGAAATTTATCGTAAAGAAGTCGCAGCGCGAATGCGCAAAACCGGAGTTACTATTCCTGAAGTTCGGCGGGCATTCCGAATAAAATATTCTTTCTCCGCACTTCCCTTCACAGAGCAGCTTCCGATCTGGACGTATATATGGAAAGAGGAAAAAAACTACAAGGTCAGGTGTCAGGCCTTTTTTTATTGTGAGGTACATGCACTCAAAGAGCCGCATAGAAAGATCGCCTGGACTGTCCTCCGTCAATGGCAGAATTATGTAGATGGATGGCCTTTCTGTGATGGTCTTGCCAAGATTTATACGCAGTTACTGGTCACCTACCCGGAAGAAGTCTTTGGTCAGCTTGCGAAATGGAATATTAGCAAGGATCACTGGAAAAGGAGGCAATCGGTGGTGAGCCTTCTTTATTACAGCCGTACTAAGAAAATATATCTTCCATTTGAACAGATGATTCCATTGCTTGATAATCTGATGGAAGACGAGCAATACTATGTGCAAAAAGGTGTTGGATGGTCATTGCGTGAACTTCATAATGTATATCCCGAAAAAACGTTTTCTTTCCTACGTTCAAATATCAAAAGGGTTTCTGCAATCGCTTTTTCTCCAGCAACTGAAAAATTCGACATTAAAAAGAAACAACTTATTCTTAGCCTGAGGCGAGCCTGAAAAAAAATCCGAATATCTGTTGGTCAATGATCTCAGAATTCCATGTTTCTCCGGATTTGCAATCTGATCTACTTTTTATATCTTTCCTGGAAATAAACTCCCCCATGAAAAAACTATGCACTTCCATTTCTGGATGCCTCCTTGCACTTTCCCTCTTTTCACAACCCGGATCCTGGAAACAAGCCGGCAAAGCCGGTGAATGGATCGGTACCATCCAGGCAGTGGAAGCTGATGGAAAATTATTTACCATTGAATCATCCGGAATCTTGTATCAGACGAATGCCGACCAAGGTACATGGCAAAAAATCGGAAAGCCGGAATTTGCGAATACTGCATTTATGTTCTATGCAAACAAAATGATTTACACTGTGGAGAAGAGCGGAAGCCTTTATGCGGTTAATCCGGCCGACGGGACCTGGAAACAGGTGGGCGCCGCAGGGGCCTGGAAGGGTACAATTGCTGGTGCCATCCTGAACAATCAACTCTATACTGTTGAATCCAGTGGCGTGCTTTATGTGACGAATCTCAGCGATGGTGTCTGGAAAAAAATTGGAAAACCAGATTTCATTGCTACCCGCTTTATGGTTTCAGCAAACAACAAATTATATACTATAGAGACTTCCGGATCGCTATACGAAATCAATCCCACAGATGGTACCTGGAAACCGGTTGGAGCTGCAGGTGCGTGGAAAGGAACACAGAATGCAACTGTGATGAACAATACATTATATACTGTGGAAACAAGCGGAGCTTTGTACGCAACCGACCTCAGCACCGGAACATGGAAACAGTTAGGCAAACCCGATTTCATTGCCACCCGTTTTATCACCGGTGAAATGGACAAGCTTCATACGATAGAAACCTCCGGATCTCTATACGGGGTTAATGTGAAATAATCTGCTTGAAATGTCCCAAAACCATACTGAACCCTGGCTCAACTATGCTGCCCTTACCACCATCTTATTTGCGGTATGTGCTACTCTTTCTTCCTTTAAGGAAGGAGGGTACAGCACCGAATCATTAAGTTGCCAGACTCAGATCTCCGACCAATGGGCTCACTACCAAAGCAAAAGCATAAAGTTCTATCTATATGAGCTTCAGGTCGAGAATCTACAGGCTGAATTGGATGAGATAAAAGATTCAGCTAAGGCAGAAAAGATTCAAAAAAGAATTGCTGACTATAAAGCGAAAACCACACAGTATATTAATGACAAAGAACAAATCAAAAAAGAAGCGGATAAATTAGAAGTTTCACGCAAAGACTACAGCTTGCGCGACCGCGCTTTTGGAGTTGCCGTCATCTTTCTGCAGATCTCCATATTGTTATCTTCGATTTCTGTTCTTATGAAAAAGAAATTCGTGTGGTATATTGGTATGGGCGTCGGGCTCTTCGGGCTCTACTATTTCACCAATGGATTCTTCCTTTTCTAGCAAGGTATTCGTTCTTCATATGAAAAAAATTCTGGTTTTTCTTTTTCTCTTCTCCTCCCTGTCCTCTTTCAGCCAGCGCAAACTCGATTCACTTCAAAATCTGCTGAGTGGTTCTCTGGCCGATACACAAAGGGTTAAAGTACTGATCTCGGTCCAACATATCTTTCTGACTAAAGGCAAAATGCCTGAAGCCTTAACCAAAGCAAAGGAGGCTCTGAGCCTGGCTCAAAAATCGGGATTCGGTCGTGGGGAGTGCTCTGCATTGGAAGCCCTCGGAGTCATGGCCGAATATCAGGGAAATTTTGAGGAAGCATTTAAATATTTTGATCAGCAACGTCTGGCGGCAGCATCTCACAAAGATCCGTTGAATGTTTGCTACTCCTTTTCCAATAAGGGCAATTGTTATATGGACCAGTCCAAATATGAAGAAGCACTGAAGGAATACAAACAAGCCATGGAAGCGGCACTCACTACCGGTGATAAGAAATCTATCGCGCTCTGCCACGGTCACCTGGGTGATATTCACACCCTCCAGGGGAATTACGCGGATGCCCTGAAAGAATACCTCATCGCTCTCAGCACGAATGAAGAAATTCATAATAAACATGGCATTGCTCATCACTTGGGCACGGTGGGCAATATCTATTATTATCAGGGCAACCTCCAGCAAGCTCTTAACTACTATGAAAAATCACTGGACTTGTTGAGGGAGCTAGGGGAAAAGGAAAAAATGCCTTCGGAACTGACCAACTGCGGGGTCATCCACCGACAGATGAATAAACCGGAAGAGGCTATGAAGGATTATAAGCAGGCACTTAACATTGCAAGGGAATCGGGAGATAAAAAAAGCATGGGTGAAATATACCACCATCTGGGCATCCTGGATCAGAGTCTTAAGAAATATGAAGAGGCCCTCGTTTATTTTCATCTCGCCATTTCTCTTCAAAAAGAAATGAATGATATTGGTGGAGAAGCGGATACCTATTCAGAAGTAGCACATACAGAATCTGAAAGCGGTCATCAGGCAGAAGCTCTCCTCGATTTCGAAAAGGCTCTTGAGCTAGCAAAGATTAGCACTAGCAAGGAAAGCCAGAAGAATGTTTATGCAGGAATGGCAGATGTTTATGAGAAGCTTAAAAACTATCCCAAGGCATATGAATTTTTCGTTCGGTCAACCCAGATCAAGGACTCATTGGTGAACTCGGATAATAACAAACAGATTGCACAGATGAATGCTTTGTATCAGAGCGAAAAGAAAGATAAAGAAATTCAACTGAACGAAGCGGAGTTGAAAAAGCAGAAAGCCGAAGCCGAAAAACAAGCTTCCCAGCAGCGGGTGTTTGTGATTGGATTTATTCTTGTTGCTTGCGTAGCTTTATTCATCCTGGCCTTTGCCATTTACATTTTTAGAAGTTACCGCCAGAAGCAAAAAGCACACCGTATCATCGCTTTGCAGAAAGCGCTGGTGGATGAAAAGAATAAAGATATTACAGACTCCATCAATTATGCAAAGCGTATTCAGGAAGCCGTGCTTCCTTCCGACAGTCTCAGGCAAAAACTATTTCCGGAATCCTTTATCCTCTTTCTTCCAAAAGATATTGTGAGTGGCGACTTCTACTGGTTTTCGGAAAAGAACGGGAAAAAAATAATAGCAGCAGTAGACTGTACAGGGCATGGTGTACCTGGCGCATTTATGAGCATGATTGGAAATGCATTCCTGAATGAAATTGTAAATGAGCGGGGAATCACTACACCGGCACTGGTTTTAGATCAACTGAGGGAGATGATCATCGCTTCTCTCAAGCAGCAGGAGAGCGATAACAAAGATGGTATGGATATCACGCTCGTTTCTATTGATCTCGTCCATAACAAGCTGGAGTATGCGGGTGCCAATAATCCTTTGTGGATAGTCCGTAATGGGAATCTGGAAGAGATCAAAGCTACTAAACAACCCATAGGACTCTATGGTGACCAGAAACAACCTTTCATTAACCATTCGGTCGAACTACACGATGGCGATACCTTTTATCTTTTCACAGACGGATATGCCGATCAGTTCGGGGGGGAGAAAGGGAAAAAGTTCAAGTATAAAACACTTCAGGAAAAGTTGATTTCAATTTCTTCCTGCTCACCATCTGAACAGAAAGATATCCTTCAGAACACCTTTCTGGACTGGAAAGGTGTTCTTGAGCAGGTTGATGACGTCTGTGTAATCGGAATAAAAGTTTAATGATGAATTACAATCTTTCCTTCCGCCACTGGTGTTGCTGCGGAGTCTGATTGAATGCGATAAATATATATTCCTTCGTTTACATTCAGAGTAAGTTCCTCTTTTCCCTGACTGATCTGACCCTTGTATACTTCCTGCCCCAGCAGGTCATAAATAATGATCAATGCTCTTTCGGGAAATGCTCCGTTGATGCTAATGGTAAAGGAGCCATTGTTTGGATTTGGATAAACCCCAATCGTTGTTTTGTTCCCCAGATTCTGCACTGATAAAGGACCACCTGAAATATTAATATTATCCAGATAAAGAATATTTCCCCATCCCGACTTACTCTCAAATGAGAACATCACATTGGAGGCTCCTGCTAAAGCGCCGAGGTGAATTGAGTCGGTCCTCCATGCGGCTGCATTAGGTGGCACAAAACAACCGTGTCCGTGGCTGCCGGCAGTATCTGTTCCTGCATTAGTGCTGCCTCCGGTCGTGCAAAGAGTCATTCCTCCCTTGGAGTATATTTTGTTCCATGTACCACCGCAATCGATAGACGAATATATATTAAGGGTGTCGCTGTAGGTGGGGACATGGCTCGGTTCATAGGCTACATCAAACCACATAAGACCGTTGGTAGAAGAGCTAAAATTAAAATCAGTTGTATATAGTTGCTGCCTCTGTCCTGAAATATTTACGGTCTGACCACAGTTGGCAGGGAAATACATACAATGTGAACTATTGAAACCATTGGTGGTGCAAAGCTCCCAGATACTGTCGTACGTTGCCGGCACATTTAGGTACCAGCCTGGAGGAGGAAATGTGGATGATTGAAAGTCTTCAGCAAAAGGCAACGATCCGGTATTCGCTACATGAATATAGCCGGCAAAAGTAACCGAATCTTTTCCAGTGGTTGAAGTCACCACTTCCTTTACCGGATAATTTCCCGGCGTGTTGTAAACGATAGTCGGGTTCACCATACTGGAAGTGTCCGGAGTTCCACCGGTAAAAGTCCATTTCCGGGAAGTGATGGTCCCGGTAGATGTACTATGATCGGTAAAGTTAACAGACGCTCCGGGGCAGATTGATTTCACATTCGAAGTGAAACTGGCTAATACTGCATTGCAACCAATCAATGTATTGAAAGCATTCATGGTCCCGTTAAATACATCCCCATCAACTCCTGCCGGACTCCCAGGAATTCCAGGCACTGTTGCCACCCAAGTATATTGCTTGAAATCCCAGGTGGTCCATACTCCTTTATTCGGTGGGGGTGTCAGGGGACTGCTGTTATAATCATCAATCCAAAGGCCATACACGTTTAAAGAGCTATTCACATAGGCTGCATTACTCGGACCGATGTAAATGATCGGGGCTATTCCAGTTGCATTTTGAACCGTTGTAAACCAGGTCTGAACCCAGGTTGTTAATTGAGCAGAGGTAAAGAATGTCGACAATGAAGGGCCTGATGGTGGATCTTCCAGATCGAGTACCGGTGGCAAATTACAGGCTTTAATATAAGGGCCTGCCACACTTAGAAAATAATTCGCTTCTGCCACAGCCGTATTATTTTCCGGACGTCCAAAATGATAGGCTCCCATCACCACTCCTGCAGCTGTTCCATTAACCTGGTTGGTAACAAAATAAGAATCGGTGAGTCCAACACCTTCAGTGGCTTTTGCAAATGCAAAGGTATAACCGCCCCCTTTCACACTCGTCCAGTTGATCGCCCCTTCATAGGAAGAAACATCAATTCCTAAAATAGTCTGTGCCCTGATGACAAGACTACACAAAGCGGCGATACAGCTATAAAGCAATTTCCTTTTCATTACAATGTCGATTAAATTGGCTGGATTAGAATATGAGTCTCGCCTCAAACACGTTGAGGCTAGTCAAATATAGTCATATCAGGGAACCTATCACTAAGAATTGTTACCTTTAATGTGGTGAAGATTACTGTATTTTTAAGACAGCTTCTGCTGCTCTCTTTCTTTTTCTCGTGTACGTTTGCTGTTGAAGGGCAAACGAAATCATCATATGACATCCTGGCTGATTCCCTTATATCCCGTGGTCAGTCCGATCAGCTTACCAACTATTTTGAAAAGGAACTTAAGAGCAAACCAGGAAATGAAGACCTGCTCCGTTGGCTCGGTTATCTTGCCATTCAGAGCAACAACCCTATCCTTGGTGAAAAATACTATCAGCAGGCCATTCAAACAGATCCAACCTGTGCACGCTGTTATATGCGGATTGCCACCACTTGGGTGATGCGGAAAGACAATGCCAAAGCGTTGACATTCATAAACCAGGGCATAGCAATTGATCCTAGCAGCGCAGAGTTGTATTCTACACGAGCATGGCTGAAACAAAATCTCAGGGATCATGTGGGTGCCTTGAGAGACCTTGACAAAGCAATTGAGCTGGAGCCGTTGAATCCCGGCTATTATATTGCCCGTGGAAAGTATAATGCTGATCAGGGATTTTTTAATCTGGCCTTGAAAGATTATGATAAAGCGGTTGCGGTCGACCCCAAACATTATTTCACTTTCAACAGCAGGGCTGAACTATACTATAATAACAGGAGGTATGATCAGGCGCTGAAAGATCTGAATTTCGCTATTCATCTCGACAGTTCTCGTTCCGAGCTCTATACCAGTAGGGGGGTTGTCTATGCACAGCTGAATGGACGCAACCTGGCCATGGCTGATTATCGCAAAGCCTTACAGCTTAATCCGAACGATTACCTGCCTGCTTACAATCTTGCGATGGAACTTTATGTACAAGAAAATATGGATTCCTCCTGCAGTTACCTCCTGCGGAGCTATGAAATTCTTCTCAAAACAGATTCCCGGAACCCTGACATGAAAGAAATCGAAACCCGGTTTTTCGATATCTGCGATTCTTCCAGAGCGAGCTACTATTATCAGAGGGGTGTCGCCTCCTATAATCAGAAGCAATTTAAGCGGGCTCTAACCTGGTATAATATAGGTCTTGCAAAGTTTCCCGCCAACCCGCTTTCTCTGCAGTTCAGGGGAAATGCATTCTTTTTGCTTGGAGATTATGCTCATGCACTACCCGATTATTATGCAGCTCTCGACAAAAAGGTGGATCTGATCAAAGAATTACAAAACAACCCTAGATATAAAAACAGCACGGCTGATTCTATGAACATTTTTATCAAAGGCTTTCAGGCATCTACTTATATCAGTATTGCGGAAACCGAATTTGCTTTGGGAAACTACGAACAGGCATTAAAGGAAATTAACATAGGACTTGAAGTGTCACCCGGCCTTGAAGCGCTTAGAAAAGATGCCTTTCTAAATGTGAGGGGTGAAATATTTCTGGGAATGAACAAATACGATCAGGCCCTTGCCGACTTTGATCAGTGCATCATCCTGAGTCCGAATACATCTCTTTATTATTCCAACAGGGCTGTCACCAGGTTATGTCTTGCAGATAATAATAAATTGAGACAAATCTCCATAAGCGCAGAACTCAACAATCAGTCCTTTCATGCAAATTGGTCCATTCCAATCACTTCAGTTTTGAAACATGGAGACACTCAGCTTGCTACAGCCTCGGCCGATTGTTCAAAGGCCCTTCAGTTAGATCCCAATTCAGCATATGGATATTATATCCGTGGTCATATTCATAAATTTCTATCCTTGCCCGATTATTGCAAAGACATTATAACGGCCAACAATCTGGGTTATCCTGTGGAGCCAGATCTAATTCTGGAGTGTGGAAAATAGTTTATCTTTGACAGGTTGTCAAAATACTTTTTGCTTCTTTTAGAAACCACCCTTTAAACCCAAAAACATGCTATCCAATCTAAACTACATACACATCCTTGTAGCGTCTATTGTTTATTTCATTATCGGGGCTTTATGGTATTCCCTGCTCTTTGGAAAAATATGGATGAAACTTCTTGGTATTACTCCGAATGAAGAAGATAAAAAGAAAATGCCAATGATTTTTAGCGTCACCTTTGTGTTGAACTTCATAATTGTCGTTTCTACAGCCTGTGTAGTAGGATTTGTGCAGCCTTCCAACATCGTGGCTGCGATCAAGGTGGGGCTGCTCCTAGGGGTTGGAATTGCAGGCGCCACCTGCACTATGAATTATATGTACTCCCGGAAATCTATTGGTCTTATTGCGATAGATGCTGGTTACCATATTTTGGCAATTATTATCACCTCTGTTATATTAACGCTCTGGCACTAACCGGTGAGATTTTTTTCCCAGAAGAAAAAAATATTCTCGCGTCTGGGATTTTGTTGTATATTCGATCTACTCAACTAAATAATCAATGGACAAAAAAGAAACAATTAAGTACATCAGAGAAAATTCCAAGTTCTATGAGTTCGCTAACCTATCAGGATATACACCTGATCAGCTTCAGAAAATAAAAGAGAAGATCCAAACCCGTACCAGCGCTAAAACGCTGCTGAGTTGAACCGAAATTACATTCAACAGTAAGGCCTACTTTTTATACGTCCCTACCAATTCACCTGTCGCTAAAGTGTGACCTTCGATTGCTTTTAAAAGTGCCTCTTTATCTGTTCCAGCCGGCAAGACAAGTTTGGTGTCGAGTGCATATACCCGAAAATGATAGTGGTGAGTGCCGCTTGGCGGGCAAGGCCCGATGTATTTATTCTCTTTCTTGCCATTCCATCCCTGGTCACCCGGAGACGTATTTTCGCCAATGCTTTCTTTCGGAGATATGTTCCACATCACCCAGTGAACAAAAGTGCCGCCTGGCGCATCCGGGTCATCCATAATTAGTGCAAGACTCTTCGCGTCCTTTGAAATGTCCCCTATCGTCAGCTCTGGACTTATGTTAGAACCACTACAGGTGTATCTTGCCGGAATATTTCCGTTGTGGTATTGATAATAGCCCAAATACTTCATTATCAGTTAAAGTCTAATTGCTTTATTGTTAAATATTTCATTAAAGTTGTATCCTTTATAATTTATTTGTTTTCTTTTTACCTTTGATCTGCATTTAGGAAGGCGGGGGGTTCAAAAAGAACAGACAATGAGCAGGAAAAAAATTACTCTTGCACTTCAGGGAGGAGGATCACACGGAGCATTTACCTGGGGTGTTCTCGAAACACTTCTCGAAGAAGATCTTTTGGATATTACCGGTCTCTGTGGAACAAGTGCCGGCGCACTGAACGCAGCTATTGTTGCTGCCGGGATGCAACAGAACGGGTCGAGGGGTGCTATCGACCTTCTGACTAATTTCTGGAAAAGAATCTCTTCGGAGGGTATGTTCAGTCCGATCCAGCCAACCTGGTTGGATAAAACTCTTTCTGCCGGAAACATGAATTTTTCTCCCGCGTATAACTTATTCTACACCCTCAGCAATTATCTCTCTCCTTATCAATGGAACCCTTTAGATATTAATCCCCTCCGGGGGATATTAAACACGCTCATTGATTTTAGGGAACTGAAGACAAGTCCGGTAAAATTATTTGTCTGTGCAACCAATGTGAGGAGCGGGCAAGCTAAGATATTCGGTCCTGGACAGATTTCAGCTGATTCCCTCCTTGCCTCCGCCTGCCTGCCTCAGCTCTACAGGGCCGTCCAGATAGAGAATGAGTATTATTGGGACGGGGGCTTCATAGGAAACCCTCCTCTTTTTCCATTAATCGACGGAACCAATACCAGCGATATCCTATTGGTCCAGATCAACCCATGCAGGATTTATTACGTGCCTCAAAAAGCCGACGAGATCCTTCACCGCATCAACGAACTCAGTTTTAACTCAAGCCTCATCGCTGAACTGAAGATGATTGAATTCAAAAACGATTTGCTCACGAAGGGTTTCTCTGACAATGGAAAGTTTCGAAAAATACATTACCATGTCATTTGCGGGGATAGGATTCTCGAAGAATTTGATGTTTCAAGTAAGTCGAATGTCTCCTGGGAATTTATCAACTTGCTCCGAGAAAAGGGAAGAGAATATGGAGAGCATTGGCTGAAGAATAATTATGAGAACATAGGAAAGGTAACCTCTGCTGACTTTTCAAAAGAGTTTCAGAAAGAGTTCTATCAGCACTGAATTCCCTATCAATGCACCTCTGGGGCATTCAGAAAAACTTCCTGCTTCGTATTGTTCATTAAATATTGGAACTGACCTTCATAAACTGGGATATGATTGGACGAAAATGAAATGACATAAATAACCTCTACCAACCCTTCTTTGGGATAATCAGTCCAGATAAATTTCACTTTGTTTCCTTCCACTCTTTGCACCGAGGTCCCGATTTTGTCAGCCCGAACAAATATTGCCCCTTCAGGAAGAAAATCGGTGTACTTTGCAAAACTTTCCATTTTTCCATTGGTTTCAATACGAATGATCACCTTATACTGGCCTTGAATGGAATCATTACTCAATGCCCGATGAAGAACCGGCTGGGTCTGGGATTGTACTAAACCGGAGGAGCATAATACAAGGAGGAGTAGAATTCGCATGAGAAATATTTTAATCACTTTACAAATGTAATTTAATTTGCCCGATCCTTTTTAGGATCATGAGGAAAGAATACAGAATACAATTAATCTAACTTTCCATCGTTATTCGTCTCAGAACGAATTAGTACTTTCACTCCCGGACCGTCTTGTTTATGCGTAAAGGTTTTTTGTTTCTCATCCTCGTTTCCCTTTCATTTGGGCTGGCTGCTCAGGAATCTTTGAGCGAAACCGATAAGCTTGCCTCTCTTTGCAGAGTATGGGGGTTTCTCAAGTTTTATCATCCAGCTGTTGCCGGCGGTAAATACGACTGGGATCAGGAACTCCTCAATCGCGAACCTCTCCTTCTGTCGCTGAAAACAAAAGAAGAGCTCAGTACTTTTTACTTGAAGTGGATCAGGTCTCTCGGAAGCCTTGCTTCTTATCCTGTCTCTGCCTTCGATCCTGCTCCCGGGAGCATCACGCGCAATCTGGACCAGCTTTGGATGAATGATTCGACTGTCTTTACTGATTCCCTTAGCGCTGTATTCAAAAATATTGTCAAACACCGCCATATCGGAAAAAGCAATTATGTGCGGGAGTTTCCGATAATCGGAGGAGTTGACCTTGTGCATGGAGAAACCCTTGCTGTTGTCTCCCCCTATCCTACACCCGAAATCCGGCTACTTGGTCTTTTCCGCTATTGGAACACGGTCTTTTATTACTATCCTTATAAATATTCAATTGGTATGGACTGGAATCAAGAGTTGGTCCAAATGATTCCCAAATTCCGGGGTGCTGCCGACACCCTCCAATATCACCTCGCCATGCTTGAGCTGAGTTTGAGTATAAACGACAGCCATGCTTCTTTTACTTCTAACTATATTGACCGTTATTGGGGAACCAAAACTCCTCCTTTCAAATTTAAAATGGTTGAAGGCAAGCTTATAGTAACTGGTTTCTACGATGAGGCGCTAGCGCGTTGTGATGATATCCGTGTCGGAGATGTTATTCAATTCCTGGAGGGCAAACCCGTAGAGGATTTTATTATCCGGAAATCTAAATACATTTCAGGATCCAACGCTGCTGCCAAAAACAGAAATTTCAGGTTGGTCTTGCTGAATGGTCAAACCGATTCACTGAGGGTGACGGTTATAAGAAATAATATATCTACAGAAAAATCAATCCATCGATATCTTCCTTCCTTTTTTAAAACCGCTCCTGCTGAAAAAACATCCTGGAAACTACTGGATCCAACCACTGGTTATGTGAATATGGGTAATCTGAATCGCCGACAGGTTCCAAAGATGATGCGGATGATGGCAAAGACAGAATGGTTAATACTGGACCTTCGTCACTATCCAAATAATACCTATCCAAAGGTTGCAGAATATCTGAACACCGAAAAAAAAGCATTTGCTTCATTAATGGATCCTGATTATACATATCCAGGTGTTTTCAAAAAACGAGGTGAAGTGTATTGCGAGAAAACGAACAAATCGCCTTATAAGGGAAAAGTGATTGTACTTATGGATGAATATACTCAAAGCCAAGGAGAGTTCAGTTGCATGGCCTTTCAGACTGCTCCTCATGTAATCATTATCGGGAGTCAGACATCAGGAGCTGATGGTGACATGGTGTTCTTTGCTTTCCCTGGACCCTATAAAGCATATATGACAGGAATGGGTGTGTATTATCCTGACTGGAAAGAAACCCAGCATGTCGGAATTAAAGCGGATATTGCCGTTCAACCTAGTTTGGATGGGATGAGTAATGGTAAAGACGAGATCCTGGATAGGGCTCTTCAATATATAAAAGAACAAAACAAATGAAAAATCAAACTTCTGAGGGTTTTGAGCTTCAACCCACACTTGAAAATGAGCATATACTGGCAAAGCCTTTAAGAGTGGATGATTTTGAAACACTTTATAGGGTTGCCTCTGACCCTCTTATCTGGGAACAGCATCCAAATAAGAACCGATACAAAAAAGAGGTTTTTCAGAATTTCTTTACTGGAGCCATTGAATCGAAAGGAGCCTTTCTGGTGATCGATAAAAAAACCGGAGAGCCGATCGGGAGTTCCCGTTATACTTCTTATGATTCGGGAAAAAAATCCATTTCAATCGGTTATACTTTCTTGTCAAGATCTTGCTGGGGTAAAGCTCATAATAAAGCTTTGAAGACCCTAATGCTGAATTATGCATTTCACTTTGTTGAAACCGTGTATTTCCAGGTGGGATCCAAGAACTTCCGCTCTCAGAAAGCCATGGAGAAATTAGGTGCTGAAAAAATCAGAGAGGAAGAAATCACCTATTATGGAGAAGCTCCCAACCTGAATTTTATTTACCAAATAGAAAAAAAGAAGTGGAATCAGGGTGCAGTTTCGTTGAATAAATAACTATTCCTTTGACGTTGCTGAAGCATTACCTGCGATCCCTCCGTTTATTTATATTTGCGTATGCCCAAAGCCATTGCCTACGATTTTGTACTTGATTATCTCTTCCCTCTTACACTGGTCACGCGACCCATGTTTGGCTGCCATGGCATTTACGCAGGAGAAAAGATTGTTCTCATTACCCGTAAAAAAGGAGGCCCTAATCCCGACAATGGAGTGTGGGTGGTAACAACTCCCGAACATCTGGAAAGCCTGAAGAAAGATTTTCCTTCCCTTAAGGCAGTCAGCTTCTTTTCGGAAGAAAGCAAATGGCAGGTTCTCTCGGAAGATGCTCCCGATTTTGAAGCTGAGGTGATCCGGGTCTGTGAAATGATTGTCCGGGGTGATCCAAGAATTGGCACGATTCCAAAGAAGAAGAAAAAGAAGTTGAAATAGAGGGCTTTTGTTTGATGTGTCTTTGGTGTGTTTCTCCTAAACAAATGTATATTTATGCTATGGTTCATTAAATAAACACCATTTATCGCATGGAATACATCTGGGATTATCTGGACAAAACAGCGTATAACAATCGGTCGGGGCATTATAAATCAAAACGCCAGCTGGATTTTATCCTTCAACATTCGGCTCACTGCAGAGAAAATATCCTGGATATTGCTGGAGGTGCCGGGAGATTTTCTATTCCGCTGTCGGCTTTTTCTAAAAATATTACTGTTCTCGATATCAACGAAAAAGCAATTCAGCTCCTGAAAGAGCGCAACAAGGAATTTTTTACCCTCTGCGGTGATTTTACAGAACTAGATATTCCGGGAGTCTATTCTCTCATCATCTGCATTGAAGCCCTCCCCTATTTTTCAGACTGGATCGCTTTCTTTCGGAAAACAGCATCTCTCCTAGCCTCCAATGGAAGATTTATTTTTACCTATACAAATCCCGATAGCTGGAGATATTTTCTCCGCAAGCTTCGCAGGGGTCCAAAGCCCGACCGGTATACTCATATGCGGTTTCCCGATCTCCAACGAGTGCTTGGTCAATGCAATCTGCAGATTGATACCATAAATGGTATGAACTGGATTCCCTTGCCAGTGACTTCCAACAGTCCACTGGTGAGACTCTTCTGCCTAATTGAAAAAAAATTAAAGCTCAACAACTGGCATAAGCAAAGTCCCTGGCTATTGATTTCTGTGAAGAGGAATGACATTCCTTCACTGGATTGATATTTAGACTACTTTAGTTTGAGAATACAAACCTTACCAACGACTCAAACTAATTTCAGACACTTGAAAAAGATTATTGTCACACTGTTCTCTGCGCTGTTACTGATGCCTTTCACAGGCCACAGCCAGCTCACAATCAACATTACTTCTGCTTATCAATACACCCCATTAAAGGATTCCCTCTTTCTTTCCGGCACTTTTAATGCCTGGGTGGTGAATAGCCCGGCTTATGTATTCAGTCGTACCGGTCTTAACACCTTTTCCATTACCATCAACCCTGCCCCTGGGGCACTTCAGTTTAAGGTTACCAGAGGGTCGTGGACCTATGTGGAGGCCAACTCCACCGGTGGAACAATCTCAAACAGATCATACACATACGCCGGTGGACCCGCTACCCTGAATATTCAGATTGCCGGATGGCAGGATATCGGAGGAACCGCTTCTCCGACCAGCGCCAGCCCTAATGTTTATTTTTTGGATACCGACTTTCCCATCCCTCAGCTCAGCACCTCAAGAAGAATATGGATTTATCTTCCCCCTGATTATGTCACCTCCTCCAAGAAATATCCTGTCTTATATATGCACGACGGCCAGAACCTCTTCGATGTCTCTACCTCCTTTTCAGGAGAATGGAGGGTCGATGAATCGCTCGATAGTCTGTTCTCTATCGGCGACTGGGGCATTATTGTAGTGGGAATTGACAACGGGGGTGCTAACAGAATCAACGAGCTTTCTCCCTGGAATAATCCTTCCTATGGAGGGGGTGAAGGTGGTAAGTACATGGATTTTATAGAGCATAACCTCAAACCCTATATTGATAGTAATTTCAGAACCTATACCATTCCAAAATTTAATGGCATCATGGGTAGCTCCATGGGTGGTTTAATTTCTCAATACGGAGGTGTTGATTACCAGCAAAGCATTAAGAAGGTGGGCTTGCTCTCTCCTTCTTTTTGGTTTACCGATACCATTTTCCAGTTTGTCCATCAAATTCCTATACAACCGGATATGAAATTCTATTTTGTTTCGGGCACAACTGAAGACTCAAGCATGGTTCCATTAATGATGGCGATGAGGGATAGCGTCATTGCCGGTGGACTGAGCCCTGCGAGAACGAAACTTTTGACTTGGGCCGATGGGCAGCATGCGGAATGGTTCTGGGCCCGGGAGTTTCCTGCAGCCTACCTTTGGCTCTTCAACGACCTTAACCTCGTTACTAGTGTCGCCCCTGAAAGAACTCCAGAACAGCCTTTCAAGCTTTACCCGAATCCTGCCTCCGAAGGTATCTACCTGGAAACAGGAAGCTTGGAGGAGGAATGGACATTTGCGCTGTATACCATGCAGGGCACCTTGATCTCAGAAAGTCGGGTGAAGGGAAACCTCTTTTTTGGTACTTCCTCCTTTTCCGCCGGTGGCTATTTTGTAAAAGCAAGCATTGGAGATCGTGCTATATTCTGGAAAAAGCTCCTGATTTGTCATTAATTCGCAATATTTAACATCAATAAAACCTGTTTTATAAGGGTAGTTTGCTTTTTTTTTCCCAATTTTCCGCCCGCATACCGAAAAACAGAATCCTTAAACTTAACCCAACAAGATGAAAACAAAATTACTTATTGCTGCATTCACGCTTGGATTTGCCGTAACGAATCTGAAAGCTCAGATTGTTCTTCAAAGCGATTTCGAAACCTGGACCTCCGGAACTGTTGCTGGATGGAACGGATCAAAGACCAACATCACCTCCACTCCTGACTCTGCAAACCAAGAAACAGTTACTCCTTACCATGGAACCTCTTGCGTAAGGCTGGTGAACGCGACTACCACTTCCAAACGTTTCACCACACAGCCAATCGCTGTTACAGCCGGAACTGTTTATTCCATGCGTTTTTGGGCAAGAGGAGCTGGCAGCCTTCGTACTGGCTTATATGGAGCAAGACAATCAACCGGGTTTGGTTATGAGTACAACTCCTACATCACCGTTGGCTCACCTACATGGACTGTTTATACGCAAACTCTGGTTGCAGATAGCACGAATGCAAATGCTCAGTTTATGTTTTCTGTGAAAAGCACTGTTGCAGCAAGCGGAAATGTGGATGTTGACAGTGTCACCATCACCAAAATTGGTACGGTACCAGCGGTATCTCTTTATAATATTCAGTATACACTCGCTACCCCTGCAAACTCTCCTTATATGAATCAGTTTGTAACAACCAGCGGTATCGTTACTGCTGTGTATAACGGCAGCACCGGAACTCAATCGGGTTATTATATTCAAACTACCGGAGCCACTTCGTGGGCTGCGGCCAATATCTATGATTATTCACATATCGTCAACATTGGCGACAGTGTTGTTTTTTCTGCTCAAGTAACAGAATACTACAATGAAACAGAACTTCAGAGTGTCGTTAACTTCACTAAAGTTTCATCTGGCAATCCTGTTCCTGCTCCAACTGTTGTGGATATGACTACCATTCAGGGTGAAAAGTATGAAGGCATGCTGGTAAAGGTAAACAACACTTCATGTGTAAGATATAATACCGCACAGGCCTGGTACGTTTTCAATGATGCCACCACAGGAATAGACACCGTTGACAATATCATTTATACTTATAGCTATACCATCGGAAAAAAATATGACATCACAGGCGTGGTTCACTTTGAGTACGCCAACTGGATAGAGCCCCGTTTTATTGCAGATGTGGATTCGATCCATGTAAGTTCCGGCATCCAGGAGATGAACAACTTCTCGGGTTTCAATGCATACCCAAACCCAAATAACGGTTCTTTTAATGTTGTTTTGACTGCCGAGAAAACAGCACAGAACTCCAACATCACACTGCGTGATTTAACCGGGAGAATCATTTACCAGGAACAAAGAGATGCTAATCAGGGAGAAAATACCTGGCAGATCAATATCGCTGGTCTTGCTAAAGGCTTCTACTTCCTCGAAGTAAGCAATACAGAGGCAAAGGCTGTCCAGAAGATTACTGTCGAATAATTATTACTTTGAATATAAAAAAAGCCGCCTCAACAGATCGTTGAGGCGGCTTTTTTTTGGGTTCGTCTTTTAATTTGTAAATTTACAAGAGTGGATTCCGCCCTATGCAAAAAAAACTTTATCCATTCGTCCCTCTTTTGTGTTGGGCACTGCTGAGTGGAAGTGGCTCCTGTAAAAAAGATGGCGCCCCCACATACAATAATGTAGCAGTTACATTTTCCCTGATTGAATATAATACCGGCCCCTATGCTGCCGGAACATGGTCCACCGGCACCAAAATCAGAATCCGGTATGCGGGAACAATCATCGACAGCCTTACCTCCCTTTATGGTGCTTTTAATCTCCCAAGGAGTACGCCCATTGCCAATGCATGCACAGAGCCCCTGAATAAAATCACTCATACCTTCAAGATGCAGAGCAACGTCATCAACAGCCTTGAATTTATTGACCAATATGGAATTAGAATAAGTTATGACCTTACCGCAGCAGCCATTTATACTGGAAGTGCGAGCGATACAACTACCGGCAATCTATCGAATACAGGATGCCATTTATCGGTGTTTCCTGTCCGGTAATGTTTTCCACACTATTTAAGGGGCAATAAAAAAGAAAGGGGCCTTCAGCCCCTCTTGATATTCTTTGAATCGTTCTTGTTATCTCAGCAGGGTCAGGAAACCTCTATTGATGTTCTCCACATTTTTACTGTTTACAGTAGTGATCAGATAATAGTAAGTGCCTTCCGAACATGCTTTGCCGACCAGGTTTTTATTTCCGTTCCATGGTGTCGTAGGGTCTGTGCTTTCAAAGACATTCACACCCCAGCGGTCAAAGATTTTAATTTCATAGCTTTTGAAGCAGAGGGCCGTTACATTAAAGAGGTCATTTTCCCGGTCTCCGTTAGGAGAAAACACATTGGGAATAAGCAGCTTTTCACAAATGACCGGCGGAGGATTCGGTTCGGGATTCTTGGTCGAAGTCGTACAGAGATGCACACAGTTTGTGTCGGGACGATACATCCACAAATCGTTAAAACAAATGGAAAGTCCGAAATCCTGCTCTCCTCCAAACATCCATAAGTTGCCATTATGGTCTTTCCAGGTAACCGCACCATTCCTTGCAGGAGGAATATTTGTTGCTGCAGAAACACCCTTTGTTCCATAACTTCCAGAAGCGTTCGGAACATTTGTACCTGAAACCCATGTAAATTTTTTGTCATCACAGTTATAATACCAAAGGTTGTCAAAACTGTATGGGTCAATATATCCTCCGTAAAACCAGAATCCACAAGAGTCGGCCCATGACGCGCGGATCTCCATGGCCGCAGCCGGAATATTGGTCGTAACGGTGTCGCATCGGAGATTATATTGTCCAGGGTCATTCACGCTTGTTGTTCCTCCATAGTATGCCCAACCTCCCGTTGTAGTATTATACCTCCACACATCATTCGTATAGGTACTCAAAGCAATTGTTGCACCAAATAACCAGAGGTGACCGACAGGATCAATAAAACTAGTATATCCTGTACGTGAACCGGGGGTATACGCTGTGCTCTCGACCCCAAGTGCTCCGTAGTTGGCAGAAGTGCTTCCCGATCCGGAACCTTGAACCCAGGTCCAGATACCCGTTGCTATGTTATATTTCCAGAGATTGTCGCTGATCATCCCTCCGACACCAGAAGCATATCCGCCAAAAAACCAGAGATTATTAGAAGCATCGGTCCAGCAAAGATGTGCTTCGCCAGTTGAAGCCGGAGCATTGGTTGGAGAAGGCACACCTAGTGTTCCATAATTACCAGACATGCTACCATACATCGAACCGCTCATCCAAGTCCACTGCAGCGTAGTGGGATTAAACTTCCATAAATCTCCCAGATAACCCGTAATGCCAGTTGCGTCATAACCATACCCACCATACAACCAGAAGTTACCATTCAGATCAGTCCAACTCAACATTCCATACCCTCTGGACCCTGGTACATTTCCGGGCGCCGGAACCCCTTGTGTTCCATATGTCGCTTGACCAAATGGTGTGTTTTGTCCTGCCATCCAGGCCCATTGTTTGGAGGTAATATCAAATTTCCACATGGTATTGTAAATCGTTCCTCCGCTTTGACCACCTCCAAAAAGCCAAAAATTTCCGGAAGCGTCGGTCCAGCTGCATGATTCATATAATGCAGGGGGAGTATTTCCTGGTGAGGCAACACCCAGGGCTCCGAATACTCCTGGTGAGTTCGTCGAGTTGTTTCCACTCTGCCAAACCCACTGGCCAGGTGTTTGTGCTTTCGTTTGAAACGAAACAAATGCAAAAAACAGGAGGAGAAATACTATGCTTTTCTTATTCATGGTGTTGCTGTCCTTTTGGCTGTTTAATGCTTGGTTTTTTGTTCCAGAATCTGATCCGGTTCTGGTTGGTCCTTTACAAAATTTCCTTCGTTGTCAATAAATATCGGTTTGCCTCCTTTAAGAACCCAACATAATCCATCATGAAAAACGTGTGCGTTCTCATAGTTAAAAGCAATCCTGATATCGTTTGACGGATTCACAAATCCCCATTTCCCATTCGTCTTCACTGAAGCAAGGTTACCTGAAAAATCATTTGCATCATCATACTGAAGTGCTATTTTGACTTCACCGGAAGTATTGATGTATCCAAACTTCTCTCCTTTTTTTACACGGGCCAGTCCTTCAGTGAAGTCGGCAGCCCAGTCATACAAAAGAGGAATCACCATTTTATTTGACTTGTCGATATACCCATATTTACCGTTTTTCATCACTCGGGCCAATCCATGAACGAAGGGTCCTGCATCATCATATTCAAAGCCGCTAAGTGGGGCTCCGTTTTCAAGTATAAATCCGCGTTTTTCTCCCTTTAATACAATGGCTACTCCTTCAATAAATTCACTTCCGGCATCATAAATAGCCGGGATCAGCACAGCGCCTTGGAGTTTATAGCCGCATTTCGAAGCTGCATAAAACCGCTGGGGACCTTGTTGTGCGGTGACAACTAGGGTAACTATAAGGAATAAGCAGGTTAATCCTTTTTGCTTGAGCGATTCTTTCATTGTCTGTAGGGCTGAGTGATTGGTTAAAGATATGGAAAAGCCATACATGGAGGTCAATTATCCTTCTTTTCCTGCAACATAAACGCTGGATAATTGGATTTCAATCCTGGAAATAATCTTTTACGAACCTCTTATAATGAATTCCTTTTCTGTTTTTCAATCCACTCTGAATTAATGTTTGTAATTTAGCGATAGTCATGAATTTATTTGAACAATTTGAGGGCTTTATGATCTCCGGGGCTCTTGGGGGTGCCTGGGGAAACGGTTTTGAACGCCCTGTTTCTCCTGGCACAAACCTTACTCTCTCCACCTGTTTGTCTATTCTAAAACACAAAAATCTTTCTGCCGAACTTGTTGCGGCTGACCTGAGAGAGTATTATTCTGATGGCGCTTCGAAAGATCTGGATACCCCTACCCGCTTGGCCTTGTCTGGCCTCGAAGAAGGACTTGATTGGCGCTTAACAGGAGCCTCAGGGCCTTTTGCTGCCCTCAATGGGGCGTGCCGACGGATTGCTCCCCTCGCTTTTACGGGTCTCCCTAAATCAGCAATTCTGGAGATCTGCAGAATCACCCATCGCAATGATGAAGCCTGCGCCGGCGCGCTGGCGCTAGTCTCCTGCATTACCACCATCACTAGTGGACAATGGAAAGGACAGGGATCTTTGATTGACCTTATGATCCATGATGTTCCTGATTCTGAAGTAAAACATCGCCTTGTGGAATTAAGCCTGCTGAAAAATACCGGTATTGAAGCTGCCGCTAAATGGGGGACTAGCGCTTTTGTTGTCGAATCCGTTCCTTTTGCAATCTATTCTGCCGAACAAGTACTCCACACTGGGCTGTTGAACATGTTCAATGGAATCATTGCTGCTGGCGGAGATGTCGACACGAATGCTGCCATGGCTGGTCAGTTAGCGGGTACTCTTTTGGGGGCAGAAGCGATACCTCCTCCACTTATTCTCCGGTTCAAACAAATGAAAGAACATTCTCGCATTCTGGAAATTATACAGAAGATGAAACCAATTCTTTCTGCGTAGCTCCCACGTCGATACCGCCTTTCTTAACTTTTTTTAACACCCTTTACCCTTCCTTTATTTTCACTATAAATATTATTTTTGCAAGTAGATGCAGCAAACCTGCTTCCCGGCTAACATTGCTGGAAATTCAACCTTATCTTTGGCACCGTTTAATTTTAGACTTGTTTAACAGCTAAACAAAACCGTAAGTATGACCGATATTAAAGAACTAAACGAACACATACAAAAGGAAAGTGCATTTATAGACTTGCTGAACATGGAAATGGGCAAGGTCATCATTGGTCAAAAGCACATGGTAGAGCGACTTCTCATCGGGCTCCTTTCGAATGGGCATATACTTCTGGAGGGGGTGCCCGGACTCGCGAAAACGCTTGCTATTAAATCTCTCGCACAGTGTATTCATGGCGAATTCAACCGGATCCAGTTTACTCCTGATTTGCTTCCTGCCGACCTTATCGGTACCTTAATCTATAGCCAGAAACAGGAACAGTTTAATGTACGTAAAGGGCCTCTGTTTGCGAACTTCATCCTTGCCGATGAAATCAACCGCGCTCCAGCCAAAGTACAAAGCGCGCTGCTTGAAGCTATGCAAGAAAGACAAGTGACCATTGGTGATGAAACTTTTCGCCTTCCTGAACCCTTTCTTGTGCTGGCTACAATGAACCCCATTGAGCAGGAAGGAACCTATCCTCTTCCCGAAGCGCAGGTAGACCGCTTTATGCTCAAGGTAATTATTGGCTATCCGAATAAAGACGAGGAAAGAGCTATTATCCGGCAAAACATTGCAAAAGACTACCCTGTTCCTGCGCATGTTATCAACAAAGAAGATATCACCAAAGCTAGACAGATCGTGAGAGAGGTTTATATGGATGAGAAAATCGAGAAATATATTGTTGATATCGTTTTTGCAACGCGCTCTCCTCAGGATTATAAGCTCGATAAATTTCAACAACTGATCAGTTACGGCTGTTCTCCCAGAGCAAGCATCAACCTTGCGCTGGCCGCCAAAGCCTATGCCTTTATCAGGCGTCGGGGATATGTGATCCCTGAAGATGTCCGTGCAGTCTGTCTTGATGTGCTCCGCCATAGAATCGGCCTTACCTATGAAGCCGAAGCAGAAAACATCACCTCTGAGCAAATTGTTCAAGAAATATTAAATGCTGTGGAAGTTCCCTGAAGATGGAAACAGTCGAATTACTGAAAAAGGTACGTAAGATTGAAATCAAGACACTGGGGCTCTCTAATCAGATTTTCTCCGGGGGTTACCATAGCGCATTTAAAGGCCGAGGCATGGCTTTCAGTGAGGTCCGTGAATATCAGGCCGGAGACGATATCCGTTCGATAGACTGGAACGTCACCGCTCGTTTTAACAGTCCCTATGTCAAAGTCTTCGAAGAGGAACGAGAACTAACTGTCATGCTCCTTGCCGACGTGAGCGGCTCGGGAGCCTTTGGAACACTTAAACAATTTAAGCAGGATCTCATTACAGAGCTGTCCGCTGTCCTGGCATTCTCTGCACTTCAGAACAATGATAAAATTGGAATCATTTTCTTTAGTGATAAAATAGAAAAATATATTCCGCCGAAAAAAGGAAGAGGTCATATCCTCCACATTATCCGTGATCTTATTGAATTCAAACCAGAAAATAAACAGACCAACATAGAGCAAGCCCTTCGCTACTTCGCCAATGTTACCAAAAAACGCAGCATCGCTTTTCTCATATCCGATTTTATTGATCCCCGTATAACTGGTGCTTCCAGAAATAGTTTTGGAGATGCATTGAAAATTGCCCGGCGTAAACACGATCTGGTTGCCCTCCAGCTATATGACAAAATGGAAAACGCTCTGCCTGATATTGGCCTTGTAAAACTTCAGGATGAAGAGTCAGGAGCATACCAATGGGTGGACACTTCCGATAAAAAAGTCAGAACCCACTACGCTGCTTCAGCGCTCCGCCGACAGGATCAACTGAAAAGTAATTTCATTAAAAGCGGAGTGAACTTTGCAAGAATTGCCACTCATGAGTCCTATATAGAACCCTTGATGGCCCTATTTAAAAACCGTGTCTAATCTGCATATGAAAAGCCCTCTCTTGGCACTGCTGGTTATCCTCTCCCTGCTTAAGGCCGGCGTTAGTATGTCCCAGAATATACTGGTAAGCGCAGTACTAGACACTAATGCAATCCGAATAGGCGAGCAAGCAACGATCCATCTACGGATACAGTCAACCAGGAACAACGGAGCATTGAAAATTTCCTGGCCTCGATTTTCTGATTCCCTGATTAAGAATATCGTGGTCCTTAAGATTTCAAAAGTTGATACCACCAAGTCTGTGAAGAACAGCCAACCAACGACACTTCAACAAGAACAGTCGCTGGTTATTACCTCATTCGACTCCGGCTACTATGCGCTGCCCCCCTTTACGTTTATTCTCAACGGCGACAGCACCAAACCCCTCCTGACAGAAGCGTTGTTGCTTCATGTCCAGGGGATGCGAGTAGACACCACGCTCGCGATCAAGGATATCAAGCAGCCGCTGAAGGAGCCGTTCAACTGGAGGGAGCTAATACCTCTGCTCAAATGGGTGGCATTAGCACTGGTGCTTCTGGTTGGTATTGTGCTTCTCGTACAGTACTTATCACGCAGAAAACAAAAGCGGTTGAAACCAAAGGGGCCTGAAATTCCTCCCCATGTTCAGGCGCTTGATGCACTCCGAAAACTGCGGGAAGCGAAGCTCTGGCAGGATAACAAACAAAAAGAATATCACAGTCGCCTTACTGATATCCTTCGCCTCTATATTGAACAACGATTTCACATCAGTGCCCTGGAGCAGACTTCAGACGAAATTCTAAACAGCTTCCACAGCATTGCAATGGATCCTGAAAACAAGGCCCGGCTGAAACAGATCTTGCTCCTCTCCGACATGGTCAAATTTGCAAAGCAACAGGCCCTGCCCGACGAAAATGAAATGAGTATGGATAATGCGATTGCTTTTGTGAGTGAAACGCGAAGCGAGCAAAAAGTTTCCGAAACCCAACAGAATACTCAGAACTGACCGTGGCACTCCTCGATGACATAACTTTTGCGAACAGGTACCTCCTCTGGTTGCTCCTTCTTCTTCCTCTTTATCTGGGATGGTATCTGTGGACAAACAAAAATCAGCAAGCTGCACTCCTTTTGTCCTCTCTGGAAAACCTAAAAGGGATTAAAGCATCTTTTCGCCTCTATCTAAGGCATGTGCTTGTTGCGCTTCGTCTTATCACCCTTGCTTTACTAATCATTATCATGGCAAGACCTCAGTCGAAATCTAGCTGGAAAAACATCAGCACCGAAGGCATCAATATTATTATTGCACTCGATATCTCTTCGTCTATGATGGCCAGAGATCTGAAACCCGACCGCATAGAAGCTTCCAAAGCGGTGGCTATGGATTTTATTGACAACCGCCCCAACGACCGGATAGGGCTTGTAATCTTCAGCGGAGAAAGCTTTACACAATGCCCCCTCACCAGCGATCATGCGGTGGTGAAAAATTTGTTCTCCGACATCCACACTGGAATGGTAGATGATGGTACCGCCATAGGGATGGGGCTGGCTACTGCTGTGTCACGGATTGATACCAATGCAAAAAGCAATATCATTATTTTACTGACAGATGGAGTAAACAACCAAGGCGCAATCGACCCTCTCACTGCTGCAGATATCGCACGAACCTATAAGACCCGGGTCTATACTATAGGTCTTGGAAGTACCGGAAAAGCCCTGGCCCCGGTAGCCAGAGATGCAAACGGCCGCTATCAATATGGGTATGTAGATGTGGAGATTGACGAGGAGGTTCTTAAAAAGGTAGCAGCAATCACCGGTGGTAAATATTTCAGGGCAACCGATACAGACAAACTGAAAAAGATTTACCAGGAAATTGACAAGATGGAGAAGAATATAATCGAGGAAAGAGATTTTTCAAAGAAGAAAGAACTCTTCCTACCACTTGCCATAGCAGCATTGATTTCTTTGCTCCTGGAGTTTTTATTAAAAAACACAGTTTTAAGAAGCATAACCTGATCACCCACAAGGCGGGATGTAACAATGAGACTGGAACACTTACACTTTATATATATACTCGGGGCGATACCTCTGTGCATCTTCCTATTTCTCCTTACCCTTCAATGGAAAAAGAAGAGCGTTAAACGCATTGGTGACACCAATCTTGTATGGAAGCTGATGCCTGACGTGTCTTTTTCAAAAGTCAAATTCCGGTTCTCCTTGTTTCTGCTGGCTTTGACCTGTGTCTTGACTGCCATACTTAACCCTCAGTCGGGCTCTCGCCTTGAAAAGGTGAAACGGGAAGGGGCAAGAATTATCATCGCCCTTGATGTATCCAATAGCATGAAAGCTGAAGACCTTGTTCCTAACAGACTTGAAAGAGCTAAACAGGCTATAAGCCTGCTGATTGATAAGCTCAGGGGAGATGAGGTCGGACTGATTGTCTTCGCAGGGAAAGCTTATGTACAGCTTCCAATAACTACAGATTATGCTGCCGCAAAATTATTTCTAGAAAACATTGACACAGACCTTGTCCCTACTCAGGGTACATCGCTCAGCTCCGCAATAGATCTGGGAGTCGAATCCTTTGGTCCTGACGAAGGCAAAAACAAAGCTTTGATCATCATCACTGATGGTGAAGATCACGAAGGAGGTGTGACAGAGGCCGCAGCTCAGGCTCTTAAGAGTGGCGTGGTCATTCACACCATTGGACTAGGTTCTCCTGATGGGGTGCCAATCCCCGCCTTCATCGGAAAAATTAAAAACGGGTTCCGGAAAGACAAAAACGGTGCTACCGTAATAACAAAACTCAACGAACAGGTGCTCCAGGAAATAGCTTCTGCTGGCCATGGGTCCTATATTCATGCCTCCAACACAGAACTTGGGTTAAACAAACTCCTAGACCAAATTAACAGCCTCGACAAAACAGAGTTTCTGGGGAATAAGTATTCTGATTACGATGACTACTTTCCTTATTTCATCTGGTTGGCTTTCTTCTTGATTTTTTCTGAAGGTCTGATCTCAGAAAGAAGAAGTAAATTGTACTCCCGTTTAAACCTGTTCGGAGAAAAAAAATGAAACAACCGGGTAAATTCAAATTTGGAAATGAGAATAGCATAGGTCTTCTCTTGTGCTTCCTTCTGCTTTGCTCAGGGATAAGGGCACAAGAAGAAAAGAAGTATCTGAGAGATGGTAACAAGGCTTACGAAGCTGGTAAATATAAAGAAGCTGAAGACCAGTATAAGAAATCAGTAGAGGTGAAACCAGACAACCTTAAAGGCGCTTTTAACCTTGGAGACGCGTATTATAAACAAGGGAAATATAAAGAAGCTGCCGCCAAGTTTGAAGAACTGACCAAAACGATTACCGGAAACGATAAGCTAAGCGCCGAAGCTTACCACAATCTCGGCAATGCCCTTCTTAAAGATAAAAAGTATGAAGATTGCATCAATGCTTACAAAAAAAGTCTTTCTCTCAACTCAACGGATGATGACACCCGTTACAACCTATCTTATGCCCAACAAATGCTGAAACAACAACAGCAACAACAAAAACAAAATAAAGACGACAAAGATAATAAGGACAATAAGAACAAAAAAAACGAACAGAAAGACAAGAAGAAAGATCCCGATAAGGGTAAAGACAAGAAGGACGATGGTAACAAGCCCCAGGACAAGCAAGACCAGGAAAAATCAAATAAAGACCAACAGAATCAAGTGTCAAAAGATGCGGCCAAAAAAATGCTGAAGGAAATAAACAACAATGACAAGAAAATCCAGGCCAAGCTCAAGAAACAAAAGGAGACTGGGGTTCCTGTAAAAATTGAAAAGGATTGGTAAGAACAGTATTTATGAAATCTTGTTTTTTGATTTTTATTTGCTTTCTTTTTCAGACTCTTGGGTTTTCCCAGGGACTGAGTGCTAGCATAAATAAGAATCACGTTGCCGTCAATGAAACAGTGGATGTAACGTTTTCCTTTTCAGGAAACGGTACAGGGTTTCAGGCTCCGTCGTTTGCAGACTTCAACGTTCTTTCTGGTCCGAACAACTCTCAGGCTGTTCAAATAATCAATGGGAGAATGTCTCAATCTACCTCCTATTCGTATTACCTAAGTCCAAAAAAAGAAGGCAAGTTTGTCATCGGTCCGGCATCCATAACTCTTGGAGGAAAAAAGGTTGAGTCAAATAGCATAACAATTGAGGTTACTAAAACCGTGGCTTCAGGAAAAGGTAAATCATACCAAGGGGCAAACGATAATCTGTTTGTCAAAACCAACGTGAGCAAACAGAAGGTTTACCTGGGAGAACAAGTAACTATTTCTTACAAAGTGTATGCCCGGGTAAACCTGGTCGGCTTTCAGAATGCTAAGATGCCTTCCTACACAGGGTTCTGGTCGGAAGACCTGAAATCCCCATCAACCTATTCCGTAACAAAAGAAACCCTAAACGGACTTCAGTACTCTGTGGTCGAGTTCAAAACGACTTGCCTGTTTCCGCAGAAAAGCGGCAGCTTACCTGTCGAACCGATAGAGATCGATGCTATAGTAAGGCAGCAAAGCCGATCTGCTGACCCCTGGAACATCTTTTCAATGGGGACAGAAGACGTGGTGTATAAGCTAAACGGAACATCTATAAAAATAGAGGTGATCCCATTACCCGAAAAAGGAAAGCCTTCCGGGTTCTCTGGGGCTGTGGGCCAGTTTTCGATGAAAGCTCAGATGAATAAAAATAAGGTGAAAACGAATGATGCTGTTAATCTAAATGTCAATATCACCGGCAAAGGAAACATCAACCTCATCGATATTCCTAAATTCCAGATTCCTCCCGACATAGAGAGCTATGACCCTAAAACGGCTGAGAATATAACAGTGAAAGCAGGGGGGGTTGAGGGAACCAAATCTGCAGAATATGTACTTATTCCCAGACATCACGGAAGCTATAAAGTAGAGGCTCTAGGGTTCAGCTACTTTGATCCGGTTAAAGAAGCCTATTTTACACTACGCTCTCCTGAATTTGATCTGGAGGTTGAAAAGGGCGAAGACGAAAGCACCTCCTCAGCTGGTGGTCTCACTCCCGGTGGAAATAGAAATGAAATAGCCATTATTGGTAATGATATCCACTACATCAAAAACAACCCTGTTGATCTCTATCAAAAAGGTGCGCACTTTTATGGCTCCACAGGCTTTCTGTTGGGCTTCTTGGCTCCGGGGCTTGGATTTCTTCTTTTTCTTTTGTTTTGGAAAAAACAAAAACAAGACCAAAGTGATCTAAGGCTCGTAAAAAGCAAGAAAGCGACACGTATGGCCCAAAAGAGGCTGATGCTTGCTTTTTCCCATATGAAGGCCGAAAACAAAGAAAAATTTTATGAGGAGGTATCTCGTGCATTGTATGGTTATCTGAGTGATCGACTCTTTATGCAGGTTGCGGATTTGTCAAAAGACTTCATTGAAGCGACGTTGGAGCGCTTTGGGGTGTCTGCCTCAACCCGGCAGGAGTTGAGTGCTATCATCGACTCTTGTGAATTTGCCCGTTATGCACCTGCTTCTGCATCAGGAAACCTGCAACAAATTTATGATCAAAGCATATTACTCATTACCAAACTTGAAAATGAGATAACCAAGGCCGGGAAGCTTTCTTAATGACCCCTAGCATGAAACAATTATTTGCCCTTTTCTGTTTTTTGTTTATCTCCATTAACCTTTTTGCCGGAGCCGAAAAAGCCTTGCTCGATTCTGCAAACAAGGCTTATTCCAAAAAAAACTATGCCGCCGCTATCAATTTTTACGAAAAAGTGCTTTCCCAAAACATAGAAGCCCCGGAAATCTATTATAACCTTGGAAATGCCTACTTCAAGAACCGGAATCTGCCCTTAGCCATTCTTAACTACGAACGGGCCAAAAAAAGAAAGCCGGAAGACGAGGACATTGTCTTTAACCTAAAAATGGCTAATCAGCTAATTGCGGATAAAATAGATACTCCGGAGGTCCATTTCTTATCTGCGAAGCGATCTCTCCTATTAAATGTGTGCACTGAGAAGACCTGGTCTCTCTATAGCCTTGGATCCTGGATGATTTTTCTTTGTCTGTTGACGATCTATTTTGTTTCTGGTCGCATAGGGATTCGTCAGCTCTCTTTGGGGTTTTCCCTCCTACTTCTCCAGGTCTCTCTTTCCACCTTTTTTCTTGCAAGGGAATGCTTTAAGGACTCGGTAAGGCAAGAAGAAGCCATCATTCTGGCCTCGAATATCACAGCCAAAGGATCTCCCGATAACAAGGGGACAGATCTGTTTATCCTTCATGAAGGATCGAAAGTCACCTTGCTCCAGAGCAGTGGAGGGTGGTACGAAGTAAAGCTTAACAATGGTCATTCAGGCTGGCTTCCGAAGACTGCCCTGGAGATAATTTGATCGGTACTCTGTGCTCATCCGGCATCGAGAATGAGTCAATGTTATCCTCCCTCCTTCTTAAAGAAACCAAGGCCCCTTTCTGTAACTCTTCTGTAATACTTGATTATATTAGCATCATAAGAAGAAAATTAATTTATATTTGTTGCAGACAACCACAAATGGTTATCCAACGCTAACCCCAAAACAAATCATTATGGCAAAAAAGACCGCAAAAAAAGCAGCTAAGAAGGCAGTAAAAAAACCAGCTAAGAAGGCAGCCAAGAAGGCACCTGCAAAAAAAACCGCCCGTAAACCCGGCGCTGGACTTATGAAACCTTACACTCCAAGCGCCGATCTGGCAGCAGTTGTAGGCAACAAGGCTATGCCCCGTACAGAGGTTGTTAAAAAACTTTGGGTTTACATCAAAGCTAACAAACTGCAGGATGCTAAGAATAAACGCATGATTAATGCTGATGCTAAACTAAAGCCAATCTTCAGTGGCAAAGGACAGGTATCTATGTTTGAGATGGGCAAGCACCTCTCCAAACACCTGAAATAGGTTTATCTCATATCAATTTGAACCCCGAAGCCGGCTCCGCCCCTTCGGGGTTTTCTTTTCCCCTGTTATCAACTTGTTCAGAACATTTACCCCTTGGAACTTGCACGGACAACGGATTTCTTTACTTTAGCACCATTAAATCCAAATTAACCTAAAAATCAACAAACGCATGAACAAGTCAGAACTCATTGATTCAATTGCATCAGAAGCAAAAATTTCCAAAGCAGACGCAGGAAGAGCACTGGATGGTTTTATCAACGCTACTACTAAGGCCCTGAAAAAAGGTGACCGTGTTGCTCTCGTTGGATTCGGTTCTTTCTCTATCAGCAAACGTGCTGCAAGAAAAGGTCGTAACCCACAGACTGGAAAAGCAATCCAAATCAAAGCTAAGAAAGTAGCCAAATTTAAAGCTGGTGCTGATCTTGCTAAGACTGTAAATAAGTAATCCTTTTTTTACCGTTTTGTAAAAGCCTCTTGCCAACAGCAAGAGGCTTTTTGTTTCTCCCACCCTTACGGATCTTTCCCGGTTCTGAAACATTTCTATATCTTCACAAAATCAATTCTCAGCATCGATGAACAAACAAATGACCCTGGACGAGATTCAGGACTTCAAAGGAAAATACCCTAAACAACTTTGGTTCTTGTTTCTTTCTGAAATGTGGGAGCGCTTTTCGTTTTATGGTATGCGGGGTATGCTCACCATATTTATGGTCGAGAAACTTTTAATGACTGAAAAAGAATCACAGTTGCGCTATGGCGCAACTCAGGCCTTTGTATACACCTTAGCATTTGTGGGTGGCCTATTTGCAGATAAGATTCTCGGGTTTCGCAAATCTCTTTTTTGGGGCGGCTTCCTGATGATTGTTGGTAGCTTTACCCTCGCCTTTTCTCCGGTCAGTCTTTTTTATATCGGGATCAGTTTCACTATCGTCGGTACTGGCTTTTTCAAACCGAATATCTCCACAATGGTTGGGGCTCTTTATAAGGAGGGAGACCCTCGACGCGATGCTGGCTTTTCTCTGTTTTATTCTGGAATAAATATAGGTGCACTGTTAGGTGGGATTCTTTGTATTTGGGCCGCGGATACTTTTTCCTGGAATATAGCCTTCGCCCTTGCAGGAATTTTTATGGTCTTTGGATTGGCCATCTTCGTTTTTACGCAAAATAAAATCGGCCCCATCGGACTTTCTCCCCTATCTGAAAATCTCAGCAAACTTAGAAAACGATTCTATGAGATATCTGTTTATGTAGGCTCCCTTGCTATCATCCCGCTAATTCTCATACTAGTGAGGAAAACAGAGTATACCGACTTGTTTATGTATACAGTAGGTCCCTTAACCCTTCTCTATCTCTTTTGGGAAATGCGCAGATTTTCTCTTGCCGAAAACAAGAAACTTATTGCTGCCTTGGTTCTGATTCTCTTTTCAATCTTTTTCTGGGCTTTCTTCGAACAAAGCGGAGGTTCTCTAAGTCTATTTGCCAGACACAATCTGAGCAAGTATCTTCTTGGCATTCCGATGAACCCGAACGCTGTTAACAATGGGGCCAATTCTATTTTCGTTATTGTTTTCGCTCCTCTGGTAGGTTTGGCCTGGCTCTGGCTTTACAAACGAAAACTGGAACCTAATACTATCGTAAAGTTTGGATTGGGCTTTCTGTTTGTTGGACTTTCTTTCTACGCCTATTATTCCACCCGCTTTTTTGCAAACAGTCAGGGCATAACTTCCCTCAACATCTTTACTTTGGCCTGTTTCGTAGCTACCCTTGGCGAGCTTTGCCTCTCTCCTATCGGTCTTTCGGCAATGACCAAACTATCGCCCCGGCCACTTCAAGGAATTATGATGGGTCTCTGGTTTCTTGCAAGTGCATATGGACAATATTTGGCCGGAATTTTTGGTGCAGATATGAGCTTGGACAATAAGGACGCCTCTGCAACAGAGAAACTTTTCGCTTATACGGATGGTTATAAACACCTGGCAATCTATGCTCTGGTGGCTGGTGTCGTTATGATCCTGATCTCCCCGCTAATTAAGAAACTGATGCAGGAAGTAAAATAAAGGAGTCTGTTCTATAAGCTGTATCAAAAAACTACGCCAGAAACACACTCTGCTTCTTCATAAACATACTCTACTTCTTCATAGATACACTCTGCTTCTCCATGAACTCAAATCTTCTGTAGGCCGTTTAGAAGATCCTGAAGCAACAGTTCTCCATCTTCTATTCCAATATAAAACCTCACCATGTTCCAAGGCAAGGGGTTTTCAAAACTTTTGGAGGCAGCAAGCGCACAAAGCGGGAAAGCCAAAGATTCATACCCCCCCCAGGATGTTGCAATAAGAAATCGCTTTAGAGAGTCCACAAAACGCTCCACTCCTTGTTCGTTTTCCGCTCGAAGCTTTATAGAAAACAAACCACCGCCTTGCTTCATTTGTTTCTTTGCAAGTGCAAGCTGCGGATTGCTGGGTGCAAAGGGATAATAAATCGCCTCTATCTTTTCGTGCTTCTCCAGAGCCGTAACGATTTTCAATGCGCTTTCCGCACTCCTGTTAATCCGAAGTTCAAGGGTTCTCATTCCCCTCATCATTAGCCATGCATCATGCGGGGAAATGATTGCTCCAAGAGTCATGTACTCTTCCGCTAGCATTTTTTGAATCCTTGTACGACTCCCGCAAACCACTCCTGAAACGACATCACTATGACCACTTAAATATTTAGTCCCGGAATGCACAATCAGGTCTGCACCCATGGAAGCCGGTGTTTGATTTAATGGAGAATTGTAACTATTATCGACAATCATGACTAGTCCTCTCTTCTTTGCCAAAGTCGTTAACGCTTCAATGTCCTGCATCTCAAACGTAAGAGAATTGGGGCTCTCCAGATAAATGATACGTGTATTTTCCTGAAAAGCACCCTCAACAGCCGAGATCTCGCTTGCGTCAACAAAACTTACGGTTACGCCAAACTTTAGTAGATATTTTCCTAGTAAGGAGGCTGTCCAGCTATAAGGCTTTTGAACACAAATTACATGATCTCCTTGTTTTGTGGAGCTCATCACCGCTGCTGCTACCGCTGCGCTTCCGCTTGAGAACACAAGTGCATCTTCAGTTCCTTCAAGGGCTGCAAGCTTTTTCCTGAGTGTTCCTACGGTCGGGTTAAATCCACGGGTATAAAATGGTTCCTCCAACTCGTGTTTCAATTTTTCTCTCAGAGCAGAAACACTAGTCGTCGAAAAGTTTACGGTTTGAAAAATAGGAGGGGATACTGCTCCATAATATTCTTCACGCTCTTCCCCGAGGTGATTTAGTATATGGGATAAATCTCTTGAGTCTGTTTTCATCTTTGTTTTATATGTGTCTGATTTGCAGCAATATAGGCGCATGTGTTTTGGTAATTGCCTGTAACAAAAGCAATTACTTGAAATAAAACACATCTTAAACTCTCACCAGATTTCACGCTTGCTGTTATTACTCCTACTCGAATTTTTAAAGATAAAAAATGCTGTCCTAATTAGAAAAATAATTCTTACAAGATGGTTCCTGTGAGCGCTTTCGTTATAAAGAAGTTCATTGAAAATATTCTGAATACGCTAAGCGTAACAGTGTAATTACCTCTGGGATTATTTTCGGATTTGCTAAAAAAAATGATCCACCATTAATTGTGAAGCCAATTTTATTTGTGGGTGCCAGAATACAATATTCCTATAAGGTTATATTCAGCTATAGAATGATAGGAATCTATGCAACATGTTTGCTCCAGCTCGTCTGACTAAATCATTAAATGCTAATTCCTGACTTATGTCAGAACAATATTTAAAAAAGATCAAGAGTGCTATAATCTCTATTGCTACTTCACTTGTCATTGTTCTGTTTTATGTGAAAAGTAAACAAAATCTTTTTTGCGCTTATTTATATTCTTCTTGCTTCTTTAGCTGGTTAATTATGTATATAATATTATCTCTGGTTTGCTTCTCACATAAAGTAATTTGGTCTAAAGATTAGAGAACTTGTTGTGGACAGATGTTCTCCGATTTGTTAAAGCAGACAGCCTCAGACTTTTTGTTTCACGTGAAACACTAGTTGTTTTCTGAAGAGGATTATGTGGGCGTGAGCAAAAAAAGGCCCCATTGGGGCCTCTGACAACAGAACAATTAATCGCCCTATTCCTTTTTAAGGAGATAGATTTGACTAGAGCTAGTATGCCCATTTGCACCTGCACTCCAATTAGAAAGAGTGCCTTGAAACAAGGCTCTAAGAAGACGGGGTCGTCCTGCTTTATACTTTTCACTTAACATACTTACGTAATAGGAATCAAACTTCATAGGAAGAATTGATTGGACTTTAAACCCATGCTTACTAAATAGATTCTTGATATCCGCAGGAGAAAAATGATACAGATGACGAGGAACATCATATGCAGCCCAAAACTCCTTGTAGTGTTTCGCATCTCTCGACTCGCAATTAGGCACTGCAATCAGGGCAACCCCCGTAGATTTAAGAAGACGTTGAAGGTCTTTAACCCTTTCTACCAGGTTAGGAACGTGTTCTAAAACATGCCACATTGTTATAACATCAAAGGACTCCGAAGGCAATTTGTCCATTTCTTCTTCCGAAAAAACAGACAGATTGAAGTTCTTTTTGGCTTGAGCCGATGCCATTTCGCTAGGTTCAATTCCTTTTCCTTTCCATCCCGCTGAGACACAAGCATTAAGAAACTCTCCGGTACCGCAGCCAATATCCAGGATCTGACCTATTGCCGACTCTGCATTAATCTTAGCCACCTTCCCTTTGAGAGTATAGGTGCGGACCTTTTTATATAGCCAGTTGATTAGTCCTTTACTAGAATTGGAGTGGGATATATAATCTTCAGACAGATAATACCTAGCAAGTTCGTCTACTCCGGGACGCGGATTGGTGAACCGAAAACCACAGGAAGCACAACGAACTATAGAAAATGTTTCACGTGAAACGGTATAGTCTTTACAAATTAAGAATGGCAAAAGGTCTTGGCCATTACAAATAGGACAGTTTTTCAAAGTATCCATAGAGAAGGGAGAGTATAAATGGAAATTAGAGTTCCAATTTGTGACGATGGTGAGGGTTACACGTGAAACATTAGCGACCCAGATAGACCATCAAAATAGAGATGTCGGAAGGGGAGATGCCTGAAATTCGAGCGGCCTGACCAATCGTCATGGGTTGAACTTTACTAAGTTTTTCTCTTGCCTCATTCGAAAGTGAGGTCAATTGGGAATATTGAAAATCGGTACCAAGCCTTATGTTTTCCAGGCGCAAAATCTTTTCAGCCACTTCGTGCTCCTTGACAATATATCCTTCATATTTCATCAAGATCTCTGCTTCCTCAATGGTTTCCATTTCGTATTTCAAAATATAGTCTTTGAAAACAGGGTTGTCGGAGGCGAAATCAAGAATGGTAATATCGGGTCTTGTCAAAACTCCAAACATCTTTACTTTTTGGTTGATGGGGGCGGAGCCCAGTATTTCAAGTGTTGGGTTAATCTCTTCAGGGCTTATGCTCTCCGATTTGAAATACTGAATAATCTCACAGGTTCCCTTAAGCTTCTTTTCAACGCGCTCCATTTGTTCTTTCTTCGCAAGGCCCAGATCAAACGCTCGTGGAGTTAGCCTGATGTCGGCATTATCTTGTCGCAAAAGAATCCTGTATTCCGCACGGGAGGTAAACATGCGATAGGGTTCGTCCGTTCCTTTCGTCACCAGATCGTCAATCAAAACGCCAATATATGCTTCTGAACGTCCGAGAATAAATGGATCTGATTCAGTTATTTTAAGGTGTGCATTAATGCCTGCCATCAATCCTTGGCAAGCAGCTTCCTCATAACCGGTAGTCCCATTAATTTGGCCTGCAAGATATAAATTTGGTATTGCCTTGGCTTCTAATGTAAGCTGCAGTTGCTGCGGGGGAAAATAATCATATTCAATAGCATAACCCGGCCTAAACATTTTACATTTTTCGAATCCGGGGATTTTCTTAAGTGCCTCATACTGAGTTCTTTCATCTAAAGAAGTGGAAAATCCATTTAAGTAAATCTCAACAGTGTTCCATCCTTCAGGTTCTACAAAGAGCTGATGTCTAGTTCTTTCCGCAAAGCGGGTAATCTTATCTTCAATGCTTGGACAATATCTTGGCCCTAACCCCTTTATCCGCCCTGAAAACATGGGCGATTTTTCGAAACCGGTTCTTAACAGGTCATGAACCGAGTCATTGGTATACGCGACATAACAAGGCAACTGAGTAGTAAGTGGTTTAGTTTTTCCCGAGAAGGAAAATTTCCCGGGTGTTTCATCCCCAGTCTGTATTTCCATTTTCGAATAATCCAGAGAGCGTCCATCGATTCTTGGAGGAGTGCCTGTTTTCATGCGGCCACCTTCCATGCCGAGACTTACAAGTTGTTCCGTTATTCCTGTTGACGATTTTTCTCCCGTTCTCCCTCCTCCAAACTGTTTTTCTCCAATATGAATGATTCCATTAAGAAATGTACCATTTGTCAGCACAACCGCCTTAGACCTAATCTTAATTCCCAAACCGGTAACAATTCCGCAACAGCGCCCTTCTTCAATCAGCAAACCCTTTACCATATCCTGGAAAAAATCAACGTTTGGGGTATTTTCCAACATTTGTCTCCATTCCTGAGCAAAAAGCGTTCTATCGTTCTGTGTTCTGGGGCTCCACATCGCCGCTCCTTTCGATTTATTAAGCATCCTGAACTGGATGGCCGATCTATCGCTTACAATACCCGAATAGCCTCCCAGAGCGTCAATTTCGCGAACGATTTGACCCTTTGCGATACCTCCCATAGCTGGATTGCAACTCATCTGAGCGATCGTTTGCATGTTCATGGTAACTAGCATAACTTTCGACCCAAGATTAGCTGCCGCTGCTGCTGCCTCACAGCCGGCATGCCCAGCACCTACCACTATCACATCATATTCTGAAAACATTTGAATTAGCTTTTTTTGAAAGGGTGACAAATTTAACAATATTTTCTCTTTATCTCTGTTACCTTCCTGATAATTAGACGTATTGGAAGCAACGATTAGAGTATGACCACCTTCAATCTAAAATTACGTCTAGCTAAGACTGCATAGGGTGCCGAGGAATAGGTATCTATATAAAGCAAATCCAGCACCGGTAGGTCTGAGAGGCAGGAAGCCAGGGTACCCACATTTCCGCTGTACGCTATATCAAGCTCTTGAAGATTCTCCATTTGGCAAATCTCCGGTGGGATAGAAGGAAGTACATTCTTACCAATATATAAAAATTTCATTTTTTTTAGATTTCCAATCGAAGAAGGGATAGACGAAATAACATTATGATCAATATAAAGTTGTTCAAGTTTTATGCATTTCCCTATTCCATTGGGGACTTTTGCAAGATAGTTATAGGACACAAATAATTGCTCAAGATTTACAAGCCCTTCAATTTCCCCAGGCAATTCTTTTAGTTTGTTATCCTTTATAGATAACTCCTTGAGCTTTGTCAACATTCCAATAGAGGTAGGTAATACTGTTAAACAATTACTGCTTAACAAAAGGTGCTCAAGTGATGTAAGGTCGCCGATTTCGATTGGAAGCTCAACAAGCCTATTCCTAAAAATATTCAGCCGCTTTAGTTTCTTTAGTTGGCCCAATTCCTTTGGAAGAAAATGTAAGTTGTTATTGTTTAGTTCAAGCTCTTCGAGATTGATAAGTTTGCCGATCTCCGGGCCGAGGCTGTCTAAACCTTTGTACGAAAGTTTTAAATGATAGACTTGTTGAGGATGTATGAGGGCTTGTTTAAGATCCTTATAAACGGTATTGTTTCGTTGACTGAATCCCAAAGTATAGTTGGTTATGAAAAGAAGAAATAAAAATCGCTTTTGCATTCTGAAGGCTTTATTATAAACCGTATTTAGCAGATAATTCCAACATCCTGTTAATCGGTAATCGGGCTTTATCCAGTAGAGACTTGCTCATTTTAATTTCTGGTTGTTCGTACTTCAGACACAGGTATAATTTTTCTAGTGTGTTCAATTTCATATGCGGGCAATCATTGCACGCACAATTATTGTTTGGGGGTGCTGGAATGAACGTTTTTTCCGGCGAACTCTTTTCCATCTGGTGGAGAATTCCTGTTTCGGTTGCGACAATAAATTCCTTTGCTGGTGATTTTATGGTATATGAAAGTAACGCCGTTGTGGAACCTATAAAATCAGCAAGAGCCAGTACTGCTTGTTCGCATTCCGGATGAGCTATAAATTTTGCATTAGGATGATAGTGTTTCAGCTTAGTAATTTTTTCCAAAGAAAATATTTCATGAACCATACAACTCCCATTCCAAAGAACCATCTCTCTTCCGGTTTTCTTGGAAATGTAATTGCCTAAGTTTTTATCTGGTGCAAATATTATTTTTTGTTGGGGTGGCAAACTTTCAACGATCTGTACTGCATTTGATGATGTACAAATAATATCAGACAGGGCCTTTATTTCAGCGCTACAATTGATGTAGGTGATAACAATATGATCCGGATGTTGAGCTTTGAAATTGGCAAATTCTTTAGGGGGACAGGAATCTGCAAGAGAGCAACCGGCTCTCAGGTCGGGGAGTAAAACCTTTTTTTCGGGGCATAAAATCTTTGCTGTTTCTGCCATGAAGTGAACCCCAGCAAAAACAATAACATCAGCATCTGTTTTTGCAGCCTGCTGAGACAATCCAAGGCTATCACCGATATAATCCGCCGCATCCTGAATATCGTTCTCCTGGTAGTAGTGAGCAAGCAGTATTGCATTTTTTTCTTTCTTGAGTTTTTTTATTTCCTCAAAGATATCCAGAGAAGGGTCAACTTCCATATTCAGGAACCCATTTTTTAATAACAACGTTTCCATTTTTTATTTAACTATATATATTATTTATATTCTTTAAAAGATTTATAATAGTAATAATAGGGTGTTGAAACGGTTGAAAAAAATTATATGATACATTTGCTCAATCACTTATTCACATCAGGAACGAGGTTGTAAACGTGTTATAAGAATCAAATGATCTGATACAGAATATAATGTATTGTTTTTAACAAGTTTTGAGCTTAGGCCTAAAACCGTAATTGTTATTTAAATTTTCTCCAATTCTCTTAACAAAGGTGTTCATTTTTTACTGAATAGTAGGTGAATTCTTTTAGGCAGTAATCGAAAGAATTTTTAAGAGAATTAGTTCCTGCATAAAACAAGTCTTTTTTACATTTAGTTAATAACCGCTTTTAACTAAATTAATAGATAACCTGTTAATAAAATTAAAACTACCAGATTTACAGTCACTTGCATATATTTTGCATTTTTACTCTGAAAATAATTACGCCAGCCTACATGACATTAAAAAAAATTTCAATCGGTGCAGATCACGCAGGGTTTAAATTGAAAGAAAAGGTACGAATTTACCTGCAGGAAAAAGGATATACTGTGAAGGATTTAGGATGTTTTTCCGAGGAAAGAGCGGATTACCCGGATTTCGGTCATGCCGTTGCAAGATCTCTCGAAAACCATGAATCTGAAATAGGGATTATTATCTGCGGAAGCGGAAACGGCATTAATATGTCTGCCAATAAGCATGTGGGTATTCGCTCTGCGCTCTGCTGGAAACCTGAAATTGCCGAATTAGCCCGGCAACACAATGACGCAAACGTTCTTGCGTTACCTGCCAGATTTATGGAAGACGAACAGGCTTTTAAGTGTGCCGACATTTTTCTAAATACTCCTTTTGAAGGAGGAAGACATGCGGATAGAGTAAATAAAATAGACTGTTAACACGCTCCCAGCCAAACCATTTTCTCGCTTATGATAAAAAGATTAATATCGAGCATTCTACTTGCTTCGCCAATAATCATATTTGCTCAGCAAGCCGATACCATCGCACAACGCTATTCCCGACAAGTGGACACAACCCAGCTAAAAGCCCACTTAAACATCATAGCATCAGACGCCTTTGAAGGAAGGGAAACAGGAAGGAAGGGGCAAAAAATGGCAGCAGACTATATTCAGAAAGAATTTAGAAAATTAAAACTAAAGCCAGGCAACGACACCTCGTTTCTGCAAAACTATCCGCTGGTTGTTCGTAAACTTGGGAATATTGATTTGTCCGTTAATGGTACACCTTACGTCTATCGTAAAGACTTCTATACAGTACCGCAGCCAGAATTTCATGATCAGACCTTCGAAGCCGAAGAGGTCTATTTTATTGGATATGGGATTAAGGACTCCTCGATGAAATATAACGACTATAAAAAAGCCCCTGATCTGAAAGGCAAAGTGGTTATTATTTACCCTGGTGAACCAAAAGACAAGGGAGGAAATTTTCTTAAAACGGGAACAAAAGAGGAAAGCAGCTGGACCGGCAATCCTGCAGAAAAAATTAATGCAGCAAAAGAAGCCGGAGCAAAAATGGTTCTCTTTATCACTACAGCAGACCCTGCGGCACTAAAAAAAGCGGGTCGGGGAAACGGAGAAAAGATGGCGCTAGCAACGAAAATGCCGGAAAAAGGAGAGATGCTGGTCTTTCATATTTCCAAAGAAATGGGGGCAAAGATACTTGGGGTTGACCCGGAAGAACAAATAAAGAAGATGGAATCAAATAGCAAATCGAAGCTGTTGAAGGTGGAAGTAAAATTGAAGGTAGAAGTTCATAGAGACGAACCCGGATATTCCGGAGACAATGTAATTGGAATTCTGGAAGGGTCTTCCAAACCCAAAGAATATGTGTTTGTTACAGCCCATTATGATCATCTAGGAATTCAGGGAGGGTTGATATACAACGGAGCGGACGATGATGGATCCGGCACCGTTTCCGTACTTACACTCGCCAAAGCATTTGCAAAAGCGAAGGCAGAGGGACATGGGCCAGAACGTAGTATTGTGTTTATGACAGTTTCGGGAGAGGAAAAAGGGTTATTAGGTTCGGGGTGGTATGTTGCACACCCTACCATACCTCTCGATCTGATCGAGTGTGATCTTAATATCGACATGATTGGCCGGGTAGATGAACAGCATACGAATGACCGGAACTATGTATATATCATAGGCTCCGATAAGCTGAGCTCTGAACTTCATGCAATCAGCGAACAAGCAAACGCAACATATTCCAAACTTAAGCTCGACTATACTTACAACGATGTAAATGACCCTAACCGGTTTTATTATCGCTCAGATCATTATAACTTTGCTAAGAACAACATCCCCGTTATATTTTATTTTAACGGAACGCATGCAGATTATCACCAAGCAACTGATAAGGTAGAAAAGATCGAATTCGATTTGATGGAGAAAAGGGCCCGACTGGTATTTTATACATTGTGGGATCTGGCGAACAGATCTGGACGTATTGTTGTTGACTCACATAAGAATTAAAAACAATTGACTAGTAATTAACTCAGATCTCAAACAGAAGATATGGCAAGTCAGGCAGAACAGTTTATGGAGGCGGCAGAAAAGAAAGTCTTTGACGACGAACATCGCCGCAAACTAAAACACAATATTGGTCAGTATAACAAAAAGGTTTTGGAAGGAAAAAAACAGTTCAGCAATTATGAACTGGCTAGAACCCGTGCGTCTGCGCTAAAAACCAAGGTTATCGAAAACCTGGACAAATATCTGATTGAGTTTGAGTCGAACTTCATTAAAAGAGGAGGCAAGGTTATATGGGCTTTAGACGCGGAAGAAGCAATGCGAGAAGTTATACAGATCATGAAAAAAAGCAACTCCCGAGTAGTGGTTAAATCCAAATCCATGGTAACGGAAGAGGTGCATTTTAATAAGTCCCTGGAAAAAGAAGGCCTTGTGTCTCTAGAAACAGACTTGGGGGAAGTTATTCAGCAGATGGATGACGAACCTCCATACCATATTGTTACACCGGCTATGCACAAATCTAAAGAAGATGTAGCAAAACTCTTTCATGAAAAACTTGGCACACCGATTGACTGGACGCCACAACAAATCACAGCCTATGTTCGTGAGGACTTAAGAGAAAAGTATCAAACAGCAGATGTAGGTGTAACTGGAGGAAACTTTCTGATTGCGGACATAGGGGCGGTTGCGGTAAGCGAAAACGAGGGTAACGCATTGATGTCTGTTTCGTTCCCGAAGATTGTAATCTCTATTGTGGGGATTGAAAAACTGATTCCAAGTATTAATGATCTGGATTTATACTGGCCTTTGCTTGCAACAAACGGAACGGGTCAAAATATGACGGTTTACAATACCATATTAACCGGCCCCAAATATCCAGGAGAGGTTGACGGTCCTGAAGAGATGTATGTAATTCTTCTTGATAACGGCCGCACAAACATACTTTCAAAGCCCGAGCAAAGAAGGGCATTGAACTGTATCCGCTGCGGCGCATGTCTGAATGGATGCCCAATTTATGAAGGAGTCGGTGGACATTCATATGGAACTACCTATAGCGGCCCTATTGGTTCTGTTCTCACTCCTAATATGAAAAACCTTCAAGAGTTCAAACATTTGAGTTATGCATCTTCTCTTTGCGGAAAATGTACAGAAGTTTGTCCGGTCAAAATAGATCTTCATAAGCTCCTCTTAACAAATCGTCGCGATGCCGTAACCGAAAAATCAACCAAGACAGAAAATGTAATCTGGTTCTTCTGGAAAGGAGCAATGCTGAAACGAAGTAAAATGGAAAAGGGAGGGGCAAAAGTTAAGAACTTCATGCTGAAACAGTTCTTCAAAAAAACCTGGGGAGATCGTCGGGAACTACCTTTGGTTGCACCCAAATCGTTTAACCAAATTTGGAAAGAGCGAAGAGGGGTTAAGTAAAAGGTTATCAACAACCCTTGATCTTTGTTGAAAACTGTCCGCAACTTATCTTGTTTGTCTTCGTAAAAAAATCGAAATTTAATTCAACTAAAAAGACATTCTATGACAAGATTTGATTTCCTGTCTTACAATGACAGGCCATGTAAATTTAGACTTCGGACGGGAAAGGATGTTTTTGGGGTAATCTGGGAAATTAAATCGAGCGAATCGTTGGACTATCGTTTTGCAAGTCTTGGAGAAAGATTTACACTGCATACGAATTCGGGACTTAGAGAGAACAAAAATATTGGTCAGATCATTGACCTGGAAGAAATCATCCACGCGGAACCCCTCCCTCAGGAAGCGCTATCTGCCTAGTGCTATTGTCTCGTTCAAAACCCTTCGTTCTGGAAGCCGCTCTGGTTTCGGAATCATCAATTCAATTGTCTTAACGAACATTATTCCGCTTTATCTGTGGAATAAGGGTTTATTTACACCCATTTAATTTACATAATAGCGTTAATTGTTATAATGATGAAACACAATGCGGCAAAATCGTTACTTTTGAGATAATTCGAAGGATGCTACACATCAGGAACATATTTATTGCCGCATTGCTGGTCATAATCGGATGCTGCCAGACCAGCTGTACGCCCGAACAGGCATTCAGCACAACCTACCATGCACATTTTTTCGGACTTTATAAGCCCAAGGCCAAAAGGGCCGTAACACCACAAAAAGCATTTGCAACAGGATTTCGAGGAAGCGACCCCTTTTCTAGGGGCAGGAGAAAGCCCAAATACAATACTACCGGAGATGGATATCACACCATCGTCAGGCACATGCGTCGTCAAAACAGCATGGGCAAGCCGGGAAGCTCCAAGGGCTCATTATTCTTCAAAAGAAAGACGAGAAGACGCAGAAGCCCGGCTCAGGAGGACAAAAGGATTTTTGGTAAATACCAGAGAAAAGTCAAAAGGAATCACGGGAAGCACTAAAAAATCAATAACTCGATTGAACAATATCCACAAAGCGGAGCCAATAACACAGTAATCTTCTGGCTAGCAATAGAATAACTCCAATAAGAAGATAATCGATGACTTAAACCTCTGGGCCAAAACCCTGTCAAAATGAATATTTGATGAGTTTAAGAAAGGCGGTACTCAAATTATTTTCTGTTATCTTAGATTGAACAAACAATTAGTGTTAAGAATAACTTAATTTTGCAAATTCAAAGCAAAGATAGAAAGGTCAACTCGCTGAATTTCCCGATGATAAAGAATAAGAAATGAACTGGAATTGGGTAATTCTGGGATTTGGAATCGTGTTTGAGGTATTAGGCACGATATGCATGAAATTTGCAGAGGGTTTTACCAAGCTGATCCCTTCTATTCTGGTTTTTGTTTTCTATGGACTAAGTCTTGTTTCATTAATTTTTGTCCTTAAGAAGATGGAAGTAAGTATTGCTTACGCTATTTGGGCAAGCATGGGTATTGTACTCATAGCACTGATAGGAATGATTTTTTATAAAGAGCCTGTAACCGCTCCTCGCGTGATTTCAATTTTACTGATTGTCGCGGGAATTTTCGGCTTGGAATTGTTTTGAAATAATGTTTTTAATATAACACTAATTTATGGATGTTTTTCTGACGGGGGCAACGGGTTTTTTGGGTGGAGAAATCTTAATGGATCTTGCAAAGCGCAAAGATGTGGGCAAAATATTTTGTCTTGTACGCGCGAAATCGGAACACGAAGCACAGGAAAGAGTCAGAAAGGTTTTTTTCCTTCATGGCGATTTTTACGACGAGAATAGGATTATTCCTATTGCCGGAGACCTTTCAGAAGACAAGCTTACAGAAACTCTTATTCAAAATAAAAGCCTGGACTCGACCCAGACTATTATTCATGCTGCGGCCAACACCTCGTTTTCAAAGATTTTTGATACGATGGTAAAGGATGTAAACATAGAAGGCCTCCGACGAATACTCAAGTGGAGTACACAGCTTAAGAATCTTACCACATTTTGCTACGTTGGAACCGCTACTATTTGTGGTAAAAATATCCTGAACAGGGTTGTTTTAGAGGAAGAATCTCCTGACGTCAACGCGGAGCACGTTGTAAGTTATACATATACTAAAATGACCGGGGAGCAGGTGCTGCATGATTATCTAAGTGATGATAAGATTCTGGTAGTGCGCCCATCTATTATTATGGGAGACAGTCGCCCCTGGGCTCCAAGGTCAACGGTTATACTTTGGACGCTTGCTACCGTTAATTTGCTTCGTCTTGTGCCCGTAAATCCATTAGCTCAACTGGATATTATTTCTGTTGATTTCGCATCTCAAGCAATCGTGGAACTTCTGTTTGCTAAACGGAAACATCAGGTTTACCATGTTTCTTCAGGTATGGCTGGAGCAACCAATGCACTCAAAATTACAGCAGCGATTGAACCTCATTTTAATCACCGCCCCCCCTTTAAGTTTGTAAACACATCTCATGTGAAACAGATGGTTGCGTGGGCCAAGAATCACCCTCCAAAACCCGGAGACGAGCTGGAACATAACACAACTCACCTGAATTACTGGAACGACATTTTCGAGAGCCGAGGACGGTTACGCATTCTTCTTTTTGCCCTTGAGCCATACCTTGAATTCATGGAGCTTGGACAGATATTTGATAACAGCAAACTGATTGAGGACACCGGCATCAAACAACCGCTACCCGCACACGAATACATTAAGAACTCGGTAAAATACCTCGAAAAAATTGATGTTTTCGAAGGTGCAGTTGACCCCTGATGATGACCGAAAATATGAGTTACGGACAAAGTTGACACGAACAGTCTTTGTCGAGAGGCAAATAAAAAACGCCACCCCGGACCAGCAGGATGGCGCTCAATCTAAACAAAACGGTATTACTGTTTTTTAGGTTTCGTCTCAGCGGTTTTGCCTTTAGCATCACCCTTTGATTTAGGTTCACTCTTTGCTTTGGTTTCTCCTTTGCCTTTTTCTTTTCCCTTATCTTTATCCTGGGCTGCAGAATGAGTTTTCGCTTTTTCTGAATTTTTTTTGCCGGTATTTGTATTTGCAAAAACCGAAGCAGTGAACATTAGTACCACTGCAAGTGAAAGGATCTTTTTCATGTTAGTTTGTTTTTAATTTGTTTGGTTGATAAGGAGTATTCAAGAACAATGCCAAACATTTAAAACGCAGAATACTCATTTAATCTTCACGAAACAGGCCCCGATAAAGGGGCCTGTTCACGTTTAAAATGAAGAACAGATTAAGATATCAGTTCAAAGGAGCAACATCGAGGATACAGAATGTCCCTTTTTTAATAGACGGACGTTTTCGTTCGTTGCTTTCACCGGCGGGTGCAGGTTCATATTCTGCTGTTGGAAGAAATAGATGATGAGTCTTTGTATCAACAGCGATCGTCCTTGCTCCTTTTTGAGTCTTTATGGTTTCTAATACTTTGTAATTAGTCCCACCCAGGCCCTGCACAACGGTGATGGTGCCATCACCGTTAGAGCTATATGCGCGATCCATTCCCGGGTCGAACGCAACACCGTCAGCGCCTTCGCCAATAGGCAAGGAAGTAATGACCTTTCCATTATCGGCATCCACAACCACCATAAGTTTATTATCGCATACCATAAACAGACGGTGGTTTTTCAAGTCAATTGCCAACCCGCTTGCCTCTTCTCCCGGGGCGATAGGCCAGGTGTTAACGACTTTAAGTGTTGTTGTGTTGATTTCACAAACGGTACTTTTGTCTTCAATATTTACAAACACTTTTCCTTTTCCGTCTGTTACGGAAAACTCAGGTTTTCCATCGAGAGGGATGGAGGAAACAACCATGTTTGTTACGGCATCTATGACCGTAATATTCTTGGAGCGCCCATTGAAGGTTAAAACCTTTTTAGAGAAGGGGTCGTAAAGAATGGCATCTGGATTTTTACCTGGGATACTAAGCTTTACTATTGTGGCAAATGTTTTGAGATCAAAGATGGTTACAGAAGAATCACGTCCATTGCTAATAAAACCCTTATTTAGATCTTTTGCCAGAGTAATGCCATGAACTCCTTTTGTATCGGGAATAGTGGCTTTTAGCGTTCCTGCTTTGGTGTCAACAACCTGAACAATCGTTCCATGAGAAACATAGAGGTATCCGGTTTCTTCGTCGCAGGTAAGATAGTCCCAGCCACCGTCACCCTCAACCTTTATTTTGGATGCTGGTTTATAGTCGGATTTTTGATTTTGTGCGGATGCAGAAACAACCGCGCTCATTAAGAGAATGCAGAGAAAAAATTTTATATTGCCCATGAGTTCTTTTTTGCCAAATATAGCTGATAAATCTGGATCAAATCTGAACTTCATTATCGGAAATAAACCCTAATGAAGAAGGTTACAGACACCCGTAAAGGCGTGGCTGCCACCAAGGAAATCTTTTACAGTGCATTTCCATACATAGGTATCAATCTGCGCAGTCCGGTCTCCGTTATTCGCTTTTCCATCCCAACCCTCATCCCAGATTTTGGTTTCCCACATGAGGTTACCCCAGCGGTCGAACATCATCATATGATAGGAGGAGGGATCAATGCCTAATCCTAATGGTTTCCAGATATCGTTTTTATTATCTCCATTTGGAGTAAAAGCGTTAGGCGCATAGAAGCTGAAGTCAGGATGGATGCAAAGCGGGCCTGTAGCTGTATCGGTACATCCGAATGTATTTGTAACAATCAACAGAGATGTAAAGCAACCGGTATCAGGGTAAGTGTATTGAGGATTCTGGATGGTAGATGACGCTCCTGTAAAGTCACCGAAGTTCCAGTTCCAACTGGTAGCTCCAATGCTATGATCTATAAATGAAATTTCTGATAAAACAATGGTAGCAGGCTGAGGTCCCAACGTAAATGCAGCTTCCGGAGTTGGCCAGGCATCAATGTAATTGCTTCGTGTAAGTGAATTCTTACATCCATGAATATCGGTTACATTTTGTGTTACTGAATAAGTGCCTGGTTGAGTATAACAATGAAGCACAGAATTGCAACCCGTTCCTGAACTACCATCGCCGAACACCCACGCAGCGTTTGCACAGGCCGGATTAGAAAGCCCGTTGAAAGAAACACATAATTGTACACAGCCCGAGGTATCATTTGCGGTAAAGAGAACGGTAGGAGTAGGGTAGATGGTCACCGTATCGGTGGCTTGGGCCAAAGGAGTACCACAACCGTCTTTGACAACAACCGTGTAAATGGTTGTGGTGACAGGATTAGATACAGGATTTGAAATTGTAGTGTTGTTCAGGCCAAGTGCGGTGGACCAGGAATACGAAAAATTGCCATCTCCTCCGCTTGCCGTCGCATGCAGTTGTACAATTCCTCCTGCACAAACGGATGAGTCGCCCGTGGCCACAACCAGAAGTGGAGGGCGAACAGTAACAAGAACCGGCATTGGTGCAGAAACACAATTGTTATTATCACTTGCGATAACGGTGTAGGTTGTAGTCACCACCGGGCAAGCCGGGGAAGGCGCAACAGCTACACCCACAGTCCAGGCATAGGTATAGCCCGGTGTACCTCCGGTTGCTGTTGAGGTGAGCGGAATGCACTGACCAATGCATAGTGTAAGGGGAGCCATAGGGCTGGCCACAACAGGAGTGGGCTGCTGAATAAGCACAGAGTCTTTGCTGAAACAGCCCCTTGCATCGGTGACGGTGAAATAATAAGTACCAGCACTCAGATTCTTCGCGGTGTCAATAGCGCTCACGGCAGGGGCTGTCCAGAGGTAAGCATATGGCATTGTTCCGCCGGCACCACCAGCGACGGCCGAACCGTTTGAACCACCGAAGCAAGATGGACTAACATCAGAAACAACCTGAGCTCGCACTCCCGGGGTATTTCCAACAGCCAATGAATCTTTTGCAATACACCCGTTTGCATCATGGACCGTTACCACGTAAACTCCCGGAGTCACGTTGTCATAACCAGAAAGAGCAGATCCCGCACCGGGTGTCCACGAATAGGAATAACCCAGTGCCGCTGGAGATCCTCCCGTAGCAAATACAGAATCTGTTCCATCAGCATGCATACAATGTGCAGGAACGGCAAACATGCTAAGTGTAATTGCCGTTGGTTGTGTGATTATAGTAGTGCCGTTTACTGTGCAACCGTTTGCATCTGTTACGGTCACAGAATAAGTACCCGCACAGTTGTTGTTACAACTCGGGGTTATACATCCGGTGTTCCAGGAATAGGTATAAGGAGAGACCCCTCCAGCCGGGATACAGATAAGGACTCCGTCGCAGCTTCCAAGGCACTTTGTTGCAACGCCGGCAACGGAAACAGAGAGAAGGACAGGCTGGGTAATTTTAATAGAGTCAACTTGAATGCATCCGTTTGCGTCTGTGGCCGTCACTGTATATTCTCCTGCGGTCAGCCCATTGGCGGTAGCGGTGAGGATTCCGGAAGGGTTCCAGGCGTAATTCAAAGCGCCTGTTCCTCCGGAAGCAACAGCAGTTGCTGATCCTGTGTTTCCTCCGTTACAAAGGACGTTCGTTGAAGCCGGAATCGAAAGAGTAATTGCAGTAGGTTGAGTAATAGGAGTACTTATAGCAGCAGAGCAGCCATTTGCATCCGTGACGGTACACGTATATGTTCCTGGACAAAGGCCTGTTGCGTTGGCTGTTGTTCCTCCGGATGGTGTCCATGAGTATGTAATAACCCCTGTTCCTCCTGTTACCGTTACAGCAGCAGTGCCGTTGCAGACGCCAAAGCATGTTACGTTCTTAACCACACCAAGAGCAACTGTTGGTCCTCCTTGATTTACAATTGTCGCATTCACAGAGACCGTACAGGCGTTAGCATCCGTGACCACACAGGTATAAGTTCCGACAGCAAGGCCTGGTACCGTTGCTGTTAAAGCGCCTCCTGGCGACCATGAATATGCATAGGGTCCGTTTCCTCCATTACCGGTAGCTGTTACAGATCCATTGGGGTTGCCACAGGTGGATACTGTTGTAGAAGAGGTTGCCGTAAGTGCTGTTGGCTGGGTAATGGTTACTGTAAACCCGCTATTACATCCAACAGCATCGTTTACAACGCAAGTATACAAACCGGCCGTAAGTGATGTTGCTGTTGTAGCGGCTCCGCCAAAAGGGGACCAGGAATAAGAAAGAGCTCCTGTTCCTCCGGAAGCGGTGATGGTTGCTGATCCAGTATTAGAACCATTGCACAATATATTTACCTGAGCAATGGAGCCAAT